>CAXRBI010000104.1:0-15190 GCA_964229075.1 Alteromonadaceae bacterium | reverse complement strand
GCGGATGTTCTTTACACTAATGGAACGTGGGAAACATCGTCTGCAACTGCAAACTACGAAGGTTACTTTTAGACACTGAAAATCAATAAAAAAGCCGAGTATTTAACTCGGCTTTTTTGTATCAGGCAGAACTAGATCATGCCATTGATTTCCACTTCTGGATTAACGTCTGCGTCGTAATCTACGTTGTCGTAATCAAAACCAAACAGATGTAAGAACTCTTGGTGATAACCTTTATAGTCAGTCATCTCATCGATAGTGTCAGTATCAACCGTATCCCAAACTTTTTGAACACGTTCTTGAACTGCATCTTCAAGTTCTTTGTAGTTCTGGAATAAGTGACCACCATCGTCAAAGCGAGGTGTTTCACCAAACAGATTCTCTTTGAACAACGCAGCAATTTGCTGAATCACGCCTTCGTATGTACCGTCTTCTTTCATTACTTTGAATAATGCAGAGATATACAGCGGCATAATCGGAATCGCAGAGCTCGCTTGAGTTACAACCGCGTTTAGAGATGAAACGTACGCTTCGCCTTTAAGATCTGAAGTTAGTTCGCGAATCGCTAAAACAGCGCGATCTAGATCTTCTTTGGCTTTATCGATAGTCGCGTGACCATAGATTGGCCAAGTTAACTTTTTACCAATGTAAGTATAAGCCGTTGTTTTAAAACCTTCTGCAAGTACATCCGCTTCTTTTAAAGCGTCGATCCACATTTCCCAGTCTTCACCGCCCATAACTTTAACCGTATTGGCGATTTCGTCTTCGTTTGCCGCTACAACCGACACTTCATCAATGACGCGCTTAGAAGTGTTTAAGTTTTTCGTCGTGATTGACTCACCAATTGGCTTCAACGTAGATGAGTACACCTCACCCGTATTTGGGTCTGTACGACGTGGTGATGCCAAAGAATAAACGACTAAATCGATTTTACCCATATCAGCTTTAATAGTTTCGATAGTCTTGGCTTTGATTTCATTCGAGAAAGCGTCACCGTTAATATTCTTAGAATAAATACCAGCTTCATCGGCAGCTTTTTGGAATGCAGCGGTATTGTACCAGCCTGCTGTACCAGTTTTTCTCTCCGTGCCTTCTTTTTCGAAGAAAATACCAAGTGTTTTGGCACCGTGACCAAAGGTCGATACGATTCGAGACGCTAAGCCGTAACCAGTTGATGCACCAATAACCAAAACGTTTTTCGGGCCATCTGCCGTGAATTCTTGCTGCTTAACATATTCAATTTGACGGTTGACACTCTCCGCACAGCCCGCAGGGTGAGCGTTAGTACAGATAAAACCACGAATTTTTGGTTTGATAACCATGTTATAGATTCCTATTTATTTAATTCGCTCGAACATGAGCTTATAAAAATTGCGGCAAGTTTACCTGTGCTCCGTTAAAAAACAGATCTGACTTGCCGCCTAATTTTGAATAACTGTCTATTCGCCGTCGCGATTTTTGTAATATTCAACTTCTGACAGTTGGTGATAAGCAGAGACTTGATTTTGGAATTGCTTATAAGACGCCATTACCTTTGCGAACATAGGATCCGCTTTTTCTTGCTCAGCAATGACTTCCGCACTTGCTTGTTTTAATGCTGTCATCACGTCTTTAGGCAATGCCATGAATTTAACGCCGTGTTTATTCTTAAGCGTATCTATTGCGGCATTATTACGTGCAGTGTATTCGTCTAACATGTCTTGGTTTACAGCGCGAGTTGCCACTTCAACAATCTTTTGCAAATCTTTAGGCAATTCTTTAAACGCTTTTTCGTTAACCGTGAATTCCAACATCGCACCAGGCTCATGCCAGCCAGATGTGTAATAGAAGTCCGTCACTTTGTAGAAACCAAAGGCTAAATCGTTATATGGGCCTACCCATTCTGTAGCATCAATCGCACCAGACTGTAGGGAAGTAAATAACTCTCCACCAGTTAACGCCACAGGTACTGCGCCAACTTTCTTCATAACTTCACCGCCCAAACCTGGGATACGAATTTTTAAACCTTGTAAGTCATCAATACTGTTGATTTCTTTTTTAAACCAACCTGCAGCTTGTACGCCAGTGTTACCGCCAGCAAATGGGATGACTCCAAACGGTTTATACAATTCACGCCACAACTCAAGTCCGCCACCGTAATGTAGCCAGCCGTTAGTTTCTTGTGCATTAAAACCAAATGGCATGGCTGTGAAGATAGGGGCAGCAGGCATTTTACCTTTCCAATAATAAGACGCGGCATGACCCATTTGCGCAGTACCTTGAGACACCGCATCAAACACTTCAAACCCAGGAACAATTTCACCGGCGCCATAAACCTTTACCGTCAAACGGCCAGCGCTCATTTCATTGACAAGTTTGGCAAAGTTCTCAGGTGCAGTGCCCAAGCCGGGAAAGTTTTTGGGCCAACTGGTAACGAGTTTCCAATTGTATGTTTTAGCCTCAGCTGACGTCGCAGAAGCTGCTTGTTTTTCGCCGCCACAGGACGCTAAAACTGTTGTCAAAGCTAAGGCTGCCAGTATTCGAGAAACCCATTTTGTCATTTTTGTATCCTTCAATCTCTTAACTGTAAATGTATTTCGGTAGTGTCGTCGCAAGCTCTGGCCAAATGGCAAGCGCAACAAGCATCAGTATCTGCATCAATATAAAGGGTAATACGCCTTTGTAAATAGCCGCCGTAGGAATTGACTTAGGTGTCACTCCACGCAGATAGAAGAGTGCGAATCCAAATGGCGGAGTCAGGAACGAAGTTTGTAAGTTAATTGCAATCATGATCCCCAGCCAGATTGGGTCAACCCCCATCATAAATAAAACGGGCGCGACAAGCGGCACAACTACAAAAGTTATCTCAATGAAATCAAGGATAAAACCTAATAGAAAGATAACTGCCATTACAATCAGCAAGGCACCGAATGTTCCGCCTGGCATATTTTGGAACATGACGTGAACCAGTTCTTCACCACCAAACCCTCTGAATACAAGTGAGAAAATTGATGCACCTATCAAGATCATAAAGACCATCGATGTTACAGATAGAGTCGATTGCATCACGGCTTTGAGCACTTCTAAAGATAGTTTGCGTTTCACCAACGCAATCACTGTCGCACCAAATGCGCCAATACCGGCCGCTTCCGTCGGAGTTGCGACGCCTCTCAGAATAGAACCCAAAACGATGACAATTAGGAACAAAGGAGGAATCAAGCTACCAAGAATTTCTTTTAATGGAACTTTGTCTGCTTTTGCCGCTTTGGGTGTCCAATCCGGCTTAAATAGCCCCACTCCTAGCGAATACAGCAAATACAAGCCCACCAATACAAACCCAGGTACAATCGCGGCAGCAAACAGATCGCCTACAGAAATAGTTTCTGGCGAAAAGATCCCCTGCGCCAACTGCGCTTGTTGATAAGAACTGGAGAGAACATCGCCAAGTAATACCAAGGCGATTGAAGGAGGAATGATCTGACCAAGGGTCCCCGTTGCAGCGATTACACCCGTTGCGTAACTCGAGTTATACCCCTGTTTCATCATGCTCGGTAACGCTAGAAGTCCCATGGTCACTACTGTCGCCCCAACGATACCTGTGCTAGCGGCCATTAACGCCCCCACTAGCGTTACCGCAATGCCCATGCCTGCAGGTAGACCACCCATAGCCTTGGTCAAGCTGACTAATAGTTGCTCAGCTACTTTCGATTTTTCTAACATCACGCCCATAAAGACAAACATGGGGACAGCGAGCAAAGTTTGATTCGTCATAATGCCGTAAAGGCGACTTGGCAACGCATTTAATAAACTAGCATCAAACGCCCCGAGGACGCTGCCAATGCCGGCAAAAATCAATGCGGTCCCAGCCAAAGAAAAAGCCACTGGATAGCCCAGCATCAGAACAGCGCAAACGCAGACAAACATTAAGATGGCTAACCACTCCATTACAGCACCTCTTCTTCTTTTTCGGCAAAAGCGGTTTTACCTGCCAACAACAGAACGATTTGAGCCAAGGCTTCGATAATCAATAACAAGGGTGTAATGATCAAAAGGGATTTCAATAAATAAACCAGAGGTAATCCCCCTGCTTCTTGCGAGCCTTCAAGAATTTGCCAGGACTGAGCAACATACTGCCAGCTCAAAATCATGACGAAAACGCAGGTCGGAATCAGAAAAACAAGATGGCCCAGTATATTTACCCACTTTTGTTTAGAAGGGGTAAACCGACGATAGAAAATATCGACACGAACATGTTCGTTTTTACTAAGGGTATACGCCATCCCTAACATAAGCACAAACGCATGGAGATAAAGAATACTCTCCTGCATCGCAATCCAACCCATATTGAAACCGTATCGCAACAAGACCACAGTGGTCATTAACAGCATCATAATGAATGTGAGCCAAGAAATGGCTCGGCCAGTAAAATCAGAAAAAGCCTGAGCTTTGTGCGCAAGAACAGCCCCTAAAGCGCTTGGATTAGACACAGAATCACCCTGTTGTTTTTTTAATTATTGGTTTTGTGACGAGTCGTCGGCGTTTTTATACCCAATGGCGTCGACTAAGGCAAGGAAGCATTGGTACAAGGTGTTTTTATGGTTTAGCGGATAAAGCCAGAAGTCATAACGTAAACCAGCAATAATGTAATTAAATTACACAAAGCATATAAATTAGTTTAATTAAACCATTATTTTAGTAACCTTCATGTAATAAAATTACAAATTTTAGTTTACAGTCCAAAATAAATTAGTATAATGACTCTAAATTAGAGTTTTAACTCAACTTTAAGAGAGTATTTACTTTTATTTGGAGACTACACATGAAAAAACTACTTTTACTTTCTGCAACGTTAGCATTCAGTGCCAACACTATGGCGTTATCTAACAATGTAAAATTTGTTCAAGCAAACAACTCAATTGCAACAAACGTTTGTTATTTGGCTGCGACTCAAGGTGTGAGCGCCGCTAAGAAACAAGCAAAACGCCAAGCTGGTTTCTCAGATGTTGAATTTAACAGCACCATTTGTAATGACATGAGCATCCGTCGTTTTGCAGCAAAATACGCAAACGCGGAAGTAACTCAAGTAGAAATCAACGACAAAGGCCAAGTAGAGTTTGTATTTAAAGCGGTTGACCAATCAGCTGCGACTCAGTTGTGCAAAGTTGCAGCTGAAGAAGGTTTTGAAGCGGCGATTGCGCAAGGCGGCTCTGCAGCAAAAGCCGTTTACTGCAATGGTGAAAAAATCGCTCGTTTCGCTCGTCGTTACAACAAGGCGTAATAATTCTCCTTACCGCAAGGATAGCGAATATAACAATGTGTAAGTCTGGCGCCGTTAGATAATTCACTTAACGGCGCTCCAGCATTTAACCTAACTTACTACCACCTAAACATTTTGGTGACTTAGGCGCATCCTCAACCTCTTGCCACTCCTGCGCTGTATAAGTGTGCATTGCCAACGCGTGAATATCATTCTTAAGCTCCTCAGCCAAACACGCATTGATGGCTTTATGTCGAGGCAACAGACGTTTCCCTTGAAACGACTCCGACACCACGACAACTTTAAAATGTGACTCACTGCCATCCGGCACATTGTGCATATGGCTTTCATTAATAACTTGTAGATGACTCGGGGCAAATTCAGCCAATAACTTTTCGGTAATTTGATTTTCTATTTTCATGTTTTGATCAACTCGGGATAGATATATCGGTATGTTAGGCTAACTCGCTCAGTTTCAAGTCTCTTTCGTGCTGGAATTTGATGTTGTATCGAACTCTGGCAACCCGGCTTCATCAACAAACAGGAGCCTGCAGGTAATTCGAGTGAATAACTTTTACCCTGCTTGCCGAGTCGGAACTGAATGTCTCTGGCACTCCCCACGCTAACAATAGCCACAGCGGGTTCTATACCCAGCTCAGGTTCATCGTCGGCATGCCAACCCATTTTGTCGTCACCATTACGGTAACGATTTAACAAGCAGGAGTTAAAAGCAAAGCCCGAAGTTTGTTCAACTTTTTGCTTGAGCCAAAACATTGGTTTACTCCAACCTTCAGCGGTAAAGGTTTTTCCACTGTATTCGTATTTAAGCCCTTCATCACCAATCCAACATTGCTGCCTTGGGATCTTATGGGACTTACCGAAGACGGTCAGACTCGGCTGTTGCCAATCAATCGAGGATTGCAAATACGGTAATAATTGCTGCTGATGATTTGAGGACAAAAACGACTCAAACAAGCAAATCTTCTGCCGCAGCAATTCCGGCATGTTTGCCAGTTGCGCGTTTGTTCGATTTTGACAAAATAATTGAGACTGCAGTTTTACTTCCACTTACGGCAATGGGACAATACCGACACTTTAAAACAAGGTGCTGTGTTTGAAAAACACATTTTAGAACGTCGATTATGAATACCCAATGGGCAACCGAACATTTCAGCCTTGAGCTCCATAGATACCCCAAAGGTCAACATGATAAATCTCTGCAGGCATGGGATAGTGCTGACGAGCTTTTGGTGGACTTCGTGCTTACCTCTGTTTCGCCCGCCACACCATTGTGTGTATTTAATGACAACTTTGGCGCAATTGCCTTAGGATTAGATGGTTATCCATTAACCAGTCTCAGTGACTCCAAAATAGCGCATTTAGCGGTTTTAGAAAACGCCGAACGCAACCAACTGAGTGGCCCTGAACTTCTCAATAGTTTGGCCCCCTTGCCTGATTTCGATGTTGCATTAATAAAGCTAAGCAAAAACTTGGCGATGTTGGAATACCAATTACATCAGTTGGTTTCACATCGACCAAACGCGACTATTCTTGCCGCAGGCAAAACCACCCAGGTTACAAGTGGTGTGCTGAAATTGTTTGAACGTTTCTATTCCGATGTCACGACCAGCCTTGCAAAGAAAAAGAGCCGCTTAATTTTCGCTTCTGCCGCCAAAAGCAAGTTTCCAGAGGTAGCGCCACTAAAGGGCTTTCATTGGCCGCAGCATGATCTGCAACTTGACGCCTACGCAAACGTTTTTAGCCGGGAACAGCTTGATATTGGCGGACGTTTTTTGGCAGAAAATTTGCCCTCAGACCTAACAGCTAAGAAAGTCATAGACCTAGGTTGCGGCAACGGTTTACTCGGCGTTGCAACTGTGAAAGAGACTACCAATGCTCCAGCGCACGTCACCTTTGTCGATGAATCGTTTATGGCGGTAGAGTCTGCCCGATATAATGTTGAGCAAAACCATCCAGAAGCATTAAATCACTGCGAGTTTATTCAAAATGACTGTCTCTCAGGTTTTAAGTCCAACTCCGTCGATACAATTTTGTGTAACCCGCCGTTCCATCAACAAAACGCAATTACAGAGCATATTGCTCTGCAAATGTTTAAGGACGCTAAGCGAGTGTTAGTCGATGGTGGAGATCTGTATGTGGTCGCTAATCGCCATCTGCCATATCAAGAACCGTTGAAAAAACATTTCGGCGGTTTTAAAGTATTTGCTCAAAATGCAAAATTTATTATCTATCATTCATTAAAAAGGAGTAACCCATGATTAACAGGTTAAAACTTGCTTTGCTCGCAAGCGGCAGTGTTTTGTTATCAGCCTGCGTGACACCGACAAGTTCAAGCATGTTAGTTTTTCCTGAGCCAGTTGACACTCAATACTTGATGACGATTAAATCTGCCAGCGTGGTAGATACGCGCACCGACAAGAGCCTGGCTACTATTAATGGTGAAAAGACACCGGCCAATCCGAACCTGGAGGCAAACCTGACCAATTGGTTGAATAAATCAATCGTCACCAATACCCGCGGATACAAACACCTTGAGATCAGTCTAGTCAACTTCTCTACTTACGTAATGCAAGGCACAATGCAGTTTGATGCAGAGTCTGTCATTGAATGGCAAGCCAAACTGACGAATTTGAATGATAACGGCACCTGGCAAAAATCCTATCAGCGCAGTCTAAAACAAGACGGCTTGTTGAATCTGTCGAAAGCGGAAATTGAGGGTCATTTAAATAAGCTCGCACACCAACTGTTGCAAGACACTATTTCCGATCCTGAATTTAAAAATGCGGTGGGTAAAAAATAAGGTTTAGTGCGTTGCTCCGTCAACGTCAATAAGCAACTCTTCTTCTGACAATGGCCGCTCTAGGTAGAACAAATCCGTTATTTCTTGGATTTCGCCATAAGCGGTCATGTTTTGCTGGCGACTTTCGATAAGCTCCGCCGACGTAGGAGCAATTCGCTTGAGGTGATTCAGCTCATCCAACGCATATTTGCCAAAGCTCCCACTTTGCGGGCACAACCGCACCGACATGACCGAAGGCTGTCCTATTTTGTGTAGCTTTTCTATAAACTCAAATCCAGTATTTTTCTTAACAAGCTCAGACAGATCTTGTAACCAATATTGGTGCTCTACACCCGATTTAGTTTTAATCCTTGGCAGCAATAACAGATAGCCAGTGACACTTTGGCCTGTTTTTAACATCTTTTCGTATAAACCTTTCATCGTGTCGGAGAAGGCCTGTGAAGACACTAAGTTAATCATATCTTCATCGTGGTTTTGCTTGTCTAGATTACTCAGGTGGCAATGGCTATTGAGATATAGATCCTGAATATAACTACCATGGCCATCAACGACGTAGCTGAAAGGTACAATCGGATGATGGGCACTGGCAGATGAACGCAATGCTTGACCTAAACCTGATATATCCTCTTCAACACCGCTGGTTTTAAGTTGGTGATAATACCTACTTAAAAACGCTTGCAACTGCCTGCGTCCCTGGTGTTCGGTTTTGGTTCCCGCTATTTTCAGTCGAGCGACATCGCCTTTTAACTCTAATATTTTGTAAGGTTGATTTTTGACGGTTTGCCCCATGCGTTTACAAACCCCAGGTAAACTAACATACACTTGCTCTTCCATTTTAACCGCGTCAGTTTCAGCGGCACTGAGTTTCACTGCGAGTCCTTTTGAGGAAAGATTGACGGTTTTGCCAACAAACGATTGTTTGCTGTTTTTACAAATGATGATGCAAGACGTATTACACGTGTAACGCTCCTCAACACGCGCTTCAGTTGTGTTAAGGACAGCTTTGTAAACAGGTTTAGTCGGGTACCTAGGTCGAATCACGAACTGCAATAATGAAATCGGTAAGTCATTAGCACTTTTGCTATTTTGGCGAAACTCTTTAAGTAGTTGCAAATCGTCTAAGACATGGGATTGGTCACTAATCGTCAAAAGCTTTTGGCTCTGCGACAGCACCTTCATCACCTTGTCACTGGGTGGGCGATTGATGGATTTTAATCTTAAGTTGTTTTCGGAGGCCAGTATAGAGGGCACAAATGATTGATCTGCCGCACTTTCTGTCACTATATCAATTCTAACCAGCTTCAATTCGCCATCTTGCAGAATGTTTGAAAGCTCAGGGTATTGGGCCAATACCAAACGTAATTTGTTGAATTCGAGGGCAACAAAGTCTAACTGATCATTGACTAAAATTCGTTTTATTAGATAGTACTTACTTACATCTTGTGCCTGCGCCAGCACCGATTGAAACTCCGGGCGCATAAGCAACGCACTCACCAAACAAGAATGTTGCTCCATTTGCAACGACTGCCAAAACGCTTTGTTCTGTTCATTGACTAAAACCGTCAAGGGTCGAAAATTCTCTAAACCGCTTGCTAGGGTGTAACACAACGACGCCGAGTGAGTGAGAAAGTGTCCTTCAAATATCCGTTGCTCGACACTGGCTTGCAAGGCTTCCACAGGAATGTCCTGTTCGGAAACATCGTTACCAACTCCGGTTGCAGCCAATTCTGGAATTTTCTGACGGTTGAGTGACTTTCTAGACGCGGCAATCGTCTTGGGTCGGTTTTTGAATTCTTCGGGCAGTTCGGCATAGCGCTTTTTGGCGTAGCTATTTAGTTCATCAAACACGCCTACTGTGTATTTGCCACCGGTTTTATCAATCAGCGCGTTAAAGACTTGAATCGACTGTTCGTCCATGAAGTGCCTAACCCCTTCAAACTCGTATGCTTGACACAATTCGTAGAAGTACATACGAAAATCAAGAACACGAACACAGGGCTCAGCGATATAATTAATGCCCTTTACGATCGCCATACGCTCTTCAAAACTGGCTTTTTTTGCAGTGTGCTGGACAAGCGTAGACATCTTCGGGTCGCCAGCACGCGAAACCAAAGTCCACATCAAATATTTGTACCGAGTTACATCAATACCATCAAACTGCATATAGAGGTCGTTTTCTTCGTTTTTATTATTGTTTTTCGATTAGTAACAGGTAGAACCCTACTTTAAGGTCATTTAAATGTAAATAGGTTAAATAATACGCAATACTATAGAAAACAAAGGATCTCTTAAATTAAGTTTACACCCCTTAGCCCAGTGTTGGTGCAGGTCAAGCATTGGGGAACGTACTAGTAAATTGAAGTGAAATTTATTTGTTCGTTTACCTTTCTATTTTAAGAGTTTATTAATAAAGAAAAAAATGTCGTCCTATGGTGATTTATGGGTATTTTGAGCTGTCTAGTAAAGATAAGTTAGCAACGACTCAAAATAAGCACTGAATCTCGTCATCTGAGTCCAATTCTCGGCCATTGGCATTTGGCAGCCCGTGTAAGCAACTCAAATCATATCCAAGTTATCTTTTATTAATCGCTCAAATGTTAGGTTTTACGTGAACCAAAAATGCGACCGAAGCGTAAATGGTCGAAGTAATTTGAATGTTAAATCGCTGCAGATTTTTGACGAGAGGCAATTGCAACGTGACAGCCAATAATCAGGTTTTCTTACTCAAAGGGGAGCAAGCCCTAGAGGGTGCTCCGCAGACACAGGTGGTGCCCGGACAGAACTGTATTCCACAGCATTATTTGTCGTTTTCGCACACGTTAACAACGGTTGAAGAAATCATTTGGGACGTAGAATACAATGAGCGCTTTCCGATTTTTGTTGCCCAGGAAGACAACACCATCTACCTGCAAGTGGGTATCGTTGGCCCTGATAATTATAAACGGCAAAACAAAGAAAAACTCGTATATGGTCGCAAATGGCGCGTTGAACCTAACTTACCCACCTCTGAAATTATTCAAACAGCTTTTCTCGCGCTAAAAACAGCTCGCGAACATGAAATTCGCGAATTATTCATCATCGATGCAGACGAACACAAAACCACGCCATTCAACAATCATCATGACATTCCGCTATTGGCGAGATGCCAAAGCGCGCTAGAGCAAAACTCAGTCGAATTTGTCAGTCTCGATTGTTTACAGCCCATAATCGCTCAAATCGATTATGCGGGGTGCGGATTTTCGGTCAAAAACTTGTACGAGATAGATGCAGATAACTTAATTCTGACGTTAGATGTCGTCAACACTGACAAAACGTCTTTACCTGAACTTAAGACACTTAGCCAAGTGGTTTTGCACTTGACCAGCAAACGAATCAATCAAGTTCTATATTGCTTGATGCAGAAACTTGTGGCTTTGTCTGATGCACATGTAACAGAACACTTTAAGTATCGAAACTTTGCCCGGTTTAGTTGGAATAACCAAATAACCGCCATTGCTGATATCTCGGCAAAGACTAGGCAACTTCATAACCAAATCGCCCAGGACGATTTTGTGCGGTCTTGGCTCGCTCAAAACAATGACGTCGACTACTCCCGAGCGCCAGCGCTAAACGATAGTAAACTGGGCAATAAGTTACACCAGCAACTGTCCGCAATGATGCCACTCGATGGTCATTTGCCAGGCCTTTTGAATCGTTCCAACTGATTCAAAATTGTTTTATTCTATTGGTATCACTGATCAATAGAATAAAACTGCCAATGAAACGTTTATTAGTCACCGGCTTGCTCCTTTTACTCACGATTCCGAACACGGCCTTTTCTCAACAACCAAGGGGAGAGTTTGTGCAAGCGGATAATCTGTTCCCAAAAGTCAAGTTCGTCACTAACTTAGGGGAGATTGTAGTTGAGCTTGACCGTTTAAGGGCACCGATCACCGTAAATAACTTTCTGAGCTATGTTATAGCCAAACGATACGACAACACAGTTTTCCATCGCCTAGAACAAGATTTCATTATTCAAGGTGGAGGATATGATAGAGAAGTCAATGGCATAGAAGAATTTCCAGCCATTGTAAATGAATCTGGTAGCGGTCTTAAGAACGATCAATTCACCTTGTCCATGGCCAGATTACACAACCCTCACAGCGCCACCAGCCAGTTCTTTTTTAATCTCGCAGATAATAAGAGCTTAGATCCAGGCAGAAATTGGGGATATTCAGTTTTTGGCTCTGTTGTTGAGGGCGAAGCCTTCTTTGAAAAACTCGTTGATATTGAGACAGATGTCTCTGAAAAGCTTGGCTGGCCAAGCTTTCCGACTAAAGAGATTTTACTCATTTCTGTCACAGTTCTGGACGAACAATAGAAACAGGCTATACTCTGATTAGCCTGACTGGTGATTTATTCATCAGTTAGGTTCCCTACCAAAAAAATCAATAAAGGGGGATTGGAAGTGGTAAACGCTCATACTTTCGTGAGTAATAAAGCAGACCAATTATCGTTTTATGCGGACGCGCTCATTATGGGGCAAATCCCAGAGGGTGAAGTTGATCTGTACTGTTGGGATACTTTGGAGGAATGGTCGCAGGTTAATCCGCGAGATGCCAAAATCACGCAACTTGAGAGTGCGTTTTGGTACTTGCTTCATCAGCTAGCGTATTGGACGACCGGTGAAATACTGTCTTGTCCAAAATTGCGTTCTGAAGTGGGTTCTTGTGTTCAATATTTAAAAGGACATGGTCATTTTCCTGATTTTTGTCAGGGCGTTCGACCTTAATATCGAGTTCGACTCGTTAGCACTTGATTTCAACAGCAATGTTATAAACAATCGGCTCATAATCATTTTATGGGTCGATTGTTTTTGTCTTATTTCAGCACTGTAACAACCAGCTTCTCTGTTTACCTACAACGTCAGGTCATCACCTTATTTTTCCTAGGATTTTCCGCAGGCTTACCATTAATGCTGGTGTTCTCTGCACTGTCATTTTGGCTCAGAGAAGCGGGAGTTGAACGCGCAAGTATCGGCTTTTTCTCATGGGTCACCCTTGCCTATGGTTTTAAGTGGGTTTGGGCTCCATTAATCGACCGCAGCAAAGTACCACTTCTTGGCCAGATGTTCGGGCGGAGACGGGGTTGGCTATTGCTTTGTCAATGTTTGCTGGTTGTCGCAATTGTTATGATGGCATTAACCAACCCAAAATCAAACTTGAGCGTGATGGCGATGGCCGCCGTCATGGTAGCATTTTGCTCTGCCACACAAGACATCGTCATCGATGCCTTCCGAATCGAATCCGGCAATGACGATCAACAAGCCGCCATGGCAGCTTCGTATATGGTTGGCTACAGATTGGCGATGATAGTGGCGACTGCAGGTACGTTTTACATAGCAGCATCAATGCAAATAATTGAAGGGTATGACTACCAAAGTTGGCGCTACGCTTATTTGGTGATGGCTGGCCTAATGTTTGTCGGTATTGCTGCGACCCTGTTGTCTCCGGAACCAAAGACAGAAATCAAAGCAGTAAGCAATGAAGGAAATCCACTAAAAGGCATAAAAGCAGCGTTCATTGATCCGGTTTTGGATATGATAAATCGCTATAAATGGTTCGCTTTGGTGCTGATTGTTTTAGTACTGACCTATCGAATCTCAGATATTGTTATGGGTGTCATGGCCAATGTCTTCTATGTTGACATGGGCTACACAAAACAAGAGATAGCCACAATATCTAAGGTCTATGGAGTTATAATGACGCTGGTCGGCGCTTTCTTTGCCGGTGGACTCATCAATCGATTTGGCATATTGCCAATCTTGCTCTCTGGCGCCATTCTATCGGCAGTAACAAACTTATTGTTTGTAGCGCTCTCTCAGCAAGAGCACGCCATATGGCTACTTACTGCGGTTATCTCGTTTGATAATTTAAGCGCAGGAATTGCGATGGCGGCAATGATTGCCTTTTTATCGTCTCTAACCAACAAAGAGTTCACCGCGACTCAATATGCATGGCTCAGTAGTGCCATGTTACTGCTGCCTAAATTCTTAGGCGGGTTTTCGGGCGTTTGGTTGGAGTCGTTAGGATATACGCAGTTCTTTACTATGACCGCCTTATTGGGAATCCCAACCATCTTGGCGATTGTATTTTTGATGAAAAAAAACTGGCATGCCTAAACATGCCAGTTTTCCAGCTGGTTTCATTTAATCCGACTTTAGCCGAGTTGCCTTAAGCCTTCCAGCGGATCAACATCAAGAGCCTTGCAATAGCGAACATACTCAATGATGTCTAATCGGCGCTCTTGGTTTTCTACTTTGCCGATAAATGAATGTGGGGTGCCAATGATCTGAGAAAGCGTTCTCATCGTGTGGCCTTTTTCTTTTCGTTTATCCTTTAACCAGGCGGTCAGGACCTTGTTTTCGTCTGACGAAACGCTGCCGTTCATCATAATTTGTAACTCCTAAAAAGAACGTTTACTACTAGCTAATAACGTTGCCCTCAGTCGTACTTTAATACAGTGGTGGTGTATGTAAGCCTTTTCATTCTGGGGTACAGACACAATAACGATTAGAAATAAAATTTCAATAATGTAGCGATAACTAAAATTAATTATTAACTAAACATTTAGTTATATGGCAATATTCACTTATTCAAAATATTTTAAAAACAATATCTTATGCATTTTAGGAAGGTACATTTATCCCGACTTTAATTTTTGGTACTTTTGTACCATCCTGTACTCTTTGTAGGTAAATAACCTTTTTGTTGACTATTTACCGATTTATTCTGATTATCAGTCAAATCTAAACAACTGTGAGTAACCTATGATCCGATTAGTTTTTCTATTGCCTCTGTTGCTGTGTTATTTGTGGTGGTTGTATCTGCGTAAAAACGGCTGGACCATCGAACAAGGCAAACAAGGTTTCTTTTATATCATCGGCCTCTCGGGAGTGATCGGCGGTTTTTATTTTCTCATGTACCAGATTAATCATTAAAAAAGCCCCCACATTGAAGTGACCCCCAATAGTTGGACATTCCAATTACTGGGGGTCTTTTTATGTCTAAATACAGTAGAGAGTTCAAACTAAAAGTAGCAATGCAAGCCAATACTAAAGGTTCGCGCCTGCTTTCAAAACAATTCAATGTCAG
>CAXRBI010000103.1:0-20538 GCA_964229075.1 Alteromonadaceae bacterium | reverse complement strand
CTTACCCATTCAGACACAGAATATTCAAGAGTGAGTAATAAATTGATTTTTTATAACTCAAGTGAGTGACTGCAAATGGCACTTAGAAGCCATAACCATCTGGACTATCAAGCTTTTGAGAGCGAACAACGGCCCCTCAGATTAACTTGCTTTGTAAGATGTGTTACCTTCGAATGTTCTTATGACAAAGTATAAGGCGCAAGGAAGCCAACCGCATGAACCCAGAGAATTTAGATATCGCTTTTTCTGGCGGTACAAAAAAATTACCATATTCCGACAGCGAAATAGCCTTCTCCGTTAAAGAACTTCCACAGTTAGTATTAAAAACTGGAAAAATTGTAGCTTGTGATCCCTTGGTAGTTCCTGAAAGCGAACCGTTTTCACTGCAAGTTCCATCTGGCGTCTACCCAACTAATTTAGCAATAGCACATATAGACGATGATCAGAGAGTGGCGTATGCAAAAATAGAGTTTTCTAATTCGCCAATAGTAAAGTGGAAAATGGCGACTCTACCTCAACAAAACCTATCCAGCCTGAAACACGGAGAGATATTTGGCTATGGTGTAGATTCTGGTACTGGGTGTTTTGCCGATCAGGAAGCCATGAAAGAACTCTTGAACAAAATGAAGTCAGTAGAAGACTATTATGAAGAAATGATCGCTCAAAGCGACAAGACATATGTGCACACGTGGTCTTGGGCAAGTATTGAGTTTCAACCAAATACTGAGTGCAATTTGATTTGCTTCAGTTCTGGGTGGGGAGATGGATTGTACGCGTCATGGATTGGATATACGTCTGACGGAGAAATTGGGGCCTTAGTAACAGATTTTGATGTAATTTATGACGAGACCGAAGATACTGAATCAGCAGGCGTAAACAATAAATGGTGGCAGTTTTGGAAATAAGCGTTGTATTTGAGCTATTTAAATAAACAACTTAAACGAAGTTAAGGTCAATATGCCTCATTGAATGTCTACAATAAAATTCGTCTGTTGGCATTTTTCGGACTTAACAAGGTTGTAAAATGGAAATATTTTAGGCTTATTGATAATTCTTACCAATTCATTTTTTCTAGCGCTAACCTATGGCGTAAACGTAATAAAGGATTCGAAATCAGTTTTGCCAAGTATTTTAGATGGAAACAAAACAGTAAGAGTCGTGTGTTGGATTATGTTTGCTGTAGGTGTTGTAAGGCTTTTGGGCGGTATAGTTGAGCTGTTCAACTAACGGCCGCTTGTGGCACAAAACCGTCATTTGTTGCAGACGCCGCTCTGGCGTGAAACGCGTTGACTAAACCAAGTTATATTACATACCGTTCCGTCACTTCCCCTATCCGGCTTTCAGGTAATTTACGAGTTGAAAAATGATCTTTTTGCCTTCACCTACATACAACCCCTAAACAAATCACCGGACAAAACCTTATGAGTGCGATTGAAAATCTTAACCTCGAATTTGAACAACGGGTTGTTGTCGATACGTCCGAGCAAGAATGGCTGCCGAGTCCGAAAGCCGGTGTGTGGCGCAAACCTCTGGCGCGAGAACAGGCCGAACAAGGCCACGCCACCTCCATCGTTCGGTACGAAGCTGGAGCATCGTTTTCAGAGCACAATCACCCGCTGGGCGAAGAAATTTTTGTGCTCGAAGGGGTGTTTTCAGATCACACCGGTGACTACCCCGCCGGAACCTATTTGCGCAACCCCAAAGGGTTTGTCCATGCGCCATTCTCCAAACAAGGTTGCACCTTGTTTGTGAAGCTCCATCAGTTCCAAACGAACGATACCGCGCAAGTTCGTATTAATACCCTAGACACACCTTGGCTCGCCGGCCAAGGTGGTCTGGAAGTGATGCCACTACATCAACATGAAGGCGAAAGTGTGGCCTTGGTCAAATGGCCTGCAAACGAAGTGTTTCAGCCACATCGTCATTTTGGCGGCGAAGAAATCCTGGTGCTGTCCGGCGAGTTTAAGGACGAACATGGCAGTTATCCTCAGGGGACTTGGATTCGCAGCCCACATATGAGTTTGCACCACCCGTTTGTCGAGACGCCGACCGTCATTTGGGTAAAAACCGGGCACCTGCCATTTGACCCACACTAACAATATTTTTAGGGCGCGGTTGCGAGCTGGGCAAGCCTTGTTAAAGTGAATTCATGCGCACGTCCTGAAAAATCAGCAGTTGATAGGAAAGCCATCGCCAAACGCTGTATTTTTGGTTACCTTGATTGTTCGCTAAGATGCGGAACTAGGATAAATCAAGGAAGATTATGAATAAGGAAATACAAGTCTCGGCCTTGCCAGAGGCAAATCAAAAAGCCACCCTCGCCGCTTTGCACGTTGGCGTTGGCGATAGAGTCGAACCCGAGCAAATGCTGATGGACATTGAAACAGACAAAGTGGTGCTTGAGGTTGTCGCCCCAGACTACGGCTATGTTGCCGCCATTCATCCGGCAGTCGGTGATAAAGTCCGTTCCGAACAGATGATTGCGGTGTTAACACCCTTGCCTGAAGCAGAAAGAAAACAGTTGTTGCAAGCCGCCGACCCAAAACCGTCTTACGGTCAGTTGAGTCCATTCCAACCGGAAAACGCTGCAACAAAAAGCCAACCTAAAGCCGATTCTTATTTTCCAATGCAGTTGATGTTGGGGCTCGCCGCAGGCGTTATGATGATGGTGTTGTTTGTCTGGCTGGTTTAAAGTAGTTTTGCAATGGTTTCGTAAATCTCAATGGCTTGCGCTTGACTTAAATTACCGCGAATGTCACCGCGGCCAATGCTGGAGCTTATCCGTACGGACTCACTGGAAATAGACACCTGAGGCTGTTCAACAACTTTGTCGGCGGCTATGTTGTTTATGTTGTCCGCGGCCACGGTCGCACGTGAAGAAATACTGCTGGCCTTATCCACCACTTGTGCGGAATCGGAGCGTCTAACCTCAGTGGTTGACACCCTCGTTTGTTCAATACCAGCGGTTACAGCAATGCCTGTATTTACCGTCGTCACCACGTCCCCCAACGTTTATCTCTATAAGTATAGCTAAGCTCACACAATCTGCCGCATTGCCCTTAGGTCTCTGCGGTCAATCAATGTCGCTCTGCGGTCAATGTAGGTCCGTTAAAACTTCTTTATAGTGGTACACTGAAAAAGATACGGTGGAGGTTTTTATGGCGATCATCTTAGCGGCCATACCCATGTTTTTTGTCCTCATAGCCATTGAGCTTTGGGTCGACCGTAAACGCGGGACAGGTTATTACCAGTTTAATGATGCGATCAACTCGTTACAGCTTGGCATTTTAAGCCGTGTGAGTGGCGTTTTATTGAGCCTGATCCCGTTCACATTTTATGTCTACTTTTACAATCAATGGCGTTTATTCGATTTACCGCAGGATCACTATTTGGTCTGGGCATTGGCGTTTTTCGGTTACGACTTAGTCTACTATTGGATTCACCGACTGAATCACAGAGTCAATGTGATGTGGGGCTCGCACGTCGTCCATCACTCCAGTGAAGAGTACAATCTCACCACCGCGCTGCGTCAAACCAGTACGCCGTCGATTTTTGCCTGGGTCATTGTTGCGCCTTTGGCCATCATTGGCGTCTCACCCGAAGTCCTTGCTACCAGCGCCGCAATAAACTTGGTCTATCAATTCTGGGTGCACACTCGCCATGTCGGCAAAATGCCAGCTTGGTTTGAAGCTATTTTTGTTACCCCATCCAACCATCGAGTGCATCACGCCCTCAATAAAGATTACATCGACAAAAATTTCGGTGGTGTATTTATCATATGGGATCGACTGTTTGGTTCGTTTCAGGCGGAAAAAGACGATACGCCAGTGGTGTTTGGTATCAGCTCCCAATTGAAAAGCTGGAATCCTTTGTGGGCCAACTTTCAGGTCTATCGTAACCTGTTAATTGACGCCATAGCGGCTAAGAACTGGGGCGACAAGCTGCGCATTTGGTTTAAACCACCCAGCTGGCGCGCGGAGGACGTCAAAAAATCGGTGCCCAGAAAGTATGCCACCACTAAGTCTATGGTGAAGTATGATGTCCATCTCACCATAAGCCAAAAAGCCTATATTTTGTTTCAACATGCAGCGAGCATTGTGATGATCTTTGCATGGTTGCTGACATTGGGACAGTTTGACCTCGGCGGTTTGGTCGTCACCAGCGTAGCGGCCATTTTGACCTTATTCAGCATCTCCACACTGCAAGAAAAACGCGGTTTTTCCGTGTCTCTTGAGGCGCTGCGTTTGTTGGCATTGGTTGGCATACTTTGGTATTTCTTACCTAGCGGTTTGGCTGCCAACATTACCAGCATCGCCTACCCTGCCGTTTCTATGTTTGCTCTGATTAAAAACTTCAAAGTCAAAACGCCAGAGGCTCAATCAATGCCAGAACGATCTTCAGTGACTGACTAGACGACTTTTGGATTCAGGCGAAAGTCCTGCGGGGTATGACCGGTCCAGCGTTTAAATGCTCTTTGAAACGCGCTTTGTTCGGAGTACCCCAACATGCGAGCGATGTAAATCAACTTATGGTCTGTTTGGCTTAAGTAAGCTATCGCAAGATTTTTACGAATTTGTTCTAACAATTCTGTCAGATTCGTGCCTTCCTTTTGAAACTTACGTTGCACTTGCCTGGTAGTGATACCCAAGTGCTCTGCGATGTCTTGAAGTGATGGCACTTGATGGGGTAATTGCTCGGTCACAAACTGTTGAATGATGACCATTGCCGCGTTCGATTTTTTCTCGGCTAACTGATTTTCGGCGTGACCGCACAGTACGTTAAGCACTTCTTTGTTGCTGTTGGTCAAAGGTAATTGCAACGAGCTTGGGTCAATAATGACGCCATTAAATTGGGAGTTAAACACGACCTCGCAACCAAAAAAATCCAAGTACTCTTGGGTATCCGCTAAAGGCGCGTGCACAAAGTGAACGGACAAAGGCTTTTGCTGAGAAATGGTATGCGTGAACGCAAACGATACCCAGGCGGTGATGACCTGCTCGGTGATATTAGGATCGGTATTTGGCGCTGATAACCAGCGCATGACCACTTGTTGTTCTTGTTGTTCGTGGTAGGCGTAACCGAGGGCGCTCATCAGACATTGATAGCGACGCTGAAACTCTAACGCTTGCAGCAGGTTTTCACTGGCCATTACGATATGCCCCAACAATCCCCACTCACCTAAGTAACAGTTTTTGCCGTGTTGAAAGCCTAGGTTTTTGATCCCAGTTTCGGTTTGTCCGAACCGTTGCAGACGCTGATAGTCGTCGGTTGTAAATGACACCAAATTCTGATTTAAAGCGTCTTTATCACAGCCCAATAGCGCCAACTGTCGCTCCAAGGCAACACCTTGTTTTTGCAAAAAATTGGTTAGCCCGCGCATTGAAAAGAATGGGACATTGGATAACAGCTGTGACATAAAACTCTCTAGTGTGATTGCGCTGTTATTGAACCTTATTACAACCTATTAGTACAGATATGCCAGAGAATGAAACAAAAAAGGGGCGCTCGGCCCCTTTTTACACATCCACCAGAGATTAGTGAGTAAGCACCAACATTCGAGTGAGATCTTTAACCACAACGTCTTGCAAAACGAAACGTCTGCCGTTGCTGTTCACCTTAAACGGCAGTGTGAGGGTTTCGGTGCCGTCGATGGTTTTCGCCGTTTCTACGGTCGCCAGTGGCACAAACCCTTTGCGTCGATCGATTTCGACCAGTGTCGCTTTGACACTGTATCGTCCCGGCTCTAACGCATTTAAGGTCACGCTGGCGTCCACCTGATCAGAACTCGCACGTTGAATCTTACGCTCAACAATTTCCGCCGTTTGTTTAAAATTAACAAAAGGTACTTTCATCGAACGTTTCACTTTGTTTGCGCCTTTACCGCGCTCGACCGTCATTACCACTTGGTAAAGGCCATTGCGTGCGCCCACATATTCAAGCTCGTCATCAAAAGTTAATGCGTGTTTCGATGGTTTCAATCCAACTCGCTTGTCGTTCGGTCCCACCAACTCGTATTTCGCCGTTGTTGGATTAACCGGTAAACCATTTAACGTCATGCTGCTAATAGCGAGTTGCTTACCTTTAAGGCGGCGTTCACCGGTCCAACTCAAGGTTTGGCCCGCGCCTTTTTCTTTGACATGGATAAGATATGCGTCGTCGTCATTCAGCGCTTGTTGCGAACGGATCCGAAACTTTACGCCCTTTTTCAGACCTTTAGGCTTTAACGCGATGCTGTCGTCTTCAAAACCGGCACGAGCCATGTCTTGCTGCGCTATCAGTTGCATATCTGCAATCGCCAATGGCGTATTGTCTTCCTCAGACACCAACTGCAACGCGTTAAGCTCCAATTTACGAGCTTTAAACACTTGGCCGTTGTTGAATCGCGCTTTTGCTGAGACTCGGATCAGCGGCGATTCGGAGCCCAAATCTAAGGCAATACCTTCTCGTAGTTCTTTGCCTGATACCGTTTGCCAGTATTCGTCGCTGTGTAAGGTTTGAGTCGATTGCGTGCTGGCTTGAGTTTGCGGCATTGGGTATTGATAACTCACTTCATCGTTTGCCAGAGCGACGTGAGAACTGATGGCGGCGATTGCCGCGGCTAAAATTATTGCTTTCATCGTCTTGTCCTTAAATTCTGTCGCGTAACAAAGTGTCTAAGTTAAAACAGTCACGACGGCTTTGTTGGTGACTGAGCGGCTCACGGCCTTTGGTTTTTTGCTTGTCGGTAAACCAAACTGTGCCTGCCAGCGATTGTGAAGAACAATTGAGAAATCCATCGGAGCAACTGTCTAACCAGTTCTGCGTAACTTCGAGAGCCACTTGATTATGATATCCGGCGCAGTAGCTGTCTCCGTCCCAAATGGCGGAGTCAACGTCACTGCCAACCACCACTTCAAACGTGGTGCCAAGGGCGGGTCTGTTAGGCGTGCCATAGAGCCAATTGTTGTTATAAAAATCCATCCACGCCACTTGCTGTTGTTTTACCGCATCACTGGAAAATCCAAGTAGCCAGCCCAGCGTGGTCTCAAATGTATTACCTGCAGTTACTGCGTCAGCAAGCGGTGTGCCGCCGCTCGATGGCGCCAGTGCAATGGTGCGAGATACGGTATTGACGATTTTTGGAAAACGCGCATCCCAGGTCGGATTGGACAGAATCCAACGCACTACATTGCCGCCATTGGAATGGGTGATCAAAGTCAAATTAGTAATGCCTTTTTGATCAATAAATGTCCCCAACTGTTCGGCCAAACAGCCAGAAGCGGCTGCATCCCACATGTATTTATCAAAGTTACAATTAATCACGGTGTAGTTGTTTGGGTTGGGTAGACCCTGCCTCACCGAGTTGACCATATCGCCGGTCCAGTAATCGTTGAAGGCATCACTTGGATTACCCGTACCGTGCACAAACGCGAGACCTTGTTGAGCAAAACTGTTGAACGAAAACAGCAAGCCCAAGCTGACGAGCATCGCCTGCTTCCAGGTTGTTTTTTTCATGTTGATTTCCTATTTTCTTATTATTGTGATCGGAGGAGTGACCTCCGACATCCAATGTAGCGAAAACCGGAACGAACGCCAGTACAGTTTGTAACCAAAAACAAAACATTCTAAGCAGGCGATTTTTTATTCAATAAAATTAGAGAGGTACAGGTATTTGAACGACCATATTCAAAATAGACACTTTAGACAATAAACGTGAAGCCATTATTGGTCGGTGATAACGGCTGGAAATATATTTGTAGCTAGGAAGCGAGGGCTCGCAAAAAGTGTGCAGTCAGACAGTCTTCTGATGATTGTAACTCGCGATGAGATAAACTATTCGACTTTTAGGTTGTTGTTTTTGTCCCGACTTTGTTTCACAAGCTCGTCACCTATTTGCCACTGCTCATCTTTGGCAACACGATCGTACAATAGCACATTGACTGAGGCGGCAAGGTTCAAGCTGCCGCGCGTTGGCATATACACCACAGCATCCGCGGCATTGATCATTTCTTGGCTCAACGAACCATCTTCCGGACCAAACACATACATGGCTTCTTCTGGGTGCTGAAAATGTGGCAGTGCAGTTGCACCTTCTACCAAATCGACACAAATGACTTTTTGTCCAGGGGTTTTGTGACTCAAAAACTCGTCCACGTGCACTAAACCAATGTCGCTGGTGATGTTCTGGGTATCGGTAGCAAACTTCTTGGCCACGTTATAACGATTGCCTGTATACAATACTTGATCAACGCCAAAGCAGCCGCTCGCGCGCATCACGCCACCAACGTTGGTCGGGCTTTTTGGGTTTGTTAGGCAAATAGTGATCATAATAGGACTCGATTAAAACGCCACAAGGCAACTGCAAAAGCAGGGATGCTAACGCCTTCGCTACAGAATCACAATATGTCGAAGTCAAAATAGCTAAAGTGCCTTTTTGCCTGACATCAGAGCTTATTGGGCTTCATCAGCGCGTTTGCTTTTGAGATGCACCCATTCAATCGCCTCAACAACCATTTGCGGTTCGTCCTGATGCAAATAATGGCTGCAGTGCTCGCACTCAACATATTTGGATTGACTCGACTGCTGCGCAAGCTGTTGGTGCATCAACCTGTAGAGTGCATTGGCTTTTTGCTGTTGCTCTGTCTCAGCCGCTCGACTGTTTGGTGCGCTGAGAACCACCAAAGGTACATCAGGAAAATCGTCTATTTGATTGATTTGCTCGTGGGTTTTGGCAAAACCTGAAATTTCGCCAACAACGGCGTCAGGTAAAAACCAACTTGCCCAAACAGGAACACCGGACGGCGGG
This sequence comes from Alteromonadaceae bacterium, assembly GCA_964229075.1. Classification (GTDB taxonomy): domain Bacteria; phylum Pseudomonadota; class Gammaproteobacteria; order Enterobacterales; family Alteromonadaceae; genus Psychrosphaera. Next base: position 11,753 of record CAXRBI010000103.1, on the reverse strand, counting down.
TCGCAAAATTCTAACTTTTGCGCTTTGCATGCGCTGGGGTATTTACTGGCGTTTGGATCAACTAACACCAACCCAGCAGTTAAACTCGGGTAGGTTTTAGCAAATAGCTCCATATATCCGCCACCGAGTGAATGCCCGACCAAAATAAACGGCGGAGTTAGGTTGAGTGTCTCTAAGATATCTTTAAGCTCAGCGACGATGACCGCGCCATTGCGCGCCTTGACGCTACTTTGACTGCCACGAAAGCCGGCGCGATTGTAACTAAACGCCCGAGCCTTACCAGTCATTTGCTCAAGCACAACCTGCCAAGACGTCATGTCATCGCCAAGCCCCGATTCAAAAACCACCGTCGGTTCGTTTTCTCCCGAGAGTGCATAGGCGTACGTACCGTATTGAGTGTCAACTTGCTGAATATGAGGAACGGATGTGCAACCTCCTAGCAACATAAAAACCACGACAAACCAACGCTTCATAAATCCTCAATTACGATCTTTTTCAATTCTTACAGTATGACGTTGAGTTACTCGCTTAGTTCAGCCAAGTTTCAACGATAAGTGACTAATAAATAGTCATTTTTACCATTTTGTATCAAAACACAGAAGATAGCAGCTCGAAAAAATTCAATAACCCCATGATTTAATTGAAAAATACCTTTTGGATTAGGAATTGCAAATCTGCAGCAGAAAATAACAAAACAATAAGGAAACTCCATGAAATCAATACTCTACAATCCACAAACCAACCAACTTCGAAACGGATGGTGGATTATCATTTTTATTGCCTTATTGGCTGTTTCGAGAGTGCTCTATCCGCCAATCAGTCAAGGGTTGCAGGCAATGGGTGTCAGTAAAGAATATCTAGGACCACTCGCGGTCTTGTTTATTTTAGCGGTTAGCTGGAGTGTTACTAAGTTACGCAATGAATCCTTGAAAGATATTGGGCTCAACATCAATCTTGAATGGTGTAAATACAGTGTATTAGGGTTTGTCATTGGCGGGTTGCAAATGGCTCTGATAGTCGCGGCAATGACTTTGGCTAAGGGTGTGGATTTTGCGTTCAACACGGAGGCGGCAATAAGCTCATTATTCATTGGCTTTTATGTATTTTTCTTTGCTGTTTTACTCGAGGAACTGCTGTTTAGGGGGTTCTTATTCCAGAGGCTAATGGCTGGAATTGGCGAATGGCCAACATTGATTTTAATGTCTGCACTGTTCGCTGCAGGTCACCTCACAAACCCCGAAGTCAATCAAGACACGATCGTATTTGCTACCCTCGATATTATGCTTGGAGCCATTGTATTTGGTCTTGCCTACATTAAAACAAAAAGCCTGGCATTGCCGATAGGTTTGCATCTGGGTTGGAACTGGGTCCAAGGCAATGTGTTTGGCTTCAATGTCAGTGGGCACGATCATGCGGGACTCCTCGTACCTACAATCACTGATCATCCAGCCTGGTTAACGGGCGCAGGATTTGGACCGGAAGCAACGGTTTTCGCAGTCGCTGTTGATTTAGGGTTGCTCATAACACTAGTTAAATGGAAAGGCCTTAATAACCAAGAGAAGTAACTCAAAGACAGCTAAACCGACGACCCGATGACTTGCTATCTGGTCGTCGGGATGCTCATCCCGTAACGAGCGAAAATCTTTTCCAGCTCACCGCTTTGTTTCAGATTTTTGATGCCCTTATCAACATCAGTAATAAACTCGGGGTTGTTACTAAATGCTTTTTGTGAGAACCCCAGGCAGACGCTGGTTGACTCTAACACCTCAATAACCTCCACTTTATTCGCCGCATTTCTCGACGCCATCTGGAAGCGAAACTAAGACTCTTCAGAAACAGAAAAATCAACATGGCCTTTTAAGAGTTAAGAGCCTTGATTGAAAACATCTCGAAGTTGCACTTTGATCAAATGCGGGAATTGAGACAGTTCAGAGAAATAATTACCTTGCACGACACTGATGACTCGCGCACCGCCCTCGGCTCGTAAGTGAGAGCTGTTGTAATTATTTGCCACCAGCGAAAATACCGAAATATTAGTGTTATATGTGGTTTCTGTGCTTTTTAGTATGTGCTCGGAATCATCGCTGCAAAAGACACTGAGCAAGCCATCGACCTTGCCATCTTGAGCCATCTTTAGTGCTCTTGCCCAAGGTGCATATACGTATTTTGCGCTCGCCCCCGCCTGCTTGAGAACATAGCCCAGGACATTCTTGTCGATACCATTAACTTGGCCTTTATCGACATAAAGTTAAGGTCTGACTGGGTCTGAATAAGCTATCGTGAGCTCTTTGCTTTTGAGCGGCAAAGACACGAGCAACAAACTTGTCAACAGAAGCACTTTTGTCGAAACGTCTTGCAACAACCTGTTATCCCTCTAATATCCATTAAAATGAGCGGCGCACCAGCGCCCTATGATTATCTACTCACAGCGTGCTTTTAACTGAAAACCGTTGCGATATTTCAATAGTAGCAAACGCACTGTGCATAACCTGCAGAACTCTTGATGTTCACCATACGCTGAAAAAAACAGCAATGCGATTGAAAATTTTATGAAAGCGTTACCGGTCAATAACCGTAAGGACGGTGGCATTGGAGTTTGTAAGTTTCGGTAGATTAGTCAAATACTGCCACTCTTCAACAATATCCATACCTATGGCGATGTCATCAAATGAAATCAGCCTGCATTCCCATTCATTACCTTCGACGTGAGTACAGTGTTTGTTGATAGTATCTGAGTCTAAGTGCATGCATGCCGGTGCAAGCATTTTAATGTATGCATAACCTTCGCATCGATTAGTGATCTGGTCGAAACGCTCGTAAGCCGCAGCGCGCTTCTCAGCCAAAATCGTTCCAGGCCGCCCTACATCATAAAAAATAGCCATCGAAAGCACGAGAGGATAAGGTAAAATTCGTCCGAGTAACGGATACCGTTCGGCAATCAAAAAGCCGACAATGGCAGCGGCTAAACAGGCTATCGTCAAATCAATGGGACTTAATGCCACATCTTTAAATTCAACTAAATACAAAGGCACACATGCCATGAAAAGCGCAAGTGCTAATGAAACAAACAGATTGCTCTTGTTAAGCTCCAATTCAATTTGAAATCTGTCTTTAAACACAATTAAGTCCCTTTTATTGACTGAGCATAATCTAGTGTATGACGTTCAAAGGTGTCAATTGAAAAGTACAGGTAGCTTGATCTAACCCCAGAACTGGCTATTTTTTGTCCAAAAGTGTTAACTCAACTTTGCCAAAAGAAACGAGTCGATTTGTGTTGTTATGCTAAAATAAAGGTACATTTTTTCGCCAACATGGGTAAAGAAACAGCCCAAACAGCCGTTTGGTCAATGTTCAAGATCACTTATGCGTATTAAAATAGTTAGGTCGAAAATGAAGTATTTGCCCACATGAAACGCTTAATCACTGCCCTTACATATACTCTTCTCTCCGTTCAAATCTGGGCGAAAGAAACCATCACCATCAGCACCTCGCAATGGTCACCCTATATCACCTCTGTCTCGCCACAATACGGTTCAATGAGTACCATTATTAACGAAGCATTTGCCAACGTAGGAATTAAAGTAGAGTACGTATTTTTGCCCTGGGCTCGAGCATATGAGGGAGCAAAGTCTGGCGAAGTCGATGCCACGTCATACTGGTATAAAGACGAAAAACACGAGCGAGACTTTCTATACAGTGACCCCTTGACCACTGATGAAGTCGTATTTTTCCGACTTAAAAAGAAAGCAGGGAAGACATGACGACAGCTTGACGATTTTAGTGGCTTTAGAATAGGTTTAACACGAGGCTTTACCTATATAAAAGCCATGTGGGACTACGCTGAAAAGCACAAAGGTGATGTCTACATCGTTGGTTCTGACAAACAAAGCTTCCAAATGTTAATGCTCGGCAGAGTAGATATCGTTCCTGCACAAAAGATTGTGGGTCAACATATTCTCGAAACCCTAACATCTTCTAAACACCCAGACATAGTTGAAATGTTGTCACCTCCGTTGAGTGTCAGAACTGGACATCTGCTATTTCCAAAAGCAAGCAAACACAGCGAACACTTAATTCGTCAATTTAATAAAGGCTTGGCAGAGCTGAAACGATCCGGCCGGCTCAAAACGTTACAGCAAGAACTGGTAGTGGAAGAGTAAAAACAAAAAACCGAGCTGACAAGGCTCGGTTTTTAAAGGTGATTTTGAAAGACCTAAGGGTGGCTTTACCCTAGAATCCTTTTTATTGCATGCCTAACTTCTTTTCAAGGTAGTGGATGTTTGTACCACCATTTTGGAAGTGTTCGTCAGCCATGATGTCTTGCTGTAGTGGCACGTTAGTTTTGATGCCGTCTACTAACAATTCGTTTAGTGCATGTTCCATACGCTTAATCGCGATACCACGAGATTCACCATAAGTGATTAACTTACCGATCATTGAATCGTAGTTTGGTGGCACTTTGTAATCTGTGTAAATGTGAGAATCCCAACGCACACCTAAACCGCCTGGGCTATGGAAACGTTTGATTTGACCCGCACATGGAATGAAGGTCTCTGGATCTTCAGCATTGATACGACACTCAATCGCGTGACCGCGGATTTGGATGTCGTCTTGAGTCAATGACAATGGTTGACCCGCTGCAATACGCAACTGTTCTTTGATTAAGTCAACACCAGTTACCATTTCTGTTACTGGGTGCTCAACCTGAATACGGGTGTTCATTTCGATGAGATAGAATTCGCCGTTTTCATACAAGAACTCGAAAGTACCTGCACCGCGATAACCGATTTCGATACATGCGCGAACACAACGGTCACCGATGTACTTACGCAACTCAGGCGTGATACCTGGCGCAGGCGCTTCTTCTACAACTTTCTGGTGGCGACGCTGCATTGAACAGTCACGCTCACCTAAGTGAATTGCATTGCCTTGGCCGTCCGCTAGAACTTGAACTTCAACGTGACGAGGGTTTTCTAGGAATTTTTCCATGTAAACCATATCGTTGTTGAACGCCGCACCCGCTTCCGCTTTTGTAAGTGCAATTGACTCAACTAAGTCTTCTTCTGCGCGAACAACACGCATACCACGACCACCGCCGCCACCGGCCGCTTTAACGATCAGTGGGTAACCGATGCGCTTAGCAATCGCTTTGTTAGTGTCCGCGTCGTCACCTAGTTCACCATCTGAACCTGGTACACAAGGTACACCGGCTTTTTTCATTGCTTCGATTGCAGAAACCTTGTCACCCATTAGACGAATAGTGTCGCCTGTAGGACCGATGAAAATTAAACCGCTTTGCTCTACTTGGTCAGCAAAATCGGCGTTTTCAGCCAAGAAACCGTAACCTGGGTGAATCGCAACAGCATCTGTCACTTCAGCCGCAGCAATGATGCGTGGAATGTTTAAGTAACTTTCCGTTGCAGGCGCTTTACCAATACAAATGGTTTCATCTGCAAGTAAAACGTGTTTTAAGTTTTTGTCTGCAACCGAGTGCACCGCAACGGTCTTGATGCCCAGCTCTTTACAGGCACGCAAGATTCGTAGGGCGATCTCACCGCGGTTAGCAATGACTACTTTATCTAACATAATTCGCCCCTATTATTCGATGATGAATAAAGGTTGGTCGAATTCAACTGCGTCTTCGTTTTCAACTAAGATAGCTTTAACAACACCGGCTTTGTCAGACTCGATTTGGTTCATCATTTTCATCGCTTCAACGATACAAAGAGTGTCACCAACGTTTACTGATTGACCAACTTCAACAAACGCAGGCGCTGTTGGAGAAGCCGCGCGATAGAAAGTACCAACCATTGGAGATTTAACTTGGTGACCCGCTGGCGCCGCCGGTGCTGCTGGAGCGGCATCCGCTGCTGGAGCTGGTGCTGCTGCAACTGGCGCTGTTGCAGGTGCTGCCATCACTGGCGCAGCTTGAACAACTTGAGTAGGTGCGCCAGAAATGCGGATTGACTCATCACCTTGAGTGATTTCAATTTCACCTACGCCAGACTCTTTAACCATGTCGATTAGGGTTCTGATTTTACGAATATCCATGCTAGTACCTATTGATTCTTTAAAAACTAATTATTTTTTACCAAAGAAATAGCTTTTGTTAACGCAAAGCGATAACCGTCTATTCCCATCCCACAAATCACACCAGCCGCTTTATCTGCTAGGTACGACTTGTGGCGAAATTCTTCACGAGCATGAACATTTGAGATATGCACCTCAATGAATGGAATGTCCACGCCCAACAGTGCGTCACGCAGGGCAACGCTAGTATGAGTAAAGGCCGCCGGATTAATGACGATGAAGTCCACTTCCCCCATTGCACTGTGAATCGTGTCAATGAGTTCCGCTTCAGAGTTGGACTGCTTGTGTTGCAATTCCATCCCTTCGCCTGCCGCAAACTGGGTTAACTCAGCGACTACCTGATCTAACGTGGTCGCGCCGTAGATTTCCGGCTCGCGCTTGCCAAGTAGGTTTAAGTTTGGACCATTTAACAATAAAACTTTGTTATTTGCTGACATCTTGTCGCCTTCTTTACTCAATTTAGGTTTAACTTCACAAAATATTGGTTTCGATACTAATCTAACCAAAAATTAGACGAAGTTGAACTCTAAAAAAAGCATTATAGAGAATTCAAAACAATTAACAGCAAAATACTGGTCTAATGTCCGAAGTTAAACGATATTAAATAGGGGATTTTGAACGTTTAGACGTCCATCTTTTAGAAAAGTTCGATGTCAGTATTAATTTTAGCTTCTTGGATTTCGCCGCTTAATACCAATTCATGATAGTTGGAGACTTGGTCACGCCCGTTTTCTTTTGAGTAATACAGCGCCTTGTCCGCTTCCGCGATGGCGGTTGTCGGTGTTAAACCGTCGTGAATGTGACAAAAGCCGATACTGATGGTGATGCTCCCTACGGTCGGGAAGATACTCTCCCTAATCTGATCACAAAAGCGCTGCAACACTTGTTGGGATTCTTTTATATTGAGTTGGCGCAATATGATGGCAAACTCTTCTCCGCCATAACGATAAAGACCATCTTGCTCTCGGAAGCTTTCCTTACTTATCTGGGCGAGCCGCAACAACACCTCATCACCAATTAGATGACCGTGTGTATCATTCACAGACTTAAAATGATCGATATCGACAATCGCCAGATAAGAGTGCAGTTCATCGTCGAAGAAATCGCCTTTACGACGCAATTTATCTGTACTTTTGTTGATTTCGTTTAACAGTTCAGAGTCGAAACTTTTTCTGTTCATCAATCCGGTCAAACCATCAAGTCTTGAATCTGAGATCAGAGACAAAACATTACAGTAAATCGTCATTAAACAAATAATTTGTCGTTCTAATTCATCATCTAGAGAGATTGGAGTCACAAGACAAGCAAGAAAGCGTTCATCTAGAATAGCGGGGAAAAAGCTCAACGAACGTTCTTTGAAAATAGCTTCGGAAATATCCAAACAGTGAATTTCATCAATATCAGCCTCCGAATCAAATTCGTGATTTGAATGGGCGTAAAGATAGAAATCGTGGGTTAGAGAACTACCAGAGTTAATGTATAGGCGGTAATCATCACACAGGAACAGCTCGCTTAATGCGCTGACCAACGCTTTATGGAGATCGTCCATACTGCGTTGGCAAGACAACATCATGCTCAGGTCAAATCGAAGATGTCCAGGATCGGGATTTGCCATCGGCCTCTACAAAATATTTGATAAATGCGAACTGAATTCTTCCGCGTTCAAAAAGCCAGTGACCCTTTGTTCAGTTAGCTCACTTCCACCTGTACTAAAGAATAGAATAGTCGGTAATCCGAGGATTTGAAATGCATCATTGATACGAATGTCCTCATCGGAGTTTTCCGTCATGTCCACTTGCAGTAATCGCATGCGTGCCATTTGGCCTTGAACCGTCGCATCAGAAAAGGTGAAGGCTTCAAATTCTTTACAGGCGACACACCAATCCGCATAGAGATCTAACATCGCGACTTGGCCATTTTGCCGAGCAATATCGACCTCGCGCTGAATATCTTCGAGGGTAACCACTTTAATAAACTCAACCTCACCGTGCGACGCTGCTTGCCCGGCAATCACTGGCTTGCTCTCTGGCAAAAATGGTTGTGCCGTCAGCGCAACGCCGCCGGCCAAGGACAACCACGCAAACAACCAGAAGCCACTTTTAACGTTCGCGGAGTTCGCCTGCAAATATTGGCTGTGCATGTAAGCGGCGAATACTAAGGCCAGTACACCTGCGCCAAGCAGTACATACTCCAGTTCAACAAAACGTTCGAATAAGATCAGTGGTATCGTCAGCAAAATAAAGCCAAAGATATTTTTAACCACATTCATCCAATTACCCGCTTTCGGCAGCAACTTACCACCGGATGCACCGATAAGCAGTAGCGGTAACCCCATACCTAGACTGAGTACGTACAATGTGAAGAATCCGGTTAACAAGTCACCCGTTTGCGCCACGTACAAGAGTGCACCTGTTAGCGGAGCTGTGGTACAAGGTGACGCAATCAAGCCACTTAACAAACCCATTACAAAGACGCCTGCGACATTTCCTGACTTTTGTTTATTGCTGACTTCTGTGAGTCGACTGGTCCAGCTTTGTGGCAATTGCAATGTGTACCAACCAAACATCGCCCCTGCCAGTGCGATAAAGATCACGCTGACGAATACTAATATTGCGGGATGTTGCAGTGCCGCTTGGAACTGGGCGCCTAAACTGGCGACAACTAATCCTAGCAATGAGTACGTTAAGGCCATGCCTTGTACATAGATAAAGGATAAATAGAGACCTTTTTTAAAGGTCATGTTGCTCTGACCAGCGATAATTCCCGAGAGGATTGGGAACATTGGGAAAACGCACGGCGTAAACGCCAAACCAACGCCTAAAGCAAAAAAGACAAGAAGAACACCAAACAAACTTTGGTTTTGCAGAGAATCAAGCAACTCATGTTGCAGCGACTTCTCTACTGGCTGCTTCGGCGCTGGCGCATCTCCACTTGAGGCCAGCACGGCAAATGTTTGCTCTGCGCCCGCAGTTTCAACAATTGGCGACAATGCCACTTCTTTTACCACAGGGTTATAACACAACCCCGCCTCAGCACAGCCTTGATATCGAACTTTCAGCAATGCGTTTTCACCAACATCCGTTAACGTTACTTTGATCACCGTTTCGAAAAAATAAACGTTTACGATGCCAAAAAACTCATCTTCGATTTGCGTGCCTTCGCCTTTTTTAGTCTCAACAATCGTTGCGTTTTCTACCGAAAACTGAAACTTGTCGGCGTATAGATAATAGTCGTCAGCAATCGTCCACCGTAATTCCAAAACGTCATTGTTCTGCTTTGATTCAAATACAAACGCTTGATCAACCGGCAAGAACTCAGATTGGTTCGAAAACAAATCTGCCAACGGGTCATTCATTCGAGCCTGGGTCTGATGGCTGACCAAACTCGTCGTTAGTACAACGAACGTCAGAAATACTGCGCTAAACCATTTCTGCAACATGTTATTGATTTTCCTCTGTTAACTCTTGAGACAACCAGGCCAAATAAGGCTTTGCGCCATCGGTTATATCTAACACAATGAGCTCTGGCACTTCGTATGGGTGGTGCGATGTAATAAAAGAGTCGATTTCCGCCACTTTTCTTTCATCGGTCTTAATAAATAGTTGGGTTTCTTGAGATTGTTCTACTTGCCCTTGCCATTTATAGATCGAAACAACCGAAGGAATAATATTCACGCAAGCCGCGAGATTATTTTCAACCAGTCCTTCCGCGATTAGATGTGCGGTTGGTAAATCTGGACATGTAGTCAGTATGAACTTAAACAATGCGTTGTTCCCATAGTTAAACATAGCGAGTGTACTTTAATCGATTTAGTCTGATTTGTCGCAAAATCTGCGCATTCTCTCGGTGGCTTTCGACAGATAACCAAGTTAAGACGGCGGCAAGTTAAAAATAGACCAAAGTTGGCAGGACATATGGCCAAGAATGAGCTATTCTTGCAACGCAATATGGACACATACGTGGCTTATACTTCACAAAAAGTTACATTTGATCGTTGAACTGAACTTGATCTCAAAGCGCTTGTCCCATATTAAACACCTAGGATTTGTTAGGAAAAGAATTATGCCTTTATTCGCAATTTTTATTTTAGTGCCATTGATTGAGTTAATGATTTTGCTTGAAGTAGGAGCAATCATCGGCAGTGGTTGGACATTTTTGATCATCATCGCCACTGCAATTTTGGGCACTAAGCTAGTGAAGCAACAAGGCACATCTGCATGGCGCACCATCCAAGAGAAATTGGCGCAGGACCACTTGCCTGGACAAGCCATGTTTGATGGCATTTGTATTTTAGTCTCTGGTGTATTGCTAATCACTCCAGGTTTCATGACCGACATTTTAGGTATGTTATTGCTTACGCCGCCGTTTCGCGCCGTTGCCTTTAAGCACCTCGGCGACAAAATTCATGTGGTTGGAGCAAATCGCTTTGGTGGCGCTCAATTCCAGCAGTCGCCGTTTGAGCAAGAACAGTATCAACGCCAACAATCTTGGCAAGATTCAGAGGCCAACAATAAAGGCCCGGCAACCTTAGACGGTGAGTTCACTCGCAAAGACTAAACCACCTCAAGCAGATGGCATCGACAATACGAGTTTGGTGCCATCCGACCAACTTCTTCATGCCTTCATTCCGAACAATCTTTTTCAATTAAGACCTGCTTTTAAATATCAAAGCGAAATTCGAATTGTATCTATACTCTTCAAACGCTCATTTTTTCTACTAAAAACCCATTTTTTTTATGGAATAAAGGTTGGATTTCAATGAACCAACCTTATATACCTTCTCAACTAAATATTTATTGAAAGAATCGGACGGTCAGTCCGTATCAACCACTACTTAATTATTGGAGACAAAACCAATGAGCATTCGTCCTCTACACGATCGTTTAATCGTTAAGCGTAACGAACAAGAAACTAAATCTGCAGGCGGCATTGTGCTAACTGGCAGCGCGGCTGAAAAATCTACTCGCGGTGAAGTTATTGCGGTAGGTAATGGTCGTATTTTGGAAAATGGTGAAATACGTCCTCTAGACGTGAAAGTTGGCGACACCGTTATTTTCAACGAAGGCTACGGCGTTAAGACTGAAAAGCTAGACGGTGAAGAAGTGCTTATCATGTCTGAATCAGACATCTTAGCCATCGTTGAATAAGACGACATCGGCTAGTTAAGCAAATCGTCATCCCCGCAACGGCGGGATACTCCAAAAGACAAATCAGAATAAAAGAATTATAGGAAATCAAAATGGCAGCTAAAGACGTAAAATTTGGCAATGACGCTCGCGTAAAAATGTTGGCGGGTGTAAACGTTCTTGCAGACGCAGTAAAAGTTACTCTCGGTCCTAAAGGCCGTAACGTTGTTTTAGACAAATCATTTGGTGGTCCAACAATCACTAAAGACGGTGTATCTGTTGCTAAAGAAATCGAACTTGAAGACAAGTTCGAAAACATGGGCGCACAGATGGTTAAAGAAGTAGCGTCAAAAGCAAACGATGAAGCAGGTGACGGTACAACAACAGCAACTGTACTTGCACAATCAATCGTTAACGAAGGCTTAAAATCAATCGCTGCGGGTATGAACCCAATGGACCTTAAGCGCGGTATCGATAAAGCCGTTACTGCTGCTGTAGAAGAATTAAAGGCTATTTCTACTCCATGTGCTGACAACA
>CAXRBI010000102.1:0-31006 GCA_964229075.1 Alteromonadaceae bacterium | reverse complement strand
TAACGACTGCATCACCCCGGCAATTCCGGCTTTCACCACAAGACGCTGTTGAGTTTGCGTCACCAGGGCCAGCGCTTCTTCCTGCGCTCTAATGTTGGATTGTGCAATGGCCAAGTTTGCTTCATGTAAGCCAGCCAATTGTGTTACTCGCTTTTGTTCGATTTCAAGTCGACGAGTTAATTGACGCTGCAGCAACAAACTGCGCTGATAGTCAATATTGGAAACGATGCCTTGCTCTATCAGTTGGCTTTGGGCATTAACCTCTAACTCCGCGCTTTCTAGCGATGAGCGTAAAACTTCGAGAGCAGATTCCTGTGACAGTAACTCTCGTTTTTGGTTGATCTCCAATTGCAGAAATTGGTTTTTGCTTTGAGTCAAAGTGCGCTCAGCGTCTTTGACGGCCTGATCAATTTCGGGGTCAAAAAGTCGCAATATGATGCTGTCTGGGGTCACTATCGCGCCCGGTCTTAATAAGATTTCATCGACCGTCGCGTTGCTGTACGACGTTAACAGGCGGGTTGTTTTAGATTTTAATGAGCCAAACCCAGAAACCGTTTGTTCCATGTCACCTTGTTGTACTTGCCCTACCCAAATGTCAGCCGCATCGACTCTAACTGCCGCCGTGGGTTGCATAAACAACCAAACAATCAATGCCAGCGCGGTCAAACAAGCAATCAATATCACGTGCTTGGCTTGAAACGCTTTTTTCTTTTCTAAAACAACATCCATCCAATTGTCTTCCTAATTCGATTTCACTCCCCTCACATAACAAGACTCATACCAAAACATAACAAGCTGTTTTAAAAGGAATTTTTTATTAGCCTGGTAAGTTGTTCAAAGCAATTGTTACGAAACCACAATTTGTATTTTCGATTTCGAAAATACAAACGCACGGTCAAAACAGGTGGTTATGTTGGAGTGCTAGCAGAAAAGATAGGAACGAATAAAAGTAAGATAAGAGCAAAGGCATGCTTTGCTCTCATTTCATTGTTGAACTGAATTTAGAGCTTTTCTAAATAAATATTATAGAGAAACTCATTTGCATTTTGAGTCTTTTGGGCGGTCATCATTGCTTGCTGGGCTTGCGTTTTACGTTGGTAAAGGCCGTCCGTTGCATTCTGTTTCTGGTCAGGGAAGTACATTTGAGTCAGCACAGGTTCATAACCGTGTTTACCGATCTTGAGGTGAATATGTGGGGTTCGCTGATCTTCTGGTTTTGCCTGGTAAGGGTAAGCGCCAGGCATAATGGTTTTAATGCGAAAGCGTCCCCCCTTACCACTTTGAATGATGGCCCAGGATTGAAAGTGTTCGTCAATCGGTGCATCGCTGTCGTCGTGAGGATGATGGTACTTGCCAAAGCTATTGGCCTGCCACAAATCGATTGTGGCATCTTCAATAGGGTTCATATTGGTATCAAACACTTGACCAAAAATTTCGATAATTTTGCCTTTGGCCGTACCGGATTTACCAGAGACTTTAGTTAAATCCGCATCTTTATCTTTTTGCGGCGTTATAGGATAAAACGGCCCTTCGGCATCTCGAGGTGTACTGGTTTGAGCGCCAGCACCCGTCGCGACGACTGTGGCAACGGTCCCTAGAAGGCTCTTTTTGATAAATGCTCGACGATTTTTGGATTCCATAACAGGTTCTCATTTTCTAGTTGCTTTCACCCCGTAACCTAGCGGGCAGGACAAAGCGCGTCTTATTAAAAACCTATTTTTTATTCAAATAGAAATATTTTAGATGTATTGGCCTATTCTCGAGATTACATCGAGCGATTGAAATATATGAACAAGGGTCAGTTTCCGCTATCTGTTTGCATGCAACCAAAAAGGGCTCGCTTAGCGAGCCCTTTTTGTTAAATTGGAAAGCATTGTTCAGCTTAGAATTTAAAATCAATTTTTGTTGTAACGTAAACCGGAGCAGCATTGGTATTTTGCTGCGCTCGAACGTACTTGAACTGGGTTAAGGCTTTTATGCCTGAATAATCCCACATGCCCTCAGGCAGAGACTCAATGACTTTTGGCTCAAAAATATTGCCGTTGGAGTCAATTAAGTATTGAATTGTGACATAACCTTCACTGCCTTTTTTCGGGGCATACTTAGGCTTGAGGTTGTATGAAAAGTTTGTATTTTCATTGACCCAATAGTTCGACAATTCATCGGTCGACACTTCAATTGGATCTGCGGACAAAGACGCTATTGGTTGAGCTGCGCAAGCGAATAAGAGGGCTGCCGCAAGCGACATCAATGTCATTTTGGGTTTCATGAGAATTCCTTTTTGTGTAGGTCACTATGCCAGCATCATAAAACAACTCTAGTAGTAAGCAATAACTTACTTTAAACCTGTACTTTTCACTTGCGGAAGAAAGGTTTTTGATACCGGTACCAAAGCACCACTACTGAGGCGAAGTTGCCATTTACGCTCTTGCTTTTCGACGTGTTCGACGTGGTCTATCGCCACCCACCACGACCGGTGAACTTGCAAACCCGGTGCGTGTTCGAGCAATGCCAAAGCATCCTTAAAACGCATCAACAACAAATGAGAGCCTCTATCAGTTGTAATATTCAGGTAATGGTCGGCCGTTTCAATTGAAATCAAATCGCCTCGCTTTTCTACAGGCAATTGTTGAATCAGTTTTTTGTAAGGATCTTGAGTTAGTTTGGCCTGCAACTTTTCATTGTTCTTATTGCTCACAACAAGCGCCTGTTTTTGATCTTCGGCTATATTTTTCAAAATACTGATGGCGGAGATTACCCCACCAATAAGCAGTACCTTCGGAAATAGTCGAATTGAGTCTGTAACCCAGTTTATCTCCATATCAAAAAAAGCGTTGTTAACCGCGAGTAAGGCAACCGTTGCGGGAAAGCTTGCAAACAAAGCGCCCGCAGTAATGCGCAACCAATATTGTCGAACAAAAGGATTGAGTTTAGCTTCTGCGATGTGAATGCAAGGCTTATAAATGAGATAACCCACAGTGCAAACCAGCACCCAAAAGAAAATTCGAACGTGCGTTGCCATTGAGTCCATGCCAAACGGCGCCAGAAATCCGATAAAACAGCCAACTGAAAAAATGACCGCGAGGTCAGTTACTACTTTTTTTTGCCATTCCATAATCTAAGTCATTGATATTATTAGCCCAACTCACGAATCGTAAAGCGAACGTTAATTTGTATTTGTGAATTCACGAACTATTTGTAACCGCTGACGAATTCGCGCTGTTACCGATTTTCGGATCATTCTATCGTGTTTCTCAACGCAAACAATGCTTCAAAAACGACAAACAAGGAATCAATGATGAAACACTTATTGTTAATGACACTATTCGCTATCGCGACCGGAAAATCCTACGCCCAAAATCACTCTTTGGAGTTTTCGATAAATTCGGTTAACAGTGCTAAGGGTAAATTGTATGTTCAACTGTTTAAAGGCGAAGACAATTTTAAAAAAGGCGCGCCTCATGCTGCGCAGATTATGCCTGCGAGCAAAGGCAATACGCTCTTAGTGTTTTCCAACTTAACACCCGGCGAATACGCAGTGCGTTTTTTCCATGACGAAAACAACGACGGAAAAATGTCCACTAACCTCTTTGGCATTCCATCAGAGGGTTACGGTTTCTCCAACAATGCTCAACCGGTAATGGCACCGCCTAGTTACCAAGATTCGAAATTCACCATAACGGCGGACACAAAAGTCACTCAGAACAGCAGCGACGTTATCTATTAGGAGGTTTTATGAATCGTCGACAAATGCTCAAATCTCTCGCTCTGTGTGGAGGCGTGGCAGCCACTGGGTTGCCCAAATTGGTCAAAGCGAAATCCAAAACCGTCAGCGCAGTGAACTATAAGGCGCTTTTTGAAAAAGCGTTAAAAGATAATCCCAAATTGATTGGTTACTCCGGAGTAGAACATGACCTGATGTCCGAAAACTTGGTGATTGAAGGTCGATTACCAATGGATCTTCGTGGCCACTTTTATCGCAATGGTCCAGCGCGCTTGGAACGCGGAGAGATCCGCTACCAACACCTTTTTGAGGGTGACGGTATGGTGCATGATTTTACTATCGCCAAGGGCAAAATTCACCATCGCGGAAAGTTTATCCAAACCAATAAATACAAAGCTGAGCAGGCCGCCGAGGAGTTTTTGTTTTCTGGTCCAGATACCCGTTTACAAAATAGCTTGGCAATTACCAAAGCGGACGATATCAATGTCGCAAACACGAGCATTTTGCCTGTCGGTGGAGATTTATGGGCTCTGTGGGAGGCCGGCTCAGCTACGCGATTAGATCGCTCATCATTGAATTATCGCGGTCAGGTCAAACTCGGCGAACAAACGGCCGCCGGGTCCAGTTTGGCGGGTATGCCATTCTCCGCGCACCCCAAAGTTATGCCCGAGGGTGACATATGGAATTTTGGTTACAATTCAACAGGTCACATCATCATCTACCACTTAAATAGCCAAGGCCGGTTGCTGAACTTTAAGGTCGTTAACACGCAGTTCACCGGGGGCATGTTGCACGACTTTTTAGTCACTCAAAACCATGTGTTACTGATTTTACCTTCGATTAAACAAAACGGAGGCAATCAAGGATACTTTGCCCAACTTGGTTTTGCTCCAGAGCAACCGCTAGAGGTACTTGTATTAGATAAAACACACATGGCCGTCCAACGTCGTTACGAACTGGACCCCGCGTTTGTATTTCATTTTGGTAATGCATGGGAAGACAACCAAGGCAATATCCGCATGGATGCCTCTTTGTATCCTCACCTCGATGTGCTTCACAAGCTAAGCGATTTGATGGCGGGAGAATTACCAAAGGAGGAAACCAATGCACAGCCAACGCTCATCACTTTGTATAAAAACGGCAAAGTGGATACGCAAGCGTTTAAGATTGTCAGCGAATTCCCCAGAGTATTACCGCAAACCACGGGGCATAAAAATCAACATCTGTACTTTTTGTCCAGCGGTCAAAATGCGGTCTGGCACGATACCATCTGCCAACTTAACGTTGACAATGGCAAACTGAATCAATTTCAATTTGGCGATGACTTTATTGTCGAAGAACACGTGCCGTTTAGTCCAAGTGGCAAAGAAAACAAAGCGTACTTAATTGGCACAGCGTTGCACGTCCCGACTAAACGCAGTTGCCTTAACGTATTTGATGCCAATGCTCTGCAGAATGGTCCAGTATGCCGCGCATGGTTGCCCTACTATCTTCCCCTGGGTTTTCACGGCCATTTTCAACAAGCCTGATTTATTGCCTGCGCGGGCTAATCCCCTGCGCTTGGGCAAACCTGTACCTGATTTAACAAAAAGTTTATTGAATATCATAGGGATAGAAGGATATAGTTTTGCAAACCAACGATGGAACCACCAAAAGGGATTTACCATGATAAAAAAGCTATCGATGTTTGCCCTTGCACTTGCGTTTTCAGCAACCTTGCAAGCAAAAGTCACAAAAAACCAACTGCCTTATGTCCACTACATTAACTTACCGGTTCAAGTTACCGAAGAAATTCAATTGGATATTGGTGCGCAATTGCGAATCCCAAGAGATGCAGAAGGACCGATGCCAGCGGTTATTATCCTGCACAGCTCTGGTGGCGTTGACAGCACAGGTGCTTTCTACGCGAAACGCTTAAATAAAGCGGGCTTCGCGACACTTGAACTCGACATGTGGGGTGGCCGTGGTTTAACCGGCGGTACCTCAGATCGCCCGAGCTCACCGCACGAAACCTTGGCAGACGCTTACACTGCACTCGCTTACTTAGCGCAACGTCCTGATATTGACGCCAACAAAATCGCGGTAATGGGTTTTTCTTGGGGTGGAATCGTGAGTTTACTTACGGCAACGCAACAGTATGACGCTATCGCGAACTTACCGTTTAAATTCGCCGCGCATATTGCTCACTACCCAGTATGTTATGGCTATAACAATATTCCTGGCTTCGAATTCCAGAACTTAACAGGTGCTCCAGTACTTATTCAGTCTGCTGAGCTCGACGGCTACGACTTCCCAGGCGCTTGTCCCTTCATGGTGAGCCAGATTCCACAGATGGACCAACAGTACGTTGAAGTTGTTGAGTACCAAGGTGTTCAACACACATGGGACCGCTTAGAGCCAGCTATCGTCATTGAAGACCCGTTTGCAAACTTGGGACAAGGTGGCGAAGTTCAATTAGCACCAGACACTTACACGGCTCGTAAGTCGCGTCGTAAAGTCGTTCGCTTCTTGAAAAACGTATTTGCTGATTAATACGTACTATTGATACAAAGGCAGTTGCCGAATGTTATCTTGAATAACGGCCACTGCCTTTTTATATTCCAAAGAGTCTACCCCACCAAACTGACGCTTAAATGCGACATCAGATAGGCCTTCAGGCTGAAACTTCACCGACATCATATACAACTCAGAATTAGATTCGTTGACCAACTTTGTGGTCGAAGCAACAAGGTTTTGCTCTTTATTGCGCATAAACTTGGCAAATTGAATTCCAGCAACGTCGGCAACGATGTCGGCAAAGCTATAACCACTGCCGCCTTTCATACTGTCCATCAACTCCTTCATCTCGCCGATGTTGAAGGCCGCCTCTTCACCACCATTAATCTCAAGCATGGCTGAGTACAAAAAATGTTGGGTAAGATCATTGCGCCCATTGAGCGATACTCGATAGCGTTGAACGCTTGTGGGCGCGATTCCTAGTAATTGCGCAAACCTTGGATTTCCGTAAGTTATCGCCAACGCCCAGATTGCCGCCTCGTTATGCTCGCTTAAAATATCATTGTCGCGCAACTCTGTGTTAAACCCGACTTGACGAAACACCAAGTGAACCGCTTCATCAAGCGTCGTCACAGTGCCCCGAAAAGCGGCCAGCTCACCCAAATAAAGCTTTACCAAAGGCGCTATGTCAGGATTGCGGTCACCAATCAAGCTGCTGGCTTGTTGAATCGACGCTTTGATGTTTTGTTTAACTTCAAACACATCAACATTAGCCACACGCAAACCGTCGTTTTCGGTGCGCGCATTGGCCAGAGTTTGACGCCACAACTCAACGCCTTGTTGGTTATTGATAAATGCAAATAGGCGGTCACTCATCCAGTCGACGATGACGCCCGGGAAATACAATCGCCCTACTCGACAATGGTCGATTTCCATGCCTTCAAAACCATTAGTGAACAAACAATTAGCATTGACATAAAAGCTAGGCTGCGACCTCAATAATTCCCCGGTTGCAGCAACTTTTACTCCGAAAGCACTGCTATTGATCTCAAATTCAGCTTTCGGTATTGATATCGACATCAAATCCGCTGATGCAGCCAATTGCGCCGGCGTGATCAGCATATCTATCGTTTCTGAACGTTGCCGTAATTGCTGGTGCAACTTTTGAACGGTAGAGCGAATAGAAGCGACCCGCTCTGAGTTAAGCGCTTGTGCTCTAACAACTTGCGGTTGTGTGTCGAGTAAAAACAGTGGCAAGCACAACAAGGTTAGAAAAAGTGTAATGATCAGACGTTTTAGCCACTTCAATTTTGGGTCTGCTCCCGTAGTGCCGCCGAAGCATCTTCGAACAACTTGTCCACTTCACCCATGATATAGTCCGGTGGTGACATGTCCCTTAGGGCATTTGCGTGGCCAAACGCCTTGTCAAAATTCCCCAACTGTAGCTGAATTTGCCCTAACCTTAGCTCACTCAAAGAAGCCAATTGTTCATTGCCACCACGTTTTGCCACCTGTCGCGCTTGTTGAAACAACGGTATCGCTTCCTCTAACTGTTCCAACCGTTGATGCGCTCTTGCATAGTTGTAATGCGAAACGATTTCAAGGTTGACCAGAGCTGTGCCTGAGGAGGCCGTCATTGCGTATTTGTATTGAACCTTTGCTTTCTCAATCCAATCTTTCTTCATGTAAAAATTGCCAAGATTCGCGGCAATACTGGCACGAATAAACGCATTACCATGCTCTGCAAATCGCTCTTGAAGACGTTGTAGCAGGCGAATGCCGACGTCGTATTGGTTTAAGTACAAGTGCAAATTGGCATAATCCACTAGTACTTTAGGATCGTTGCCAGTCTTTAACACCGCCTCAAAGGTTTTTTTCGCACGTTCTTGATGGTACAGACTAAGTTGTGGATTTGGTCCCCAATACAATTTGGCGTTCATCACATCCATCTTGAGTTGCACGAATAGCGGGATGTCGTTTAGTTGCGCTAGATCATCGAGTACATCACGTAATTCTTGGCTTTGTTGCAAATGAAACAAACTGTCCAGTTCGTAAAGCTTAAAACGATACCAATTGATGCCTTGTGGTTTGACACTGGGGTATGCATCTTGAAGTTGATTTTTACATTCTGCGTAATCGTTGACGCACAACTGATGAATGGAATTACCATAGGCAAGTCCACTGAATAAGCTGGCAACGATCAAAAAAAGTCGAAACATATAATAAAGAAGTGACACAAGTAACCACTAACAGTGTGTATTATTCGGTGCCAAAATTCAATCTCGCAAGTGGACTAGAGGCTACCGGTAACCGACCGAATCACCGACCCTGAGTACTACTGGCAAAGCTTTTTTGCTGGTTTCTGCAACCACCGCATTTTGCCCAAAGAATGCGCCTTTTTGATCGACATGTTGCATTTCAAACAAGGTTTTCAACGGCTGTTGCGGCTCTACTGTTGCGCCACTTTTTTGATCTAGTGTAATGACTTTACAGCGCTCGCAAGGCTTACAAAGGTGTAAACTAACGCCATTATTTAGGTCCAAAGTTGGGTGTCTATGTTCTGCAAATGCATCGCCGCCGGAAACCTCTATGTTTCCCCTAAAACGAGCCATAGGCACAGGCTTATGCCCCTTGCTCTCTAACTCACTGTTCAATGCCGCAAGAGAAGCATTAGATGTCACTAAAATCGGGTAACCATCAGAAAACGCAGTGTGATTTTCTGCCCCATTAGTATGGTTCTGGGAAACTTGCCGAGTAAAGTCATCGGCCATACGGACCAAGCTCAATCTCTGCCCGCGAAACTCCCCCAATACCGCGGTTAACCATTCGGAGACTTGCTCTCCCTCGTCAATCGCTTTGCACTCACTCTTCCAAACTTGCACCAAACGTGCTGTGCCACCAGCGTGTTGCAGGGGAATATACAAGGGCGGAAAATCGGGATGACTAAGAACCAAACTATCGTCATTGATTGCGGTGGCGATGGTTGCCATTTGGGATAAATTACGTTGTGACATAAAAAGACCGTCTTGATTGACGATCATCCAATGTCGGTCCCATTTCAACCCCGCAGGGGTAAGCTCGGATTGTTGCAGGGAGATACCTTGCAAAGACTTAACTGGGAAGATAGTGAGCGCAGACACATGCATTAATATTTCCTTTTAAACGCATTGTCACCATTACTAATCTAAGTCGAGACTAATGAGTTTTTTTTCAAATTTGTTGAGACTGTCGGTACTGCTAAATTGCACATCGTACTTGCCATGAAACATCAAGGTAACCGTGACATCAAGGTATTGAAGAAAACAATTGTAGCCGTCAAAGTCGGTCCAGGCTTTCATGCCATTGAGGTGATAACACCCATCGACGGCCTCGCCTTCACTAACGACTTTATCGTAAATATGTAAACACTGCTTCAAATCTATGCTGTTTTTCATCGCTATTCCTTAAAACAACTTAAAATACGAAATGCCACCATAACTGTGATGCTTGGTCTTCACCAGTGGTGAATCCGCGTAGTCTGCGCTAAACAAATCGGCATAAACAAAAAAGCCACTCACAATATGTTTGCCTTTTTGCCAGCGGACACTGGATGTGACTCGATATCCACCGTTACCGCCACTCGCTTCGTAAACTGGCCGCTCCGCTGTCGCATATTCGGATTCAACACCATAAAAGTATTGTGCATAGCGATTGGACACAAACTCTTGTTTGTATCTCACCACCCAGTTCATTTTGCCTCCAAACAACGGCTTGTCGAGTTTTTGCCGCACCACTACGGCAGGAGACGCGCTGACATCGAGTGTATCGAAACTCAAAGTACGGGCCTCTCGGAAATTAAAATCAATAAAAATCGCGTCGGCAGCGTCATTGGTTCCCATCAAGTAATACTGCAAACTGGGGCCGTATTCGAACACGGCTTCAATGTCTGGCATTCCTTTTCTAGCCTCGTTGTCATCTGAGTCGACTGGAATCGCACCCGACAGACTGAGAGACAAAAACCACTTATCGGACTCAAATAGCTTACCCACAATACCACCCTGACCAATCTTTAGCTTTGGGCTAGTGTAATTGATGTAAGGCACTGGCAGCACGAAGCTACGGCTCTCATCACTGCCTATGTATTCAGGAATATTCACCGCAGCCGCTACACCCATTCCAAACGTCCAACCCGATTTTTTATCGTCAGTCTCAGTGTAGGAGATATCTTGGTTACAACCGACTATCTCGGCAATGTCACAGGTTCCGGCATCGCTCGCCATATTTGGCAGTGACATAACAGCTAACAAAACAAGGTAAATACCGCTTTTCATTGACTCAAATTCTGCCTATTTTTGTTTTACACATCTGATTAAGACCTGCCCAGTAGCAAAAGTCTTTCTACACCTGAACTAGAATCGAACCAACAAGTATATCCTGTTATACGCAAGAAACCCCATTGGTATCAAAATGCGGGCATTTTTTCTTCCTTCTAGTAGAACTGCTGCGCGATACACTTTGGAGAAAGTTGGAATTCGTTGCTAGTCTCATAAATATCAGTGGGGAATTTTGTATTGAGGTTCGAGGTATGAAATACAGTTACCGGCAGTCTAAACACAAGGAATATGTAGGTGATGAAAAAGGTGACTTGTATCTACATCGTTTAAAATACTTTGAATTTCACTCTTACCCGGGAGAGACACTGCATAAGCTTTGGGCTGTAAGCACTATGCTGTTGTTGCTGTTTTGCCTCGATGACTTGTTCGCGCTGAATTGGCTTTATGGCGTCGCGGGCCTTTATATCTTCTATCTCGCGCTATTTACTCATTTTTTGCTGATTAAAAAAATATGCCGTTATAAGGGGTATTTTCTTTACCCCAATTCAATGATTCGATTTTTCAAAAAACGTAAAAAGTCGGCGGAAACCACCGAGCTTTACTAATCCACTTTGTTGAATTTGGCGTCAGTAAACAACATTTGCGCTTTGCTGGATACTTCATCTACCGTGCCTTTAGGTAACCAGATATCATAAGCATTGCCACTGCCGGTAAACAATGAAACACATCGAGGTGCCTGCTGTACCCGAACGATATCTTGTTTGTAAATCAACTTTCCGCGCAGTTTTAGAATACGCGAAATCGGATAGTCGCGAAAAAACACCTTGTCACCATCGTCAATAAGTACATTTTCCGCACCATTTATCTTTGGCGAGCGGTTCAATATGTAAAACACCGCAACTATCGCCCATAACCCGAAAAAAACTGGATAATCAATCACATTACTCTCCTAAACTAATTTTGTTCGTCCTGCTGCATGGCCCACATTTTAGCGTATTGACCGCCTTTACTAAGTAGCTCATTGTGGGTGCCTTGTTCGGCAATTTTGCCCTTATTCATCACGATGATCTTATCTGCATCTATTATGGTGGACAATCGATGTGCGATCACAAATGACGTATGTCCTTGCGAAATTTCTTTTAATGCGGTCAAGATCGCTTGCTCGGAGTTTGAGTCCAGTGAACTTGTCGCCTCATCAAAAACCAAAATCGGTGGTCTTTTTAATATGGTACGCGCAATAGCCACTCTTTGCTTTTCGCCACCGGAGAGCTTCAATCCGCGCTCACCCACTACCGTATTTTCCTTTTCTGGCAAGGCTTCTACAAACTGTTTCAAATGCGCGAGTTCGATGGCTTGCCAAACTTGTTCGGTTGTTGCCGTCGGATCGCCGTAACGGATATTTTCAAATATGGAATCGTTAAACAGCACCGTGTCTTGCGGCACAATGCCAATACATTTTCGCAATGAGTGCTGGCTGACACTTTGAATGTTTTGCCCATCAATGGTTATGGCACCGTTGTTCACATCATAAAAACGGAACAATAATTTAACCAACGTGGATTTACCCGAGCCACTTTCACCGACGACCGCAACCTTAGTTCCCGGCTCAACATCAAAACTCACGCCTTTGATAATTTCGCGCTCAGGATTGTATGCAAACTCCACTTGTTCAAAGCGCATGGCACCAGCACTTACCTGCAACTCTAGAGCGTCTTTGTGATCTTCAACCTTAGGTGTTTTTGCCAACAGCTCGAACATTTTTTCTATATTGGCCAATGACCCTTTTATTTCACGGTAAACAAACCCGAGGAAGTTAAGTGGCATAAAGAGTTGCATCATAAATGCGTTTATCAGTACAAAATCACCTAATGTCATGGCCTTATCAACCACCCCTTGGGCCGCTAACATCAGCATGGAGGTCATGGCAATCGCGATGATCAGGGCCTGTCCGGAGTTCAATCCAAACAGAGTCAAACGGTTCTTTCTGCGGGCATTCTCCCACGCCGCTAAATCAACATCATAACGACTGGCTTCATACCTTTCATTATTGAAATATTTCACTGTTTCGTAGTTGAGGAGACTATCAACCGCTCGGGAATTACTTGTCGAATCGGCCTTATTGGCTTCACGAACAAAGCGAGTTCGCCATTCAGTCGCCAATGCGGTCCAAGCGATGTACGCCAAAATACTGCCCAGAGTAATTAACGCGAAACTCAGCCCATAGTTGTAAAAGAAAATGCAGACTACAAAAAGAATTTCCAGCAGTGTTGGTACAATATTGAAGACCATAAACCGCATCAGGAAGCTTATCCCTGAAGTGCCGCGCTCCATATCTCTGGATAAACCACCTGTTTGCCTATTCAAATGGAAATCGAGATCGAGTGCGTGAAGGTGATTAAACACTTTGAGGCCAATTCGGCGCATCGCGCGCTCCGTCACTCGGCCAAATAACGTATCTCTGATCTCTCCGAGAATAACGTTTAAGAATCTGATCCCACCATATGCCAAAATCAGAGCGACAGGCACCGCAACGACAGTCTCCAGTCCGTCATTCACTTGCTCCAAGTCGTCTACCACATGTTTTAAAATAAATGGCAATCCGACACTCGCGACTTTAGCTAACACCAAACAAGACAAAGCAAGGGCCACCCGGGACTTGTACTCCAATAAATAAGGTACGAGGGATTTAATTGATTGCCAGCTTATGCCTTGGTCTTGGTCGTCTTCAGGTAAGTGTATTGATCGTCTCAACGTGGTCACCAAATTTGGAATGGAGCTGAAAATATGGCGACGAATATGGCATTTTTCAATTGGTTGTTTGCGCTATATCTAATTTCGTTGGACTAGGTTGGCAATTGCATTAGGTTTTTGGGACAATGCAGCCAGTTTACTTGAGAGGATCGCCCACCTTGTCATCGTTGCCATTGCTCTGCGCAAAAAAACTCACTTGCATTCGCGAACAGCGCATATTGTTTGAGCATCTAGATTTCGACGTTTATGCCGGAGAATTGTGGCAAGTTGAAGGGCCAAACGGTGCTGGCAAAACCAGCCTTTTGCGACTGTTGGCAGGACTAAGCCAACCTTATGATGGCCACGTCGAGCACAACGGCAATAACATTGCGGATGTCGCCGAAGAATATCATCAATCGCTTCTATATCTTGGTCACCAAGTCGGCGTTAAAGCCGGTCTCACAGCTGAAGAAAACCTCAGCTTTAATCTTGCACTCAATGGTTATGATGCGTCAGCGGCGGAAGCGGCTTTGCAAGAAGTCCAACTGCTTGGTTTTGAAGATGCGCTTGCCTCTCACCTAAGTGCTGGTCAACACCGACGAATCTCTCTGGCCCGTCTTTGGCACACGCAAGCGAAAGTGTGGATTTTAGACGAACCTTTTACTGCGCTGGATAAACAAGGTGTGGCGAAACTTGAAGCATTGATTTTGCAGCACATAGATCAAGGCGGTTGCGTCATTATGACTACACACCAAGACCTCGTTTTGGCCAAGTCACGTTGCCAAACCTTAAAACTCGAATATAGATATTTTTAGGCCAATTCTATGTCAGCATTAAACTTATCGTATTTCGCGGTCTTCAAACTCATTCTGACGAGAGATCTCAAACTCGCGCTTCGCAATAAAGACGACATCAGTAATCCATTGCTGTTTTTTGTTATCGTGGTGACGTTGTTTCCTTTGGGCATCGGCCCGGAAAGTAATACGTTGGCCAAAATTGCCCCCGGAGTCATTTGGGTTGCTGCACTGTTATCTTCCCTGCTGTCTTTAGATAGTTTGTTTAAAGGCGACCACGAAGATGGCAGTTTGGAACTAATGTTACTCAGCCCACACCCCATGTTTATCATTGTGTTTGCTAAAGTTATCGCCCATTGGTTGCTAACAGGCTTACCTTTGATGCTTATTGCCCCTGTATTAGCGGCGTCTTTACACATGCATGAGTTAAGTTATCAAGCGATGTTTTTGACCCTATTGTTGGGCACCCCCGTACTAAGCTTCGTTGGTGCAATTGGCGCAGCCCTCACAGTTGGGGTAAAAAAGGGCGGCGTTTTGCTCAGCCTGCTAGTGTTGCCGCTTTACATTCCAGTGTTAATTTTTGCGACCAGTGCCATTGATACTGCGGCAATGAATTTACCTTATGATGGACAACTTGCTATCATAGGCGCCTTGCTAGTGGGCGCAGTGACACTGGCGCCATTTGCGATTAGTTCAGCATTAAAAGTGAGTACCAATTAAGATGTGGAAATGGTTACATCCCTACGCTAATCCAGAAACAAGTTATCACCTAAGTGGTCGCTTAGTTCCTTGGTTTGCAGCGGTGTCAGGGATCCTTCTTTGTATCGGTTTAGTTTGGGGGTTGTTATTTGCTCCCGCGGATTACCAGCAGGGAGAAAGCTTTCGAATTTTTTACATTCATGTGCCTAGTGCCAGCTTGTCAATGGGCCTTTATCTAGGCCTCGCCATTGCAGCTCTCTGCGGTTTGGTTTGGCAGTGGCGTTTGGCTGATTCGGCTGTTGCAGCGATTGCTCCTGTTGGCGCGGTTTATACTGCTATCGCATTAATTACTGGCGCTGCCTGGGGCAAACCTATGTGGGGCACCTGGTGGGTTTGGGATGCGCGCCTCACCTCTGAACTTATTTTATTGTTTTTATACCTTGGCGTTATTGCCCTAAGTAACGCGTTTGACGATAAACAAATGGGTGGCAAGGCAGCCAGTATTCTTGGCCTGGTTGGTGTTATCAATCTTCCTATCATTAAATACTCAGTCGAGTGGTGGAACACTTTGCATCAAGGTGCGACGGTCAGCAAGTTAGGCAAGCCGGCAATGACCATGGATATGTTTTATCCGTTTGTTTTCTGTTTCCTTGGCTTCGCGTTTTTGGCTGCAGTCATTATCTGTATTAGATTTAGAACCGAAATTTTAGCTCGTAATTCGATGCGTCCGTGGGTTCGTCAACTCGTTAGCCCGCAAGGAGGTGCCTAGTGCGCTTTGATAGTTGGCAGGCATTTATTGACATGGGCGGTTATGGCTATTTTGTTTGGCTTTCATACGGCTCAGGGCTGCTTTTGTTGATCGCACTCATTGCCATGAGCCTTAATAGTCACAAACAAACCAAACGCAATATTGCGCAGAAAATCATTCGCGAACAAAAGTTAAAACAAGCCGCAGAATTAGCAAAAAAACAAAATTCAGAGGTCGTAAATGAATCCACGTCGTAAAAAGAGATTAACCATTGTTTCTGCCGTACTGGCGGGGCTCAGTGTCATTATTGGTTTAGTTCTTTATGCGTTAAGCCAAAACATAGATTTGTTCTATACCCCTTCCGAAATCCATTTCGGCAAAAAAGAAACGGGTGTAAAACCTAACGTCGGACAACGACTAGACATCGGTGGCATCGTCGTACCGGGTAGCGTATGGCGCGATGAAAACACACTGGAGGTCAGTTTTAAACTTGGCGATATGAAAACACCAATCGAATTTGATGATTCTGACCCTATGGTCACAGTTAAATATACAGGCATCTTGCCGGATCTGTTCCGCGAAGGGCAAGGTATTGTTGCTCAAGGCATTCTTGCCAACGGCTCCGTCGTTGAAGCCAGCGAAGTGCTAGCAAAACACGATGAGAACTATATGCCAAAAGAGATTGCTGACAGCGCGAAAAAATCTCATCAGCAGTATTCTGTGCCAAGCGGTGAGCAATCCAATTAATTGCTCGCAAACCTAAGAGGCCCTAAAAAGGGCCTTTTTTGATCCATTCCTAACAAACTGGCCCTGCAGCCGGCAATATTTTTACTTCCCGCAAAGCTGAGCTACTTTTAATAGATAGCCATTGTTGGTCAAACTTGGAAATTTAATTAGAAGCCTTAACGGCATGTCTGCATATTATTAGGACGTTTTGTGGAAGCGGAACTCGCGTCGAAACTCGCATA
Source organism: Alteromonadaceae bacterium (assembly GCA_964229075.1). Lineage (GTDB taxonomy): Bacteria > Pseudomonadota > Gammaproteobacteria > Enterobacterales > Alteromonadaceae > Psychrosphaera. The sequence goes on along the minus strand of CAXRBI010000102.1, from coordinate 14,534 downwards.
CATTATTACAGCAGTTGCTTTATCATTTATTGCGGCATCCTTTTATGCGTTTGGTGCCAACATCGTTTTAGATGAACAGCGCTATGCCGCAAAGTACTTCCGAAATTTTTTCATTATCATTGGATTTGCGTTTATCACATTTGCCATGACGACTGTGACGAACAACCCTTTTTTAACCGCCATCAGTAACATTGCATACATAACTAGTTTTTGTTGCCTGCGCATGGGGTATGCCAGCCGATTTGGTTTTAACAAAGAGCTACAACAAACCTATCGCAAGGAACTCGTTATCATATTAGTGATCGTTGTATCACTGAATATCAGTGTTTTCTATTATCTTTACCCTTCGCCATCTATGCGTGTCGCGAGCGTTATTTTAGCCGCAATTTACTATTCATTTCAGTGTATCCAACACGTTAAAAGCGGTGACAAAAAGTCCGGCGAATGGGCGTCCAAAGTCAGTCTCGTTAATACTACGCTGCTTTTGATTGCGCTACTCGTTGCACTTGCAGTTTGGGGGCGGAGCGTGTTTTTTACTTCCGTCCTTCTGATCATGCAATCGGTGTTTGTTCTGATGTTTTTTGGCTCTTCAATCGTACTGTTTCTCAGTGATACCTCTGCCAAATTTCAACGAGAATCGGTGACTGACTTTTTGACTGGATTGTTTAATCGAAGGTACTTTCAAGGCCGTTTAAACGAGATTGTTCATTCCGCGCAGCGACAACTGACTCCGGCCTCTTTATTGATCATTGATATCGACTTTTTTAAAAAAGTAAATGACACCTTTGGCCACGAAGCTGGTGATCAGGTGCTCAAAATGGCTTCCGGCATCATTAAAGACTCAGTGCGTGTTTCGGATATTGCTAGTCGTTATGGTGGTGAGGAGTTTTGTATTTTGTTGCCTCATACGGATGCGAAGGGCGCAATGATTTTTGCAGAAAGAATTCGCCAATCGATAGAATTGGCGACTTTAAGATGGAAGAGCGATGATATTCGTATCACCGCCAGTTTTGGTGTCCACGAAATTGATGTCGATGAATCGCCAGAGACCGCAATGGAAAAAGCAGACGCAGCCTTATACCACGCCAAAGAAGCGGGCAGAAACCAAGTTACGCAGTTTCAACCCAGTCTTCTAGCCAACAGCCATCAAAGCACTTGAGCCACAGCTACTTGTAACGGCCAACACAGTTTAGATCGGCAAAACATTGCTGCAGTCGAGCCACCATAGATTCTTCCCCTTTTCTGAGCCACACTCTCGGATCATAGTATTTTTTGTTGGGCTTATCGTCACCATCTGGATTGCCGATCTGCCCGTGTAAATATCCTTGCTTGTCTTGATAATAATTCAAGACCCCTTCCCACGTCGCCCATTGAGTGTCAGTATCAATATTCATTTTAATGACGCCATAGGTCAACGACTCTGCAATCTTTTCCGGCTCTGAACCACTGCCTCCGTGGAACACAAAACTGAGACTGTTGTTGGGCAGCCCAAACTTTTCGGCCACATAAGCCTGTGAATCTCGGAGTATGGTTGGCGTTAGAACCACGTTGCCGGGTTTATATACGCCATGCACGTTGCCGAATGACGCTGCAATAATAAAATTGCCGCTAATAGCACTCAGTTTTTCGTAGGCATACGCAACATCCTCAGGCTGAGTATAAAGCGCAGAGTTGTCTAAGTGGGTGTTGTCCACACCATCTTCCTCGCCTCCGGTACAGCCTAATTCAATTTCCAATGTCATGCCCATTTTTGCCATACGCTCTAGATAACGACTGCAAATTTCAATGTTTTCCTCGAGTGGCTCTTCCGATAAGTCAATCATGTGGGAGCTGAACAAAGGACGCCCAGTTTGTTCAAAGTGTTTCTCTCCAGCATCTAACAGGCCATCAATCCAAGGCAATAACTTTTTTGCCGCATGATCTGTGTGAAGAATGACGGGAACGCCATAACTTTCAGCAACGACATGGACATATTGAGCTGCTGCAACAGCGCCTAACACCGCTGAGTCTTGCCCTGCTAAGCCGACACCTTTACCAACGAAGAAACTGGCGCCGCCATTAGACAGTTGAACAATCACTGGAGATTGGGCCAACTTTGCCGCCTCCAATGTGGCAGTCACCGAATGTGTACCTACCACATTGACCGCAGGTAAAGCGTATTGATTTGCTCGGGCGTGTTGAAACAAAGCAGAGACTTGCGCTCCCGTTACGACACCGGGCTTTAACATTTCGGTAAGTTTTGTCATTTCCAAATCCTTTAAATTTAACAAGTAATTTGTATCACCACCGTTTGTTGCCAATAGAAAACACGCTCAAGTGGCTAAATCATTAGAGCGCTCCGTTGCGACAAAAAGATGACAAATCGCTGTTTTCACAGAAGTTTCATGTTAGTGATTTCACCATTACAAACATCCGACTTTTGCAACTCGGTTTAATATTGAAGCGTTTCATTTGTTTTCAACGGGGTATCTTAAGCCTAGCAGTTAACCTTACTTCCGCGAGTTTCGAGCCAAAAACAGAAGGTGAGATATGGACAGTTTCAGTTACAAAAAAGCGCCGTATTAACGGCGCTTTCAATTTAGTCAGCAAACTGCCTGATCATGGCATTCAGCGTGTCTTTAGCATCGCCGAATATCATCCGAGTGTTATCTTTAAAAAACAGCGGATTGTCGACACCGGCAAACCCAGTGGCCATTCCTCGTTTTAACACAAACACATTGCGGGCTAAGTCGGCGTTGATCACCGGCATGCCGTATATTGGGCTGCCTTTCATTTCGCGGGCAGCTGGGTTCACGACATCGTTCGCTCCAATCACGATGGCCACATCGAAGCCATCAATTCTAGGGTTAATTTCATCCATTTCGAACAACTGTTCATAGGCAACATCGGCTTCCGCCAACAACACGTTCATGTGGCCGGGCATGCGTCCAGCAACCGGGTGAATCGCGTAAGCGACCTCAGCGCCATTCTCTTCCAACAGGCCTTGTAACTCTTTCATCGCGTGCTGCGCTTGCGCGACCGCCATACCGTAACCAGGAATAACCAACACAGATTGTGCGGCTTCAAGGACATAAAATGCATCGTCCGCAGAGAGAGGTTTGATTTCTCCCTCAATTTTCATATCGCTTGTCACTACTGGCTGGAATCCAGAGGTCAATACGTTAACCAAAGATCGGTTCATCGCCTTACACATGATGCTGGTTAAAATGATGCCACTAGCACCTACCAACGCCCCGGCAACAATCAACAGGTTGTTTTGCAGCGCAAAACCTGCGGCACATGCGGCCAAACCTGAGTAACTATTGAGCAAAGAAATCACAACGGGCATATCTGCACCACCTATTGGCATCACCACCAACAGACCCATAATCAAAGCTATCAGTAACACCGCTAACTGCATGTTTAGTGAGTTTGGCGCAGTCACCAATAGGTATCCTGAGACAAGCAACGCAAGAATCACTGCGATATTGGTAATTACTTGCCCTTTGAACACAATTGGTCGCCCAACGATTCGCTCACTTAATTTACCCCAAGCCAACACCGAACCGGAGAAAGTTACGCCGCCAATGACTAAAGCGAGAAAGCTAACAAAGGCAACGAACGTTGAAACGCCATCCGCCATCAAACTCGCCCAAGCAACACCAACGCTGGCTAAACCGCCGATACCATTAAACAAAGACACCAATTCTGGCATTGATGTCATTTCCACTCGTTTTGCCGCAAACGCCCCAACCAAAGCCCCCAACAAAGCGGCAACAGCGATCATATCGAAGCTCATAATTTGTTGGTCAAGTAGGGTAACAACAATCGCTATCAGCATCGCGAGTGCCGATAGACGATTTCCGCGGCGGGCGGTTTCTGGGTGGCTTAACAACTTTAAACCAAAGATAAACAAACACGCTGATAGAACGTAGGTTCCGTTAATTATCAATTGAATATCCATTAGCGCTCCTTGTTCGACTTAAACATAGCCAACATGCGATCAGTGACCATGTAACCACCAACCACATTAATGGTGGCTAAGAATACTGCGATTGCGCCAAGCCAAGTTGCATATTCGGATTGCGGTCCACCGGCTAACACCAGAGCTCCCAATACGGAAATACCACTGATGGCATTGGCTCCGGACATTAGTGGCGTGTGGAGCGTAGCAGGTACTTTTCGAATTAACTCAAAGCCGACAAATATCGCCAACATCAATATAAATAACAAATAGATAGCGGTCATGATGCCACCTCCTGAGATAAGTGTTGGCGGATCATGTCGTTGACGATTTCGCCTTGGTGGGTGATTACGCATGCGCCGATGACTTCATCTTCTAAATCGATTGGCAGTTGCTTGCTTTCTTGATCCCAAAATTCTGAAATCAGGTTGTACAGGTTACTCGCATACATTTGACTGGCATCTTTCGCCACATCGTTGGCCCAACGGCCTGTTCCGACGATTGTCACACCACTGACACTAACAACTTCGCCAGCAACGCTTCCCTCAACATTACCGCCATTTTCCGCAGCCATATCAACAATGACACTGCCGGGTTTCATTTCAGCAATCACATCTTGTTTGATTAATACTGGCGGCTTGCGCCCAAACAACTGTGCGGTCGTGATCACAAGATCAGAATCCACAATGCATTTAGCCTGCTCTCGTTGCTGAATCGCCATCTGTTCAGGCGTCAATGCTGTTGCGTACCCTTGTCCTGTCTGACTTGTTTCGCCCAAGTCAATATCTAAAAATTTAGCGCCTAAGCTATGCACTTGCTCTGCGACGACAGGGCGGGTATCAAATGCGGTGACTTGAGCCCCCATTCGTTTGGCAGTCGCAATCGCTTGCAGGCCGGCGACACCCGCGCCAATAACGAACACTTTTGTTGGCTTTAATGTTCCCGCCGGTGTCATCATCATAGGCAGCACGGACTGCAAATTTGCCATTCCGCGCGACACCATGACGTATCCCGCGAGCGACGCCTGTGAACTCAATGCATCCATTTTTTGGCAACGGCTGATCCGAGGCAACATTTCGACACTGATGCTAGACAGATGTTTATCTCGCAACTGGAATATATGCTCGCCCTCATTAAAGGGATCCAAAAAGCTTATTAACAAAGTGCCTTCTTTTACTGAATCGAGCTGGGTTTGCTCTAACTTGTGCAATGACGCGACAATATCAGCAGATGCCAACAGTTCGTCACGAGATGTGATGATTTTCGCGCCAGCTTCGGCATATTCTTCATCACTGATATGAATGTGGCTTCCTAAACCACTTTCAATTATTACCTCCGCACCGATGCGAACGTAGTTTTTGACATTTATAGGTAATACAGAACACCTGTGTTCACCCGTTTGCGTTTCTTTCAGAAATGCAATCTTAGCCATGGTGCCTCCTCAACGTTGAGATGATTAAACCAAGCAAAGAATCGGTTAGTTCCCGCTTTATCGTTGTTGTTTATTGTTATTATTATTCCGTTTAATTTTTATCCGGCTTTGGAAAGGCAGTCAATAACTCGGCTTTATCCCAATTAGAAACATCGTGAATATCATAGTTGACGGATTTTCAGAGATGTGTACTTGTGTTAACCCTGAGTTCTAAGTCATAACAGAGGTGATGTTTTTGCCTTAATGTAGATAAGTTAAGGTGAATTGTCGCCTAAGTACCCCATTTGTAGACAACTTCCAAAAACCAGCATGATGGCTAAGGAGAACACATTTAAGGATTGCTCGTCGCGAATGAAAAATAGGCGCTGGAAAATTGTGGATAAATGTTGACGTAGTCGAAGGTTTTAGAAAACTAAGATTATCAAACGGCCTATAACGCCGGTACAAATAAAAACGGCCAAGTGCTTCAGAACAACTTGGCCGCCTACAAAGACAACTTTGGTTTAATTTGGCGTGTATTCGTTGCCAGAGAGTATCGTTGTTTAACTCTGTGACTTCTGGTTTACCGCTTGAGCGAAAACGATTATTGCTTACCTCAGAAATTGGCTCACCCACCGTATGATTCAATACAATGCTTGGACTATTTTTGATCTCGTTACTTTGAATGTCGGTCACTTGTGCGCCGTGTAAAGTCATTAGCGCTTTAGATTTGTTGCGTTTGCCATTACCAACATTTTCAATCTCATTTGTGCTAATTTCAACATGCGGCCCAAACGTACTTTCATCAGTACCACCACGGTAAACACTAGCTAAGCTGCCCTGAACATCGATAAATTTGCTGTTTTTTATCGTAATTTATTCAGCGTTATAAATACCCAAATCATCGCGCTCTTTGTCCAGGCGTAAAACGTCGCCAGTGATGTTCTCAAAATGACTGTTTTCAATTCGAATTGCATCTGCAAATGAGCGGTAGCCAGAGTCAAACACATGGAATGAATGATTTTTATCTAGATCTTTAATGGTTACGCCATCGAGCAATAATCGATAATTAATAATTGTCGGCAGTCTCGAGTTTCGAATCAGAGTGTTGCCAGCCGAGTCCGGTGCATCTTCTCCAGTGATTGTCAGATTCTGCAATTTAAGGCTGCCCCCATCTTCAATAGAAAACAAAGTCTTACGTTCAAAGGCCAAGGAAACCTTGGAAGCCACTCCTTTGAACGTAAGCACTTTGTGGAGGGAGACCATCTTCCGAACGATATAGTGCCCTTCTGTTAGCTCTATGATATCGCCCGAACTTGCTTGTTCTATAACCTTTAAAATGCTGTCTTCGGTTGGTTTGATTGTCCAAACTTTGCCGCTATCAAACGCCACTGTCGGTTCAGACTTTACGTACCATGTTGGTCCAACTTGGGCCTTTCCAGTTGGCACTAAAGAAGCACTCACACCGCGCTTTTTCAGTTCCGATTTGGTTGGATACAGCAATCCGTTTCATGACGCTTCAACTCAAAACGTTGCGATTGAAATCCACTTGAAATGGTTGGCTTAGCGACTTCGTTCAATGCATTGTTGCTAAACGCAATACCAGAAATATCATCAAAGAGTGTAATGTCATCAATTCCAGCATTGTGGCTGATCAGATTATTATTGAATTGAGAGTTCACCGGTGCAGCGCTGCGTTCTTTGTCCGCTCCGGCGCCAAAGTGAATATGATCGACATTTACCAAGGTATTGTTATGAATGTTGGCATTATCCACTTGGTGATAGAGATTAATTGGAGAATTTGGCACGCCATTCATAATTGTGAAACCGCTGCCAAATCGGTACCCGGTAAGGCCTTCCATATAATTATTACGAATAGTTTGATCGCCGTTGATAACTCTGATCCCACCGGTGTGGTCGACGCCATTGCCAAAAAACACATTGTTTTCAACTATGTTGCCATTGCCGTGGCGCAGTGTCAGCGTGCCTCTTGATTCAATAAACGTGTTGTTTCGAATGACATTCTTGCCGGATTTGTTAGAGATGATTTGGGGTCAGTCGCCCAACGATACGAGAAGCGACCATCGCCTTGGAAGTAAGAGGTAGGGTGATTGTTAAAACGAGTTCTGGAGTCTATGTTACTAATGGTCACAGCAAGGACTATGGTAACTGTGACATTAGCGCCTTTGAACTCACTCAAGCCAGAGCATTAGTTGAAGGTAAAGTTGCAGCACTTGCCGCTTCTAGTATTTCTAGCAAAGAGCTAGACAATCTGGAGCAAGCTCTAACAAGAATGGCTCTCGGAGACAATGCAGAAGAGGCCGACAAAGAATTTCACCGGATCATTTCAAAAGCCACGCGAAACGGCGCAATATTAGCTATGGTCGAAAAGTTCTGGCTCTGAGAGACACTCGGAAAAACATTTTAAGAGCCTACTCAAATGTTTGTAGCTCGAGTTTTGAGCAACGGATTCAAGAACACGATGCGATCTTAAAAGCTCTGAGAGAGAAAGATGCAGAGTCCGCTAGAATGACCATGCACCAGCATTTCAATCGACTGTTCAATGCGCTTTTCGATGCCAACGAAGCGCAAATGTTGGAAGAAATTAAACGCAAAAACTCGGAGACTCGCGGGTTATATTCTCTAAAGCACCTCACCCATCATCACTAGTTTTGAGTAAAAAAACGCCTCTCTCGAGGTGTTTTTCTATGGACTTACGCCCAACTCACAACAACATAACTTCCTTAAAAGTCATCTAAAACGTTAATCGAGCCATACAAAATTATCAGCCAATTAAAAACAAAGGTTAACCAATATTCGTAAAGTTATTTGCAACAGTTCTCCTTCTCTAAGGAATCTAGACTATGCTCTAATAACATCAGAAAGGAGACTGTATGAAACACTTCGCGCTGTTCTTTTTGCTCTTGTCAGCACAAACACTCGAAGCCAAAGTGATTGCTACTTGCAGTGAATGGAGTCCATTCTATTTTCGTACAGGCCAGCAAATTGAAGGCGATGTGCATACTCTAACGGAGCAAGTGTTGGCACAGGCGGGTCTGACTGCCGACTTCACGATAGAGCCCTGGCCTAGAGCATTGCTTAATACTCAAGAACAGCCTAATTACTTGCTCACCTGCTTGGGTTACACCAGAGCAAGAGCGTCTCAATTCCAGTGGATTGGCAAGTCAACCAAAGGCTTGGAATACAAGTTCTTTCGACTGGGATCATCACAACATAGAATTCTGAGTTTGCACGACCTCGACGATGTCATGGTCGGCGTGATACGAGATTCTCATGGCCTGAGCTATTTACAACAACACGTACCAAATGCGATTCCAGTTTTACTCACGACAATTGAGCAACAGTTGTTAACTCTGTTGAAAGGCAGAGTCAGCTATATTTTGTTATCTGAACCGGCACTCCAACGTGAGCGTGATGCTTTACAAATAGACCACGAGTCTATTGTCGAAGAATTTGAAGCTTATGACGCCACAACGTATTTAGCCATGGGGCTCAGTGCTGATCCCGAGTTAGTCAAACAGTTAAAGCAAGCGTATATGGAACTCGTCTCTCAGAACAAGCTCTCTATCCCATCCGCTCGATAATGCAAAAAATGTTAATTGTGAAAAACATCGACGTTAATTAGAATGACGAAACATATCCGTTCACCCTGAGAGTAAGATGAGTTCAGTTGTAATAGCCATCATTGCTATTGTCGTGTTAGCCATTGTCTACGTGACCTATAACAAGCTTCAAGTTGAAAAAGCCAAAGCGGCGCAGTTATTGGCGCTTAATAATTCCGTGCGAAAGATCCAGGACGGCTATAAATCTCAAGTCTCAGCGTTAAACAACAGTGGCGTAATTGATACGGAGAGCCGTCGCAGACTGGTTATGGTCGCCAACAATTATTTTGTATTTCAGCCGGTCAACAGCATCAATATTAGCCATTTGAGCGACTTAACTGATCTATTTTTAAATGCCGTTCAGAACTATCAGGCGTCTGAAAACAGTAATGAAGAGGTACTCGCCGATTTTCTTGCCAAACTGGCAAACGCGTTGCCAGAAAACACCCGTGATTACACCGCAACGTATTACCTGAATATCGCTCCGGGCTTGTTTTATGACTTTGCAACTGCGCTAGAAGAAAGCGTAAACGCAAACTCTTCTGAAGAACCGTCGTCAGAAGAAGACGCACAAGTAAGTGTCGATGAGGCAAGCGACATTGCCTCATCTGAGAAAGCCAAACAGGCTTAGTTCGATTTTTGGCTTTGTAAAAATTCCTGATACAAACTTTGCTGCAGTTCCGGCTGCAGTTTAGTTCCCGTAGAGCTCACAAGGCTACTAAACAATTTCTGCGTTTCTCCCGCTTCAATAGCGGACAAAACACACAGCTGACGTTTCCCATCAAACTCTGCATAACTTGACTTAATCACACGAGCGCCGCTAACCGCTTGATTGGTCAGTTGTTTGGAAACAGAAGAAAACGTTGCTCCCATTGCATCGCCTTCGGCGATTGACACCTTTTCTTGATAGGTCTTATCTAAGGCTTTCACTCGAATATCAATTTGTTGAGCCAATTCAGCACGCCCCATCGCAGTAGCTTTTGCTCTATCTGTCGTTAAATTTCCTGTCGATGGAACACAGACCGAAGTCGCAATCCCCTGTTTTACGTCGGGGTTAATAACCCAATCCGGCATATTTTTATTAAATTCGTGTTCTGGGGTTTCCAGTGTGCTGCCGCAGGCGGTGAGGCCCATAACGGTGGCCAAAATAATTACATTTGATTTGGTCACAACTTACTCCTTCCATCTATAAGTGTTTTGCGCCTTGCTGCGACGCTATATCACGGCGTCACTTGATCAAGTTTAAACGAATATCAGTTTTTAGCTTTAGTTCTGATTAATTGTTTTTGCCAGAGTTCAACTTAATCTATAATTCAACGACAAATAGAGGACAGTGGCAATCTATGACTGACAAACGATTCATTACATCACAAGAGCTGCTTGTTGACTCCTTCAAAGTTGCTCATCAAGTATTTCAAGACGGCTTCAGGCCCGACTTTATCGTCGGTATTTGGCGAGGCGGTGCGCCGATAGGCATTGCAGTACAAGAGTATTTTGATTTCAAAAAAGTTGAAACCGACCACATTGCGGTTCGTACTTCATCGTATTACGGTATTGGTCAGCAATCGAAAGAAATCAAAGTGCATGGTTTGCATTACTTGATTGAAAACGCCAACGCCGCAGACTCGCTACTGATTGTAGATGACGTGTTTGATTCTGGACGAAGCATTGAAGCACTGATCGCGCAGATAAATACGCTAATGCGCTTAAACACGCCGAAAGACATCAGAATCGCTTGCCCTTGGTATAAGCCTAAAAACTCTCAAGTAGATATCGTCCCGGATTACTACGTTAAAGAAAGTGATGAATGGTTGGTCTTCCCTCATGAGCTGTCTGGATTAACGCCTGACGAAATCATTGAAGGCAAAACTGAGCTGGCAGAAATAAAAGATATTTTGGTCTAAAAAAAGGAGCATATAGCTCCTTTTTTTAATCCACAAATACGACCTTGGCTACAAACAATATAGTCAGTAGCCAAACACTCAGCGACACGTCTTTTGTTTTACCACACAGCACTTTCGTAAAAGTGTAAGTGATAAATGCCAGTGTAATGCCATGAGCAATTGAGAACGTTAATGGCGTAAAGAATAAAACCACCGTCACCGGCGCGGCTTCGGTTATGTCTTCCCAATCAATCTGTTTCAGGTTAAATAACATCAGTATCGCGACATAGAATAAGGCACCGGTCGTGGCGTAAACAGGTATCATGCCAGCCAGCGGCGAAAAGAAAATACTGATCAAAAACAGTAGTCCCACTACCACAGCAGTTAGACCCGTGCGGCCACCAGCGGCGACGCCGGAAGCACTCTCTATATAACTAGTCGTTGTCGACGTACCTAACATCGCGCCTGATACTGTCGCAATTGAATCGCTCGACAAAGCCTTGCCAAGTTTTGGAATATTGCCATCTTTGTCCGCCAATCCCGCACGTTGCGTTACCGCGATTAAAGTGCCCGAAGTGTCGAATAGATCAACAAATAAAAAAGCAAAGATAACGCTCAACATGGCCACATCTAGAGCCGCTCGCCAGTCCATTTGCATAAAGGTTGGCGCCAGTGATGGTGGCGCCGAAACGAGCCCTTGATATTGCACGTCACCAAATACAATTCCCAAAGCCGTCATGACTAAGATGGCGATCATGACCCCTCCCGGAATATTCCTTGCGGTAAACGCAGCAATTAAGAAAAAACCAATAATACTCATAAGGGGGACAAAGTCAGTTATGTCGCCAAGGCCGACTAAGGTTGCCGGATTATCGACAATAATTCCGGCGTTTTTTAAAGCAATCAGAGCTAAAAACGCCCCAATGCCGGTAGCGATGCCAAGCTTCAGGGTTTTCGGAATGGCGTTGATGATCCATTCTCTCACTTTGAACAAGCTCAGCAACAAGAACAGAATACCGGAAAAGAACACCGCACCCAGCGCCGCTTGCCAGGTATAGCCCATACCCAATACCACGCCGTAGGTAAAAAATGCGTTCAATCCCATTCCCGGAGCCAATGCAATTGGGTAGTTAGCGACAAAACCCATGATAAAACAGCCAATCGCGGCGGCAATGCATGTTGCGACAAACACTGCACCAGTGTCCATCCCCGCATCGGCAAGAATCGCAGGATTAACAAAAATGATGTACGCCATGGTCAGGAATGTGGTTAAACCCGCCATAACCTCAGTTTTGACATTGGAGCCATGAGCGGACAAGCGAAAAAGTTTTTCTAACATTGGATGTCACCCTATGAAAAATTGATCGAGCATAATACTCAAATACGACTATATTTTCATCTAATGGCTGTAAGTTAAAGTAAGGTCGTAATTATTCGAGCTTTTTTTGTAAAGGATTAGTCTATGATGAAAAATTTACTCGCCTCAAGCTGCTTGTTCCTCATTGCCGCATCTCCCGTTCAGGCAAAAACAAATTGGTCAGACTTTAGTGTGACTTACTTAAATGGCGGCGACTACGAAGTGGGCGATCCAGACAGAGAAGTCTTCACCTTCGAGCACGCAAGCGGCACCACTTGGGGCGACTCATTTATGTTTTTTGATCGATTGAAATCGAGTGATGGTAGCTTAGAGACTTATGGTGAATTTTCACCCAGAGTGAAATTTTCCGACAAACAATTCGGCATTTTTAACAACATCTATTTTGCTCCCTCAATTGAGATGGGCCCAGTGAATAACTATTTGTGGGGTGTAAGTACTGACATAGATGTGGAAGCTTTTGCGTTTTTGAAACTGAGCGCTTATTTACGTGATAACGGCGGTGGTGGCGATAATAACGAGCAGATTACGGTCTCATGGGGTATTCCTATCGGGCCGCTATTTTACGATGGTTTTATGGATTACGCCACGGCCAGAGATGGCGGCAAAGCGCAAATGAATTTGACCTCCCAACTCAAATACGACATTGGCCCTCACCTTAATTTAAGCAGTAAATTCTACGTTGGAGTGGAGTATGTGTTTTGGAACAACAAGTTCGGCATTGATGGTGTCGACGAACGCAACGTAAACTTATTGGCTAAGTTTCACTTTTGATGTGACCAGATCAAAAAAGGCGACCCGTTGGTCGCCTTTTTTACAATAACTTATGTCTTATAGTTGCGGGCCAGCAGCAACTAAAGATTCACCTTCTTCGTTGTCAGTGAACTGCTTGAAGTTAGCAATGAACTTACCAGCTAAGTCTTCTGCTTTTACTTGCCACTCATCTGCGTTCGGGTAAGTTTGACGCGGATCTAAGATACCAGGGTTAACACCTTCTAATTCAGTCGGTACTTCCAAGTTAAACACTGGAATAGTCTTAGTCGGCGCTGATTCGATAGAGCCGTCTAAGATACGGTCAATGATTGCGCGAGTGTCTTTGATCGAGATACGTTTGCCACTGCCGTTCCAACCGGTGTTTACTAAGTAAGCTTCAGCACCAGATGCGTTCATACGCTCAACCAATACTTCCGCGTATTTCGTAGGGTGTAAGGTTAAGAACGCTTTACCGAAACATGAAGAGAAAGTAGGTACAGGCTCTGTAATTCCGCGCTCAGTGCCGGCTAATTTTGCGGTGAAGCCAGATAAGAAGTGGTACTTAGTTTGTGCATCCGTCAACTTAGATACTGGAGGCAATACGCCAAATGCATCCGCAGTTAAGAAAATCACTTTTTTCGCATGACCGGCTTTAGACACTGGTTTCACGATATTTTCGATGTGATGGATAGGGTAAGATACGCGAGTATTCTGAGTTACAGAACCATCGGTAAAATCGATTTTACCATTTTCATCAACCGTCACGTTTTCTAACAATGCATCACGACGGATAGCATTGAAGATGTCTGGCTCGCTTTCTTTGTCCAGATCGATTGTTTTTGCATAACAACCACCTTCAAAGTTGAATACACCGTCATCATCCCAACCGTGCTCGTCGTCACCGATCAATTGACGCTTAGGATCGGTTGATAACGTAGTTTTGCCAGTACCTGACAAACCGAAGAAAATAGCAACATCACCTTCTTCACCAACGTTTGCGCTACAGTGCATAGACGCCATGCCTTGAAGAGGTAGGTAGTAGTTCATCATAGCGAACATACCTTTCTTCATTTCACCGCCGTACCATGTGCCGCCGATGATCTGCATTTTTTCAGTCATGTTGAATACAGTGAAAACTTCTGAATTCATACCATGCTTTTCCCAGTTCGGGTTGCTGGTTTTAGAACCATTCATGACCACAAAATCTGGCTCGCCGTAGTTTTCTAATTCTTCTTCAGTAGGGCGAATGAACATGTTCTTAACGAAGTGCGCCTGCCATGCTACTTCCATGATGAAGCGAACTTTAAGTCTTACTTTTTCGTTTGCGCCACAGAACGTATCTACAACATAAAGACGTTTGTTAGATAGCTGCTCTGTTACTAGACCTTTTAGGTCTTGCCAAGCTTCTGGAGACAAAGGTTTGTTGTCGTTTGGTGCTGCTTTTGAGTTCCACCACATAGTGTCTTTCGTGGTGTCGTCCATTACGATGAACTTATCTTTTGGTGAACGACCAGTAAAGATACCAGTACTTACATTCACTGCACCT
>CAXRBI010000101.1:0-38447 GCA_964229075.1 Alteromonadaceae bacterium | reverse complement strand
TACAAATATATTCGAACCATTTGCCGCCAATAGTGGCCACTGTGCGCACGGTCTTCCCAAAGATGTAGCTGATGATCGACACCTTTGTCGCGCAACACTTGGCTCATGTGCAAATTGTTGTCTAAAAACGGATCTTGTTTTCCAATGGCCATCACAATGTCCATGTTACGTAATCCGTTAAGTCTCAATTGGCAGTCCATCCCTGGAAGAAAATGCGAAGGTGTATGGTAATAAACATCATCGTTGTAGAAACCAGAAAACAAATTAGAAAAGCTCTCTATTTCCATGTTGAGATCGAAACGGCCACTAAAAACACATAATTTGCTAAACAAATGCGGATGGCGCAGGGCAATATTGGCGGCGTGAAATGCGCCTAGACTGCAGCCGTGGCTAATCGTACATGGATGTTGATTCATGGCATGCATCAGTGGCATCACTTCATTGAGTATGTATTCCTCATATTGCATGTGTCTTTGAATCCGCCAATACGGATCTGCACTCGTGCAATACAGGCTTTCGGCATCAACACTATCAACGCAAAACAATTGCATATGACCCGATTCTATTTTGTCCCTGATTTGTTCGGGCATCCGCAAGTTTTCGTATTCGTAGAATCGCGCCAATCGAGTGGGGAATACTAAAACTTTGGCGCCAGCTTGACCGAAGACTAAAAGTTCCATATCTCGGCCTAATCGAGGACTCCACCATTTGTGGTACGCGCGTTTCATAATCAAATTCCTTTTCTGCAAATGTTGATCAAATCACGGTGTCTATAAATCCTGGAAAAACGTCTTTAACTGCAGTTTGAGCTCACGATATTGTCTATTTTGGTTGGGATAACTTTGATGACCCGCATCAAGCACAAACAACTGTTTGTCAGAGTGCGTTTCATTGAAAATTGAGAATTGGCCCGGCGGAGTAACGACATCGTCTTTGAGTGCTAGCGCATAGTGCACTGGTACGCGAATCAGTCTCGCGGCAAACGCTGCGTCGTACATTCGAATCGTACGAATCAACTTATGTGGCTCTCGTTTGAAAAAGTCTTGAACGGCTCGGCCACTGCCCTCTGTTGGAATACGCAAACGAAGAGAATGATGTCCGAAGGTTGGCACATTGAAGTGGGCTTTGGCAATTCGTTGATCTTGCGCCAACGCTAAAGTGCCAATGCCACCACCGAAGCTGGTGCCCAATAAACCAATTCGATTGGTTAAATGGGGATATAACGTCAGTAACACCGTCACTGATAACCAAACATCTTCTACGCAACCGCGAATGATATATTCATCTATTTTGTCAATGTCATGCAGTACGTGCCAATAAGGATCAGGAGAGATAGGGTGATGTGGGCTGCGAGAGATGCCTCGGCAACAGGGAAAATAAAGCGCCGCATCGTCAAACGGCAAATGAAAGTCCGGTCCCGTCCGCCCAGAATAACCATGACTAATAACAAACCCTCGACGTATTACCCCAGATTCAGGTAATAACAACCAGCCACCGATTGTGACACCTTGCGTAGACTCAAAATAAACGTCGTAGATTTTCCAATGTTTGCGAGTCTCACCAGTATCATGTAGTGAAATTTTTGGTCGGTGACGCAAAACCCTTTGATAGCACTCTTGCCAAAATGGCTCGAAAGCCTTTGGCGCTTGCTTTGCTTTAACGTGCAATAAATCATCGAGTTGAAATTTGCCGTTAACGGCTTCAGGTACACTTCCTGTCATTTAGGTTGGCGTTTTCAGTGGTCTAAATTCTAGTTAAAACCATACTATCAAAACCAATGTAACGGAATGATGACCGCAAGAAATAAATCTTGGGTTAGCTGAGGGGAAATGGTTCTAAAAAAACAACAGCGCCCGGTCGACGCTGCATATTACATCAATAAAACCAGTTATCTTGTTCAACTATCGAGGACATAAAGCTCGAACGTTGCCGCTTAGTTCTAACGGCTTTCACTGCGAGGGCGAATGCCATTGCGGTCATTCCACCTAAACAAAAGCTCACAACCATCATAATAAAATCCCTCTATTTGGGTACATTAAGAGCTTATGAAATCAATGTGCAGAAAATGTGCAATTACCTCATCAATTTCGATCTTTTTTATTAATGCAAACTAAAGTCGTCCAGCGCCTATCAAGCCAATGATCATACCAGTGAAACCAATCAAGATACCTGCATACAGACCGACTTTTGCGCACAAGCGTTGCCAGCGCAATGCATGGAGCTCGGCTTTGGTTTTGTGTTCGTCTTGGTCTTCGATGATCAGTTGTTGGCTGAGTTGCATTAGCTTAAACAGACCAACAGCAAAGATGGTGTAGGCGGCGATGGGCCCAAATCCACCACTGGTGAATTCGTAACTGAGGCTCAAGAGCACCCCAGACAACAGAACCCAAACCACAGTTTTGTTTCTGACTCGCTTTAACTGCTGTTTACGCTGCTCTGACGACATAGTTTTGAGCGGTAGAGATGCGCTAAAATAGACGACAAACGCAGCAAAAAACGCAGATAACATTGCTCCACCAAATAACCACGACAGCTTGCTCGTCACCGAGCTACTGGCAACCGCCGAAGTAGCGGCCGCCTTTGGCGAATTTAATACCGATCCTATAGTTAGGCTGGTAAAGGTCACCGTCGGAGCCGTGGAAAGTATCGCGGTACCCAAACGCTCCAATAATTCCGTCTTAATTTTCGCTCTTGCTCTAGCCAGCTTTTGCCGAACGTTGTCTTCCTGCAATTCCAACAGACGAGCGACTTGTTGGGTCGACTGCTGCTCTCGGTAATACAACAAGACTATCTCCTTCGACTCTGAACTAAGAGATTCAAGTGCAATGTTGACCAATTGCTGTTGCTCTAGTCGTTCAAGCATGCTGTCGGGAGGCAAGTCTCCAGATTCTAATGCATCAATGACAATCGTCGCCTGCTCACTGCTCTCGCGTTTGTTGGTTTTATTATCTCTAAGATAGTTAAGCGCAGAGTAACGGACAGATTGGCGCACCCAGGGCAGAAAACTGCTATTGCTTTTTAGTGTATGTAGGTTCTGCCAGCAGCTGATATACACCTGTTGCGCCACCTCCTCACTCGCATCGACGTCCTTTACGATGGCAAACGCAATACTTGTCACCATATTTCGGGTTTGGTTTATTAGGCGCTCAAACGCTTTAATGTCACCTAATTTGGCGGCATCAACATCAATTGCAATCGACTCCATGACCCCTCCTCCCTATAGAAAATCAATCATTTGTTGATGCAACCATTTGGCATCATCAAACATTATAAAATGGCGTGCAAAACGATTCATTTTCAGCTTAGCGTTAACAACCCCTTGAATCTGTTGCGCGTATAGTTGCTGAGCAAACGAATGTTCACTTGCCGAAGAAAATCCGCCACTGGCTCCCAAGATTAAAATCGGAATGGATGATTTTTTCAACGACATTCTTAAATCCGTAGTTAACATCTCAGCCATAATAGTTCCCACCGTCTTCGGGTCCGATTGCTCTGCCATTTGCAACACTCTTTGCTGGTCGATGTTGGAGGTCGCTTGAATGTGAAGTCCTGTTGCGGTTATCTGGCGCAATTGATGTTGATTCATCGATGAATAAGACTGACGCAACATGTTTGCTTGCTGCAACATGTCGTCGGCTTTGGTCGCCGAGTTGCGGGTAAATATTGGCGCTAGAAAAGGCAGGCCATCGACCGATATCACTTTGTCTACATGTTGAGGATATTCCACCGCTATCGATAACGCCAAAAAGCCACCAAAGCTGTGCCCAACTAATATCACCCGCCCCAGATTATTGCGCTCAATGTAAGTTGTGATTTCACCTTTGATTTTGTCAATATTAGTGCCGTTCACCGGCTTTGAGGCCCCAAACCCTGCGACATTCGCAAGGTGAACCTGAAAACGTTTACTCAAAAACTGAGCGGTCTCATCCCAGACTCGTTGATCAGACATCAGTCCCGGAATCAACACAATCGAATCGCCCGAGCCTTGAACCCGAAATTCGACCGATTGAGACTGAGCTGAGGCTGAATTTGTCATAACGCAAAACAACAAGAGTAACGCGCTAACAGTGTGTGAAAGTAGGTAGTGAATATGCATTGTTTTTTTCCTTATCTAATAATCACTACCTAGAAACCGTGAAGATGAAATGTGTGACAGTTTTTTTTGAGAAATTTACATTGCTCTTTCTCTAGACTGGTTTTTCAGCCACAACATTAACAATACGGGACCGATAAATTTGGCAACTTGATGTAGCTCATGATGCAACGGATGCAAAACGACACTAAGTGCACCTACTGCAATCAACATCCAGGCAAAGCCGAACATGGCGGATGTCGAACGCAGTTTTTTGACTTTAGTAAACAGGTAAGCAACCAATACCAAAGTACACCCACCAATCAACGCACTCGCCAACTGGAGAAATCCGTCGGTTTCGCTCAATCGCAACATCTCCTCTGGGGTTATACCGGTTTGCGACATTTGAGTAACCCAAAAAGAAGAAACAACAACGCTCAAGAGCGAACTCAAAACGAAATAAATGACTAAAGCTAATACTGATTTTGCAGCAATTTTAAAATATGTAGACATGACGAATCCTTAAGAATCAACTTAATAAAAATTAACGAAAGTGGAGTTAAAGCAGGTCGCTTTTGTCCAAAAGGCCTTTTTTGTATCCGCGATACAGGCAAATACCCATAGTTACCAAAAGGTTGATCGATAGAAGATTTTTAACGAGTTTGAACACGTCTTCAGTAATTACTTCACGTCCGAAAGCATCAAACACACCATAGAAGCCGATCACGTGGGCAATAATGAGGGCAAAGAGTGAAATGATAAAATTACGCTTTTCGATTGGATTAGATGTTGCCGTTGAAGCCTCGTCACTGGCCTTTGGCGGCAATAGCGTCTCCGCATCTATTTCGAACACCGCGGCCAACGACTTAACCGTCTCGTGAGATGCAGTGGAAGTTGCTTCTAAACGCTGCAAAGTTCTTAGGCTAATACCTGCCATTTCAGCTAATTGTTGCTGTGACCAAACTCGCTTTTCTCTTAACGATTTGATCATGTTTCCATTAACTTGCATTTTCATTTTGAGTTTTCCTTGTTTGAATTGAATTGCCAATCCAATTTAGAAAAACTCCGCTCCAATCCGTGACGATAAGTTAACGAAAACCTTACGACAGAATGCCGCCATCTACAACGTTCTAGTTAAAATTGATAAACAAACGCGGTTTCTATCGTGCTCGTATGGTAGTCCAGATTAGCGATGCTTCCAGCGTTTCTCTCACCGACCAGATTAATGTCTGATAGCCTCGCCACACACCCTTCAAGCTTAAAACTCCATTCGTTGGTCATGCTATAGCCCAAGCCTATAAAGGCTTGATAGCCAGTCTGCCCAGAGTCAGAAAAAGACAGCTCTGAACCACTTTGTTCGATATCCAAATCGATTTCCTCGCTCCAACTGATACCAGCGCCATAAAATGACTCTAAGTCATTGCTAAATTAATGACGATAAACAAGGTCTACAAAAAAGAGGTTGGATGCGTAATTCCCAGTGCCCAACACAAAGTCCTCACCTACTGAGGTCGTTGCGTCATTGCTTCGATATTCCCAACTCAGCTCCATCGCCCAACTCGAGTTAAGTTGATAACCGACACCAATTCCGGAAGCAAAACCAGAATCGAGTTCGACCAAACCATTACCCGACATAGAACCGACAGAGCGGGCTTCGACATTTTGATTCGATAGTTGACTAAGACCAACATGGCTGGACAAATACCAGTTCGATTTTGCCATTGTCGGAAACGCCAAAACACTGGCGATGATGGTTGCGATTTTTAGAGCGGTTTTCATAAGCGTATCTCCTATTTAATCGGGTATACGCGGCAAAACAATAAATGTAAAAAATCTGGGAGCAACGTCCCAGATTCTGTTGGAAGGGTGGGTTATAGTTTTGTTACTTGATAGCCTTTTGCTTCAAGTAGCTCAATCACACTGCCTTCCCCAACTAAGTGACCAACTCCAACAAGCACAAACTCTTTGTCGTCGTCACCAAACATTTGTTCGATTTTTGGCACCCAATCTTGATTTCGGTCAGTCAATATCGCTTTGAAACCCTTCGGAGATTCTTCTTTCATTCGGTTGATCACAAGTTCCACGAGCGTTTTTTCATCGCCAGTGCGCCAAGCAGAGACTAACTTTTTCAATAAAGGTTCGAACTCCGGCATGTAGGCCAAACTGGTTTTGATCAATTGGTCTTCCTCACCAGCACCCATTTGCGCCATCATGTTTAGTTGAAACTCTAACGACTCCAAATACTCAGCAGACTTACCATCTGACTTCGCTTGTTTGGCGAAAAACGCATCCACACCATCGCCGCCCATTTGTAATCGTTGAGCTTCCATTACGGTCATCATACTAATGATAAATCCCGGCTTAAAACGGTCAAGCTCAGCAATATTGATCCCCAAAGTGGTAAAGTGCGCTTTTAGTTGGGCCAATGTTTCTTCGCTCAATTTCGAAGAAAGCGTCTCGCCTGGACCAAACGACATGGCTTGCAGAATCGCCATTTGACCTTGTTGGTCGGTCGGCTCTGGCAGCTTAGCTTCAAGCACTATGCTGTCGGTTTTGCCATAGACCTCCATAAACGGTTTTGGCAATGGAAACTCTGAGGCAGGTAACATGTGCACGGTTCCACCTACGTACACTGTGTCATCGCCTTTTTTAACTTCCCAAATCGAGGCCGCCTGTGAAACGGCTGAGGTCACCAGGGTCAGAGTTAATGCACAGCCTGTGGCGAATTTTTTGATCATTGATTTTTCCATGTCGGTATTCCTTTTATTTAAGATTCAAAGTTTGTTGAATTAGTTCACGTTTAATTTCTAACAGCTGTGCATCCAGCTTTTGCGTCAACATTGTGTTAATTGATTGATTTACATTTGTATCGAAACTGTATTGATAACCATCACTAACGCACGTCAGCTCACCCGGCTCGATGTTCGTTTGCGCATTGCAACTTACCGCGTAACCAAGGCTAATAAATAGTAAAAATTTTAATCTGTTGATGTTTTTCATATCCGTATACTCACTCAGTTGTTTAGATTGTTCGTCGATTTGTTGATGACAAGATTAGAGTGAGATTTTGATAAAGTCGCTTATCAAACCATTATCGATAACTAAATAAGAAAGCAGCCTTAAAATCGCATGCAAACCACTGATTAAAATACAAATTTCAAAAACCTTATTAAAACATTATCGTGTTTATAATTTAAAAAATTTGGTATTCTGGTTGTGTTATCGTATTGAGCCGAAGAAATCCGCGTGTTACCTTGCCGCGGTCAACCGTTACAGGGAATTTAGTAAATTGAATTATCAAATTGGACCGTGGTCATATTGCCAAAACACCTGTTCACTTAGCGCTGAAGGCAAACATCATGAACTTGAGCCTTTAATCGTGAAGCTACTTGAGTTTTTTGTCAGCAATCCACAACGCATTATTTCCCGTGCTGAGCTAACTGAAACCGTTTGGCAACATACTTATGTCGATGACAACGCAATTAACCGAGCCGTGTCTGAGCTGCGTAAATACCTCTCTCATGATTCACTCGAGAGTCCACTGATAAAAACTCACTACCGCAAAGGCTATAGTCTCACCGTCGAGCCAATCGCTCTAGCGACTGACTCTTCAGCAGAGCCAGACCATAAAACTGCAACCTCCATTGTCAAGGATGCTGCCCAAAGTTCAGCTTCGAAAAACAACTTAAACTACAAATTGGCTATTGCTGTTCTTGCAATCGTCGTAGCAACACTTTGTTGGTTACTTCTCAGTGAAAGCAGTGATCAAGCACAGGCATCGAATCCGGTTGTACAACTTCCACCGCCCTCAGATTCATTCAAGATTGAAGCGACGCCAGCGACCTGGTTAATTGGTGCGGAGAATTACCAAAGCGTCTCGCCAGATAAAGCTTTATTTGCTTACACCAACTTTCAAGCACAAGCGAAAGGTTGGGTTCAATCTTTAACGAACAATGTCAGCACCCCTATTAATTACAAAGATTTTGAAATCGTCACGTTGAGCTGGCAGCCAAAATCCAGATTGCTGCTAACTGAAATGGTCAATCGGGAACGGGGTGAGTGTTTCTTTGCAACTTTTGACGCGGTCAACTTCCCTACAGTAACCTTTGCCAACATTATTAAGAGCTGCGGAAAAGAAGCTCGAGGTTTTGCGCAAATGAACTTAACAGGTACCGGCCTGTATTTTGTCGATCTTGACGCCCTTGGAATTAGCGATGAGCTAAAGTACTTTGATATTTTAACTCGAGATACACGGACAATACTGCCGTCCTACGAATTGCCGCTAGGTGTACGACGCTTTGATCTGTCGCCCTCAGCAGAAAAAATCCTTTACCGCCGCGATGAGCAAGGACAGCCAAGTCGTTATTACGTCTACGACCTGCAATCTAGGGAACACACAAAACTCTACGAAGTTGCTGAGTATATTAATGCCTCTGATATGGATTGGATCGACGAAGCCAACGTTATCATTTCAGAGCGCGGCCAGCTGGTTCGGATCAATCTGGACACTATGTCGCAAGAGTTCATTCCGATTAAGTCTAATAACGGTTTTTCCCTCATAAGTGCCATTAACCACGACCAATTGCTCGTTTCTGATGCCACATCGAGTGACTATGCGTTTAGTTCAAAAAACGATATGTTCCAGGCTGAGCCGTTTCTGTATGATTTTAGTTCCGATGGATACAATTATTTCCCACGCTACATCGGCGATGAACTGTATTTTGTCTCAACCCGTAGCGGCCAAGTCCAATATTGGCAGAAACAAGGGAGTCAGCTTAAAGCCGTGACAGAATTTTCAAGTGAAGAGCAGGTCATTTTGTATCCCCTCGCTGGCACTATTGATGGGGAATACCTGCTGTATCGCAATGACAAAACTTTTGAGATTCTGCACAAAACATCAGGAGAAGTGAGCTCACTGAGTGGAATTGATCCGGAATTAATCAACAGCTACGAAATGACAGAGGATAAAACGCGTATTTTCATGTCCTACAACGAAGACAAAAGCATACGCCTTATTGAATATGACCTCATTACCGACTCGTACAAATTCATTGAAAATGCCTCCGCAGGCTATGTTTTGAAGGCGCCAGATGGCGAGATTTACCACCTTGGAAAGGGCAAATTAATGGGACTGACAAAACCTTTTCAGCTCAACATTCCATTTAATATCAATGTATGCCTTTGCAGCATGGCTATGACCAATGACTCCTTATACGTTGCAAGCGATAGAAACACCATCAATCGCATAAAGCTAGCAACGGGTGAAGTATCCACGGAACGTTACCCAACCAATATTCAAGGTATTGCTGTATCCCCTGACAACCGCCAATTTTTGATTGCCGAAACCAAACCGCGGGATACTCAGATTATGCGATTGAATATACAAAAAGACTAAATGGTACTGAGCAGTATGCTAGTCTCGCTGCTCAACACACCTTCAATTTCACGGACAATTTTTAGTACCTGATCAAACTCCATCAAACTGCTAGTCCGAATGTTGGCCACCAGATCCCATTTGCCGTTTGTAGTATGCAATTGTTCCAGTTGCGGTATGCCTTGAAGTTGTCGAATGACTCTTGAGGTGTTTCGTCCAACAACTTCTATCATCATTACCGCGCGAATATCGTTCGGGTCGACACTTTCATGGGCTCGAATTGTGAAACCTAAGATGGCGCCATTGTCCACTAATCGGTCAATTCGATTTTGCACTGTGCCTCTGGATACTTGCAATTTTTTGGCGAGAAAAGACACAGATGCTCGACCATCATTCCGCAATATTGCAATCAGCGCATGGTCTAGCTGATCGTATACAAACGGCTTGTTCATATCACACCTTTCACTTTGACAATTAAACTTAAACAATTTGCACAAAAATATATCAAATTTTACAACTTTTTGACTTTTTGTTTAACAAACGACTCTATTACCATTTGTTTCATCTTGTTCAGTTGGAGATCACAGAATGTTATACCCACAAGCTCCAAACGCTGTTGTCATGATTCGACCACATCAATTTTGTTCAAATCCGCAAACTGCGGAGGACAATAAATTCCAATCGTTAAACAGCGAATTAACCCCCGAATCAGTTGCAGCAAAAGGATACCAAGAAGTTACCAGCGCTGTTGAAACGCTAGAGCGGATGGGTGTTGAAGTACATCTATTCGAAGACGAATCGAACACTACGCCGGATTCTGTATTCCCAAACAATTGGTTCTCAACCCACACTGGTGGTTACATTGGGGTTTATCCAATGTATCCCGAGAATCGCCGAATGGAACGCCGCCAAGACATATTGCAGTTTCTAAAGCAAAACTACCGAGTACAAGAGGTGGTTGATTATTCAGGTTTAGAAGAAGACAACATTTATCTAGAAGGCACGGGCTCAATGGTTCTGGATCATCTAGAACGCATCGCATACGCTACAACGTCGTTCCGAACTAGCCCGGTCGCCTTGGAGCGCTTTTGTGCACACTTCAATTATGAACCAATGTTGTTTGATGCCGCCGATAGTGAAGGCAATCCGGTCTACCACACCAACGTACTGATGTGTGTCGGCACGGATTATGTGCTCATTTGTTCGAGCATGATCACAAACCAAGCTCGCAGAGAAGAAGTGCTATTGCGCCTTGCTCAATCTGGAAAAGAAATCATCGAGTTAAGTGAACATCAGATTCAGCAGTTTTGTGGCAACGCTTTGGAGCTTCATGGAAGTAATGGAAGATTGTTAGCCCTTTCTGCGACGGCCTATCGCAACCTGTCGCCAGAACAAATTGAACAACTTCAAGACAAAGTCGAGTTGTTGCCCATTGACGTAAGCACTATTGAACTGGCAGGTGGCTCATTACGCTGTATGCTTGCTGGCATCCACCTCAGCAAAAGATAATATGACCAATGGTCAACACTGTATTTGACCACTGGCCATTTAACTCAAAATACAGTTCAAGATTTGAACGTATTGATTGGAAAATCGCCGACTAAAATTTTCGCTTTTGGAAACTTGAAAATATTGAATTTGTACTAAAATCAGACTTAGTTGAACTCCAGTTGATTTAACTTGTGTAACAAAAGGTAAGGTTATGGCGCAAATTAAAGGCTTTTTAGCATCTGGCGAATATTACGACGACAAACACTTTCCTCGAGGCTTTAAGCGCTCTGGCGATTTTTCAATTCCTGAAGCCGACATTCTGTCACAACTTGGCAGTCGGCTTGCGGCGCTGGAAGCACAAAAAGCGACTCCGGAAACCGAAGAGGAAAATCACTTTGCGACCATGTGCTTGCAAGACCTATTGCCGGAATCCCAAGTCGAAAGGGTTTGGGCCAAATACAAAAACCTGATCAATACAGGCAAACCAAAATTCACTTTACACAGCCGAGCTGAAGACGTAGAGGACGACCCCTCTCTTTTAGACGACGATATTTGACGCTCGCTATGTCAACCTGGTGGCCTCTGAAGGGTTATTCCAAGCAGGAGGCCAACTTATGTCACAAAAAATTATTCTCAGCGTTTTGTTAGTTGTAATTTTGTCCGGTTGCGTGGTTCAGCCCGTGCTGCCTAAATACAAATCAAAACAAGTTACCGTTAAAACCAAGGTTATTCTCGACTCTGAGCACCAACACCCCAAAGTCGTGATTGTAACTCGCCAGCCAAATAAAGGACGCAAATGTTGGGCGCATTTACAACATTGGCATTGTAAAAAACATTAGAGGCTATCGCCCCTAACTCTCATTATCCTTGTGAATACCAAATAGCCCTGTCCAAAAAAACTTGTTCTACAATAGTGGCTTAATAACGTTGTAACCGTAGAAAATTATCATTAATCTAATGCACTTTCTTTGTTCGCTGGGCAAAAACCCCAAAGCTTTAACGGTCTTTTCTGAGTCAGTGAACGTACATGCAGTAGAAAATATTGAAATGGAGACAACAAATGTCCAAAACGTTTAGACAAATGGTAGAGCACGATGCCGCAGGTGGCGTGATACTCGTCGCAGCTGCGGTATTAGCCTTAGTTATGGCTAATAGCCCACTATCTAGCTGGTATTCAGGTATGCTCGACTTGCCAGTCGCCATTCAATTCGGCAATTTTGAAATCGCCAAACCTTTGTTACTGTGGATAAACGATGGTTTGATGGCGATATTTTTCTTCATGATTGGCTTAGAAGTTAAGCGTGAAATTTTAGAAGGCCACTTAAACTCAGCAGAGCAAATTACACTGCCTGCAATCGCGGCGATTGCCGGTATCGTTTTCCCTGCATTGGTTTACGTTTGGTTTAACCACAATGACCCTGTTGCAGTGACCGGTTGGGCGATTCCATCGGCAACTGATATCGCCTTCGCACTGGGCGTCTTCAGCTTGTTCGGTCGACAACTACCAATTACATTAAAATTATTCTTACTATCAGTGGCTATTTTTGACGACATCGGTGCGATCTTAATCATTGCCTTATTCTACTCAGCTGAGCTATCGACGACTTCATTGGTGGTTGCTCTAGTAGGTCTGTCACTGTTATTTGTGTTGAACCGCCTCAGAGTACAACGCCAAGCCATGTACATTCTTGTTGGCGTGGTTGTTTGGGCAGCGGTACTTAAGTCAGGCGTACATGCCACATTGGCAGGCTTTGCTGTGGCTTGGTTTATTCCAATTAACGTCAAAAACGAAGACGGCCACCCGATGTTGCTAAACCTTGAACACACTCTACAGCCTTGGGTCGCATTCCTAATATTGCCAGTGTTTGCATTCGCCAATGCCGGTGTTGACTTACTTGGAACAAGCACCGACGATTTATTTAACCCAATAGTTCTCGGTATCGTTGCGGGTCTATTCATCGGTAAACAACTTGGTATCTTCGGTGCGTGTTGGTTAGCGATAAAGTTAAAGTTGGCGAAACTGCCAGAGGGCACAAACTGGGCTCAGCTCTATGGCGTGACTTTGCTTTGTGGTATCGGCTTTACTATGAGCTTGTTCATCGGCTCACTTGCGTTCGAACAGCAAGGAATGGAGCACCTCAACAGCGTTAAAGTCGGTGTGCTTATAGGTTCGATTCTCTCTGCCATTTTTGGCGCATTTGTCATTAGCCGCAGCGCAAAATCGACCAAATAGCCTCATCCAATCGTTTAAAACGAGCCCAGAATAACGTTTCTCTGGGCTTTGTTTTTTGTAGATTCACCTGCTCCAACGCTTGAATTTTTCACCCTTTACCCCCAGTTAGTTGGGATTATTAAGAGGGGATTATGATTACTCGTTCGGCTTTTAAACCTGCATGGTGGCTCAAAAACCGTCATTTCCAGACGATTGTTCCAAGGTTCTACCCAACACCTTGTGACTTCGCGCCATTTCACAACATTTTTGAATTGGCAGACGGTGATTTTGTTGAATTAACCTGGAGCAAGAAACCAGATACAATTCCAGCGGATCAACCTATCGTTTTAATCCTGCATGGATTGGAAGGCTCGTTCGACAGTTTTTATGCAAAACGCATGATGAATGCGATGCACAACAATGGCTGGGCCAGCGTTTTGATGCACTTCAGAGGTTGCGGCAAGCGCACCAATCGAAAAGCACAGACTTATCATTCTGGCCAGACTGCTGACGTCATCGAATTTGTCGCAGAGTTAAAAGCTAAGTTCCCAACTAACCCGCTTTATGCCATTGGCTTTTCCCTCGGTGGTAACGTACTGACAAAGTATGTGGGCGAGCAAAACCCATCGGGTCTCGATGGCGCGGTTGTCATTTCTGCACCTTTAGACCTGACGATTTGCTCAAAGGCACTCTCACACGGCTTTTCAAAGATTTATCAAAAGTATTTGGTCGACAAACTGATTAATAGTACGAAAGACAAAATCGATTTTTTAAAGGAAGATTTTCCATTGGATATCACCAAGCAGCAGCTTGATGAACTGAAAGTGTTGGGCGAGTTCGACGAGCTAGTCACCGCTCCTTTGAACGGTTTTGAACATGCTCAAGACTACTACCAACAGTGCAGTGGCAACAACTTCTTGAAAACCTGCAAAACCCCGACGTTGATTATCCACGCGAAAGATGATCCCTTTATGACCGAAGAAGTGATTCCAGATGCCTCATTGCTGTCGGACGCAATTACGCTTGAAGTCAGTGACCGAGGCGGCCACGTCGGATTCCTCTCGGGCAACAACCCGTTCAAACCGGAGTTTTGGGCGGAAACACGCAGCGCTGATTTTATTAAAGAATCTTTGAGCCGCCGCACATGATCATTCCTCTAGACCAACTCAGCGATGATGTACTTGAAGGCATTGTTGAAGCCTTCATTCTTCGAGAAGGAACGGACTATGGCGATTCGGAAGTCAGTTTTGACGATAAGAAAAAGCAGTTACAGGCCCAATTGAACTCTGGCGAGGTTGTTGTCGTCTACTCTGAGTTGCACGAAACCGTGAATATCATGCCGGCCAATGCATTTAACGGTAAAGCCCAAGAATATTAACCACCATGCCTAGACGTCAGGGCGTCGATTTGGTGTAGTAACGCAACGACAAATCAACGAACAGCAATCAAGCGCATGCATTTAAGAGCCGCTAACGAAAACGACTGCATTTATATGATACCGTGGTTTCAAAGCGAAGAATTATTGTCTTCTTGGGCTGGGCCGGGTATTTCTTTTCCATTTACTTCCGCCTCTTTCCTATCGGCCCTCAAATTAAACGACATCGCAAGCCGAGTATTAACGAACCGTGAGGGAGAGTTTCTCGCATTCGGTCAGTACTATTCGCGATTAGGTAGATGCCACTTAGGAAGATTGGTTGTTCATCCCGATTTCCGAGGTCGAGGGATAAGCCACACGTTGTTGGAGCTGCTCATAAAAGAAGGTAAAGCCGATATAGGGGCAAATCAAGCCTCTTTGTTCGTATTAAATGACAACCATGCGGCCAAATGCAGTTACGAAAAATTTGGCTTCGAGGAAGCTGAATACCCCGAGCCAATTAACTTTCCAAACTGTATTTATATGACCAAGTCGGTCGCTTGAGCTTAACTGCGCGTCCTTTTTATGAAAGCAGCAATTTGCTCCGCCATTTGGTCATAAAATGGGTTGTAAGTGAGACGCCTAACAATCGAATGCTGAAGCAGATTTTCCGGTGTGATTTCACCTATTGGAGTCACCGCCATAGTTTTACATGCGTCGTATGCCTCCGAACCAAAATGGTGTTCGCAATATTTGTAGTTCCCTTGCACACCATAATGAGGGTTCATTGGCGAGTTTGGCGCGGCGTTGTGAGAAATATTCAACACTTTAGAGCATGGCTGCCCGTTGATGCACTCCGGCACATAAATCTCCATCGATTGAATTGTTTTAGGCAAACTGGCAACTTGACCGTAATAAATCAGTGTGTCGTTTGCTTTTGATTCACGCTCTTTAACTCCGTGCCACTTTTCAACAATCTCTATCGTTGCTTGCGTATCTATGGTTTGATCAACTTCGCTGGCAACTACAAAAATTGGCACGTCAGGGATACGTTGCAACGATAAATCCTCACCGTTAATTCGATTCATCAAGGAATTTACTTGTGCCGCGGCGTTAAATGGAAAAGACTCATATTTGGCAAAGTCTATGTCTGCACTGGTGTTTATGTAGTCAACAAATGGGATCCAATCCACGTATTTTGCAGCCCAAGCAAAGCCTGATTTCGCCTTACTTGCGGGTGCCCACATAAACATGCCTTTGACTTTGGCCAGTTGTTCAGGGCTCCAGTCGCCATGGCTAAGCTGATCTAACAACAAGGCAGCCCCCGTTGAGAAACCGCCAACATAGACCTGATCAAAGTCTGCCAACATTTGCGTTAATGCATACTCAGTCGCTTGTCGCCACTGCGACTCTTCGACGTCTAGCAGTGCTGCGGGCGCTGTGCCATGTCCCGGCAGCATCAAGGTTCTTACTGTGATTTCTTGAGCATAAAACTCCACAGCCAGATCATGAAACAAATACGGAGAGTCTGTTAAGCCATGTATCAACAAGACGCCTGTTCGACTGTCTGCAACTGGCAGTTCAAAGGGCGCTACCATATCAGCCACAAGTTGCAGATCTAAATCCATATCTGGGTACAACAACTGACTTGTGGGTGTTTGAATTGGACAAGGTAATTGACCCTTCGGGTTTTCGAATAAGACCTTGTCACGGGCATATTTTAGATATTCGGTATATGGCGCATTACTGTTGAAGTCGAATTCAATTGCCTGAGGCAATTTAACTGGCTCACGGAAACTGCCAGACTCTTCCAACTGCTGAATCAGTCCTATATTGTCATTAATGGACGCACAATTAATCGTATTAGGGAGCACGATTCGTGCACTCGCCAAAGACGATAAAACGGCTAACAATACCGTTGTGGTAAATAAGCTAAAAATCTTAAACATAATACGAGTCCATTAGGTGCGACGAAATTGTTCGAAAAGGCTAGGTTCCCAGGGGCGCATGGCAAATAGAAGTCCCATATGTTGCCTTTTGTCCAGTGGCAACGTGGCATCTTCCTGATTAAGTAGTGCCGCTTCCTTAGTGATTTGATTCAATTTACGCTGAATAATATTCACCGATTGTTCCGAATATCGTCCTCGCAAGTAAAAACGAAAACAAGCGTCACCGTCAAACTTATTGGCCATAAAACGATGCATAACTTCTCGTTCCATAAACTGCTCAAGTGGCCCATTCTTAATCCATCTGAAGTCTTGAGCTATGAGTAGCTTATATTCATTGTTCGGAAGTAATTGAATTAGGCGAATTTTATCGAGTTTTGCCATCAACCTTATGCACTCAAATTCGTCAATGTCATAGTGGCTAATTATTTCGTCAAATCGCCATGCATCACGAACACACACGGCCACCAGCAATAACTTTGGATTTTCGATTAACTCTTGCTCTTGTTCAAAGCTGAGCTCCGTTAACTGCTGTTGTTCTCGCTCAGATATCGCAAACAAGTCGGATAAATTAATGTTGATGAATTGGCAGATCTGCTCCAATCGGACAAGAGAAAAATTACTGTTGGCGAAAACTCGCTTGATGTTGGCTTCGCTCATTTGTAAATGAGAGGCGATATCCCTATAGGTGATTTTGTGCTGTCGCAGTAATTGCTTTAAGGTCGCAGTGACCTGTTGAATCTGGCTCATCTTCCATAACGTCCTGAAGTATCAATTATTAATACTTTAAGTTGTTTTAATTAATACATCAACCAAAGCAGTTTACAAAGTTTATACAGAGCTCTAGGTTAATAATCGCTTTAAAAAAAACAAAAGGAACTATCATGAAAATTAAAGGGTTTTTATTAACATTGCTCATCCCGTTCGCGACATTTAATGCCAATGCAGAAAGTGCATCTGATAACGCCAGTGCCGCTAGTAAACATTCTGTGCTTGCAGTTGGTCACGGCGTTGCATCCACCGCCCAAGTGGCAAGTGCGGTTGCGGTAGTGCCCTTGGCGACCATCGGCAGTGTTGGCGAAGTCAGTACACAGGCAGCCAACGGTTTGGCAAAACTTGCTTCTGGCGGTAACAAAGCGAAAAACCAAGCGCCTGAGACGCTGAAAATTAGTGAAATCACCATCACTGCACAGCGTTCACCAAAAGAAGCCATGCAAAACAAAGACGACATCTAAGCAAAACAGAGGCTACAGGTAATGAATCTATTAAATATTCGTGCCCTTTGCTTAATGTGCGGACTCTTAACATTAAATGCGACCGCTGGTAGCCAGCAGTCGCAACCCGCACGTTTCGAAGCAAATCAGATCATAGAATTTTCGAAATCGGTTGAAAAATTTGCCGCCAGCAAACACGCCCGAGCCTTTATAATTGGACGCGTGGGGCAACCGGAAAACAAACTGCCCAAGGGCATTCGTTTTACCCATACAGCCATAGCCGTTTACTCTCAAATACAACTCGAGTCCGGCGACCTCGCAAATGGCTATGCCATCTATAACTTGTATCAACAGGCAGACAATCCGAAACGCAGTGACATTGTCATTGATTATCCAGTCGATTTTTTCTGGGGTGCGCAAGCTATGACGGCGGGTGTCATTATCCCTTCACAGCAAGTTCAACAGGCGCTCATCAGCGCCATATCTGAAGGCGTCCACATTGAACTGCATAATCCCAAATATTCGGTTATTGCTAATCCCAATAACAACAAATATCAGAACTGTACTGAACACACGCTGAATGTGCTCAACGCAGCAATCTACGACTCAACGGATATGTCAACGATTAAACAGACCATTCGACAGTATTTTCAGCCCCAAACAGTTCATGTTAGTGGCTTTAAATTGGCGCTCGGTGGTCTATTCAGTGACGACATCCGCACCAGCGATCATAAAGGAAAGCCAAGAACGGTAACCTTTAGCACCATTGCTCAATATCTGTCGCAATACGATTTAATCGATGGCGCTTACGTCATGGCCCAAAATGGGAATGTAACGCAATTGTGAAACAATAATGACAACAGCGAGTATTACGTCGGCAGTTTTTTATAACCAATAAGCAAATAAATTGAGACTCAAATGTAATTATTACCGTAAGCAACTACAGTTAGTGTATTAGCAATCACAAGGCATCACCTTGAAATTAATTTTCACTATTGTGCTGTTTGTTTTTTGTGTTTCCAACGCAAAGGCAAAAGAAATAAAGTTGGCACTCACTCACATCCCAAAGGTGCTAGAGTTTGGTAACGATAACGCGCCTTACAACCGCTTTCTAAAAGCGTTTTTTGAGCACAGTAACTTACAGCCAACACTTGAATTTATGCCCAGTTCAAGAGCAAATAAGCTACTGAACGAAAAACGAATTGATTGTATATTTCCAATTATCCCTACCAATTCAAGGACTATATCCACCCAGTTTTCCGATCCCATTAATGGCATTCGCGCGCACATTTTCAGCCTTGCTCCAGCCGTATATACAAGCTTGCAACAGCTAAGAGGCAAACAAGTCGTGTATCTTCGTGGTTACCTATTTGGGGATGTAATCGCGACAGAGAAATCCATCGGCTTTTTTCCGGTGACGAGTCAACAGGCAGCATTAGGCATGTTAAAAAAACAAAGAGCAGATGCATACATTGACTATGTTCCGGACATTCGATTTGTCTTTAATCAAGCGGACTTAAAACTTTTAAAATATGACTCTACAGCACCAGTAATTAAGGATTTTGATCGACTAGAATGCTTGAACAGCCCACAGGGACTGGAATTTCTCAACTCAATCAACCGCTTTTTAGTGGTTCAGAAACAACAGGGGAACATGACCAAATTGCTCGGTAAATATTATGTGGAGACCAATTAACGGATTTTTTTCATATTTTCCGCAAAAAAATCTAAAAAAAATAATCATTCACTTGTGTGTTGTAAACCTATGATTTTTATAACCACAAAGAAGCCTTACTCGCATAAATATCCAAAAATATGGAATTAAATTTCAAGCTGATACCAAGGTAATATTGTAATTAAGCCATTTGCTCTTTTATTTCTTTACAACTGTGTTACGTTTTAACTGTTGGTATTTTGACCAACGCACTTCCATTCACTTACTAGGAACACAAGATGTACAGACTTGAAAATGCTATTCCTAGTGATCTGCATGAATGTTCAAACGATTACCACCTCAGCGAGTGGTTCGACGAATAAATTCCAAATTTAACCAGTACTAATTTACCTGTATCGGCTTTACTGCCGATGCGGTCTCGTTCTCGTTAAATTTTGGAATTCATATGAAAACAATAAAAACAATTCAAGCAATTTCACTAGCCACATTCTTTTCCATCAGCGGGTGTGCAAACGCCTGTTTAACCTCAGAAAGCGAATCCAACGATACAGAAGCGACTGCCGACTTAGGCCTGTGCAGTAATACCACTGTCGCCGGTAATCTGTCTCGAAACGATACCGATTGGTTTGAGTTTGAAATGAACTCAGACGGCACCATCAACATTTCTCTCGATCATCACTCAAGAGACGATTTTGATTGGGACTTGTACCGCTCATCGGGCTCTGCTGTTGCTTCTGGCGCATCATCTTCGGTACCAGAAACCGGCAGCTACCAAGGAACGGCGGGCACTTACTTTTTGAAACTTAGTCGATACAGTGGTCGCGGTTGGTACGACTTAACGGTCACCTTTGACCAAGGTGGTTCGGGTGGCGGTGGTGGCGGCTCTGACTGCGGATACGGTAGCCGACCGTCGGCACCTTCTGGTCTGAGCCATTGGCTTACTGGTTCAAGCGCCGACAGTTGCGCCAATTTGCAATCCGGCGACGGCGCTGCCCTTTTAATGGGCGGTGGCTCAGATGTCGATGCATCATTTAGCAACAGAGTTCGACCCCATGTCGGCACAGGCGTCGACACGGTTATTTTGAGAACCTCTGGCAGCGATGGTTACAACGATTACCTCATGGGTTTAATGCAAGCAGACTCTGTCGAAACCCTTCTGGTCGATACGCGTAACTTGGCCAATTCGGATTACGTCGAATGGGTAGTACAAAGTGCTGAATTTGTATTTATCGCTGGCGGTGACCAATCCGACTATCTGAATCAATGGCAAGGCACTAAACTTCAAACCGCTTTGCAATCAGTATTTGATAAAGGTGGCGTTATCGGTGGCACGTCCGCGGGCATGGCATTGATGGCTTCAAGTATTTACGATCCAGATGGTATCTCCGGGGCAGTGTCTGATGAAGTTGTCACCGACTTTTGCCATCAAACCATCAACTTCAGCGGCGGCTTTGTATCCTTGCCTATGTTGACTAACAGTCTGACAGATACCCATTTCGCCGAACGAGACCGACTGGGGCGCAGCACGGTATTCATGGGTCACCACAGCAATAGCCACTATTCCATCAGCGCAGATGAAAACAGTGCTATTTTCGTCACGGCCAACGGCTCAGGTGTGGTTGATGGTAGCGGTGCGGTTTACGTATTAAGAGAGCAAACGTCAACCCAACGCACGCAACTGCAATGTGGCCAACCTGTGATTTATGAAGATGTGTTACGAGTTAAACTACAAAGCTCAGATACCTACAACTTTAATACTCACAATCACACGGGAAGCGCATCAAGCTTTAGTATTGATGGTAGAAACAACAATTTCTACAGCCCAACCAATCCATACTAAATCGACACTATGAGGGTAAGCTCAGACTTACCCTCTATTCAAAGGCTTTAATAATAGGGTTTATGCGTTCAACAAAATCTCTACTACGCGAGTCGTCCCGACAAACAAATGCTTCATACGCGGTATACAGCGGCAACGACGGATTAAAATACAGCTGCTGGACTTTGAGCTCTTTCATCGCATTTTCAACATCTAACGCATAACCAATGACAGCTTCAACACGTCCTCGCAGTAAAAATTGGATTGCCCTAGCCTCAGATTCTAATTCAACAAGAGTAGTTTTGCCGAATCTTACCGAAAGAAAACCCTCTTCGCAGTGCAACCGCTCTGCCAAGAAACTCTTCGACACTTTGATAGGACTTCAAGCTAAAAAGGTACGCGGTTACTTCAGTCACAGTTTCACTTTGAATCAATGCAAATGGCACATCCATGGTCGTCGTACTGGCAGGAAATAAACAATCGACCTCGCCCTTGTCAAACAAGCGCTCCGCACGAGCGGGCGGCACAACAAACACTTCAATATCTGTAATTCGATCCAATAACCTGTTGTAGTCCCCCACCTTGTCCGGCTCCGTGCTCAATACATAAGGTATTTCAGACACGGCAATTGACACAGGGAGAGTTTCATTAGCTCTCACGTGCTGGCAAGGGATGAGCAGTAAACAGAATAAGAAGGAACGCAAAATCAAAATACAGTGTTCTATTTGAACTCTTGAACTCTTGAACTCTATCGCTAAGTGTAGAAAATATTCTAATCAATGATGCCTTGCTGAGCACGAAAGTTTTTGATGGGTTGCTCAACTTTTCGCAAGAAACGTTTGGTATCGCCGTCTGCTCGGCACAAAATAGCATCTTTAGCGATATAAATCGGTTGGCTTGGTTGGTAAAACGGCATAGGAATGTCAGCTTCTTTAGCCGCTAATTGAATATCCGGGTGATAAGCAACAACGGCATCGACTCGCTCTTTTAACAAGAACTTCAATGCGCTTTGATCTGAGTCTAGATCAATGTAATTGGCCGGGTTTTTCTTACGGAAACCGCCAAAGGTGAATCCTCGTCTTATCGCGATGTTGTCACTTTTTTTCACCGAAAAAGAGCGGTATTCGTTGCGCGTATACAAGTGCGCTCTGATAGTTCGCACCGGCGTACTTTGAATGATCTCAAATGGAACATGGTACGTCGTCAGCCCAGCTGGAAAAATACAATCGACCGAGCCGCGACGAAACATCAACTTCGCTCTCGCCGGGGGCGCAAAAGCTGTTGTAACGTCTTCCAGTGAGTCCAGAAAATCGTTGTATAACCCACGCTGTTCAGGGACTTGACTGGCAAGATAGGGGATTTCTAATACTGCTATTGATATATTCTCTCGAGCGGTACTGGCAACGCTGAAAAATAGCATAGCGATAAGCCAGATTTTGTGACCTATTTTCCGATCAGAAAACTTATACTGCAAACTAGTCATTTAATCTCGTCGGGATTGATGGGAAACAATCACTTGCGGCCAATCAAAAGATTCATCCGTTGCCACTAGAAAGTCAGGGTTAAGCAATGATTCACGTTCATTGTAAGTTAATGGGTGAAACTCAGAATCAATAATACAACCACCCGCTTCTTGTACAATCACTTGAGGAGCGGCAGTGTCCCACTCGCCGGTAGGCCCAACACGCAAATATATATCTGCGGTACCTTCGGCAACCAAGCATGATTTCAGAGCACAACTGCCCAAAGACACGAATTCGATGGCGATATCAGGCTTAATGTACTTGGTTATAGTATCCAGAGTTTGAACACGAGAGATGGCGACACGTAAATACGGTTTTTCAGGATCAACTTTATTTCCTGTTAGCCGCTGTGTGACACCATTTTTTAACTTGTGCGCGCCTTCGCCTTTCACTGCCCAATACGTTGTTTTGGTCACCGGCGCATGTATCACACCTAAAACCGGCTGCCCATTCTCAATCAGCGCAATATTGACCGCAAAATCCGCGCGACCGGCAACAAATTCCTGAGTCCCATCCAGTGGGTCAATCAACCAATAACGTTGCCATCTCTGTCGTTGTTCGAAGACCAAATTGTCGGTCTCTTCCGACATAATGGGGATGTCTGGCGTCAAAATTTCAAGCGCAGAAATGACCACTTCATTGGCCTCGTAATCGGCACTTGTTACTGGGGAAGCGTCATCCTTACTGAACTGCTCAAAATCACCATTGTCAAAGTACCTGAGAATTGCGTCACCCGCAGACGTCGCAATATCGATGGCATGATGAGCAAGTTGTTGTAAGGTAGTAGACAAGGTTAACCCCCTAAATTAACGATTACTAATAGAATAGCTCAAAAACACATGTTTTCCCCGCTAACTGTGCGGAGAATCATAGAAAAACCTATGAATTTTCTTGTAGGTAACGTTCAGCCAATAATAATGCGGTAACGCTTCTCGCTTCGGAAAAATCTTCACTGGCAATGAGTGCTGCTTTATCTTGCCAATTGCACTTAACCACAGTTAAAGGCTCTGGCTCATCGCCTTCCAAACTGGCAGGGTATAAATCAAAAGCCAAAAACACATGCATTTTGGCACTGAAATAGCTCGGTGCTGTAGACAAGGTTTTCAACTTTACAAATCGTTTGGCACCAAATCCGATTTCTTCCTGAAGTTCCCGATTCGCCGCTTGCTCGGGTGTTTCTCCTGGATCAATCAAACCTTTAGGAAATCCGACTTCATAAGAGTGAGTTCCAGCGGCATATTCGCTCACTAGTAAAAACTCTTCAGCGTTCACAATTGGAACCACCATGACGGCGCCACGCCCAGAGCCCTTCATTCGTTCGTATTGACGCGTTTCACCGTTTGAAAACGTCAAATCAAGTTGTTCAACTTTGAACAAGCGACTTTCTGCAACGATTTGCTGCGAATCAATTGTGGGCAAGCATGGATTGTCTTCAGCCCCGAGAAATGTCTTATTCGACATTGATTGCCTTCTTTGAAAATCGGATACTAATACTACTCCCTCTACTATAACGACTCAGAAATAGAAATCTATGCTTAATTGGTCCGAAATAGACACAGTTTTACTCGACATGGACGGCACTCTGCTGGATCTGCACTTTGACAATCACTTTTGGATGGAACACACCCCTATCGCCTATGCACAAAAGAACGGCATGTCCGTTGAACAAGCCAAAGTTTTACTCAAAAAAAGAAACGACGCGGTTTATGGTCAACTGGAATGGTACTGTTTGGACTATTGGGAACAAGAGCTGGATTTGCCCATCGTCGAACTTAAGCAACAAATCAGTCATCTAATTCAACTACGCGACGACACCTTACCCTTTTTAGATGCACTAAAAGCGGCAAACAAGCGGGTAGTTTTAGTGACCAATGCGCACCCAAACTCTCTAAGTCTGAAAGTCGAAAAGACTCAGTTAGACAGCCATATTGACGAGCTTATTTCATGCCACATATACGGTGTCAGCAAGGAAAGTCAGTCGCTTTGGCAACAACTGCAACAAGACCTTGGTTTTGATCCCAAACGCACCCTATTTGTTGACGATTCAGAACGTATTTTGGTATCAGCACAAACCTTTGGGATTAAACACCTGCTTGCGGTATCAAATCCCGATAGCAAAAAACCAGAGCAACGTATCAAAGGATTTGAAAACGTTTCTGACTACAGAACATTGCTCCAAGACATTACTTAGTTTGAAAGGTCTTACAATTGCGAAGCGGTTGTTCTTTGTCGAAGAAAATGGTGATCGTCGCTAACGTCATACCGAATTTGTTCATATCGGTACGATTGAACAATCGGTATTCATCCATCTGATAGATCCAATCGTCTAGTTGAAATTCGTATGTACTGCCATCGACGGTGACTTCGAGCGTATATTGCCATTGAAACGCAAAACCCTTGCTCTCGCCGCTCGCTTCGCCGACAACGTCAGAAGCAGAACCAACGTAGGCTGTGCCTCGTTGGCGAGTGAGGGTCCAAACTCGTTGGCTTACTTCACCGTCATCGAAATAGAACATTTCGTCCAACACTCCAACATCTGTTCCGTCTTGTTGCTTCCAAGTTCCAACCATTTCAACACAGAATCGGCGAGTCACTTTCTCGTTGTAGTCTTGCAACATTCCCCACGCAACAACCGGCCCATCAAAATAGGTCTTTAAATCCAAAGCTTCGCCTTGATTTTCGTAGTCCGATAAACGCGTACTGCATGAACTCAGTAACACAAGCGCAAACGCCACAACTGCCGCCGTTAAAATAGGGGTTTTAGACATGACTTCTCCTAGTCTGATTGCGCGTTAATAAGCTTGCTTCTGAGCTTTGGTTCTGTGGTATTTTCGGCCAACCAAATACTGACGAAATCGACGCCAAATTCTGTTGATAGTTGCCCACCTATCGCCTCACCGTTGTAATAGAACTGACTGCCTTGCTCATCGAGAACAATCGCCAGTTGATCATGCTTACCAATGTTTGGCCACAAGCCTGAAATCAAAGCATGATGGTCATCGATTGCCTGTTGAGACAGGCCAATTTTGCGCCACTGTTCGATAGTATTATCAACCAAATCAGCGGCCTCGATATCACGCAGATAATCAATTTTCAGTTTTAAAGGCAACTGCTGAGTCAACGGCAACTGGCTGTTAAAAGCGCCGCTGGCGGTAAACAACTTGCTGTCATAAATATCCCAAAAGAGAAACTTAAACCTTGCTTCGCCAACGAGTTGTAGCTGCTTAGACGACGCATCTGAGAAGCCAAGACTCGCGGCACTATAGAGGAGCAACAGGCATGAGATGAGGGCCCCTGTCATGTTTTTAGACATGTTGCACCTTATTAACAGAGTATTGATTTAGCGAAGCTGACCACTTCAACATTAAACTGAAAAGGGGCGCCCATATCAGCGCGAACACGGCAAACGTCTCCAGTGGCGACATCTGCATTTCTACTGCACCAAGTCTTTCACCGGCCATATAGCTGAGCGGCCCAAAAATTCCACCGCTGACAAAGGCTAACCAAAATTTTCCTCGAAACGCTTTTAATGAGTGGTTTATCGTAAGGCCAAAGGCAACCCACAAAGTTAGCAGCCAAGTAGGCACGATCAAGTGACTGTAGCTCACGTCTGGAAAGGCCATAACGCCCAAAAACATCAAGCCGTTATCTATCACTAATCCACAAAGCAAACACACCAAGGCCAACTTTGCGTCGGTGTTTCGAGTCGATGGGTTATAAAAAAAATGAGCAGCAATAAGACCGGCGCTAACCAATAGGAATGAATCGCCCAAAAGAATCGAACCGAACCAGATGACTTGAAAGCCGAGGAAATTTATTAACATATACAACCGCCTCATCGTTTTTTCTTCATACGAATCGACGGGAAATATGGTTCAAACAAAAAACGCGACATAAAGTCGCGTTTTTTGTTTTGAGAGTGGTGTTATCTATTCTTCAAAAGAATAACCATGGGGCACACCTAACATGGTCCGAGTCACCAAAACGACACCATTGTCGGTGACTCGAAAACCGGCTTTTCTGTCGGCTTCGTGGTCATAACCAATCACTGTGCCTTCCGGTATGTGACAACCCCTGTCAATAATCGCCTTGCGAATCTTACAGTTGTTGTCGATTGTCACGTTCGGTAACAACACCGAGTCCTGCACATCAGAATGAACTTCAACCTTCACGTTGGAGAATAACAACGAACGTTCGACCCGCGCACCAGAGATAATACAACCTGCGGAGACGACAGACTGCAGCGCCATTCCCACCTTGTTTTCGTCATTAAACACAAACTTCGCAGAAGGCAGTTGCGCTTGATAGGTCCATATTGGCCATGTTTGATCGTACAAATTAAGTGCTGGAGTCGTTTGGAGCATCTCCATATTGGCTTCCCAAAATGAGTCCAATGTACCAACATCTCGCCAGTACGCTTTTTCATCTTGGTTAGGCGCTCTGAAACGGTACGCATAGACTTTATGATCCGCAATAATGGCAGGAATGATGTCGTTACCAAAATCATGGGTCGACTCTTTGTTCTTTGCGTCTGCTTCAACAAGGTCGAGTAGGAAGTCAGTGTCAAATACGTAATTGCCCATAGAAGCTAAAGTTTTACCGGGTTTTCCAGGGACTTCAGCAGGATTTTCTGGTTTTTCTTTAAAGTCGCGAACACGGAATGTTTCATCGACTTCCATCACACCAAACGCGCCAGCGGCTTCTTCTACGCTGGTTTCGATACAGCTAACTGTCATTTTGGCACCAGACTCAACATGTTGTGCAATCATTGGCCCGTAGTCCATTTTGTAAATATGATCGCCTGATAGAATCAATATGTACTTCGCGCCCATCCCGCGAATGATGTCAAGGTTTTGATAGATCGCATCGGCTGTCCCCAAATACCAGTTTTCAGAGTAGCGCTGAGACGCAGGCATGATTTCAACGGTCTCGCCGAACTCACGCTTGAAGTGACTCCAACCGTTAACTAAGTGTCTGATCAGTGAATGCGCTTTATACTGAGTGAGGACGCCAATCTGACGAATGCCAGAATTAACACAATTAGAAAGGGGGAAATCGATGATGCGGAATTTACCGCCAAAATACACCGAAGGTTTTGCTCGCCAATCCGTCAATTCTTTCAAGCGACTGCCGCGACCACCTGCTAAAACCAACGCCATGGTATCTTTTGTTAGAGCGCTGACATAACGCTCCTGAGTATTTGCCATTGTTTTTCCTTTTTACATGAATGTTACAAACAACGAACGACAACTAAACAACTCGTCATTACCAATAAGAACTTTCTAAAACTCCTTTAATCAAATGAAGAAGAAAAGATGGGTATCATTTGATTTAAACACAAATAACCATAGCGATTAAAGGTGTATTATTTATTACACTGAGGAAATAAATTCATGCATAAAAAGTCATCGAACCAGTTCACATAAATTTCGTCCACGCTTCAGTTAAGATTAGAGCCTTTATTCTAATTTTCAAGAAAATAATGTGGATTTTTTCGCCTTTTTATAAATTAACCCCGAGTATTGCACCCCTATGACAAGCCGTAGTTTATGTTTTACTTTACTATTAATCGTTGCATCGCTGATTCATTCCGGCCCTGCTTGGGCTAACCCGTTTGCTGTTCAGACGGCCGTGTTTAACGAACCAAAGGGGGAAAGAGCGGGAATTGAGGGCTCTGCGTGGCTGCAAACAAATCAGTACTTGGCTGTACGATTCTCGGCTTTATTATTTAATGGTCAAAACCAAGACAAACACAGTGATGTTTTTGGTGGCGCATCCGCCGCTGCGTTTTTTCATGCCGGGCAAGATGTTGTTAACCCGTATTTTGGTATAGGTGTAGAGGTTTCAAGCACAGTTTATTGCATTGTACTACACGACAGCGAAGAAGAGGATGATAGCTATCAATACACAGATGATGAATGTGAAGATGGCAGGCAAGCGGTTTTTGCACTCTACCCAGAATTCGGGATCCAGTTAAACTTCGGTCAGGTCAAAGTGACACCGTTTGTACGGCGTTACTTCGATACCAACAATCACCACCCAATCACAAATGCCTACGGCGTGAGTTTTAGCTTTAATTTTGCAATGTAGCAAAGGCGCTCTTAATCAAAGAGCGCCTTAATCATTGATATCAGCATTGGAGGACTTTAACACTAAAGCTTAATTTGATAACGGCCTTTAGAGTCCATTTTGCCAAAAGCTGACAAGCCGTCATGTACCATTGCTGGCAAGGAAGCGTCTGGCTTTAAATAACCGTCAAAGTTGTACTTTTGAGCTGATTCAACTGTCGCCTGTCCTTCCAAGCCTAATGTGTTACTGCCGTCAAAAGACGCCACGACATT
This sequence comes from Alteromonadaceae bacterium, assembly GCA_964229075.1. Lineage (GTDB taxonomy): Bacteria > Pseudomonadota > Gammaproteobacteria > Enterobacterales > Alteromonadaceae > Psychrosphaera. The sequence continues at coordinate 9,426 of CAXRBI010000101.1, read as the reverse complement.
TTGCTCAACGCAAGACAACTTTGATTCAATCGCGCCAAAATTAACCAAGGTGCCTAAATCGACTTCCGCTTTTGTCCAAGTAAGGTCACCGTCTAAGGTTTGACAAAGGGTTTCCCCTTTAACGTAGTCGGAAACGGAAACGATAATTCTCCCGCCTAAATCACCCATAGGAAGTGGCAACATGGATTTGATCGGCGCCGCAGGGGCTCTTGCGACAAATTCAGAAAGGCCTAGCCCGGCAGTGCCAATAAACACATTACCTTTACCACTGATCTGATCGACCGCTCTAGGTACGCCAAACTTAACATCAAAGCCGGCTTTTGCTGTAAACAGCTGGCTTGGTTTGAATTGCCATTCCACATACTGTAGCAGCCATTTGTCGACTTGAAGCCTATCGATCTTACCTTGCCAAAGCGTACCCGATAAACCTTTGTAGGCGATATTCCTAGGCAATTCAAACTGTTGAGCAAGCAATGCAGCTGGTACTTTAAACAAAGTAAATATCAACAAAAACAACACGAACAAAACTGCAACTTTTTTGCCAGACATTAATTACGCTCCAAATCCAGTCGACGAATCTTAACTAACCCCGATGTGTCAGCCTTCGAGAAGTCGATGTTACTGGCTTTTATTCCATGACGAGTTTCCAATTCCTGCAACCATTGCATTAACTTGTTAAAGCCAACCTCATCGATTCCGATTTTGACTGCGTCTGTTTTTTGCGGTTGGATTCGTTCGATCGTAATACTGAATCGTCGCGCCGTTGAGTTGATGATTTGAGTAATCGAACCTTGGCGCTGGGCATTACTGCCACCGCTGCGGCGAGCAGACTCAATGATACTGATTTGCTCACCGGCCCACTGGTTCAGTTCCAGTTGTTTCGATAACTTCTCTTGGGTTTCAAGCAAGCCACCGCTGATCTTGGAATACACGCTGAAAACCAGAAAGACCGGTACAACAATTGACAATACAAGTAACAACCGCTGTTCGCTTTCGTTTTTCGATTGATAAAATTCAACAATTTTTTCTTTTAATCCGCTGAATGCACTCATATTAGCTGGCCTCCTTAACACTTAGCGAGCCACTGACAGTTGTACCCTCATTGTTAACGGCGCCAAGTTTGACCTCTAACCCAAGTTGTTCCAAGCCATTCTTAAATTGTTCAAACTGTTGGAACGACGGCGCATTGGCACTGATCCTCAACTCCCCGCGCTTTCCATCAAAGCGATAAGAGTCCGACTTAAACTGGCGATTATCTGCCAATACAGGACTGATCTTGGCCATTAAACTCAGGAATCCAGAGTCGGTTGCGACGGCTCCGCCAGTCGCCTCCGCCACTTTGCGATTGAGCTGTCTGCGCAAAAGCGCAACGCGCACTTTTTCCTTCGGAAACGCCGCTTGATACTGTTCAACCAACTCCGCTTTCGCGGCCTCTAGCTCTTGTTCTGCCGCCATGTAAGCTGCGCCTTTGGAGCCGAATTCTAAAATCAAAGTAGCAATCAATAAGACCGCTGCGGTGCGCCAAACCAACCAATGCTTGCTTACTGCTTTTTTCGGCGCAAGGTCCCCTTGTAGTAGATTCCAAGTGACCTGTTCAGAGCCCTTCGCCAGTAATAGCATGGCCAATTCAGGTTCTGCCGCATCTAAGCTGACATTTTCCATCGCAATCAATTGCGCTGAAATCTCTTCTGGTAACGCAGAGTAATACTTAACATGTAATGTAGATGCCTCGTCTCCCGCAGTTTTCATCTGCCACTGCTGTACCATCAGCGGCAACCAATCGGACTCGACAAACTCACCTTTCCACTCGTCTTGACGGACTAACCAGCCATCGGCCAATTGAATCATGCTTAAGGCTGTTTCTCCTTCGACCTGATTCTGTGGCAAACACAAGACCTCCGGCAACAATCGCTTAACCGAAATACCCGCATCAGACAGCGCGGCGAGCCAAGTTTCTACCAACTGTTTATTAACGATGGCGAGATTGATCCAGTGTTGCTCTGTGGTTTTATCGAAACCAGACTCACCCATGGCAAAGTGCAAAGCATCAATGTCCTCTGCCAACTCATCTTCCAACATAAATGGCAATGCCTTTAGCATTTGCCGAGTCGGTTTTGTCGCCAAATTGTGGCGGTGCAGGCGGACATCTGCATTGTTAACAATCACCGTTACCTGGCGGCCACGGGCGTAGTCAGCTAAGTTATTCAGCTCACTTTGATTCGCCAATTCACCTGACGCTATGACTTCATTTGTATTGGTTGACCAAACTAACCAAGGGATTTCCTTAGCCGGCTGGCTGCTTATCCGCAGTATCAGCTTCTCGCTCAACATTTCCTCCAAAACGACGCCCTACCACCAAAGTGTGATTTTTGTCATTCAATTGAATAACACTGGTCAGGGCAAACTTCATGTCGTTGTAATATGCGTTTGTAATTAGTTTAAAGAACTTACTTTCGACGGTAAAATAATTATCCGCTTCGCTCACGGTTTTGACTTTCTTCGCCGAAGCCGTATTCCAAAAGTCTGAAATCTTTTCAAAACCCTCTTCAGGTCTATCTGCAAGAATATCGCTGACTTCGTTCTCTGTAAGATTAAAAATAGCCATCAACAATTCCGGTTGCTCGGCATCCATAGTGTTGATGTTAAATAAAAAGCTTGAGTCGCCTGGGACCACGCAAAAGCGCTGTTGCAATTGGGTCATAACCGCCACATCGAATCCATAGATCACTCGTAACTCGTTTTCGTGAGCTAGTTGGCTGTTGGCACTTAAATAGGGGAATTGCATTGACGTATACATATCGCCATCGTAGCCCACGGCATCGCTCGGATAATCGTCGGGATCTAACCAGTCGTATAGATTGCTCGCGAGATCTTCATGACTGATCTCTGATTCAACTTCTAGATTTTCGAGAAATCGAACAAACACTTCTTTCCGAAACTTCAGTTTGTCCGGCTCGATATTCGGTTCAAACAAGCTATTCAAATTAAAGCAACTGCGTAAGTCTTGAATCTCGCCTTCAATCAAACCGTTATCGACGGGAAAGCTCATGCCTTCCATCGCCCAAGGTTGGGACAGATTAATGACACCTTTATCTTTTTCTGCGGTGTCTCTGATCAGTGCTTTTACAAAGTGTTCAGCCCCCATCGCGTACCAATAAGCCTGTTGACGCTCAAATAAATTTTGTACCCGTTTTACCTGATAACTCTGAGTTTTAGTGACCTCTGCAGCCAACACAACGCAGAGAGAAATCACCAGCAATACCGTAACTAATGCTAGGCCACGCTGTCGACGAATCGGGGAGTGAGAAGAAACACGCATCAGTTGGTCGGCGCCTTGTACGTTTGACTGACAATTGGAAACACCCGTTCAATCTCGCCCCAAATTTCAGATTTGAAGCGCAATTTTATCAACTGCGGAAGGGCATCGTTATCCAGTTCTTCGACCCAGGCGTTATTGACCATAAATTGTAAACTCATCTCGGAAATGCCGGTCATAAGAGGCTGGACCCTGGGCTCTGCGCCAGAATCTGGGTCGACAAAATTGAAATACAATCGTTGCAGCTCGCCTTCAATCGTGCGATACGCCACGGGTTGCATCTCACTTCGAGGCAATACCATAGCGGGATTCGTCCACCCGTCGCGGACAAATGCGAAGCCCATGGCTTCGGAGTCAAACATGTACTCTTGGGCATGAAACAGCTTTGTGCTCGGCTGTTCACCATTAATCCTTGCATAGCGCTGCGCCAATTGCGCGAAGTCAGAGTCAATGATGGTCATGGCGCGATGTAATTCGGTCAGATGTTTGTTTTGTTCTTTTACTGCCTCATGGCCAGTGACTGTATTGTTTAAAACGGTGTAAGTGGCCATCCCCAGCATGGCAAAAATCGCCAACGCCAGTAACATTTCAATCAAGGTGAATCCCAACTGCGACTTAAACGGCTTCACAGCTTAGACTCCGTGGTGTGGTACTGACTAAAATACGTAGTTAAATCATAAATGCTGCTGGTCATCGATTTATCAAGAGACACAGACACCGTAACAGAGCGAAGCCTTTTGTCTTCGGTTTCGAGCACTTTCTGTTGCCAATACCAAGTACGACCCGCCATTTCCACTTCGCCTTTATCTTTATCTTTTGGCGGCCAGGTTTTAGACACCTGCATTTGTGCCAAACGGTTGTTAGCAACATAAGAAGCAAAAGTCATCTCTTCGATTTGCGATAAGTTATTGGCAGACGTGCCAATAAGGCCAAGTATTGAAGTAGCGGCATAAGCAAAAATCGCCAATGCCAACAGTATTTCAATCAGAGTAAAGCCAAGAGATTTGCGATTCAAAACGTCATCTCCAGCTGTTGTTGCGGATCATATAACGACACTGGTGTTGAAAACTCGCCGCGGACTAGAAACTCAACTGAGTCGTCGAAGCCATTATCGTAGATCACACGTAAATCAAATGGCGACAGCTCACCGGATGACAACAGGAATACCTGGGGGAACGCCACTAAACGCTCCTCCTCTGGCAACGATGCAGCTTCTTCTAGCTTTTCTTCGTCAATTAACTCAACGGCACTTAACAAGTTTTCCTCTTGCCAATCCAAGCCGTCCAAAATCAACTCAAAACGAAACTCTGGCTCAAGCGTTTTGCCGACAAATGGTGCTTCATCGAGCTTTTGCCATTTTTCCCCATCAAACATCAAAAAAGCATAACTGTCTTCGGATACAGCCAAGCCCATTTCAATGTTGTTTAACACCGCATGTTCCGACGCCAAGTTAATAAGCGCTTGAAGCACTTGCGCTTCTTTTTCGGTGGCATCAAATGGGTCGGGTTGTAAGCTGGGAAAAGGAACTAATGTCGCCAAATAACCGATAAGCACGAGCACGAGCATTAACTCGAGGAGAGTAAAACCTTTTTGAGTTTTCACTGCCGTGCCTACCTAAATCGTATGAAAGGAAAAAGGAGAGCGGCTGCTCTCCATGAGGAATTTACAGATATTCGTCCGCGTTCCAGTTACCGATATCGTCTTCGGTACCCGCTTCGCCGTCAGGGCCCATAGAAAATAGGTCGTATTTGCCCATTTCACCTGGAGATACCAATTGATACTCATTACCCCACTTATCCACTGGTACTTTTTTCAAATAGCCACCTTCTGGGTAATTACGCGGTACGGGCTCAATTTCTGGCATGGTAACTAAGGCTTCAAGGCCTTGCTCTGTCGTCGGATACTGCCCCGCTTTCAATGCGTACAAATCCAAAGTTTGTTCAATACTGGTTATTTCAATTGCAGTCGCTTGCAACTTCGCAGAGTCTTGGTTACCCATCAGGTTTGGAACCACCATACCCGCCAGCATGCCAAGAATCGCGATAACGATCAAAACCTCTAGTAATGTAAAACCTTTCTGTTTTTGCTGTCTTTTTCTCATTTGTGCAACGTTCACTGTTCACTCCAAGTATTTTTAAACGTTAGACCCCAATCAGATCATTCATACCCATAATTGGCTGAAGGATTGCGATCAAAATAAACATAACCATGCCAGCCATCAATAACACGATAAGCGGCGTTAAGAGACTCAAACTGATTTTCAAAATCGAGTCCATTTCGTTGTCCTGATTGTCAGCGGCGCGCGACAACATTTGCTCTAGCTCGCCAGATTTTTCACCACTGCCAATCATGTGCATCATCATGGGTGGGAAAATTTTGGTTTGCTCTAGCGCACTCTTTAACGACGCACCTTCTCTTACGCTATCAGATGCCTCTTTCACCCCTTTTTTAATATGGGCGTTTGATAATACTTCGCCTGCGATCATCATACCATCCAAAATAGGTACAGCTGATGAAGTTAATATGCTTAACGTGCGGGCAAACCTTGCGGTATTCATACCTAATATGACACGCCCGACGAGCGGTAAGTTCAATACGCTGCGATCAAATTTGAGCCGAAACGCTGGTTTTAGCAACATTCGTTGTAGAACCACCAACGCAAACAAAATGGCCATCAACACAAACACGCCGTAGTTGACGATAAAGTCACTCATGGTTAACAAGGTTTGTGTCGTTCCAGGAAGTGCCTTACCAGAATCTAGGAACTGACCGACGATCTGAGGTACCACTGACGCCAACAAAAACGAAACGATACCAATGGCGAACAAGGTCAACATCAGCGGGTAAATCATCGCTTGGGTCAACTGACTTTTTGTTGCCTGACGCTGCTCTGTATAATCTGCCAAGCGCTCTAGAACTTGATCTAAATGACCGGATTTTTCACCCGCAGCAACCATCGAGCGAAACAAGTGATCGAAAATGTGCGGAAATTCTTTCATCCCATCCGCCAAGGTATAACCTTCAACGACTTTTGAACGAATCGCCATGATTGTGCGTTTCAATCGAGGTTTGTCGCATTGCTCTGCTACCGCCAACAGGGCCGCTTCAATAGTCAGTGCCGAACCGACCAACGTCGCCAACTGACGAGTGATCAATGCCAAATCTGCGGCGGATATTTTTGGCTGGAAAAGGCTAAAGCCGGCAGCAGTTTGCTTTTCTTTTTGGCTTGCCTGAGTCACTTCCAAAGGCACTAAGCCCTTTTCTCTCAGTTGCTGGCGTATCTGTTTGGCGGTATCGGCCTCAAGCAACCCTTTTTTGGTTTTGCCTTTAGAATCCAGTGCCTTGTATTCAAATGCCGCCATTAACCGTCCTCACGGGTAACACGTAAAACTTCTTCCAATGTCGTGACGCCGGCAACCACTTTGGCGAAGCCGTCCTCACGAATACTTGGAATATTAGCCCGTACATACTTTTCTATCGCTTGCTCACCTTGGCCATTGTGAATTTGTTCACGAACGTGTTCATCAACAATCAATAACTCGTGAATGCCAACTCGGCCACGATAACCAGAGTGATTGCATTTCTCACAACCTTTCGGGTGGTATACATGACGCGGATCGTCGAGTGACCAACCCAGCATTTGTTTTTCGGTAGCGTCTGGGTAGTACTCAACTTTACATTCATCACATAAGGTTCGAACAAGACGCTGCGCCAACACAGCCAACAGCGAAGAAGACAACAGAAACGGTTCAATGCCCATATCTTCCATTCGAGTAATAGCGCCAGCTGCGGTGTTGGTATGTAGAGTGGAAATAACCAAGTGACCGGTCAATGAGGCTTGTACCGCAATCTCTGCCGTTTCTAAATCACGAATCTCACCGATCATAACCACGTCCGGATCTTGACGAAGTATGGCTCGTAGGCCTCTGGCAAAGGTCATATCAACTTTGGTGTTTACTTGCGTCTGACCAATACCTTGGAGTTCGTACTCCACCGGATCTTCTACGGTTAGAATATTGCGGTCTTTAGAGTTAATGTCGGTCAAACCGGCATACAAGGTGGTACTTTTCCCAGAACCTGTAGGGCCAGTAACTAAGATGATGCCATGGGGTTTGCGCAGCAGTTCAGCAAAATGCTGTTCATTGGCTTTTGCCATTCCCAGGTCAGAGAGATTGAGGCGCGCATTGTTCTTGTCCAACAAACGCATTACAACGCGCTCGCCATAACTCGATGGCATGGTCGAAACACGAACATCAATAGCTCGGCCGGCGATTCGCAGAGAAATACGGCCGTCTTGTGGAATGCGTTTTTCAGCAATATCCAGTTGAGCCATAACTTTGATACGAGACACAAGCAATGACGCCAACTTACGATTTGGTGACAATACTTCACGCAATACACCGTCGACCCGAAAACGAATGACCAAAGTCTTTTCAAAGGTTTCGATATGTATGTCCGATGCACCTTCTTTGATTGCTTCAGACAAAGTAGCGTTAATTAATTTGATGATCGGAGCGTCGTCTTCGCTTTCAAGCAAATCTTCTGTGCCTGGCAATTCCTCGGCAATAGAAAACAGATCCACTTCATTACCGATGTCTTCCATCAATTGCTGAGTTTCTGAAGCGTTGCGTTGGTACGCTTGCTCTAGTTCAACATCGAATACTTCATCGGCGACAACCTCGAATGGCAGCGTCTGGCCTAAAACGCGTCTCGCTTCCGCAATTGCAGAAAACTCCGTCGTGGCCTTAAGCAGCATTTTGGCTTCGCCTTCCTCAGGCTGACTGATCATAACGCCAAAACGTTTGGCAAAACCGAAAGGCAATCGCATCGTAGACGGTTGCTGTTGTTCCTGCTCGGCTTCTAGCTCTGGCGTTTGTTCTTCTTGGGATAACAATGACATGATGATTACTCTTTATTGTCCCCAGCGTCTTTCGCCTGTGGCTTTTCACCGTTTTTGTTTTCAATATATTCTTCAAATTTTGGTGGCAGAATTAACTGCTCATCCCAATCTTCCAACACAGGCTGGTCAGTGAACGGCATTAATGAAATACCATCGTCATCCGCTTTCACTTGCTCATCGCGAATTGCATTGTATTTACGTTGGCTGATACCCAACATCGTCTCGCTATCACGTAAGATCTGCGGACGGATAAACACCATCAAGTTGCGCTTACGTTTGGTTGTGCCGGTTGAACGGAATAAGTGACCCAACCATGGAATGTCACCGAGTAAAGGTACTTTTTGCACTGATTCTTGAACGTCTTCGTCGATCAAGCCGCCGATAACGATAGTGCCACCGTCTTCAGCAAGCACTGTAGTTTTAATCGCACGTTTGTTAATACCGATATCAACACCGGTTGCACCACTGACGCTCGACACTTCTTGTTCAATCAATAACTGGACGGCAGTGCCTTCATTGATTTGTGGTGTCACCTTTAATTTAATACCCACTTCTTTACGATCGACGGTCTGGAACGGGTTAGCATTGTTCGAACTGGCAGCAGAGCCGGTCAAAATTGCCACCTCAGAACCGACCAACATGGACGCTTCTTCGTTGTCCAACGTGGTGATTGAAGGCGTGGCCAAAATGTTACTGTTGGTGTCATTTCGCACCGCTTGGATTACTGCACCCCAACCATCTTGTACAAAGCCTGTAGCGAAACCTGTCATGCTGCTTAAAACCTGACCTATCGCAGTGTAATCCCCATCATTCGTAACCGACTTAGGTGTCGTATTCACGTTGCCATTGTCATCAACGCTTTCAACTAGAGTTTCCGTAGTAACATCTCTTGACGCATATGCCCCAGCAGCGACTTGACCAATTGGCGTAACACCATTATTAAACTGAGTGAAACCTGCATTTTCGCTGCCCCACTGAATGCCTAAGTTAATGCCTTCACTTTCGAACACTTCAACAATGATTGCTTCAACCAAGACTTGCTGACGACGCACGTCTAATTGACGAATGATCTGCTCCAAAGAGCGCATCATGTCTGGCTCAGCGTTAATAACCAAAGAGTTTGAATCTGGATGGGCTTGGATCGAATAGTCGCGCTTGCTGCTGCTTCGCGATGTCGTTTTGGTTCCGGTACCGCCTTGTTTATCGGCCG
>CAXRBI010000100.1:0-30213 GCA_964229075.1 Alteromonadaceae bacterium | reverse complement strand
ACCGCTTGGCGATATCCCAGCAGAAACTGTTTTATATGTGTTTCGACATAACACTTTATAAATAAAGTGTGGTGCGGAAGGAGAGACTTGAACTCTCACACCTTGCGATACTGGAACCTAAATCCAGCGCGTCTACCAATTCCGCCACTTCCGCAAATTCTTTTGCTTGAGTTTGGTAGTGGTAACGAAATGGTGGCTACGCCCTGATTTGAACAGGGGACCCCATCATTATGAGTGATGTGCTCTAACCAGCTGAGCTACGTAGCCACTTCGTTCTTTCGTTTACCGCCTCAAGCGATGGCGCGTATTATGCTGATGACGCCCTAAGTCGTCAACATGTTTTTTAAAGAAATTTGTAAAAAATAGAGCGTTTGCTTTTAATTTGTGCAGTACGACTAAAAAGTACATGATTTCTATATAAAAAACCGCCAATTTCACCCCTTTGGCTTAAAATTGTTTTATCTAAATTGCTGCCCCAGTTGTGTCTTTGTAGATGTCGGCCCAGTGAATTGCTTCCGTATAGATGTCGGGCAACACGTCCTGGTCGATGTTAAATCGTGCGCAGGCCCGTCTCATTTGACTCCAACTCGCAGATTCATAAGCTTTAGCTACGTTGAGAATATCAAACAGTTCATTTTCTGCACCAAGCAGAGCTTTTCGAGCATCGTCAGTGAGCGGCAACTGTTCAGCAAGCTCAGACATTGGCGTATTAAATATGGCGTCGAGTAAGGAGAACAAACCGGTGATAAAGGCCTCATCACTGCGTGCTGGTAACAGTTTTTTTGCCAGCAGTTCGCTAAAACGGGCTCTGATAATTGACATCTGGGTGAGCTCTTCCGGTTTGTCTTCGCTGAAATGCGCAGTAATGATCATAGTGACGAATTTTTTCACTTGTTCTTCGCCCAAATAAATCAGCGCTTGTTTAAGTGAGCTAATTGGATCTCGGACCGGAAACAGCCCAGAGTTGATAAACTTGAGCAATTTGTATGCGAGCGAGGTGTCCCGCTCAAAGAAACTCGACAGTTTAGTGTAATTGACGTCCTTTTTTAGGACTTCTTGGTACATTGCAAATAATACCGCTTGGTTTTTATCAGCGTCGTCTTGCTCGATGATGCGAGGCTTACAAAAAAAATAGCCTTGGAAACATCAAAACCCAAAGACTTCGCAGTTTGATACTCTTCTTCTGTTTCAATTTTCTCAGCCAACAACTTCAACTGTTTGTATTTTCGCAAATGTGGCAGCATCATCTCGATGTCTGCGATGTCGAGTGCTTGAAAATCGATTTTTACCAATCTAACCAATTTCAAAAATGGTTCCCATTCCTTTGAATAGGTGAAATCGTCCAAAACCAATTTATAACCTTGATGAAACAGTTGTCGACAGGCTTCAAATACTTCTGTTGTCGGTGGAACTGACTCAAGGATTTCAACCATAGCCTTGTTCGCTGGCAGTAGGGAAGGAGTTAGGTCCAAAAGTGCTTTTTCAGGGTAATTGATCAAAGCCGGTTTATTCGAGGTCAGTTTTTCTAACCCTTGATTAAAATGGCTGTCCATCAACAATTTAGCGGTGGCTGCGTAAGAGTCCACCTCGGGAAAGGCGTTATTGCCACCGTCTCGGAACAAAAGTTCGTATGCGACGACGTTTTTTTTGCGATTAAGTACAGCTTGGCGCGCGGTATATACTTTCACCAGATCTTATTCCAAATTTAACGTGCCTTAAATCTAGTTGAAAAACGCCCGAAAAAAAAGGGACATACGTCCCTAATTTTTTGATTTGGTTATAGATTACACGTTAAAGCGGAAGTGAATCACGTCACCGTCTTTTACGATGTAGTCTTTACCTTCTAAACGCCATTTACCCGCTTCTTTAGCGCCTGATTCACCATTGTTGTCGACGTAATCGTCGTAGCCAACGATTTCAGCACGGATAAAGCCTTTTTCGAAGTCTGTATGGATTTTACCTGCGGCTTGTGGAGCCGTTGAGCCTTCTGGGTAAGTCCATGCACGAACTTCTTTAACGCCCGCAGTGAAGTAAGTGTTTAGATTTAATAATTCGTAACCGGCGCGGATCACGCGGTTTAGACCTGGTTCTTCAAGCCCTAAGTCTTCCATGAACTCTTCCAACTCTTCCGCTTCCAGTTCAGAAAGCTCAGATTCAATTGCTGCACACACGGCAACAACAACAGCGTTCTCGCCAGATGCAATCTCTTTGACCTTGTCTAAGAACGGGTTGTCTTCAAAGCCGTCTTCCGCGACGTTGGCGATGTACATGGTAGGCTTCATAGTTAGAAGGTTTAAATAACCAATGGCGGCTAACTCTTCTTTAGTTAAATCAACGCTACGGCACATGCCACCTTCGTCGACGATAGGCTTTAACTTTTCAAGTACAGTGATTTCGAATTTTGCGTCTCTGTCACCACCCTTGGCTTTTTTCGCATTACGAGTCAGAGCTTTTTCTATGCTGTCTAAATCCGCAAGCGCCAATTCAGTATTGATGACGTCGATGTCTTCTTGCGGGTTTACTTGGCCGGCAACGTGAACGATGTTCTCATCGTCGAAACAGCGAACTACGTGACCAATGGCGTCGGTTTCACGGATATTGGCAAGGAATTGATTACCAAGACCTTCACCTTTAGAAGCACCTTTTACTAAACCTGCTATATCAACGAATTCCATAGTCGTTGGAATTACGCGCTGTGGATTGACGATGGCCGCTAATTTGTCGAGACGCAAATCTGGAACCGGTACTACGCCCGTATTAGGTTCAATAGTACAAAATGGAAAGTTAGCCGCTTCAATGCCAGCTTTAGTTAATGCATTAAATAATGTTGATTTACCTACGTTTGGTAGGCCAACAATGCCACATTTAAAACCCATAACGGTTCCTCAATTTAATTGTCTATTAGACGGTTATTCTTTTATTCGGCTTTGAACGAGTGCAGGCGGTTTTGCGCCTTCTTTAAATCTTGTTTAAGCCAGATATCCATACAACGAGTTGCTTCGTCGACAGCTGCGTCAATTTTTTCTTGATCCGCTTGCTGCGCTTTACCTAGCACCCAGCCGGTTACTTTTTCTCGGCTACCTGGGTGACCTATGCCCACTCTTAAACGATAGAATTCTTTATTATTGGCCATTTTAGCGATGATGTCTTTTAGGCCATTGTGACCACCATGCCCGCCACCTTTCTTTATTTTCGCTACACCTGGGGGCAAGTCCATTTCATCGTGCGCTACGAGAATTTGCTCAGGTTTGATCTTAAAGAAATTGGCCAGTGCAGAAACCGATTTACCACTTAAATTCATGAAGGTGGTAGGGACTAACAGCCGCACATCTTTGTCAGCTATGGTGATTTTGGCGGTAAAACCAAAATATTTGGGATCGTTTTTAAGAGAGGTATTGTTGCTGCGGCAGAGTTCTTCGACGAACCATGCGCCTGCGTTGTGTCGGGTGTTTTGATATTCGGGGCCCGGATTTGCCAGGCCCACGATTAGCTGAATGTCGTTACTCACGAATATTTACGTAAGTTAATTAACGAAATTACTCAGCTGCTTCTTCAGAAGCTTCTTCGTCAGATGCACCACCTTTAGGAGCGTGTAGCGTAGCTACCGCTAGGTCGTGGCTCTCACCTTTTGCAAGTTCAACAGACGTTACGCCCGCTGGTAAAGCGATGTCAGAGATGTGAAGAGTTTGACCAACTTCCATATCTGCAACGTTTACTTCGATGAACTCAGGTAAGTCTTTTGGAAGACAAGTGATTTCTAACTCAGTTACTGAGTGAGAAACAGTACCGCCTTTCTTCGCCGCTGCTTCTTCGCCGATGAAGTGTACAGGAACGTTAGTGTGAACTTTGTGGTTCGCATCTACACGTTGGAAGTCAAGGTGTAAGATAACGCTTTTGTACGGGTGACGTTGAACGTCTTTAAGGATAACTTCTTGCGCTTGACCGTCGATGTTTAAAGTCAAGATGTGAGAGTAGAAACCTTCGTGCTCTTGCGCTTGCCAAACTTTGTTGTGAGCAAGTGCAAGGCTTTGTGCTTCTTTATCTGCACCGTATAGTACCGCAGGAACTTTGTTCTCGCGACGTAAGCGGCGGCTCGCACCCGTACCTTTGTCAGAACGAACTTCTGCGTCTAATGTGTAAATTGCGTCAGACATGAAATGTCTCCAAATATCTAAAAATTAATACGTTGTTTCCTCCCGCGACCAAGAGAAAACCCAACCCCCGATTTCGAAGGGCGGCGTATTCTAATTGAAACTTGGTTTTTGAACAAGTTGTTTATTCGCTGAAATCAAAAACAAAAGTCCAATGTCACAAAGCTGTCACTTCCTGTACCAAAATTCATTTTGATTTAAAAAAAGCGTAACCAAACAGCCACAGAGCAAGTCTAAATTTGCCCGCATTTATAACAACTTAACAAAAATGAGAAAAATGATGGACTACAACAAGTTTAAGTTTGGGGTTTTGGCGCTCGCAGTATCGGCGGCGTTGGTGGGTTGCTCAGTAGACGACGGTGAAGACGGCGTTAACGGTGTCGACGGTACCAATGGTACTAACGGCATTGATGGTACTAACGGTACGAATGGCGCTGACGGTAAAGATTTACCCCGTGACTTAGCGATTGAGGTCGTTGGCCGTTTCGCTACAGGTGCTTACGGAAAATCTGCGGCTGAGATCGTACAGTTCCACAAAAAGTCAAACTCTGCGTTTGCGGTAAATGGTGACGTAAATCAAATTGAAGTCATTTCACTAGCGGCGTTGCCAACTGAGGCTGTGGCGTCTCCTGTTAGTGACGAAAGCTTAACCTCTACAGCGTTTACGTTTCCTTCAGAGGTCACAGTAAAGGACTCTGACGGCAACGATAAAACCATTACATTAGGTGGTGCAAACTCAATTGCGATCTCAGGTGATACTTTGGCGGTAGCCATCGCGGCTGATAGCAAACAAGATAACGGTGCGGTGTTGTTTTACACGTTGGATGCGCAGGGTGCAGGCACCTTTGTGAAAGCTGTTGAAGCGGGCGCATTACCAGATATGGTAACTTTTACGCCGGACGGCACGAAAGCGCTTGTTGCTAATGAAGGTGAGCCTAACTCTGATTACAGCAACGATCCAGAAGGCACTATTTCTGTTATTGCTATGACGTCAGGTATGCCAGCAGACAATGCAATGGAAATTAACTTTAACGACGATATGGTGTTTTCAAGTGATTTGCTTGCAGTTGAAGATTACGACTCAGCGGAAGAACGCATGACCTTGTTGGCCGATATGGGCGTAAAATTTGCCGGCCCTGCTGGCAACACAGCAGCAAAGGATCTAGAGCCAGAGTACATTACTGTGTCTGCTGACAGTAAAATGGCGTATGTGTCGCTGCAAGAGAACAATGCAATCGGCGTGATCAACTTAGACGATATGACTGTTGAAGTTAAGCCATTGGGTTATAAAGACTGGGGTATGTACGAGCTTGACTATACCAATAAAGACGAAGTTGCGAATTTCCAGAGTGTACCTGGCTTAATGGGCATGTATCAGCCTGACTCTATCGCCTCATACACTTGGAATGGTGCGACGTTTGTTGTGTCTGCAAACGAAGGTGACGCAAGAGACTATGACGGTTATTCGGAAGAAGTTCGAGTCAAGGATATTGTTGATGCGGACGAGTTAAATCAAACGCTATCAACTGAGTTGCAAATGTACTTAGACAACTCAGGTGGCTCTGATGGCCTAGGTCGTTTGAAAGTAACGACTGCAATGGGTGACGCTGAAAACGATGGTGAATTTGAGAAATTGTATTCTTATGGTGCGCGTTCATTCTCTATCTGGGACCAAAACATCAATATGGTGTATGACTCAGGCGACGACTTTGGCAAAATTTCATCCGCGATTTTAGGCAAGTACTTCAATGCTGCACACACTGAGAACAAAGGTGACAACCGCTCAGACGATAAAGGCGGTGAGCCTGAAGCAGTCGACGTTGGTACGATTGCCGACCGCACTTATGCGTTTATTGCGCAAGAACGTGCCGGCGATTTGTTTGTTTATGACGTAACAAATCCATTCAACGTATCGTTTGTTTCACATTACAACAACCGTGACTTTAGCGTTGACTATGAAATGGACGATGACTTAGACAATCCATGTGATGAAGCAGAGGGTATGGACTGTACTAATGTTGCGAGTGCTGGCGATATGGGACCGGAGAGCATCAAGTTTGTTACCGCTGAAGATAGTCCGAATGGCAATCCATTGTTGATCATAGGTAACGAAGTTTCAGGTACGGTAACGGTTTATCAAGTGACAGAAAAATAGTCGCATTAATCTCGTTATTAATACACAGAAAAAAGCCGCTTATTAAAAGCGGCTTTTTTGATCGGTAAATGGAATCAGTTTCCGAGCCAATGAATATGTTCGGCGCTGACGTCTTTTAAGGCGTAGCTGTGGGCTTTAGAACGGGAACCTTCACCAACGGCTTTGCGAGGGTAGAGCGGATCTTTACTGGCCAAGTCATCTTCATATAACTCATCGAGGCATGCTCGAATTTCACTTAACGTTTTCTCGATATTGGTGGTGAAATCCGGGCGTTTTCGGATGGTGTGACCTAGTTCAATCAATCGCGCAAAATACTTTTTACACAGCATCTCCATTTCTACTGGCAAATCTTTGTTTTGATTAAGTGTTTCACCTGGATTGGACACGCAATATTCGACCAGTGCTGCATAGAAACACAAGGGTTTGTTTGCTAACGGCACACTCTTTTCCGTTTGGAAGTTGATTAACTGTTTGTTTCGCAAGTCCAAGGTTAATAGTTGCGGGCTGCGCTCTTCTGGCAACAGTTGCACTTCTTTTGGTTTGTTTTTGTAATAGTGGAACACAGCAAAGGCAGAAAAGAGCATACCAAACAAAATTGGCCATACTGACAGGTATTGCCACCAACTCATTGGTGGCTTCTGGTAGTCAAATACGATGTTCTTGTCGTTACTGAAAAACACATGACTGTCAGCTATGTTCTTATTTTCAGACGTTTGCACTCGAATCTGTGTTACCGAAACCGCAAAATTTTGCGACTCGAGATAGCCGTTTAGTCTTTTGGTATAGCTGTTCGGGTTTTCAAATTCCGTAGAAAGCGGTAAACGATCGGCTATTAAAGGCAAATCCAACGCTATCCGTTCGGCGATGGCGCCGATTTGATGGATGACTTTGTCGTTGTAGGCGTGAGATATCGAGAGGGAATAAACAACCTGCAATAACAACATCGCGACAAGGCTGTTTTGCAACCAACGACGGAAGAAATACCGTTTGTTGATCGGCAGAGAATCCAATTGGGCAATAATTGCGTCCATTTTATTTGTCTCCATTCGCAATGATTGCGTATTGCTCTTCGCATTGGGCAAATGGCACCAACGACAGGTTTTGATAATAAGATTGGCTTTGTAATTTAGACATTGAATTTAGTATGGTTTGTGCCGCACAAAGTAAGTCCAAATTATCGGTTTCAAGCTTTATATACCAAGCGCTACCCGTTATTGAATCTGCAATCTCGGCTCGATAGTTCATTGAGAAATGCTCTGCGTCTTCTTCTTTCCAGTAGGTTGAAATGATATCGACATCGCCTTTTTCTAACCAATCCCGCAACTCCTGATGAGAACGAGCGTACTTGATGTTCAACTTATCAAAGGATAAACCAAGTTGAGATAACAGGCGTTTTGGCAAAATGTGGCCTGAACGGCTCGTAGGGTAGTTGACTAAACCAATGGTTTTATCGATGAAATAGGCTTTGGTTAATATTGGTTTTTCCGTGCGCGCAATAAAAAACGCGGGGTAATTGGGGTAATAGGCGATTTTTTTATAGCCGTGGGTTTCTTCGGCACTAAGCGCAGCCATCATATTTTCTTTAACTAGCGCCAAATCGGCTTGGCCTTTACCAATATATTGAATGGTGTTGACGTCATTAAATCGCCAAAACGTTTTTACCGAACCAAATTGACGGTTAACAATCTGATCGTCGCAGGCAAGTTGATTCAATAACTTCGCAGATGCTTCGCCATTACTGTAAATCAGCAGTTGACTTTGGCTTTGCAAATTTGTTGTCTCGCATTGGACATCTTGCACCATTAAATTAGGGATGGTTTGGATGTTTCTGACCACTTGGTGGTCACCAATTGCCCAAACTAAAACACAAAACAGACACAAAATTGTCATATACCAACTGCTGGTTACTTGTTTGAACCAAGTGGCATTAAAAAATTTTAACTTCATAAATAAAGACTTAGTTTTTATCTGGTAAATTTACTCAATTCATTAAGTAAACTTATTTAAATGCTGTAACTTATTGTATTTGTTAGTTTGTTACAGGGTAATTATGAATTCCGACAACACCTTTTTACTTAATTAAAAAAGAGTAGATTGCTTCCATCAATTATGCCGTAGCGTACAAATTACTTGTTACATTGTCACTATTTTCGAGAAATAAATAATAATTGAGTGACGCCAATGTGGCAGAGATAGGAAGTTTTAAATGAGTGTTGTATCGAAAACTGTCAAATTGTTTGGCAGAAAAACTTGGATGACCGCCGCTTGTGTTATGTCTTTGAGTCTTGTGACTGTGAGTTCTCAAGTACAAGCATGGGGACAAACGGGCCACCGCATTATTGGTCAGATTGCGCTGAACCATCTAACTCCGGTGGCAAAAGAGCGAGTATTGGCGCTGTTATCCGGTGACCGACTGCCTGAAGTGACGACATGGGCAGACGAACAACGTTCAAACCCTGCAGAGTTTTGGCAAAAAACGTCTTCCAAATGGCATTATATCAATGCAGAAAAAAGTAAGCTGCAATCTCTCCATAAACACCCAATGCCGTTTACCGACGAACCGTCAGACATTTATACCGCCATCTTAAAAAACATCAGCGTTCTGCAAAATCCAAAAGCCAGCTCGGCCGACAAAGAATTCCACCTTCGTTTCTTGACTCACTTAATTGGTGACGTACATATGCCTTTGCATGTTGGGCGTGCAGAAGACAGAGGCGGCAACTCAATCAAAGTCAAATTCTTCTTCCAACCGACGAACTTACACCGACTGTGGGATTCTGGCTTGATTGAAAAGCAAAACTTATCTTATACCGAGTTTGCAGAGTTTATTGATACCGATAAACCTGAGGAAGTCAGCGAAATGATTTCGACGCCAATCCACGACTGGATTTACGAATCGTACGAATATACACAACGAATTTATGAAATTGGTAACGGCGATTACCGCTACAACTACCAATACGAATATATGCCTCTTGTTAAACAGCGCCTACTTGAAGGTGGTGTGCGACTTGCGGGTGTATTAAACAAAATCTTTGATCCTGAAGCCAAACCAGGGGTTCAGGCTCTTAAGAGCTTTCAATAATAATTTTATAACTCACTAACTTAATGGGAAAACAACAATGAAAACAACAAAGCGAACTCTGCTTGGTTTAGCCATTGCTGCGGCAATGGGCACCTCTAGCTTTGCGCACGCAAACACGACATCATCGATTCGTGGTCACATCACTGGTCCTAACGGTGAAGACGCTGCTGGCACAACTGTCGTTATCACTCACGTTGCTTCTGGAACGTCAAAAACAGTTACAGTAAATGAAGCAGGTATCTTCACAGCACAAGGCTTACGTGTAGGTGGTCCATACAAAGT
The DNA here is from genome assembly GCA_964229075.1 of Alteromonadaceae bacterium. Lineage (GTDB taxonomy): Bacteria > Pseudomonadota > Gammaproteobacteria > Enterobacterales > Alteromonadaceae > Psychrosphaera. The sequence goes on along the minus strand of CAXRBI010000100.1, from coordinate 20,540 downwards.
CGTAATCGACTCTGATGTATACCGTGATGCAATCGTAGACAACGTTTTCTTGTCTTTGGGTGATACTTACCGTTTGGATCAGTCTTTAGAGTCTGCAGACGTAGAGACTATCACAGTAACTGGCAGCCCAATTCTTTTCAATTCGAGTGCGAATGACAGCTACTTTGGTTCGGAGCAAATCGCGAACACGCCTAGCTTAAACCGTGACTTAAAAGACGTTGTTAAGAGAAACCCACTTGTTGTTATCAAGCCTGGCGACGACAACGCGATGACTATTGCTGGTTCAAACCCGCGTATGAACTCAATCAGCATCGACGGCATCCCATTAAATGATGACTTTGGTCTGAACAATAACGGTTACCCAACTCAGCGTAACCCTTTCCCATTGGACGCACTTGACCAAGTAACTGTACAAATTGCACCTACGCACGCGAAATCAAGTGGTTTCACAGGCGGTGGTGTAGACGCAGTATTCAAATCTGGTACTAACGAAATTACTGGTAACTTCTTCTATGAAATCTCTAACGATGACATGGCTGGTACACCAGAAAACGAAGGTGTTGAAGTTCCAATCGAATACGAAGAAGAGAACTACGGTTTCACTATCGGCGCACCAATCATCGAAGACAAATTATTCTTCTTCGCTGCATACGAGAAGTTTGAATCTCCACAAGTACTAGAATACGGTGCTGGCGGTTCAACAGCTGGTGCAAACAAAACAACTGTTACTGCAGATGAAGTAGCGAAAGTAAAAGAAATTGCTAACCGCGTTTACGGTCTTTCAGACATCGGTAACTTTGACACTCAACCACTTCTTGAAGATGAAAAGTACATTATCAAGTTAGATTGGAACATCAACGACGATCACCGTGCAAACTTCGTTTACATGTTTAACGAAGGTAACGACACTCGTAACATGACAAGCAGTGACCGTGAACTTCGTCTTGATTCACACTGGTACAACAAGTTTGAAGAGTTAAACAACTTCAGTGTTAAATTGTTCTCTGACTGGACTGACGAATTCTCTTCTGAAATCAGTGTTACGCAAAAGTCTGTTGAGACTGGTCAAGTATCTTTGAACGGCGGTTTGGGCATCGGTGATGTTACTATTCAAAACATCGACGAAGACAATGACGGCAACTCTGGTTCAATTGCATTCGGTTCAGACGCATTCCGTCACTCAAACTCTCTAAGCAACGATTTAACTATCTTAAAGTTTGACGGTTCTTACTTGTTCGACGAACACCAATTAGACTTCGGTATCGACTATAAGATCTTAAAAGTTGAAAACCAATTCCTTCCAAATTCAAAGGGCACAATCACATTTGCTAGCCTTGAAGATTTTGAAAACAGAATGGTTGCGCAATACGTTTATGAAAATGGCGTTGGTAACGATCCATTAAAAGTAGCGGCAAACTTTGAACGTAATGACTTAGCATTATACGTAAACGATACTTGGGACATTGCAGATGACCTAACGTTGACGTTTGGTGTTCGTTATGAGCGTTTCTCTTCTGACGATAAGCCTGCTTACAACCAAGATCTATTTGACCGCACGGGCTACGACAATACGTTTAACCTTGACGGCGTAGACATCATTCTTCCGCGCTTTGGCTTCACTTATGAATTTAACGAAGACGTAACAATTCGCGGTAGCCTTGGTCGTTATGCCGGTGGTAACCCAAATGTTTGGATTTCAAACTCTTACTCAAACGACGGCGTGAGCAAGCAAAGCTACTCAGAGCGTGATTCGTTCTTGGCTGAGTCTTCAATCTTGACTACACCACCTGCGGCTGCAATCACTGCAATCAATAATGGTGACGGTACTACAGTTGCTAACTTAATCGACCCTAACTTTGAAATTCCGTCACAGTGGACTTCAATGTTAAACGCTGACGTTGTTTTCGACATCCCTGGTGTTGCTGATGGCTTCCAGTGGACCAACACAGTTATCTTGACTAAGAAAGAAAACACAGCTGAGTGGATCAACGCTGCACTTCTTCAAGAGGGTGATGTTGTAGGTCAGACTTTAAGTGGTGAACTGCCGTTCTACGACACACGTGAACTAGACATTATGCTGACAAATGCTGATGAAGACGCAGATGCGTTCATCTTAAGCACAGGCTTAAGCAAAACGTTTGATAACGGTTTCGACTTCACATTGTCTTACACTAACCAAGACATCGAAGAAGGTAACCCAGGCGGTTCATCAACTGCGCGTAGTAACTACCGTTACGGTCACTTCCTAGACCACCAAAAAACTCAAATTGGTACGTCTCCGTATGAAACAGAGCACAGATTTGTATTTACTTTAGGTTACGAGCAAGAGTTCTTCGCTGGTTACAACACGCGATTCAACTTGTTCTATGAGCGTCACTCTGGTTCTGCATACAGCTACCTAGTTGACCTTTCTAACCTACAAGGCGGTCGCTTCTTCAACCAAGACTTAATCCAGCCTTCTGGTTTCTTCACAACGTTCGGTGGTAACTACTTAGCGTACGTTCCGACAGAAAACGATCCTAACGTTCGTTACGAAGGTATCACTGAAGCTGAAGTTCTTGAGTACTTCGACAGCCTAGGCCTTTCTGGTTCAGCAGGCAGCCACGTAACTAAAGGCACTGGCAAAGAGCCTTGGGTTACAAGCATTGACTTGTCTATCCACCAGGAAATCCCAGGATTTGCTGCGGGTCACAAAGGTGAAGTTTACTTCGTAGTTAAAAACTTACTTAACCTAATCGACAGCTCAAAAGGTAAAGTCTACACCCAAGACTTTAACACTCGTGAAATTATCCGTATGGATATCGACGAGTCGACAGGCCAGTACATCTACGGCCCAACTGTTGAAGACGGCTTAACGTTTGAAGCTAAACAATCTGCATACCGCATCAAGGTAGGCGTTAAATACAGCTTCTAATTCGAAGTTGATGTCAGAGAAACGCCGCTTTGACTAGAGCGGCGTTTTTGTCTCAGACGCTGAAGCATTTGGATAGCTTGAACGTGTGTCATTGAACTTTTCCGTGTGTTCCGTCTCACTTCAAGTTGTCCAGATACAAAAGAGCCGCTCATTGAGCGGCTTTTTTTTGTCTGTAACATCACGTTTTTAAACGCGTAGCAGGTTGTTCATCGGCACCTTGCTGATAGACAAGGTTGTGAATATCTCTGAATCGAACATTCGCGCAAGCTTGTTGAAGGTTCAAGGTCCGGCATAGAACCTTGAAAGCCGAGTGTGCAAAACTGTTGTTGCATGTTTTAAAATTACGAAGACCAGGTTGGAACAGACACAAAAAAACCGCTCAATGAGCGGCTTTTAATTTGGCAATCAGGGATGTGATTAGTGTTCAAACATCGCTGAGATAGATTCTTCGTTACTTAAACGACGAATCGCTTCACCTAACATGGTGCCAAGGGTTAATTGGCGAACGTTTGGAAGCGCAGCAATTTCATCTGCCAAAGGAATTGAGTCAGTCACGATGACTTCATCAATCACAGAGTTTTTAAGGTTTTCTGCAGCATTACCAGAGAATACCGGGTGCGTCGCATAAGCGAACACGCGTTTTGCGCCGTGTTGTTTAAGTGCTTCTGCCGCTTTACACAATGTGCCGCCAGTGTCGATCATATCGTCTACCATGATACAATCGCGACCTTCAACATCACCAATGATATGCATTACTTGAGCCACATTTGCTTGCGGACGACGTTTGTCGATAATCGCTAGGTCTTTGTCATCAAGCAGTTTTGCGATCGCGCGGGCACGAACAACGCCGCCAATGTCTGGAGAAACAACAACAACGTCTTCTGCGTCATTGAAGCCTTTTTTGCGCATGTCATCGACCAAAATCGGGCTACCGAACACGTTGTCTACAGGGACATCAAAGAAGCCCTGGATCTGTTCAGCGTGCAAGTCAACCGTCAAAACACGGTCAACGCCAACGCTTGATAAGAAGTCCGCAACAACTTTTGCAGTAATTGGAACACGTGCTGAACGTACTCGGCGGTCTTGACGTGCGTATCCGAAGTAAGGAATAACCGCAGTGATTCTTCCTGCCGATGCACGACGAAGTGCGTCAACCATTACAATGAGTTCCATTAGGTTGTCATTGCACGGAGCGCAGGTAGATTGAATGATGAAAACGTCAGAACCACGAACATTATCGTGAACTTGGACACTGATTTCGCCGTCACTAAAACGGCCAACTGTGGCATTTCCAAGGGTAAGGTCTAAACGATTGGCGATGATTTCGGCAAGTTCTGGGGTAGCGTTTCCAGCGAAGAGCTTGATATCAGGCACGGAAATTTCCTATGGCATTATTGCTTAAATTTCAGTTAAGAGAGTAGACAATAATTGACTACTTCTCCATCTCGTTACCAAATAATACTTTGTGGGTAGGGGAGACGTTGCAGCCTTTAGCAATGAATCCGCTCATATCATTTGGTAAATTCTTTAAAACCGTCTGAGCTTGCGCTTCGTCACTGAATTCAGCGAATACACAAGCCCCTGTCCCAGTCATTCGAGACGGCGCGTATTCTAACAACCAGTCTAACGATTTGGCAACGTCTGGATAATTTTTAGTTACAAGTGGCTCAAAATCGTTTTTGTGACGTTCGCTAATTCCATCGTATTTGATGTCATCGTACGGTATCTTGGCGGTATCTCGCGTCAAATCAGGAGCGTTGAACAACTTTGCGGTATTGACATGGGCGTTAGGGGTTAACACTAAGTACCAGTTGTCTGCGACTTGATAATCACGCATTTGTTCTCCAGTTCCATCGGCGACTGAACTTCTGCCGCGAACAAAAATTGGTACATCTGCGCCCAAGGTGTTGCCAATAGACTCGAGTTTAGACAGTGGTAAATTTAAACTCCAAAGCTTATTCAAAGCCAAGAGTGTTGTTGCAGCATTGGATGAGCCGCCACCGACGCCGCCGCCCATTGGTAATACTTTATGTAAATGAATTTTTACGCCAGGAGTGGGAAAGTCTTTATTCAAATAGGGTTGTAGAGCCTTTGCAGCGCGAGTGATGAGGTTGTCTTCGGTTTCCAGCTCCGGCAGATTGCAGGTCAAACTGACGGTTGCTGTATCTATTGTTTCAAAGTCTAATCTATCGCCATAGTCGATAAAGTGAAACAGACTTTGCAACTCGTGATAGCCATTAGGCAGTCGGCCGTTGATGTGAAGAAATAGATTGAGTTTGGCGGGCGAGGGCAGAGACAGTTTTGTTTCCATGATTAACGCCCAACTTGCCATTCACTTACTGACAATTTGATTCGACTACCGGTAGCTCTTAAGTCTAATTCTTTCGGCAATTCAAAATTGAGTACCGGCGTCCAGCTTTTGTACTTTGCTCGCCAAAGTTTGCTGTCGTGACGAACGTTGAAACCGGTCAGTTGTTTTTTGTCGTTAAACTCAGGATCAGAAACACCTTCTGTTGTTTGACCTAACATCCATTTCGACAGTTGTTTTACTGGAATGTTTTGGCCAGTCAGTTGCCATATTAGATATTGTGGGTCGTCTCCGACGTACTCTTTGCCATCGGCGTTAATTGTGGCAACACCGTCTTGATAAACCATCTTAAACAAGTTGATGCCGACGAAGGTATTGAGCGACAGCTCCAGCCGGTCAATATTGTTTTGCCAATAAAAATAACCACTGACTTTCTCGCCGTTGCCGGAAAGCAATAATTTTCCTCGAGCGGTAAATTGATTAATGTCCGCTGCGGTTGAAGGTGGCTGATAGTTAGTTTGCTGATTAAACAGCTGACAACCACTGAGCCATAACATGGAAAGGAACAGGGCGAACAATCTAAAACATTGGCGAGTTTTCAAGCAATTTCCTAGCGGTTTGAAGTCGAACTGATAAAGAAACGATCATACCACGTCAAAACCACAGTAACAGACTTTTAAAAATCCATTGTTTTTCGTAGAATTACCCGCTTTTCCTAAATGGGACGAAAATCCGACACCTTTGTATGACAGTTTTAGCACTTGGTATTAATCACAAATCCGCGACCGTGGAATTGCGCGAGCAATTAGCGTTCACACCTGAGCGTCTGCCTGAAGCGTTAAAAACCATTCGCCAGCAAGCGGGATGTGATGAAGCTGTTATTCTGTCTACGTGCAATCGCACCGAGATATATTGTTTTGGCGGTCAAGCAGAGCCGCAAAATCTAATTGATTGGTTGGCCGGCTTTCACCAAGTGCCGGTTGCGCAACTGGAGCATCATTTGTATGTTCATCGCGACGTCGATGCCACACGTCATTTAATGCGCGTGGCCAGTGGACTGGATTCCATGGTGATTGGCGAACCTCAGATTTTAGGGCAAGTGAAACAAGCTTATCAGCAAGCACGCTCGGTCGGCACGGTCAAAACCTATTTCGAACGTATGTTTCAACAGTCGTTCTCGGTAGCAAAAAAAGTCCGCACCGAGACGGATATTTCGGTTAATGCAGTGTCGGTTGCTTTTGCCGCAGTGACGTTGGCGAAACAAGTCTTTGGCAGTTTTGTTGATAAAAAAGTGTTGTTAGTTGGCGCCGGCGAAACCATTGAACTGGTGGCTAAGCATATATACGAACAAGGCGCGACGGACATTTTCGTTGCCAATAGAACCTTGAGTCGTGCTGAAGCGGTTGCAGAGCAGTTCTCTGGCCGAACTTGCACTTTGAGCCAGATTTCTGAACAAATTTTAGAAGCGGATGTCGTTATTAGTTCAACCGCGAGTACATTGCCCATCATAGGTAAGGGCATGATCGAAAATGTATTTAAGCAGCGCAAACATCGTCCAATGTTTTTAGTCGATTTAGCGGTGCCGCGCGACATCGAGCCGCAAGTAGCGGACTTAGATGATGCCTATTTATACACGGTGGATGATTTACAGGAAATCGTTGCCAACAATATGCAAGCACGCAGTGCTGCGGCGGAAGAAGCAGAAGCCATAATCAGCGATAAAGCCTTTATGTTCTCAGATTGGCTGTCTTCACTGGATTCCGTCGACTATATAAAAGAATATCGCCAACAGAGTTTAGCGCTCAAAGATGAATTGCTAGAAAGAGCGCTTAACCAATTGCAATCTGGTAATGCGCCAGAGCAAGTTATAAGAGAGTTGGCAAATAAGTTAACAAACAAGCTAATACATGCACCGACCTCCGCATTAAAAGATGCGGCGGAAAAACAAAACAACGATGAGTTAGCTGTAATCAAAACCGTCTTGGGGATTCAATGAAAGATTCAATCATCAAAAAATTAGAAAGTTTGGTCGAGCGCTACGAAGAGGTGCAAGCCTTGTTGAGCGACCCTGAGGTCATTGGTGATCAAGACAAGTTCCGCGCGTTATCAAAAGAATACTCAGAGCTGGAAGACGTAACTAAAGCATTTACGGCTTATCAAACTGCGCAAGACGATCTTGAAGAAGCTAAATTAATGCTTGAAGAAGACGACGCGGAAATGCGCGAGATGGCGCAGGAAGAAATTAAAGCGGCAAAACAGAACATTGAGCAGTTAGAAGACGACTTGCAAATTCTCATGTTGCCAAAGGATCCGAACGACGCGAATAACTGTTTCTTAGAAATTCGCGCGGGTGCCGGTGGTGACGAAGCGGCAATATTCGCCGGTGATCTTTTCCGTATGTACAGCCGATATGCCGAGAGCAAACGTTGGAAACTGGAAGTGATGAGTGCCAATGAAGGCGAACACGGTGGTTACAAAGAAATCGTAGCGCACATCACCGGAGACGATGTTTACGGAACGATGAAGTTTGAATCCGGCGGTCATCGTGTTCAACGTGTTCCAGAGACTGAATCTCAAGGTCGTGTTCACACATCAGCGTGTACGGTTGTGGTGATGCCAGAAATTCCGGAAGCTGAAGCCATTGAAATTAACCCATCGGATCTGAAAATCGATACATATCGAGCGTCCGGTGCCGGTGGTCAGCACGTGAACAAGACGGACTCAGCTGTCCGAATTACCCACTTACCAACGGGCATTGTGGTTGAATGTCAGGATGAGCGCTCTCAACATAAAAACAAAGCCAAAGCCATGTCAGTTTTAAGCGCCCGTATCCAAGCGGCAGAAGATGAAAAACGCGCAGCGGAAGAAACCTCTATGCGCAGAAACCTTGTTGCCAGCGGCGACCGCAGTGAGAGAGTTCGAACTTATAACTTCCCGCAGGGCCGCATGTCTGAACACCGCATTAATCTTACCTTATATAAACTAAATGAGATTATGGAAGGTGACATCGACTGTGTACTACAACCGTTGATGACCGAGTATCAGGCCGATCTCCTTGCCTCTATGGCAGACGAGTAGTTCGGTTGTGGATACGACAAACTCTGAAATTCAATGGCTGCTCAATGCAGCCATTGTGCTTTTAAAGGACGCATCCGACACAGCAAAACTCGATGCAGAGTTGTTTATGTGTCATGTACTGTCCTGTAATCGCACATACTTAATGACCTGGCCGGATAAACGTGTAGAAGAAGCTCAACGCCAAGCGTTTCAGCAGTTAGTTGAACGTCGATTAGAAGGCGAGCCTGTAGCCCATATTATTGGTCATCGCGCGTTTTGGACCCTTGACCTCGAAGTTAATCCCTCAACATTAATCCCAAGACCCGACACCGAACTTTTGGTCGAACTCGCGCTGGATGTGGCGATGAAAAACCCAAGTTCTAATAACAAAGCTTTGGACTTGGGCACAGGCACAGGCGCAATCGCTTTGGCTTTGGCCTCCGAATTACCGCAGTGGCACATCCTTGGTGTCGATTACTCTGAAGACGCTGTGGCTTTGGCAAAGCGCAACAAAGCGAACAACCAAACCAACAATGCTGAGTTTCTGCAAAGCGATTGGTATAGCGAGGTTGCGGGGCAAAAGTTTGATCTGATTGTCTCTAATCCTCCGTATATTGATCCAACAGACAAACATTTGTCAGAAGGGGACGTTCGATTTGAACCGCTGTCGGCATTGATTGCAGAGGAATCCGGATTGGCTGACCTTCGTTTTATTATCGAACACAGTAGACAGTTTCTGAACGACAATGGCGCGCTGCTTTTGGAGCACGGTTACGACCAAGCAAGTGCGGTACAGGCTCTTCTTATTGAGAATGATTTTCAACAAGTCGAAACATTTAAAGATTTGGGCGCAAATGATCGAGTTAGCATTGGCTATTTCTGATTATTGAGTTAGTCTCATAGAATAAAGCGGTTAATGGAATTCGTTGAAAAATAAGCGAAAGGGTGTAAAAGGTTAGATTATGAATGATGACTTTCTATTTGCGAATGACGCGCCTGAAGAGGAAGAAACATCGTCGGTTGGAACCTGGAAAGTCATCATCGTCGATGATGAGCCGGAGGTTCATGCGGTCACAAAGTTAGCGTTAAGCGACTTTACCTTTCAGGACAAGCATTTAGAGTTTTTTAGTGCGTATTCAGGGTTTGAAGGCAAGCAGCTTATCAATGAACACCCAGACGCCGCTATCGTATTACTCGATGTTGTTATGGAAACAGACGACGCAGGATTGCAGGTAGCGAAATACATTCGTGAAGAAGCAATGAATCAAAAGATCCGCATCATTTTGCGGACTGGCCAACCAGGACAAGCGCCTGAACGTCAAGTCATCGTCAACTACGACATCAACGATTACAAATCGAAAACGGAACTCACCGCGCAGAAATTGTTTACTGTTGTGATGTCCAGTCTTAGAGCGTTCAGAGACATCATCGCGCTGGATAACAGCCGCCAAGGCTTGCAAAAAATCATTGAAGCGTCGGCCGATATTTTCTCTGTGCATTCAATGGAGCAGTTCATTGATGGTGTTATGCAGCAACTTACCTCGATTATTGGTTGCGGCACTGAAAAGGCCATGTACGTCACTAATTCGATGATGGTGAACTGTACCCCAAGCGAACACGCATCCAATCTACGAGTGATTGCAGCCCAAGGCGAATTTGAGACCTCGTTAGGTCGGCCGGTTAACGAAGTTATCAACCCAGATTTAAAAACCGCATTTGATGAAGCGATTACCAGCAAGTCGATTGTTTATCGCAATGACTATTTAGTCGCTTATTGTTACAGCCGTTTCTCAACCAATTCACTGCTGTACGTGTCTGGCTTGCCATCGGATGTAGGTCACGACGAAAAAACACTGATAGAAATGTTTGCTCAGAACGTACAAATCGCCTATGAAAATGTGCAGTTGCAACTTGAGCTCGAAGATACCCAACGCGAGTTGGTTTACCGTTTGGGTGAGGCTGTAGAGCAACGTTCCAACGAAACCGGCAACCATGTTCGTCGAGTGGCCTTCATTAGCGCCTTACTTGCGACCAAATACGGTCTGAATGAAGGTGAGGCTGAGCTGATTAAAAACGCCGCACCACTTCACGATGTTGGCAAAGTGTGTATTCCTGACAATATTCTTCACAAACCAGGCAAATTGGAAAATGAAGAGTGGAATGTGATGAAAACTCATGCCGAAGTAGGACACAAAATTCTAGAAGGCTCTAATCGCAGCATTATTCAGGCGGGGGCGATCATCGCCAAAGAGCATCATGAAAACTGGGATGGCAGCGGTTACCCAAGTGGCAAGTCCGGTGAAGATATTCACATCTTTGGCCGAATTGTTGCCTTGGCCGACGTCTACGATGCACTGCGTCACAAGCGCTGTTATAAAGAAGAGTGGAACAAAAAAGAAACGCTCGATTTTGTTACACAGCAAAGCGGTAAGAAGTTCGATCCAAAACTGGTTCAAATTCTGCTCGACAGTGTCGACGAGTTCGAAGCTATTTTTGATAAATATCCAGAATAACAATAAAAGGTTGTATGTGAGCTCTGTTTGCCCGTTCAAGCAGAGCTTTTTTATTTAAGGGGAAATTATGTATATTGCAGCAAAACACAGTCACTTGATGTTTGTTTTGTTAAGCGTAGTACTTTTTTACTATCGTTTTTTTCAACAACAGTTAATGGGCAAGGAATTGCCTAAGATACTCAAAGTTTTACCACACATCATTGATACGCTGCTGCTTGTGTCGGCGTTGGTGCTTTGTTACATCTTGAGCCAATACCCGTTTACTGTTGCCTGGTTAACTTATAAATTGTTTTTTGTTATCGGCTACATTGGTCTTGCTATTGCGGCAATGAAATCGGCAGACAAAAAGCGCAGTATTGCATTTTTGACCGGAGCATCAGTTTGTTTGGTGTTAGCGGCTAAAATGGCCGTGACTAAAGGCGCATTTTAAACCACGCAAAAATCAGTTATCATCCCGCCCCTTGATTTCTAAGGGGCACACCCTCATTTAGTATACGTTCTAGTAGTAGTAAGAAGTAAATATGACCGCAAACTGGCTGTACGAGTCTAACCAAGTAGATGATTTAATTGAGCAAATTCTAACGCATGAGAGAAACTGGCAAGAACAGTTCACGTTAGATCAATTGCTTAATCAAATTCAGCATTATGTTGCTGAGTTGTCTCAGGTGTTGTCGTCAGAGGTTACTGCGCAAGAGAATTTCTATCGGGTGGTCGACGCCATTTTTGATGAACTCGCATTTTCTGGCCCTGGAGAGCAGATGTTGCCAGAAAGTTCACTCTCTAATGTTTCCTATGCAATCATGCACCGCACGGGCAACCATGTGAGTTTGTCGGTGGTGTTACGTGAGTTATTGCGCCGTTTGGGTTTTAACGCCTTCATTTCGGAAATCGAGTCTCAAGTTGCATTAGTGGTAAAACCTTCTAACTCGGAGCTTCTTATTCTTGACCCTGTGACAGGGGCGTCAGAGTATCTGATTTCCTCTGATGACGTCAGAGAAACCATGGCCAATGAGATAGCGTCGTTCGCCAAAGAGCTTGACGCTGAGGCGGTTGTTAAAGACGTTCTGACCGAGCAAAAGATCGCGCTGTTGGGCGAGGGGCTGTTTGAAGAAGCGTTGAAATGCGTTGAAACGCTGATGGACTTGCTTCCAGAAGATCCTTATGAGCGTCGTGATAGAGGCTTAGTTCTGCAACAATTGGATTGCGGGCATTGGGCGAAAGACGACTTTGACTATTTCATCAAAGCCTGTCCAAATGACCCTATGGCTGTGTTTATCAAAAGCCAGCTAGAAGACTCGCTACAAAGCACACAAACGATTCATTAAGTTGCGACTCGGGTTGCGATACCAATCAACAAATTTCCCAATTCCGTCGATATTACTTTTTTGTTCACCGCCAGGTAAGCGGTAATGTCGCCGGCATCATTATGCTCATTTTCGAACGACGTATTGGTGATGTTGGGGGCATTTAGTGCGGGCTGGTCACTTTCAACGCAAGCAACTGCGTCTTCATGATTCATGATGTCAAAGTCTGTTTTACCAATAATGTCTTGTAACGGAAGGTTCACATAATGTTCAAATGCTTGATTAACAATGACATAACGGCCTTCAGAGTCTTTTACAAAAAATACGTTTGGTGCGTGCTGAAAAACTGATAATAGAAACTCACTGATCTGCTGGTGAGACAATGAATTGGCAATGTTGTCCAAAACCGTTTCCGCGTAATTCATGATGGTATGATTTCCCTTTATTCCTTTGACCTGATGCCACTCGGTAAGTATAACGCCTAATCATTTTGGGTAAATATGACTTAGGTCAAAATCCCCTTGTTTTGCCAAACTTTCGCCAAGATTTTTGCTGTTTTGAGCGATGTTGATGATATTTGTACGTAAAAGCAATGCGAAAGTTTCAAGGTTTATTTTTCCAGTACAGTTTTGTTTCGCTTCGGTCAAATATTGCACTGTTGGTTGCTCGGCGCGTCTCGTCTGTTTTGATTCCAATTACATATAGGTTACTATCTCTGGCTACCTGTTTGTGCTGGCGATGAATTGAACCCTACAAAAAGAGACTTTCATTGCAACTTTCGGCACGCTCGGTGGAGCTAATAAAAATTATAATTAAATTTATGTTCTGAAAGGGGAAGTCATGTCTGCAACGCCATTGATTACCAATGACGCTACGGTATTGGGCTTGTTAGCCGTCATTCTAGGCGCGGTCTTTTACACCAATCAAAGCTCGCATCCGAGTTGGCAAAAATTCTACAAATACGTGCCAGCGCTGTTGCTTTGTTATTTTATTCCGTCGTTATTGAACACGTTTGGTGTCGTCGATGGTCACAGTTCGAGTTTGTATTACGTCGCATCAAGGTTTCTACTACCAGCATGTTTGGTGTTGCTGACCATCAGTGTTGATATTCCGGGTATTATGAAACTCGGCCCGAAAGCGCTGATCCTATTTTTGACTGGTACTCTCGGTATTGTCATCGGCGGCCCTATCGCATTATTGGCGGTTTCCGCGGTATTTCCTGATGTGCTAGGCGTTAATGCCGAAGGCGTATGGCGGGGCATGACCACAATAGCCGGAAGCTGGATTGGTGGTGGTGCTAACCAGACTGCGATGAAAGAAGTATTCGACTTAAATACATATGATGCCGGGGGCGAGATTTTCTCGGCCATGGTCACTGTCGATATATTTGTCGCCAATCTTTGGATGGCGGTGTTATTGGTATTAGCAGGCAATGCAAAGCGCATAGACGCGCGCACGGGCGCTGACACTACGGCGCTAAATGCATTGCGTCATAAAGTAGAAGAGTTTGAGAAGAAACACGCAAGAATGCCGCAATTGCATGACATCATGGTCATCTGTGCGATTGGTTTTGGTGTCACCGGTTTTGCCCATCTTGTCGCGGATACCGTGACGCCTTGGATGGTGGAAAACTTCCCTGAAGGCAAAAAACTGAGTTTCCACAGTAAGTTCTTTTGGATGATAGTCACCGCCAGCATTGTGGGTGTGTCTTTATCATTTACTAAGATGCGTAAAATTGAGACGGTAGGGGCATCTAAAATTGCCAGCGCGTTTTTGTACATTCTAATTGCAACTATCGGTTTGCATATGGATATTACCGCTATTGCTGATACCCCGATATACTTTGTCATTGGTTTTATTTGGATGATCATCCATGCCACGTTAATGTTAACGGTTGCAAAATTGATCAAAGCCCCACTGTTTTATATGGCAGTGGGTAGTCAAGCCAATGTTGGCGGTGCGGCATCCGCGCCGGTGGTTGCGTCTGCATTCCACCCATCATTGGCACCAGTTGGCGTATTGTTGGCCGTGTTAGGTTACGCTATTGGTACTTTTGCCGCATGGTTCTGCGGTATGGTTCTGCAGACGGTCGCACTATAACTTTTAAACATTGGAATCTTGAATGACAGCTATAAACACACAAACCATTGAAATTTCTAAAGACGTTAGTTTAGCTAACGACAAACCGTTTGTTCTATTTGGTGGAATGAATGTATTGGAATCTAGAGATTTAGCTTTGACCATTGCTGAGCACTACAAAGAAGTGACGGCAAAGCTTGGTATTCCATTCGTATTTAAAGCGTCATTCGACAAGGCCAACCGTTCATCTGTCACCTCATATCGTGGTCCGGGCTTGGATGACGGCTTGAAAATTTTCGAAGAGATTAAGACTCAATTTGAGTTGCCAATCATTACCGACGTGCACGAACCGTATCAAGCGCAACCGGTGGCTGATGTTGTTGATATCATTCAATTGCCAGCGTTTTTGGCGCGTCAAACGGACTTAGTGGTCGCTATGGCGAAGACCGATGCAATCATCAACGTCAAGAAACCACAATTCTTAGCGGCGCATGAAATGCGTCACATCATTAAGAAGTTTAATGAAGCGGGTAACGACAAAGTCATTTTATGTGAGCGCGGTAGTCAATTTGGTTATAACAACCTCGTGGTAGACATGCTTGGCATGGATGACATGAAACGCATGGCACCGGTCATGTTCGACTCTACCCATGCGTTACAACGACCTGGTGGCCGAGCTGACTCGGCGGACGGTCGACGTGCGCAAGCGGCAGAATTATCTCGCTCTGGCATGGCACTTGGGCTAGCGGGTTTGTTTATCGAAGCTCACCCAAATCCAAACGAAGCTAAGTGTGATGGACCATGTGCGTTACCATTAGCCAAGTTAGAAGGTTTCTTGTCACAAATGAAAGACATTGATGATTTAGTGAAATCTTTCCCTCCACTAGACACCTCTGCACAGGATCTGTAAATGGACTCGACCTCAGTACAAGACGATTTCAAGGACGATAAACGGATAGTCACTGAGGTCGCGTTTGGCGTCAACCCGACGCTTTTGGGCAGAAAATTAGCGACACCATTTCAACGTGGTATGGCAATGACCATTGACGCCATTTTGGTCTTGTTACTGACCGACTTGAGCGGCTTTTTCTGGGCTTTGTTGGTAGGTGCTGCTCTATTTAGGGCGGGGCGCTCAGCGGATAAAGAAACATGGCGCACGACTCGAAAAATAGTTCGAGCGCTTGGTGTAATTGTTATCGTCATCACTGTGTTTGGCTCCGGCGGCAGTTGGATAAAATCGAGCACAGATCAATTTGTTCAGCAAACAATGGAATCCAGCGTTGCCGCGTTGGCAGATTCTGAAGTGGACGCGGAGTCTGATGACATTCAGCAAGTCATTCGTGGCAGCCGAATTGCATTAGCTGTGGTTGAAATATCTAACTTTGAAGACAGCAGCGATTGTGATTTAGGTTGTTTGACGAACAAAGTCGGCGTACTTGTTGAAGAAATGGCGCATCTTGGGTTAGAGCGAGCAAAGGTTGCAGAGACCTTGAACGATGCAATATCAGACAAGTATTTCGCTGATGCGCAAGTCAAAACGGACTTTATCAACTCGCAAATCGCAAAAGGGCAATACACGTCTAGTCTAGTTGAGACAGAGACAGAGACTGACACCAGCAAAGACAATCTCAACAGCAATGAATCTGCGCCTGTTGAAATGACCACAGTGACGTCTGAGTTTGACGGTGCGAATGAAGAAAAAATCGTTGAGCTACCATCTGAGCAATCAATCGAGGCATCTGAAGAAAAACCCGTGTATTCAATTGTTGAATATACCAAGGCACTCATTGCTGATTTAGGTTTAGGCTTTGGTTGGGCTGCGCTTTACTTCACTGCGTTTTCCGCCTGGTGGAAAGGGCAAACCCCAGGTAAACGATTAATGGGAATTAGGGTAGTGCAACTTGACGGAACTTACATGTCGGGGTGGGACGCCTTTGGCCGTTATGGCGGTTACGGTGCGGGTTTTGCCACCGGTTTATTGGGTTTCGCCCAGGTTATTTGGGACAGCAACCGTCAGGCAATACAAGACAAAATATCGGCTACTGTTGTGATCCAAGGCGGTATTGAATAAATCTGGTTGATAATTGTTGAAAAGCTTGCACTTTTTTGGCGCAAACGGATAATGAGCCAATATTGATCTTTTTATAGAGTAAACAAGTATGACGTCAGTTGTCATTTCGGGTTCAGGACTTTTCACCCCTCCCAATAAGATCTCCAATCAAGAGTTAGTTGACGTGTTAAATACTTATGCAGATAAGTTTAACGCGGAACATGAACAAGCCATTGCCGATGGCGTTGTTGAAGAGAAAAAACATTCGAGCGTAGAGTTTATCGAAAAAGCGTCGGGCATTAAGTCTCGTTATGTCATGCACAAAGAAGGCATTGCCGATTTGGATGTGATGCATCCCGTGATGCAAAAAAATGCGCCGGATCAGCCGCCAGAAATGGTTGTAATGGCGGTAGAAGCTGCAAAACAGGCGCTTGAAAATGCGCAGGTCGAAGCAAATGCCATCGACATGGTGATCCTTGGCTCCTCAAACATGCAGCGTTCTTACCCAGCGATGGCGATTGAAGTACAACAGTTACTCGGCGCAGGTGGCTTTGGTTTTGATATGAATGTGGCGTGTTCCACAGCGACGTTCGCAATTATTAATGCGCTGAATGCAATTAAGACTGGTACGGCGAGTAAAGTGTTAGTGGTGAATCCGGAGTTTACAACACCACAACTCGACTACACCAATCGCGACAGCCATTTTATTTTTGGCGATGTCGCAACGGCCTTAGTGCTTGAAAAGCAAGAAGACGCAACGTCGACAAAACAATTTAAGATTGTTGAGACCGATCAAATCACCCAGTTTAGTAACAACATTCAATGTAATCACAGTTACGTGGACCACTGCTACGACGAACTGCCAGCGGACAATAGCTACTTTTTCCAAGAAGGGCGCAAAGTGTTCAAAGAGCTACTGCCGATAGTCACCAATACGATTTCGTCGCACTTGGACGGTAATCAGTGGCAGGTCAGCGACGTCAAACGCATGTGGTTGCACCAAGCGAATATCAATATGAATTTGTTCGCAGCGAAGAAACTGTTAGGACGCGAGCCAGAGTTTTTGGACGCGCCGCTGATTTTAGACGAATATGCAAATACCGCTTCTGCAGGTTCTGTGGTTGCTTTCCACAAATACAACGATGACTTTGTGGTTGGAGACAAAGGCATATTGTGCAGCTTCGGTGCGGGTTACAGTGTCGGCTGTATCTCCTTAGAGCGGGTGTAATTCAGAGCGCGTTTTCGCTGCGCTCTTTAGCTTAGGTGGGGATTGTCTCGGTGATTCTTGAGAATTTCCACCACTTCATCCTCGTCATCGGTAAGACAGATTAAATCTAGGTCAGACTTTTTGATCAGATTGAGCGCGATGACTTTGTCATAAACCCACTCCAACAGACCTTGCCAATGTTCGGTGCCGAATAGAATGACCGGCATATTGAACACACGATGGGTTTGCATCAATGTCAGAGACTCAAATAGTTCGTCTAGCGTGCCAAAACCGCCGGGCATACAGACGTAACCCATAGAGTATTTTACAAACATAACTTTTCGAACAAAAAAGTACTTAAATTCCATTGGCATCGATTGATAAGGGTTTGGTACTTGTTCGAACGGCAACTCAATATTCAAGCCTACGGTGGTTTTTCCGGCTTCGTGTGCGCCTAAATTGGCGGCTTCCATAATACCGGGCCCACCGCCGGTAATGACGGTAAAGTCTTCGTTGGCGAGTTGAAAGGCGATGCGTCGCGCCGATTGATAGTAATCTGATTCCGGTTTCAGCCGAGCGGATCCAAATATGGATACGCCATTTTCAATGCTTGAGAGCTTGTCAAACCCTTCCGTAAACTCAGCCAAAATGCGAAACATGCGCCAAGCTTCATCACCTTTTAAATCATCAATCATAGATAGCCAATGTCCGTGTCTTTGCTTATTTATAGCAGTAAATCAAAGTGTTGGCTTATTGCAGATCAAAAATGAACGAAAAAAATCGTTGGCTTGATGTACTCGAGTCGCTAGAGTGTAACAAATTGATTTTATGCTTATTATCGTAGTGTTAATTAAAGACAACAAAAGGGAATGGGTATGTCTGAAGGAAACATCAAGAAAATTGTAAAACGTTACAAACTCCTTTCATGGCTCTGTTTGTCGGCTTTTCTAATATTTGCAGTGGCAGTCGACTGGTTTCTGAAGGACTCAGATCTTAATCGCCGCATTGAGCATGGGCTTGAGTACTCTTCGGTGAATACGAGTTTTATTTGGGGAACTGTTATTTTGGGCTTTTTCCTACTTTTGCATCTGTTTTTTTATTCACTAGAAAAGACTCTGCTTTCTCTGCACAAAGAGAATCTCTCTTCCAATTAAAGTGTTGAGGTTAGAAGTTTGCTCAGATATCGATTGATTTATTTAGGACTGGCATTGATAGCCATGCTATTTGGCTTAGCGTCACGCTCTAATTTAGTTAATCTGCCAGAGTTTTTAAGTCTCTATGCTGGTGATGTTTTATGGGCTCTGATGGTCTATTGGTTGGCGAGGACAACGTACCCTAAAGCATCAATACTACACTCGGCTGCATTCGCACTATGTTTTTGTTTCGCCATTGAGTTTTCGCAACTCTATCACGCCCCCTGGATTGATGCGTTGAGAGCGACAAGACTGGGCGGGTTAGTGCTTGGTTTCGGCTTTTTGCTTAGCGACCTCATCTGTTATTTCTTCGGCGTCTTGTTAGGTTGTATTGCAGAGACTGTGTTTCGCTACCAGAGGCAAAAATCATTGAGGGCGCAGGCGTAAAGCTATATTCTTAAGCATGGTGGGACTTTCATAGTGGTGGGACTTTCATAGTGGTGAGCTATCAGTGGACGAGTTGTCGATTGAAGAGTCTTCTCCACAATAATTGTTATCGTTTGAAAAAATCATTCATTAACTGAATTACTTTAGTTGGTGTCATCACATGCAGGCGGCAACGGACGTTTGTCATCATCATGCCCAACTCACACAAAACCATAAGTTATGCGTTTTGGCATACAAAATAATAATTGACTTTTTACTCTAATTTTTAGTTTAATAACGTTGTTCGCTTAATTGCGGTCAGTAAACCAATTGAAAAACAATCGGTTTACACCAGAAGAGGAGCGATGGTCAGGTAGCTAATTGGAGACGTCTCAACGTCATCGAAGATTAGTGAGGGGAACCATCGCCGAGAGATAGATGTATTGAGACACATTTATTTCGGCTGACAAGGCTGAATCCTTGCAGTTGTCACCTGGACTTTTGGCAAGTTTTACTTGTTAAGGTGGAGAGCTTCTGGCATGAAAAGATTACGTACTAGTTCAACTAGTCCTGCCTTGATATGCCTTGTTCTCCTTAATAAACAATCTTATTTTTATTAAGGAAGACGTAATGTCTAATTCAGTTTCTCAGTTAACCGTCGCCAAGTTTGGCGGTACCAGTGTTGCCAATTATGAAGCGATGAGCCGTTGTGCCCGCATCATTCTCGACAATCCGTCCATTCGACTTGTCACCGTCTCTGCCTCTGCAGGTGTGACAAACTTATTGGTTAAACTGGGCAATGAAACTCTCAGCAGCAACGAACGCGAAAGTGTGTTGCAGCAGATCCGCTCCATTCAAAATAGCATCCTAAATGACCTAAATCGCCCGCGCGAAGTATCCGAGACAGTACAAGAGCTGTTGGCTCAGCTGTCGGCAGTAGCAAACGAAGCGGATTTGCTTAATTCCAGTAAATTAAAAGATGAACTTCTGTCTTTTGGCGAACGCATGTCATCGGTGCTCTTTGCTGAAGTGATGAATCAATTGGCATCGCAATCTGTGGCACAGTCCTTTGATGGCCGCCAAGTGCTTAAAACCGACAGTACGTTTGGTAAAGCAGAGCCCAACATTGCACAGTCGAAAAAGCAGGCAGAGAGTTTGTTATTGCCACTGCTTGAACAGCGCATTGTTATAACGCAAGGATTCATCGGTCAAGACAGTTTCGGCAATACCACAACATTGGGCCGAGGTGGTTCTGACTACTCGGCGGCGCTCTTTGCCGAAGCGGTGTCAGCGTTTGCATTGCAAATTTGGACTGACGTTCCAGGAATTTACACTACGGATCCAAGAATAACCGATAAGGCCCATCCAATCAGCGAGATCAGCTTTGATGAAGCCGCTGAAATGGCGACATTTGGCGCAAAGATTTTGCACCCAGCGACCCTTATTCCGGCGATTCGCAGTGGCGTAAAAGTGTTTGTGGGTTCTTCGCTTGATCCAAACGCTGGAGGCACATGGATCTCGAAAGAGGTGGAGCACAAACCGACATATC
>CAXRBI010000099.1:0-98188 GCA_964229075.1 Alteromonadaceae bacterium | reverse complement strand
GCAAAGCCTAAATGTACGGCTATGCTTTACCTTAGGGAGGCATATTTTGCTTTGCCTAACTCTACTTATAGGTATCGATTCAT
This sequence comes from Alteromonadaceae bacterium, assembly GCA_964229075.1. GTDB lineage: Bacteria > Pseudomonadota > Gammaproteobacteria > Enterobacterales > Alteromonadaceae > Psychrosphaera. The sequence continues at coordinate 98,105 of CAXRBI010000099.1, read as the reverse complement.
CCTGCGAAAAAGCAGAATTCATAGTTTATCTGGACTTAATGGGCATAATTCAGGATTTAACTGGAACAGCCCAGATCATCGAATTGGATTTTGCACCTCACCTCAAATCGTCAGATAAAAATTTTTCAAACTTGAACTGGAAACAACATAAGTTGAGCGATTTGCTCACCTTATGGTAAAGCTTATATCATATGGTGAGCACTTAGACTTAGGGACACTGACCCGACGCCCTAGATACCGTTCATAGATCTAGGAGCCGTCCATTCAGGTGCTAGAAACTGTATAGAGTTCTGGGGTCTTACCACCAAGTTGACCACTGGTCACCAATCATCTTAGTACATGAATAATCGACTCAAAAAAATCACGGAATATCATCCTTTGTGACTTGTAGTCACTATTTCAAGAGCTGGTTTCTGTTTGGAATAAATTTATATTTTTCATACTGATAGTTTGCATTCTTCACGGGTTCAGTCCTATTGTAAATCTGTTTGGAACCAGGCTTTCGCTTAGTCTCTCTTTTCATTCTTTATAACGTCACACTTTTATTTTTCACTTTTTTAGGAAAAAAACGCAAAGAGTGACGATCTCCTTTTTACCCCTTTGGTATTTGTGTATTTGGCAAAATAAAAAACAAAAACGCCAATCAACAGAATAACCCGGGGATATGTAATGAGACACACAAGATTTATCTCAAATCTATTGCAGCTGTGTTCAAAGGTAGTGATATCAATCACGCTTTTGTTCAGTTATGCAGCCAACGCAACCATTACCCAAATAGATGATTCGACCGTTGAATTTTCAATCGAAACGTCAAGGTGGGCAGATGTGCACTATGTACTTAATGGTGGCGTCCAACAAAATATCAGAATGGCGAATGACGGAACATTCAGCACTTATCAGTTAACCAACTTGGTTAACGGCGATGTGATTGATTACAGCTACACTTACAAGCCAAATAAAGGCAAGACTACGACTACCGCATGGCAAAACTACGTGTTTACAACAAGCACACCGCCTGCAGATGACGATAGTGATGGGGTTCCAAACACCTTAGATCAGTGTCCAAATACACCAGCAGGGGTGCCAGTAGATGCTTCCGGCTGTGAGTTTGATACTGATAGTGACGGCGTTGTCGACTCATTAGATCAATGTCCTAACACTCCCGCAGGTGCGACTGTAGATGTAAATGGCTGTGAAATCGTTCTAGATGACGACAATGATGGTGTACCTAATTCCTTAGATCAGTGTCCAAATACACCAGCAGGTGCGCCAGTAGACGCAACGGGCTGTCAATTTGATAGCGATAATGATGGCGTTGTTGATTCGTTGGATCAATGTCCTAATACGGCGGCAGGTGCGACTGTAGATGCAAATGGCTGTGAGGTGGTTTTGGATGACGACAATGATGGCGTGCCGAACACCCAAGATCAGTGTCCAAATACACCTTCCGGTGCAACGGTTGACGCAAACGGCTGTGAAATTGTTATCAGTAGTGTTTTGGTCGAAGCAGAAGATTACGTTGCTTACTTTGATGTTGATGCGGGTTCAAATGGCGCCGCAGGAAACGGTGATGACGTAGATATTGAAAACACGACAGATGTTGGCGGTGGTCGCAACGTAGGTTGGACTGTTGCTGGTGAGTGGTTAGAGTATTCGATTAATCTTAATGCCGCTGTTTATGCGGTAGAGACACGTGTAGCTTCACAAGTTTCAACAGGCGCTTACCATTTGTTGCTAGATGGAGAGGTGTTTGCTAGCGATACAGTGGCTTCAACTGGTGACTGGCAAATTTGGGAAACCCATAATGTAGGCAGTGTCGAAGTTACTACTAGTGGCACACACACTTTCCGAATCAATATTACCGGTAGTGATTTTAACCTTAATTGGATTAAGTTTACCGTCGCAATAGACACTGATGGTGATGGTGTAGTCGATGCTAATGATTTGTGTCCCGATACAACACCAGGCGCGCCAGTTGATGGCGATGGCTGTGAAATCGTCACGGTCGATACCGAAGTATCCTTCGCTAATGAACGTTTAGTTGGTGGCGCAGATAGTGCGTTCCCTGGTTTCACCCTCTATGTTTTTGATAATGACCAAACGGTGCCAGGTACGAGTCAGTGTAACGATGGTTGTGCGGCAAGTTGGCCTCCAGTTTTAGTAACCGATGGCGAAGCGTCTGGCGTTATAAATCTTAGTGTTATTACGAGAGCCGATGGCTCTAAACAAGCGGCTTATAATGGTCGCCCGCTGTATTTCTACGTTGGTGATACGGCTGTTGGTGAGATCAATGGCGAAGGCGCGGGTGGTGTTTGGTGGACCGTTACTTATGGTGCACTTGGACAGGTTACGCCATTATTTGATGCGTTGACGCCACTTGAGCCTGATTCACAACATGAAACCGCTACAGCATTAGTGACGCGTTGGTCAGATCGCCCTCGTACAAGGCACGCTCGTGAAGACGAGTTCCAACGTTATGATCACTTCATTGAGTTCTATTTTGAAAATCGTTCCAGCAGTATCGAAATTATTGATGAAGTCGCCAAGGGCGGTGACACCATCACCATGAACGTTAGAACTATTTTCCCACTTGATCCCAACCAAGCTGAGAACCGCTGGTGGTATACAGGTTTCACCACCGTAGCCTCGTACGCAAGTAATGTCATGATGGATTATTTGGGCACCGACGGTTCTTACTACTATTACCAAAAAGTGAGCAACACCAATACTCGTCTGGGGCGTGAGATTCAACTGGGCGACCGTATGGAGTTCGAAATCAGTCAGTTCTCTGATCCGAGTATTCCACGAGGTCAAACTAACTATTACGGCACGACGTTCCTTTACGTTGTCGGCGAGGGGATTGTTCCTTGGTATTCAGAAGCTGAGGGCCTCAGTATTTATCGCGAAGACAGTCATAAGATCCCTGAAGAATATTGGCTCGGCGGTAAAACCAGTATGCATTATCAGTATACAAATGAACCAAACGATCACTTTATGCAAATGGCAACGAACCTAGGTTACGACAATGGTCAGAAGTTCTTAGAAGGCCGCCGAGTGCATCACTCCTCTACGGTTGATGGTGTGCACGATGAAAACCCAGGGAATGGCGTTTTCCCAGACAATGTCGGATTGACTGGAACACGTTATATCAATGACCGTTGTACTGGTTGTCACGAACGCAATGGTGGCGCTCCGGTTGCAGTTGACGGAGAGTCGTTGGACCGTTGGGTATTCAAGATCGGCGATGCCAATGGCCAGCCAACGCCAGACAAAGGTGCGGTGCTTCAGATTAAAGGTATTGGCGCCGAAGGGGATGTGTCTATTGCCTCATGGACTGAAACGCCTGATGGACTGCGTACACCAAATTACCAGTTTACCGGCGGTACGCCTGATACCTTCTCGGCTCGAATTGCGCCTCGTTTAGTTGGTTTGGGTTTATTAGAGGCGATTCCAGAAACATCTATCTTGGCTTTAGAAGATCCTAACGATGCCAACGGCGATGGTATCTCAGGCCGTGCTCACAGAGTGATTGACCCAGAAAACGGCGCGACGAGAATCGGTCGATTTGGTTGGAAAGCGAGTGCGGCAAGCGTTCGTCACCAAACTGCCGGTGCTCTAAATACAGATATGGGTGTTAGAACGACTGTTCTACCAAATCCTGACTGCGGTTCCGCACAGAGCAACTGTGGTGAGAATAGCCCGCTTATGGCAGATGAGAACTTTGAAAAATTAGTGCTTTATCTATCGACACTTGGTGTTAGACCACAGCGCGTATGGAAAGACGGTGTTGAAGACTCGATGGTACTCGCAGGTCGTGATCACTTCCGTGAAATCGGTTGTGCTGATTGCCACACTGAGTCATTCCAAACAAGTGAGTTCCACCCTCTGGCCGAAGTGCGTAACCAAACGATTCGTCCATACAGCGACATGTTGTTGCACGACATGGGGCCAGCAATGGCAGACAGCTTAGGTGAAGGGCAAGCGAGTGGCAGTGAATGGCGAACGACGCCGCTTTGGGGCCTTGGCTTAGCTGCCTGCGTTACTGGCGGTGTAGAAAACTTCATTGGCGGTGAGGGTAACGAAGTATGTACACCACATCACGCCTATCTACATGATGGTCGTGCGCGAACTATCGAGGAAGCTATTTTGTGGCATGGCGGTGAAGGCCAAGCTTCAAATGATGCTTATCAAGCACTTTCAGAGACGGACAAACAAGAAATTCTTCATTTCTTAAAATCTCTTTAAGTATTTGTTCAACATAAAGAAAGTCCGGTGCTATCCGCATCGGGCTTTTTGTGTTTGGGGATTGTGCCGTTGACTCGATTTTCGCCTTTTCACTATACTGCTGGTGAGCCAACAGCAGAGAGTGCAATGTCGTTTTACCAAGTCCCAATGTTCAGTATTAACGATTTGGTGTTAATCATCACTTTGGTCGAATGTTTCATTTTGGCGGGTTACACCCTGTTGTCCGAAAGCAAAAAGTCGCCAAAATCCTTCTTGTTTTGTCTATTTTTACTGGTAACTGTGGTTGAAATTACCACCAACTTGGTGATGTGGAATCGCGTGATCCCCATGTCAAATGCCTTCAAATTAAACGCGCTCCCTTACCTATATATGTTTAGCCAATTAGTGAAAGGCCCAACCCTTTTACTGTTCATACAGGCTTCGACGGAAACCGACTTTAAATTAAGAAAACGGTTTTTGACTCACGTATTGCCCGCGGCTTTTGTTTTGAGCCTGATATTTTTCCTTGATATCACGACACCGAGAATGAACAGTTACCAATTTGTTTGGTTTAACACGTCTGTTTTCTCCGTTACCTCAAGCTTGATGTTTTATTTCGTTAACTTAATAGCGGTAGGGTATGTGCTATTCACCCAGATTATTATTAAACGTTATCATCGCCGTTTACAGGAATACTATTCGTCGTTTTCGACGGTAGAGCTCAACTGGTTGTTGGTTATGTGTATCTGTTTTACCCTCGGATGGAGTTGGTATTTAGTGATGGCAGCGGTTGCGGATCACATCGGTGGTTCAACGGCCGATTTGATAGGATCGTTATACAACTATCTAGTGTTTGTTTTGATTAATATTCTGTTTGTTTATACCTTCTTTTACAGTCGAAATAAGCTGTCGAGTAAACCCTTTGTTGAAAAGGTTAGAGAAAAAAATGACTATTCAGAGCAAGACGTGATTAAAGTGGAAGAGGGCATTTCAAAACTGAACTTACACCTTGAGGCGAATATCAATATTGAAGAGTTTTCTCGCAAGGTCGGGCTACCCAATAAAACCGTTTCTTTGATACTAAACAAACGGTTAAAGACCAAGTTTTTCGAATTTATCAATACACATCGGGTTGAAGAAGCAAAACGCTTACTAGCGGATCCCGCCTTAAACCACTACAACGTAATGGATATTCTACTTATGGCTGGGTTTAACAATAAATCCTCATTTCATCGGTTTTTCAATCGTTCTGTTGAGATATCCCCAAGCGAGTACCGCAAGCGAATGCAGGTAGAAGAAAAGTCAATCGCGTCAATTCAGTAAACGATTTAGAGTCAATGAATTACGGGGTCAGATACACTTAAAACCTATTTGTATCTGACCCAAATTAAGTTACTTGTGCTCAATGTTTAACTAGAGAGATTAAATCAGCGTTTTGAAGTCAATTAAGTAGACTATTTAAACATGTGAGTAACTTGTCTTTTAAAAAACTACGACTCTGCACTTTGCAATCGCATCGTCAATATGACTAGAAGTGCAGCCCAGATTCCGGCTACTCCTTCGCTAAATCCCATTGCCACGACAAGGGGCTTGAATATATAGATGTGCGCTACAAAAAGCGGCACGATTAACAACGCAACTAACTTTAAGTTTGGACTTAGCTGAATCTTTTTCTGACAGCTTGGACAAGTTTTAGGATTCCCAAACTTGTTCAGCGCTTTGGAGAACAATCCAATTCTTTTGCTGCAGTGCGGGCACTTCATTTTTAATTCTTTCCTTTACGGCCTAATATCTTCCACGAGCGATCTGCTCATTTCCCTTAGTTTGCATTTTACCCAGAGTCATAGACGGATTGCCAATAAAAGACAGTATTCAAACGTAGCGTTTTTTCTCTTCCAACAACTCAGTCTAGCTATCAAAAGTTGTACCCAACAATGAGATGTTCTAATTGCAATGGATTCCCAATCACGTTGGGAATGATTAGAGAATGCTCCAAACGCTTAAAGAACGTTAAAAATGACGGCGGGACAGCCGGAAATCACGGCTAGGAAGTTGGGTGTGACAACAATAATCGATGAGGACCGTATCTGTTAGGAGGCGACACTTGCACCTAGAGTATGTCGTCGCCAAAGTCAGGCTCTTAGATTAAAACAAAACTCAGTTTTGAGTATAAAATTCAATAGCTTCGTGATAGCTGCAAACGACAAGTGCAATGGTAGTAATTTGCGATTTAATTGGCTGAGATACCATCGCATCGCAGATTTAAAAAATGATGCTCAACTGCCAATACATTATTGATAATCGACATTAATGCATAACGAGTAGTTCGGCTAAGAGCGCCAGGCAGAAACCAAACACTGCGCCCAGCGGTGGTGCCCAATGTTTCTCTAGCCTAGCCTGGGGCGCAATATCTTGAAAAATCAAGTAAACAATACCACCAGCGGAAAACAACATGATACCGCCCAAAATTGACTCATGCTCGGCTAAAAAATAATAACCTAGAACACCCGCAATGGGGCCAAGCGGGACCAACAAAATCATGGTCGTAAGCTTTTTTCTAACACTAATTCGATGCAAAGCATGCAACTCTCGGTAAGCATTAAAACCTTCTGGTAAGTTTTGTATCGCAATCAGAAACGCTAACAAGGCCGATGCATTTGACCCAACTGCTACAAGGCCGCCAAGCGCTATAGCCTCAGGAATATAATCTAATATCATGCCCATTAATTGAGGTGCTTCTCTGCGCCTCAAACCAAGTGAGCGTTCTATGAGAAAAAATACTATAGCCCCGAGTACAATGAGCACTATCGCGAATATCGATTCGCCCAAACTCGATATTCCTTGCGGAACCAAAACAAACGCGACAGCCCCCAATAAGATGCCTCCACCGAAGGCGATAATGAAATGTCTTAACTCATTTTCCATCCATAGAGGACGTATTTGAGCAAATTGCGCCAGAGTACCGCCCAAAGGGATACAAGCGCCTGCCAATCCGGTCAGTATGATTATTGTGATGACGTCGTTCATTAATGAACTGGCTCTCCCTTAAGCTCTCTAATCTTAGATTCCAAGCATAGTTAAAAATGATGTAAATGCAGAAATAACAAACCATTATTACCATAGGTGAAAAAAATACATCTGTTTGACCACTTGGCGCGTTACTCCAGAGCTTATAAAGTAGCAAGCAAAACGCTCAAAGCGCATCGTCACATTTTATTAGGTATGCTATGAAAGCAGTATTTAGAACCCTTTTCCGCCCAATTTTAGCCCCATTCGAACGTGGCCCTGAGCCGCCAAACTACAAACCTTCGCATCGAGTTGTCCTCAATGTCGTGGGCAGTCTGTTTTTGGTACTTTCATTCGCCAGTGGTTATGCCGCCAGTTATGCCGACGATCCGGGCTTCTTTTTACCTGTGGTGATCTTTTTTCTATTGGGCAGTGTGTCACTGGTTGTTGGTTTGTTGGGCAATAACACAGCCGTGGCAAAAATCTGGGGCGGTAAATAACGCCCCTTATTTAAGTTAAATAAAGCTGAGAGTAGGTTGGTCGAAACGACTCAACTGTGGGAAAACCAGCTCAAGTTCGCTATCTGACAAGCCAAACCACCTGGCCAAAGTGGCAGCGTACTGTTCACTGGATGTTGTAGGTATGATTCTGCCTTCGCCAAAATCATCTTCACTATTCAAGCTCAGTGACGGCATTTGTCCGTAGAGTTGACCGCCCTTAACTGCCCCGCCCATGACCATTTGATGTCCACCCCAACCGTGATCGGTGCCGTCACCGTTACTCGTTAAGGTTCGACCAAACTCCGAGGCGGTGAACGTGGTTACTTGCTGCTCAAGCCCCAGTTCAGTCATGGCCGCATTAAAGTTCTGCATAGCAGACGCCAGATTGGACAGAAGCGCAGGGTGCAAGTCATTTTGCTGGTCATGAGTATCCCATCCACCATACCCCACAAAATATATTTGTCGCTGCATTCCAAGCTGTTCCCGGATACTGATCATTTTCGCCACCATGGCTAAATCATTATGCAAACTGTCGTCTGTAAACTCAGTTGTTAACCGTGGGGCGGCTTCTAGCCCCTGGTTTACCACCAACGCTTTACTTCGCGCACCGTTTAAAATCGACCGATAAGCGCCACCTAGACTGTGATTATCGAGCTGAATCAAACGGTCAAACACACTAATGCGTCGTTCGTTCCAGTCATGCTCCGGATTTAAAGCGCCAAACATGTCAGCACCTTCTGCGGTCATCGCATAAAGAGGGCGATTTCCAGTTTGTAATACGTTGTTTCCTGCGAGCGAGATGTTCAGCGGAATACTACTTTGCGGATTCACATCATCGAGCAGGTCGGCCACGCGCCCAGCCCATCCTCCGGTCCCAACCAAAGAGTTATTGCCCTGCTCCCATAGCCTTTGCTGATCATTGTGCGAGAACAACTGTGGCGGCAAGTTTGCGCTACTGGATTGGATTGCCGATTTCGTGGTTGGCTCAACCAACGGCCCGACATTATTGACAAATGCCAACTGATTACTGTGAAACAGCTCTGCCACTGGCGACATGTAATCTGGAACGCCCAAAGCATAAGGCAACTGCGTAGTTGTGTTTAAAGACAATAATGTCGATTGCTCAACCGCAAGATTCTGACGAACTTGAGCGTATTGCTGGTAAGACTGCGCTTCCGTTGGCACCAACATATTGTACGAGTCATTACCGCCATAGAGAAAAATACAAACGAGGGCTTTGAAGTCGCTGTGGCGCGCCTGCTGGCTCAGCGCATTCATGATCTGAAGCTGGCCCGCAGTGGCAGAAAGCGAAGTGGCACCCACGCCCATGGCTAGAATGGATTTTAAAACGTCTCTTCTTTTCATGATCTTACCCTACCTTTGAACTGCATATTGCGGTGAAGCCATGATCAGAAAAATCAAGTTGGCAACTTTGTCTTTGTCTTCTGCCCAAGTCATCGCTTGGTATTCTTCCTCTAATATCAGCATTGCCTCTTCAGAAAGGGTATTGGCGGTCAGAACAAGGTTTAGCGCAGCGATCATCTCTCTAGGACTTGATTCCGCAAGCGCAACGTATTCACTCACGTCTATCCACATTGATTGGCGGTCATCGTCTTCCAGGTCGGAAAAGTCCCCGGTAAAGGCTCGCCACAAACCAAACCACGCCAAAAAATTGGTGGTTCTTGTAACCGCTGCATCCGTCACAATTTGTAGCTCTGGCGCAAGAAGGCCGGTTTCATTTTTCAACGTCGGCGGCGAGTAATCAGGATGGTAAAAGTTAAACACCGATGGCGATGCTAAAGGCGCTTGATTAAAGAAGTACTCGGGCCAACCCATATCAATGATTTCACCATCTGTGTGCATTTCAAACGCTCGCCACATATGGGTTGCTTTTAAAATTGGCTCCCGAATCTTACCAAAACTCTGTGGTGCGTTGATTTGTCCTTCAACCGCTTCTTCATCGGTCAATATCGCGCGAACAACATCACCGATATTGCCGCGTTCCCCAGAGCCATTATCCTCAAATACCTGTGAAATTCGTTGCACATAATCTGGACTAGGGTTACTCGTCACCAATTTTTGAATCAACTGTTTGCTGATAAAAGGTGCGACATTCGAATGGTTTGCGAGGGCATCTAATGCTTGTTCTAAGTTCAACTCTGCCGTTTGCTCCGCTGGCAATAACACCCCAGGAAACAATTGCTTTTCATTTTCATCGTGAAACGCTTGCACGGCCGACATAGGTTCAAACAAGTCCATATTGTCCCACCAATAATACCAAGTGTTTTCGGCCGTACCATTGAAGTGCCAGCCAGTGAATACGTGGGCGAACCCTTTGATTTCGTCTTGTCCGTATGTCGGTATGGGTTGGTTTTCGCTGTCTAACTTAACACTGCCGTCGAGGTTTAACTCCACCAGCCCAATGGAAAACAACTGCATAACTTCACGTGCGTAATTTTCATCTGGCCTGATGTTTCGCTCTAAATCGGTCTTTTCATTACCAAGCATACTTAGATACACGCCCATCGCTGGTGACAATGTGACAGCCTCAAGAAGGCTTCGATAGTCGGCAAACGCATACTCAACCAATAGATCGTAATAATTGGCAACCGCCATTGGGCTGTCAATCAAGACACCATTAAACTCTGAAACAACGAATATCTCGCTCAGCGCAAACGCAACGCGCTGTCTGAGTTGGTCTTCGGCATAAAGGGCACGATTGAACCAAGCTGCCACTCGATAGTTACGCCAAAATTCCTCTCGCTCCGAGAATGGCTCAATCAGAGGTAAATGATAGCTAGCTGGCAACGCGAGTTGAGCGTCAATCCATTGTTCTCTAGTTTGCCCTGTGATGTCCTCAATTTCAGACAATGTAGCACCGTAGGTTGCTTGGTTTAACAACCGTGCCGCATCCAACGCCGTCATAGGTATGCCAGTGGAATCAGCGTTGTCATCACCGCTATCGCTGTCATTATTGCCGGAATCGACAACTCTATCATCGATGGAACTTTCGGGAGTGGACGGGTCACTGCCACCGCAAGCAACTAAAGTGCTCAGCAGTATGGTTAGGAGAACAGATCTAAACATGCACGATACCTCGTTGGTACAACATCGTATGTAAAAGATATTCTATCTCAAGGGTATGTCAAATTTTGACCAATATGGTGAGGGAGTATTTGTGATTAATAGATGTAATTAAAAATGCTGGCTTTATCACCTTGGGCGGTAATTTGCTCAGAAAAAAACATAGAGGTTACGCCGCTTATGCGGGTCAGACTATTGGCATCATCCTCGGTCCAAGAGATCGATTCGCCTACATGCTCGCAGCAGATAACTCCGACAGGCTCCATGTCAATATGAAAGGTATAATCCAACAAGGAAAATATATTAAGTGGTTCGAAGTAAGCTTCGTTAAAACATTTGGTTCTGCGGTCTTCTCTCGCCTCAGATGCACTCAACACTTTGTTTTCAAGAACAAAGTCAAAGTAGTCTGTAAAACTCTCCCGCTTAAGCTCCATGCCATGTGACGACTCGCCATTCTCGTCCAAGCACATCAAGCAATAGATTTCCTGCTTGTTTTCATCAAACAACCAAAGGCTTACTCGATCGGCGTTAGGCACCACCGTTTTTACTGTACGACAAACAAGATCCAACTTCTGCTTTGCGTCACAGTTTGGCTTGCTTAAGTCGATGGTCAATTTAGTTATTGGATTCACAGCTCTTTTTTACATGACATTGTTTCAACACTTCAAATATTAGCCGCTCTGAACAAAGTCGCCACAATAACTCGTTATAAATTCACTATATTCCGTGGTTTGGTGCTAGCTGCGATACACGGTTTTGATGAGATGAAAACCAAACTTAGTTTTTACTGGCCCATGAACCTCGAATAATGGCTTTTTAAACACGACATCATCAAAGGCTTTGACCATGTCGCCGCGATTAAACTCACCGAGATCGCCCCCGCGCTTTTTCGATGGACATAGTGAGTGTTTTTTGGCTAATTGCTGAAAGTTAGCGCCTTTATCAAGCTGTGCTTTCAGTTTCTCAGCTTGCTCTTTGGTCTTAACCAAAATGTGATATGCGGAGGCTCTTGGCATCGTGTGTCTCAATTGCGATTTTTGGACATTATAACTGCCATGGGTGAGATGGGCTACCGCAAGTTGGCCAATAAAAAAGGGGCCAGAGCCCCTTCTCAATTATTGATGTTTGTTAACGTAATCATCAAACATGAGTTCTCGAATAATTGGCACCGGTGCGCTGCCGTAACTCAAAAACTGATTGTGGAAGTTGGCAAGATTGAATTTATCCCCAGTCGCTTTTTTCAAGTCTTCTCTAAGTTGATAAATTTCTGAGTACCCCGTGAAGTAACTCGTCAGTTGAACCTGCGACAAAGTCGCTCGTCGCCATTTTCCTTGGGCCTCAGCTTGCTCCTGGAAGGCTTGATTGATCATTAAATCAAGCGCTTCGCTCTCACCAATGCCCTCAACTTGAATCTTGTAATCCAATATTGCATTCATAATGACGCGAAGGTTCCACTTGTAATACATCAGCCAAAGTTCTGGCTCAAAATCCCCATAGCCCTCTTCTAACATCATGCGTTCGGTATACACAGCCCAACCCTCAATCATCGCGCCATTACCAAAGATAGATTTAACTAAGCTTGGCGACTTATTGCTGTGAACTAACTGCGTGTAGTGACCCGGGACCGCTTCGTGAATGTTCAGAATCTGCAACAACCAATGATTGTATTCGCGCAGATAGCTCTCCGCTTGCTCATCAGTCATGTTGTCCAGAGGAGTGACATTGTAATAAGTGTTTGCTTTGGCGTCGTATGGACCAGGCGCATTGATAGACGCACCGGCAAAGCCACGCTGATACTCAGGTGTTTCACGAACGACCAGCGGTTTATCCTTGTCCATTTCAATCAGTCCTTTGTCGATGACAAAGGCCTCAAGCTCAGGAATTTGCTGACGAATCGATTCGACAAATTGGTCGCGCTCGACATGTTTCACAGAGATATGATCGATCAATTGTTTTATTTTCAGCAACGGCTGCTGAGGCGGCGTTTGCTCTGCGAAATATTTTGGCCAAAGCTGATCGGCAATCTTGATCATTTCCTCATGCACTCGAGTTTTTTCAGAAAGCGCTTTGTTGTATAACTCTTCGGCACTAAACCCTGAGAAAATATCAAGTTCAAATTTGCGGTCATACAAAGCTTTGCCGATACGGAAATCTCGGGTTTGGCTGTCTGACTCTAGTTTGGGCAACCACTGTTCTAAGTGCGCTATATAGCCACTAATGGCCGCCTTGGTTTTTTCTAACTCCGAAGCAAACAAGGCCTTATCGGCATCGGATAGTTCCGAACCTTCGACCTTAGTTTTGATTGCGCCTTCAAACAAACCCAACGCGCCTTGATTTTGCTGAATCGCTAACTTTGTATGAGTCACCGTTGGCGTGGTCAAATTATCCTTAGCGGCTTCATAGTACGCAGGAATGTTTTGCATTCGCTTGGTGATCGTCTTTAATCGCTCGATAAGTGGTTTGTAATCTGTATTTAAGATAACGCCAAAAACGCCAGCGACATTGTAACTGGATGGATTCCACTCACCGCCTTTGAGTTCCTCGGTATACCAAATGGCAGATTCGATTTGATTTTTGAGAATGTAATAATCGCTCGCCATGTTGGCGGACATGTGTTTCGGCTCAAATTTAGCCAATTGCGCTAATTCGTCGTTATAAAATTTTAGTGACGCTTTGCGCGCTGCGGCATTCGGCACAGGCAGTTGGTCGTCATATTTATAGTAACCTACGTAAACGCCATAACCTGGATTCTGCTGCCAAAATCGTTCAATAAAACGTTGACTATATTGCTCAAACGCGGCGTCTTGCTGTACAACCATAGATTGGCTTGGCTTATTTGCACTGCTGTTTTGGTCGCAGCCAGAAAGGGTCAAAGCCGATAGGCTAAGCGCCGCTGCAACGGAGATAGAAATTAGGGAAGTTTTCATAATAGACCTTATTATTTTTTTGTCACTGTACGGCCATTCATCGGATATTTAAAGACTCGAAATGTTGAACGACTGGCAAGATGGGTTGAAAAACTTGTCGCCATTTTGGAAACTTGCTCTACACTCTAAATGCGAATTGTAAACAAGGAAGTCACATGCCGTCACCGAAGTGCCCTAACTGCCACAACCCCATTCCATTGGAGCAATCCATTGATGTTGCCGTATCATTTTCAACCGTCTGTCAGCACTGTAATTCTGAAATTCGCTTGAGCCGAAAATGGCGTTTCTTAGTTGGAATGGAATTGTTACTCGCTGCGCTTTTTTTATGGCGAATTGAAATCCTGACAGCATTGTTCGAAAGAATTGATGGCCACCCTTACACTACCTTTGGCGCGCTCGCGATTATTGCGATGTTTGTGCTATTGCTTACTTGGCAAACTATCGAGTTTGTCGACCCGTTAAGACGAAAGTTCTTTAGCCCAATTCGGTGAGTAGTTGCTCGCACCAATCGGCAATGCGCTTTTCGCTGAGGTCATATTGACCTTCATCATCGAGCGCGAGCCCGACAAAGTGAGATCCATCCTCGGTCAACGCTTTTGAACCGATAAAATCGTAATCATCTGTGTTTGGCCAGTAGCCGATAGGCTTTGCTCCGCTGGCTATTGCTACATCGTGTAGCATGCCGAGGGCATCTTGAAACCATTCTGCGTAACCTTCCTGATCTCCCATGCCAAAAAGCGCCAAGGTCTTTCCAGACAAATCGAGGGCTTCAACGTCCTGCCATTGGCCTTCCCAGTCCTCTTGCAATTCGCCGAAGTCCCAGGTTGAAATCCCAAAAATAAGCACGTCATAGTCTGCGGTTTGTGCCAAACCCACATCTTTAATGTTAAACAAATCCACGACAGGCAAATCAAACAGTTGATTTAGCTGAGTTTGTATTTTTTCAGCGGCCATTTCGGTGTAACACGTGGTGGAGCCGTAGAACAAGCCTATTTTCATCGATATTCTCTACTTAATACAGCACAAAGAGCTTTGCAATTGGCCGCAAGTCTAGCAAAATGCCTGAGAGTTAAGAAGACCACGAAGACCTCTGTGAGCACAAAAAAACCAACATTGTCCGCCGCTATCGAACAGTTTTTAGAGCACCTTTGGTTAGAAAAAGGCCTCAGCGACAATACGTTAAGCGCTTATAAAACCGACTTGTTCAAATTCCAGTGTTTTTTAGCTAACCGCGATCAGACGGTTGAAGATTGCAACGAGCTTGACATAGAAGCCTATCTATCGCACCGCTATGACCAAGGTTTTAAGGCCCGCAGCACCGCCCGAAGTTTGAGTGCCCTCAAACGTTTTTACAAATATTTGCTCGCCAATAAGTACAGAACCGACAATCCGACAGCACTGACCCAAGCGCCGAAACTAGGCCAACAATTACCCAAGGTGTTGTCCGAACAAGACGTTGAGGCATTATTGGATTGTCAGGATTTGGAAGATCCGATTGAATTTCGCGACCGGGTAATGATGGAACTATTGTATGCTGCCGGTTTACGAGTGTCTGAGCTTGTTGGATTAACTCTAAGTAACATCAGTGTCAGCCAAAACCTGATACGCGTCGTCGGTAAAGGCCAGAAAGAAAGGCTGGTACCTATGGGTGAAATTGCCGCAGATTGGCTGCAACAGTACATTAAACTGGCACGCCCACAACTGCTTAAGCACGAGACCGACGTCTTGTTTCCGTCAAAGCGTGGTCAACAAATGACCCGCCAAACCTTTTGGCACCGGATTAAACGATATGCCAGCATTGCCGGTATAAACGCCCATTTGTCGCCCCATACTCTGCGCCACGCCTTCGCCACCCACCTGCTAAATCATGGTGCTGACCTAAGAGTTGTACAAATGTTGTTAGGACATAGTGACTTGTCCACCACACAGATTTATACTCATGTCGCAAAAGAGAGACTGAAAACCTTACATGGCGAACATCACCCTCGTGGCTAAGTGAATATTTGTACGCGAGTGGAAACTTTTTGACGTGTTCTAAGGTCTTGTATTTATAAGCAGTTCAACGGAAAAAAACATGAAATTATTAAAGCCATTATTAGTGTCGACTCTGGCAATCGCGGCCATTGCAGTATCCATTTCGACGCTGGCGCTATCTTCTGACTCAGATTCGATCATTAAAGATAAATTTGCAAAAATTGGCCTCGAAGCCAAAAAAATCGAAAACTCTCCAATGCCGGGTCTAAAACAAGTATCGACCAATCGCGGGATTTTTTACGTATCTGATGACGCCAAGTTTTTTGTAGCAGGCCGTCTTTTCAACATTGAAGCGGGTCTGGTCAATCTTACTGAAGGAGCTTTAGCGGATCTTCGCTTGTCTGGCATGGAAGAGTTTAAAGACTCGATGATTGTCTTCCCGGCCAAACAAGAAAAACACACGATCACAGTATTTACTGACACGACGTGTACTTTCTGCCAACGTCTTCACGCGCAAATTGCTGAATACAACAATTTAGGCATCACTGTACGCTATATGGCCTTCCCTCGCGGCGGCTTAAACAGTCGTTCTTTTACTGACGTAAGTGCCGTGTGGTGTGCCGATGATCAGTTAACAGCGATGACCCAAGCTAAAGCAGGTCAACGCCTGACACCAGCACGATGCGATGCACCGATTATGGGTCACTTTGATTTCGGTCAAGCCAGTGGCGTTACCGGTACTCCAGCCATCATTTTAGATGACGGCTCGATGATTCCAGGTTACAAACCACCACAAGAATTAGCCGCAATCTTAAACAAGTAATTTTTAAAAGCGCCGCGTCAGCGGCGTTTGTATTTATATGATAAACATTCAAAGACGCAGTACTGACAATGTGCTGTCCGGCCTTGCCGAATTCCATCCTGTCATTCAAAGAATTTATGCCGGTCGTGGCATTGAAAACAGCAGCGACATCAAACGCGCAGCAAAAGAGCTGTTGCCACTTAGTACCATGAAAGGTGTCAAAGAGGCCTGTTCTGTTTTGTTCGATGTGCTGAAACAACAACAGCGCATCACCATTGTTGGCGACTTTGATGCAGATGGCGCAACCAGCACAGCACTGATGATGTTGGGCTTGAGGTCGCTAGGTTTTCAACAAGTGCGTTACATGGTGCCAAATCGATTTGATTACGGTTATGGCCTAAGCCCGCAGTTGGCGCAAGACGTCGTTAAACAGGGCACCGACCTAATTATCACCGTCGACAATGGCATCTCGTGTATCGAGGGTGTCGCGCTTGCCAAAGCGGCAGGACTCAAGGTCATTGTTACGGATCACCACTTACCCGGTGAAGCTGCCCCCGATGCAGATGCAATCGTCAACCCTAACCAACACGGCTGCGAGTTCGCGAGCAAAAACTTGGCCGGTGTTGGTGTCGCCTTTTATTTGTTGTTGGCCTTTAGGCAATATCTGCGTCAACAAAATTGGTTCGCCGAGCAACAACTGCCCGAACCTAACTTAGCCGAATTCATCGATCTCGTTGCCCTTGGAACCGTCGCCGATGTCGTTCCGCTTGATGCCAATAACCGAATTTTGGTGCACCAAGGCTTAGCCCGAATTAAAAAAGGTGTGTGTCGCCCTGGGATAAAAGCACTGCTGCAAATCGCCAATAAGGATGCCAAGCAAATCAAAGCCAGCGACTTTGGCTTTGTACTCGGCCCAAGGTTAAACGCCGCTGGCCGACTGGACGACATGTCCTATGGCATCCGCTGTTTGTTGACAGAAGATTACGGCGAAGCATTGCGGATGGCAGAGGATCTGAATTCGCTCAACAATGAGCGCAAAGAGATTGAACAAGGCATGCGAGTGGAAGCCGAAGCGGCAGTTAATACCATCACCATTACGGATGGCGCGTTGCCAAATGGCATTTGTGTGTACCGTTCGGATTGGCACCAAGGCGTTATCGGTATTGTCGCTGGTAGAGTAAAAGACAAATACTACCGCCCAACTGTGGCTTTTGCTGAAGGCGATGGTGGCGAGCTGAAGGGCTCTGCACGTTCAATTCAAGGTATTCATATTCGTGACGTGTTAGACGAGGTTAATACCCGCTACCCAAACATCATCAGTAAGTTTGGCGGTCACGCGATGGCGGCAGGCCTGAGTGTCCCGCTCGACAAACTGGACGCGTTTAAACACGCATTTGATACCATTGTTGAGAAGTACTTAACAGAGGAAGTCACGACGCAAGTGACCTTGACCGATGGCGAGCTTCCCCCAGAGTGTTTAACGATAGATTTCTGTCAGCAGCTCAATGCTGCGGGCCCTTGGGGTCAGGGGTTTGCTGAGCCTTGTTTTGACGATCAGTTCGAGATCATAAATCAACGGTTAGTTGGCGGCAAACACCTCAAATTAGTTTTAACCAATGAGCACGGGCTAGTGATTGATGCCATTCACTTTAACGCCGACTTGAGCCGTTGGCCGAGTCAAAACTGTAAGCGGGTTCGCTGTGTCTACCAATTGGACATCAATGAGTTTCGCGGACGCAGTACAGTGCAACTTCTGGTTCAAGCGATAGAGCCGTTAAACTGATTTCAAGCTTTGGCCTTTCGTCTGAATAAACAATAGATGTAAGGCCTAGCTTGACCAAACGGGTTGGTAAACACCCAATCTTTTTGTTCAATCAATTCAAACTGCTCACCTAACTCTGCTTGCAGCGACTGAGTGTCGTATTGATACACATCCAAACCTGCGCAACGTTTGGCACCTGTCTTACTAAATTGGGCAAACAGCAACCATCCACCTGGTGCGACATTTTTAATCACGTTATCGAAATATATCCGTCGTTCATCTGCAGCGGTCAAAAAATGCAATGCGGCGCGATCAATCCATAGGTCAACAGAACGCTCAAGGCGAAACGGGGCCGCTAAATTATGACAGTGATAACTCACGTCAATATGCGAACTTAAGCGTTTTTGCACTTGTTCTAGCGCGGATTTACTCAGATCATTAACAACCAATGATGCCGTCTGTTCACTCAAGATATCGGCTAAGGCACTGGTGCCATTGCCTGCAATAAAACCGTGCAGTTTTCCGGAGTCAATCAATACGTGACTCAACAGAGACAAGGTTTGTGTAAAATCGGCCTCGTACCAACCTAATTCCGCATCCGATTTTGACGCAAAAATTCGATTCCAGTGTTCAGAGTTATTTGCCATACACTCTCCCAAGCTTGCTCATACAAAAAAGGAGATGTCCCCATCCCCTTTTGTTGTGTAACTGAATTGCTAAGATGCTAAATCTAAATGGTAGACATTAATCTTTGGAAAAATATCGGCGTTGTCCATATCGTTTGCAACGGATTTAACAAATTTCCCACCGGCACGAGTAATCACGCCAATACCAGCTTCGTTTTTGTCTAAGCATCGAAACTCGATGGTTTTGACCGATTGTGCTTTCGCCAAAAAATGACTCAAGCTATGAATGATCTTATTGGTTATACCATTCCCGCGAACTTCCCGCGTTAACCAATATCCCAACTCCGCCGATTGCGAGTCTTTATCAATGTGCTTAATGCCAAATACTCCGCTCTTAATCCCATTGAATTTTACGTTAAACCAGCGCGCACCAAAGTTGCCACTGCGAACTCGCGCAGCAATATAATCCTCTGCGTCTTCACGACTTTGAACGTGCTTTGCCCAAGGAAAATAGGTTTCTAATTCTTCGCGGTTTTGATTTACCAAGATGCTAATAGTCGCAGCATCAGACAACTCGAGTGGCGTCAGCGTAATCTGCGGTGATATTTCGATTTTCATTTCTTGCTAGCCTCAGCGTACTTCACTGTAAAACATGACAAACATAGCCAAAATAGGAGGGTAAATTACCTAATTTTTTTTTCGATGTCAGCAATAAAAAAGCGCCTGATTGAGAAAACATCAGACGCTTTAAAATCGCTCAACGACCTCGCGGTCAGTGACAATAACGAATCACTATTAGCCGGCTATCACTAATAGATTTATCCACATCACAAGCACCGCCATAAATGCTAGCCAAAACGCAGTTAAGCGATGAAGAATATGATTGTAAGTTATGTGGATATAGGCATGGATAACTCTAAACACCACGAAGCTCCAAGCTGCAACTAATCCCACGAAACTATCGATACCAAGGGCAAGATAGGCCACGCCAGCAACATAGAACAGCATAGGTATTTCAAATTGGTTGCTGAAGTTGTTCGTGGTTTTCTGCACCAACTCTGGCCAGCCCTCGTTTTCCATCAACTTGAGACTGCGCAGACGCACTTGCCCAGCTTTTACGCTTTTGACTCGTACACTCAAAACCATGACACCAACAATGCTGGTAAGCACTATCATTGCGAACATAGGGTATAACATAATGATCCTTAATTGTTTTTTTTAACAGGTTAAAGACAATAGACCGCAATTGAAAGCAGAATATAGACAATTAAAGAGCCAAAAAGGACAAACCCACCTGGGCGGTTAATCACCAGATGGGTTTGCGAAGGGAAAAAGTGACAGTGAATTTATACTAGCGAGTACTCTTCACCATTTTTATCAGTGAATGCTTTTGGTACATCAACACAACGACACACTTGTTTGCCGCTGGCGTCAAAAACCAATTCGTCATCGTTGCGCATCATTGAAAACCAGTGACGGCCATTTGCCTGCAAACCTTCATCATTGGCTGCCGTTTGACCGCCAAAGTTGACCTTTGTGGTTTCTACTTGAATATCATCAATACCCGCAATGTCGCGCAATCCGCGAGGACCGTTTTTATTGAAAATTAATTCAACGTGAAAGCCGTCATTTTTTAATACGATAGATGTTGGTTCACTTTTGTGGCCACTCAATGCAACAAACTGTTTAGGTTGCGCTAAGCCGCTTTTACTGCCGTCTTCAAAAAAAGCTAACAAATGATTGTAGTAAATCACGTAGCTGCTTACATTTTTGTGTGAACCTTGTTCCAGTGGAAATACCTTGTCTAAGAAACTTTTAGAATAGGCCACGACTTCCTGCATGCGCTGTTCGTTTAGCGTCGTCAAAATTGATACTTCTTCCTTGATGAATTCGTCAAAGCCTAAAGTCATTTCGTTTTGTTGTGTTGCAGCCATATTCATAATTCTCGCCTCTATCTTTTCTATTCAATCGCAATTCAATTGTTATTGGATAAAGTTTGTCCGAATTGCTTGAAACTCAGTCTAGTAGAAATTACACTAAAATTTCACAATAAAAATTTCACACTGTAAATTTTACAAAATGAAAGCAAATAAAAGTCTGTTACGAAAGTCACATTTTCTGGGTACAAAAATAAGAAACCTTAGGAAACGCAATAACTTAACCATCGAAGATCTGTCTGCTCGATGCATTCGGATCGATCCCGAGTACGCTCCTTCAGTCTCGTATTTGTCAATGATCGAACGTGGTAAACGTGTGCCGAGTGTCGATATGTTGGAAGTCATTGCTAGTGTTTTCCAAAAGGAAGTGGATTGGTTTTTGGACGATGTTCCAGAGCAACAAGACATCACCCCAGATAAAGGCAGCAAAGGTGGCATTAACGGCATGCCACTGGAACCGAGTTTTCTATTCTCCAACGACATTTTGCAAATCGCAATACCAGAAATGCTGTCACAAACAGGTGTCAGCGGTCGTCAATTTGCCCACCTGTTAATCAGAGCCCACCAAGAAAACAATCAGAATCACTTTCCTGATTTGGAGCGAGCGGCAGAGGAAGTTGGCTTAAAGCGTATGCCATTGAGCATCGATGAAATAATGGCCATCGCCAAACAGGTGGGCTTAGTGGTCAAATGGTTTGATGAAACCCCGAAAGAGGCATTAGATGAGCTTGGTGTTCTATCAAAAAACGTACTGACTTCCTATTTAGAGCCGGGCAATAAACTGTTTTTGAACCGAGTGCTGAAAAAATTTCCAAGGCGCTTAAAGTACGAATTGGCGGTGCACATAGGCCATGCAATTTTGCATACCAAAGACAGTCTAAAAACGGTGATGTCCGTTGGCAGTAGCCAACAAGTAAATAGCAGCATCGAGCCCTATAGTAACAGCGTCGATCCAAAAGATATCCTTCACGCTTGGCACGACTTTGAATCCAGCTTTTTTGCTGGTGCACTTCTGTGTCCAAAGGTGCCCTTTAGGCAATTGCTTGACCGTCAAGGCTATGAAATTTCGAGTCATACGCTGGCCGACGTCTCCGCATCTGTTGCCATGCGCCGGATGACGGCGGTATCACCATATTCTCATTGGCATTACTTTGATGCGTATTCACCAGGTAAATTAAAAGCGGTTTATCGAGGCAATGGCATTCCCTTGCCCTGGGGTAATATGACGAAGGTGGATGATCCGTGCCAACATTGGGCAGTCTTCAACATGATCACCGCCCCTAGCCAAGGCACTTCTGCCCAGCTATCGATAATGAATGTAAATAATGAGCCAAGAATCTATGTTTGTGAGTCAATCAACGTCAAAGATCTCGCAGGCAACAGTCACGTGTTATGTGCTGGCATTGATTTGAACCCTGCAATCACTGCACAAGGGCGTGACGCTTTGGATATTGCCAGTGAACTGCAGCAGGCCTGTGTAAGCCAAGGCGGCAGTGCCAAAGTACCAAGGGCGGCTCATCAAGATCTAATGAGCGTGGCTAGAATACTCAACATTAATTGGGTAGAACGCGCCATCGACTCAGAAGCAAAGCTGATTTGCTCTAGGGGCAACGTATGTCCTAGATCGCCAACTTGCTACAGTTAGTCGCGGTTTTCATTAGTATTCTTCGGCTGGTAGTTCGTATTTCTTTTTGATCGCTAGGCGTTCTTGTTCAAGAGAATCGAACGCCTGCTGGAAAACATCGATAACCGCATCTGAGGTGTTTTTATTAAAGGCGTAGTAATTGCCTATTTTGTTAACCCGCCAGACAATTTCGTACTTATTACGAGACTCATTTAGCTGTGACAACACATGTTGAAAGCCGTGAATCGATATCATCATCATATCGACCCGGTCATTACGCAGCATCAAAAGCGCCTGCTTTAAATCCGACACTTTGCCCATTCTGACTTCAGGGAAGCCTTGCTGGCGCAAGGAAATCTCGGAAATGTCGCCGCGTATTGTCGCGACCCGATGCTGAAAGACTTGCTCTATTGAATCAAATTGAAATTTACGACTGCTTTTAGCGACCAAAACATGGTTTGAATGAAACACTGGACCAACCCATTTAAAGTCTTTTTCCCGCTGTGGGGTTCTCGACATGGTAAAGAGCACCGTGTTGTCCCTCAGCAGCACATTGCGATAGGCTCGAGCCCAGGGCTGTAAAGAAATCTCTTTGGGGGTCGCATCTAACTTCTGCCAAATTAACTTGAGTGTATCGACAGAAATACCCTTCAGCACATAGTTATCGTAGAAATTGGCGGGGGGATAATTTTCGGTGTAGTAACTCAGTTTTTCGACGTCTTCAGCTAACGAACTTTGCGCAGGGACAAGCTTCGCATACAGTGCGGTTAACACCAATACGAAAACATAAAAGCTGCGCTGTAAACCCTCTTTTTTCATCGCCAAGCATCTGAATATTTTAATAATAATCAAACTATAGACGAATACCGAGAGTTTGCGACTAACTCAGTACTACTGTCGCCATTGCGTAGTGAGTTTCATCTGAAATGGAAATGTGAACCGAACTGACACCAAGTTCTTCGGCTTTGGCCAATGCCGCCGCCGTCAATACCAACTTAGGGGCACCCAAGTCATCGTTTGAAGTCTCAAAGTGATGAAAGGAAATGCCTCGACCAATGCCTATACCAAGGGCTTTTGCCGCGGCCTCCTTGGCGGCCCAGCGTTTCGCTAGATATCGTGCCGGTTCATGATGTTGCCGAAAAATGGTTAATTCGGTGTCAGTAAGAACCCTCTGTGCAAGGCGGTCACTCTTGTTCAACGCTTGTTCAATTCGTGTGATCTCTACAATGTCAGTTCCTAGTCCTCGCACAGACATGTCTTAAACTCCTTGGCGCGCTTCAACCATTAGGGTTTTCATGTCGCGTACAGCTTTTTCGAGACCATCGGTCGATGCTCTGGCGATGATCGCATGACCAATGTTGAGCTCGTAGATTTCCGGGATTTCCGCAATCGGTTTAACATTGTGGTAGTGCAAACCATGGCCAGCATTAACTATCAACCCTTTGCTCGCGGCGTATTTCACACCTGCAATGATCTTTGCCAGTTCAGCATCACGAGCCTCATCCGTTTCAGCATCGGCATAATGACCTGTGTGAATTTCGATATACGGAGCGCCTGTTGCGACTGTGGCATCAATTTGCGCTTCATCGGCATCGATAAAAAGAGACACTTTTGCGCCAGCAGCGGCCAATCGTTTTACCGCGTCTGTTACTTTATCAAGTTGACCCTTAACGTCCAAACCGCCCTCGGTCGTCAACTCTTCTCGCTTTTCAGGCACCAAACATACAAACTCAGGTTTCACCTCTTCAGCGATTCCAATCATCTCGTCGGTCACCGCCATTTCTAAGTTCATTCGAGTTTGAATAGTTTTCGCCAACACGTAGACGTCTCGGTCTTGTATGTGTCGGCGGTCTTCTCTAAGGTGAATCGTAATACCACTTGCTCCGGCATGTTCAGCAACTGCCGCGGCATGAATTGGATCAGGGTAACTTGTCCCACGTGCTTGACGTAAAGTCGCAATGTGATCGATGTTAACGCCTAAATGAATTTCGCTCATGCTTTCTCCGAAAATTAGCCCGCTCTAAATAATTCACGAGATTTTAAAGGTTTGTCGCCCAAATGGCGATGCAAACACGTTCTTAGTAATAACTTTGCCGACTTAGCTGCCCGCAATTGACGTTCCTCAGTTAACTCTTGTCCTTCTAGGAACTGTGCTAACAAAAGAATGTCTTCACCAAGCCACGCATTGCGAGAATGTGCGCCAAACACAAATCCCGTGTCTTGAAATAGTTCATACTGCAATTCGGGCTCAATGGATTGATCTGTATCGACGGTGTGGCTTAAATCGATGCCGTAACCGAGTTGCGACAATAACGCGAACTCGAATTGCCTGAGGCTGCGCTCTAACATTAAGGGCGATGGGTTTTCAGTTTCAGACCACTGCAACCTCTTAATCGTCGCCAAATACACAGGATACAATTCAGGGAAATGGGCGTCAGCGGCGCACAATCGGCAAAGCAGTTCATTCAAATAAAAACCACAAAACAGCGGTTTGCCTTGAGTTAAAAACGCGCTGTTTTTTAAATCAGGTGCCGCTTCAATGTGTTTAAGTTTTCTAAGCCCGGTGTCTTTTTCAATAATGACCTTGATTGGTCGAAACGGCTGTAATAGCGCCGTTTTTGCGGTGTTCTTTTTGCTGCCTTTGTAAGTGACGGCACTGAGCCGTCCCTCACCTTCAACCAGAAGCTCTAAAATCGCCTGATTTTCTTTAAACGGCCGGCTGTGTAACACAAACGCCAATTTAACTTCAGGCAATGACCTCACGATCAGTCTTCACCATAACCCAGTGAACGCAAAGCTCGCTCATCGTCTGCCCAACCGCTTTTCACTTTAACCCAAAGCTCCAAATACACTTTTGCATCTAACAAACGTTCAAGATCTTGTCGGGCATCACGACCTATGATCTTCAGCTTTTCACCTTTCTTACCAATCACCATCTTCTTTTGGCCTTCTCGCTCGACCAAGATCAGGGCATTGATGCGCCACATCTTTTCGTCCCACTTGAACTGCTCAATCTCAACAGTCGCGCTATAAGGCAACTCTTCGCCCATAAATCGCATCAACTTTTCGCGAACAATTTCCGCCGCCATAAAACGGCTGCTGCGGTCTGTCACATCATCTTCTGGGAAGAAAAATGGATTCTCTGGTAAGAAGCTCGATACCGCCGCTTTAATCGGCTCAACGTTGGTGCCTTTCTCTGCAGAGATAGGAATAATTTCTTCAAATGTGTGTTTGTCTGACACCATTTGTAAAAACGGCATCAATTCTTCTTTGTGTTTAATGGTGTCGACTTTGTTGATCAATAATAAAGTTGGCTTTTTCGAACGGCGAATCTTATTCAGGACCATCTCATCGTCTTCGTGCCACTTAAGTGCTTCAACCACAAACAAAACAACTTCTACGTCGCCCAGCGCGCTCGACGCAGCTCGGTTCATCAACTTGTTGATGGCTCGCTTTTCTTCTTTGTGTAGCCCAGGAGTATCCACATAAACCGTCTGTTCATCGCCTTCGGTGTGGATACCGAGGATGCGGTGACGAGTGGTTTGTGGCTTTTTAGAGGTGATCGATATTTTCTGCTCTAGGATGTTGTTCATTAATGTCGATTTACCAACATTTGGACGACCAACGATGGCAACTAAACCACACTTTTTCGTCTGATTTAAGTCTGCTCTGTTGTTTAAGTTTTGCAACAAGGCATCGAGTTCTTGTTGATTCTGTTCTTTATTACTCACCGTTGATTTCCTCAAGTGCTTTTTCTGCTGCGGCTTGTTCTGCTTTACGTCGACTGGTTCCTTTCGCTTCATAACCGTCACCTGTGTCCAACAAACACCTCATGGTAAACATTTGGTTATGAGCTTGCCCTGTGACCTCAACCACTTCATATACAGGCAATGGACGTTTGCGAGACTGCAGATATTCCTGCAATCGTGTTTTTGCGTCTTTTAGTGCGTTTTTGGGGTCGACTTTCGCTAATCTCTCTGAGATTAATTTGAGAACAAACTGTTTACAGCTTTCGGTATCCGAGTCGAGGTAAACCGCACCAATTATCGCTTCAACAGCATCTTCTAAAATTGAGTCGCGGCGGAACCCGCCACTTTTCATCTCGCCAGGCCCCAATCGCAACCAATCACTTAAGCCAAACTCTTTGGCTACTTCGGCAAGTGTTTGGCCTTTAACGATTTGTGAACGCATCCGAGTCAACTCACCTTCGGTTGCCTTAGGGAAGTTAAAATACAGGGCTTCAGCCACGAACATCCCCAGCAACGAGTCGCCGATAAATTCAAGGCGCTCATTGTGCGCGCCTTTATAGCTGCGATGCGTTAGCGCTTGAATAAGCAACCGTTCATCTTGAAACTGATAACCAAGCTTTTTGGCCAGTTGTTGATAATCTTTTTTGATCAATCTTATCTCTTAAAAAAATAAAGCCAGCTTGAGGTAACTCTAGCAGAACTCCCTCAAGCTGACTTGAATTTGCAAATTATTGTACCGAGCCTAAACGCGAGAAACGAATGTCCACAGGTGCCCAGTTTGGCAACCAACTGATGGCGCCATCGTTATACACAAAACTCATCCAGATAAAGACCGCTTTACCAACTAGCTGGTCTTCGCTTACGAAACCCCAAAAACGGCTGTCTTCACTGTTGTCTCGGTTGTCACCAATCAAGAAGTACTTGTCTTCTGGAATAATCCACTCGCCAACTTTTGTGCCCGGCTGTTGATAGTATCGACGCTTTAGCTCCGGCTGAGTTGGGTCGACCAAAATCTGATGAGATACGTCACCAAGTTGCTCAGTTGATTGCTGTAAAAAGGTGCCGTAGCGGTTGATGAATTCACTGGTTTGAACTTCAGTGATTTCCATCGGTACTAGCTTGTCACAGGCCTCAGGCGAGCGTTCACAGCTAGGCTGAACAAACAGTTGCTTCTTGTAGTACACCACTCTATCGCCAGGCAGACCGACAACACGTTTGATGTAATCTATGTTTTCATTACCAGGAAACTTAAACACTGCAATGTCGCCGCGCTCAGGAGAACCCGTAGTGATCAACTCCTTACGCCAAATCGGGTCATGCACGCCGTAGGTGTATTTTTGTACCAAAATAAAGTCACCCACCAGCATAGTTGGCATCATTGAACCGGTCGGGATCTGAAACGGCTCAAACAGGAACGAACGGAAAATGGTGATAGCGGCAAGTATCGGGAAGATAGACTGTGCAGTTTCCGCGATTGCTGGTTGTGGAGCCATCTCTTGAAACGAAGTGATATCAACCTTTTCGCCATCACCCAGCTTTAAATCCTTGATGATAGAATTCATTGCTGAGGTGGATAATCCAGCGGCACCCAATCGGCGATATGCTCTGGTGCCACGAATCGCTTCGATGTTGATGTCATGCCCTGCGGCTTTTAAAGCCAAAGCAATTTCTTCTCGTCTTTTTGGCGCGTGAAAACGTGCATCAATCAGCCAAATTAAACCGCTGGCCAAGGTAATCACGACCAGAAATATTGCGAAATATCCTGCCATTTTCTACTTCAATCCCTAATTATTTACCAACTTTCAAGATGGCTAAGAACGCATCCTGCGGTAACTCAACGTTACCCACTTGCTTCATGCGTTTTTTACCTTCTTTCTGCTTCTGGAGTAGTTTCTTCTTACGCGAAACGTCACCACCGTAACACTTTGCGATTACGTTTTTACGAAGCTGCTTTACTGTCGTTCGAGCGATAACGTGAGCGCCAATAACCGCTTGGATAGCAATATCAAACATTTGACGAGGAATTAGCTCTTTCAGTTTTTCAGCTAATTCTCTACCTCGAGATTGCGAGAAGTCGCGGTGACAAATCATTGCCAAGGCATCTACGCGTTCACCGTTTAACAAGATATCGACACGAACCATGTCTGCGTCTTGGAATCGAGTGAAGTTATAATCCAGTGACGCAAACCCTCGACTGGTTGACTTCAAACGGTCGAAGAAGTCCATAACAACCTCGGCCATAGGCAAGTCATAACTTACAGCAACTTGTTTGCCATGGTAGCTCATTGCGGTTTGCACACCGCGTTTTTCAACACACAAAGTAATCACGTTACCCAAGTACTCTTGCGGCACCAGAATATCGGCTTTACAAATTGGTTCGCGAATTTCTTGAATGTCGCCCACCGCCGGCAATTCAGAAGGACTGTCAATGGATAATACTTCGCCGTCTTTTTTCAACACTTCGTAGTTTACCGTCGGCGCTGTTGTGATCAGATCTAAGTCATATTCACGTTCAAGACGTTCTTGGATGATCTCCATGTGCAACATACCCAAGAAGCCGCAGCGGAAGCCCAAACCAAGAGCCGTTGAACTCTCTGGCTCGTAGAACAAAGAAGCGTCGTTTAAGCTCAGTTTACCTAACGCATCACGGAAGGCTTCGTAGTCGTCTGAACTGACAGGGAACACACCGGCGTAGACTTGTGGTTTGATTTTTTGGAAACCAGGTAGTGGCGTTTCCGCTGAATTAACCGTGGTGGTTAAAGTATCACCTACCGGTGCACCTAAAATGTCTTTGATACCGGCGATAACAAAACCTACTTCGCCAGTCTGCAGTATGCCAGTGTCTGTTTGTTTCGGAGTGAAAATACCAATTTTATCAATGATGTGAGACTCACCGGTCGACATCACTTTGATTTTGTCGCCTTTTTTCAACTGACCGTGTTTGATACGTACCAGTGAAACAACGCCTTGATACGGGTCAAACCATGAGTCAATGATCAAAGCTTGAGTAGAGGCGTCAGGTTCACCTTCCGGCGGCGGCACGTTTTTAACGATGTCTTCTAAAACATCTTCAATGCCGATGCCCGTTTTTGCTGAACACTGAACCGCATCAACGGCATCAATACCGACGATGTCTTCAATCTCTTCAGAAACACGCTCAGGGTCCGCCTGCGGTAAATCTATCTTGTTTAGAATTGGGCGAACTTCTAAGTCCATTTCAATGGCGGTGTAACAGTTTGCTACGGTCTGAGCCTCAACCCCTTGACCGGCATCAACAACCAACAATGCGCCTTCACAGGCAGCAAGTGAGCGCGATACTTCATAAGTGAAGTCTACGTGCCCTGGCGTATCGATAAAGTTAAGCTGATAAGTTTCGCCATCCTTCGCTTTGTAATTGAGCGTAACGCTTTGCGCTTTAATGGTAATACCGCGCTCACGCTCAATGTCCATAGAGTCCAGAACTTGTTCTTTCATTTCGCGATCAGAAAGACCTTCACAATGCTGAATTAAACGATCGGACAAAGTCGACTTACCGTGGTCGATGTGCGCGATAATCGAGAAGTTACGAATGTGCTTCATAAGTTAATTGATATACCTTTGGCCAACTATTTTTGGCGATAAACTGCGTTGCTGAATTTCGTGCAGATCCGAAACAGCGTAAAAAGGGCGCAATTTTACACCGAATTGGCGTACCACTCCACCGTTATCGGCCGCAGTCGGTAAGTTTTAGTGGATAAAAAAACAAAACCAGTGCGATTGCACTGGTTTTTGATATTGAGATTAAGGAGTTAATCAGTCAGCGTTGGCTTGATTCGCTGAGCTTTGAGCTTTGCCATTGGTGTTAACTGGCTTACTCTCACCCGCCCCATCCTGTGGTAATTGAATCGCTTCCGCCGCTTGTTTTAAGACAGGAGACTGGCCTTGAACTAAATCTGCTAACGTCCCAGACTCGCCATCCACCATGTTCAATTCACGCAACATAGCGTCAACTAACGGCGCATTTGCGCGATAGTTAAGAGCAGCGCTGGTGACTTGTTCAGAAAAGCCGCCAACCGTTTTGCCATTGCTGCCGGTTGCTACTGTTGCGCCACCTTGGCCATAACCCTGAAGGATCTTGATGCCATCAATGTTTTGCAATGGTTTAACAGCTTCCGCAACCACTTCAGGTAACGCTTGCAGGATAGCCAGTGCTTTTTGCAGCTCAACTTGCTCGGTACTTAAGACGTTATCCGCTTCGTTCAGAGCACGTTTACCTTCAGCTTCAACTTGGAATTTCTTCTCGTCCGCTTCCGCTAACACAACCGCAGCTTCCGCTTCTGCTTTGGCTTTGATTTGAATTGATTCCGCGTGGTCAATCGCCGCTTGCTTTTGAGCCTCTGCCGCGACTGTGATACCAACCGCATCACGCTCTGCCACTTTTTTCGCATCGATAACTTCTATTTGTTTTTGACGCTCAGCCGTTGCAACTTGACGCGCAGTAACAACCGATTCCTCTTTTTCTACCCGCAGTTTTTCAGCTTCCGCGGCTTTCGCTCGTGCCGCTGATTCTTCTTCGGATTTTTGAGCAACGGCGATCTGCTTTTCTTGCTCTGCGACTTCTATATCGCGCTGTTGTTGAATCTTGGCTTCCTGCAACGCACGATTTTTCTCGATTGTTTGACGTTCTAGCGTTTTCTGCTTTTCGATTTCCGCTGCTTCGATCGCTTTTTCTTTCTCAATTTCCGCGCTGCGCTCTTCTTGTGCTTTCGCTTCTTGCGTCTTAACGATTTCCGCATTTTGTTCAGCGCGTAAGAATGCAAGCGACTTCTCTTGTTCTAACTTTGCCTGCGCTTCATCTTTTTGAATATGCAGTGACTCTCGCTCTGCTTCTAAATTACGGCGCTCAATCGCCACTCGGTTGGTCTGTTCAACGTCGTTGGTTTCTTTCTTTTTCTCTTCGATGATCTTAGCCAGCTTAGCGCGACCTTCCGCATCAAATGCGTTGTTCTCATTGAAGAAGTTTAAGTCTGTTTGGTCAAAACCAGTCAACGAAACTGACTCTAGCTCCAAACCATTTTTTTCTAAGTCATTGGCAACGTTCACCTGCACTTTTTGTACAAAGTCAGAGCGTTGCTCGTGCATTTCTGTCATCGACATTTCCGCCGCAACCGCTCGTAAAACGTCAACAAACTTACTTTCTACCAGCTTTTTAAGCTCTTCGACACGCATTGTTCGCGTACCCAAAGTTTGCGCAGCCATTGCAATAGACTCGTGGTTTGGCGCAACGCGAAGATAGAAGTCCGCCTTCACATCAACACGTAAACGGTCTTTGGTGATTAGCGCTTCCGATTGGGTTTTCTCCACTTCGATGCGCAACGTATTCATGCTCACCGGAATGGTATCGTGCAGGACTGGCAATACTAACGCACCGCCATCTTTAACCACTTTTTCGCCACCTAAACCGGTACGAACAAACGCCACTTCTTTTGTTGCTCGGGTATAGAGTTTTGCGAATACCATCCCGATGCTGATAAATGCAACGATGACTGCACCTGAGGCAATTAAGATGAAATTAAAATCTGTAGACATATTTTCCATCGTACTTCCTTTTCCTTGTTTATAAATATGATTTGTATCTAGATTGGCTTAGTCGAAACTTGTGACTAACCAATTGTTGTTTTCTTTAGCCACCAAAACGACATTATCGCCTTGGCTAAACTCTTCATCGTCCATTGGCTCGACCATAACGTAGTGCTTTTGTTCGAACTCGTCTTTAAACACGGCCTCTGCAGGCATGCCTTTACGGGCTGTGCCCAGCGTAATTTGTGCTAATCGACCTGCGAACGTATCTGTTGAAATCGCCGAAGTTTGCTCCTTCGGGATCCATTTTGATAACACGCCGCCCAATTTATGGCTTGTAACTATCGCCGAGATTAAAGCAACAGGAACGGTCAAAACAGCGGGTAAAAGATCCGAAATGACACTGAACGCGATGTAGTTGATACCGTAACCCGCCAGAGCAAAGGCAGTAAGAAACAAGATAAGCCAGACTAAAAATGGCAACTTTCTCAAACCCAACCAGCCGACAAATTGTGTCATGCCGCCAGGGCTAGCAACGCCGTCAATAGAGACGTCAGAATCAATATTGATTGAATTGTCGAGTAATTCCCCGACTGACAGGCCAACCAACTGGCCTAACACTTCCATCACTCCAATTACAATTACAATGGAAAGTGCAATTGCGAAATACGCGTTGGCATCCGCCATAAAAAATGCATACATATGGTTCACTCCCTAAACACGTTTAAAACACAAACGTGACACATAAGACACAAATATTTATGTTACATCATTTTTCAGATTTAACAACTGGAAATATTTAGCCTTAAACTTGAGTGACGTCTATCGCTTTAAACTTTATTTGTAGTAACTTGGCGACCGACCGGTCAGCGCCTATCGATTGTAATTTATGTTTAGAAAAATAAAAGCCCATTGTACCGCCTACAAATGTAGACAGGATGACGATGCCTTCATTGATGGGAAAAAAACGAACAAGCCAGAACTGGCTTATTAATGCAAATACAATGGCCGTTATCAGCGGCACAAGGTAAAGATAGAAGGCACCGTAAATCAGGGTATCTTCCTCGATACCGATCTCAACTTGGTCCCCGAGCTCGGCGCCTAAATCGTTGTTGACCTTGTTAACAACAGTTTTGCCAGCTACCGCTTCAGCCACCGCGGAGGTGCCACAATTGCCTTTTGCAGCGCAGCTACTGCAAGATGACTTAACCGACGTTTCAACCCAAGCAAAGCCATCTTCAACTTTGATCACCCGCCCCAGTTCAGTGATCATTATTGCGGTTGAACTCGTTTGACGTTAGTTGCTATTTGATATGCGACTTCAGCCGGTACCTTGCCGACAACCGTCACATCAAAACCGGATGAACGCAACATCACAAACGAAGTTGCGCCATCTTTCAGAACGATCGGGCTTTTGAAAGAATCCAGTGGTCTCTGCACGTATATCGAGATTTCAACTAAATCGTCGCTATAGAGATAATAATCCGAAACCTCACGACTAATTGACACATGGTGGCGGTCGCTTTTGATCAACTTAAAACCATCCGGAAGCCACGTCATTTGCCAGTTGTTGGTTTCCGCTTGGGTCGCGATTTCCGCCACAGCGGGTAGCGGTAAATCCATTTCCAATACAGCTAACATTTCAGGCTTCGGTTCATTATTCAACGACAAATGTGTCATCAGAACTTGCTCTTTTACCTCACCCATTTCATCCACGAACGCCAACCTCAGTGGCAATCCGCTAATGACATCTATCCAAACCCAATAATTAAACACATGTTTACTGATGGACTCAATACGAATCAACTGAGCTGAACGCCCAGCAATTTGGCTCTTGCTGACCAAAACAAATTGATAGCTGTCCGACAAACTGGCGGCATCTTTATAAAAGACAGGCGGGATAAAATTCCTAATACTCGGGCTGGTTACAGCGTAAGGCTCTTTGTTTGGCTCAATAAAAGCAACGGTATTGCCACGACGAACAGTTGTAACGCCACCACCAATTAACGGCGCCACTTTTTCAATTTCAATGTTTTGGTCCGCAACATATCCGTGGGCCCACTGAAATGACTCTGTTTTTTCACCTTTCAAGGTAACTATGCCGGCCTGAAAGTTGGTTTTAGTTAAAGCATTTTTTAACTTCCCTAACCAAAATGCAGCGTTGACTTTCTCTGTCGTAGCCCCCTGATCCGTAGCGACAATTGGCGAAGCCGCCAATAGCCCAGGCTGCGATAAGACGGATGCGGAAAACAGTGTAATGCAAAACGGCAGCAAAAAACTCAGGGGCTGGCGTATATGCTTAAAACTCGGGAAATCTTTCAACTCAACTCTTCCTTAAAAAAAACGCCCGTAATTCTATCGAGTTACAGGCGTTATTTCATTCTTTAATGACTACTTAAGAATATTAGTCGATTTTTTCTTTCTCTTCTTCAGACTCTTTCTCTTCGTCTGCGTCAGATGCACGAAGTTGTTGCTTATGGTCAGCCATTAACGCGTTAATTCGAGACTGCGTTACTTGGTCTGCCGTTGGCATTTGTTTTAGACCATCGGCTGAGACAGGTGCAATTCCATCTACTAACGGAACCGTACTGATAACTGGTGAAGGTACATTGTCGCCAGTTTGTGGCGCCATGTTACTCACCCCAACAACAGCTACTAAAGCAACAGACGCTGCAATTGCTAATTGCCCCATGCCTTTGCCAGTATTACTACCACCAAATGAAGTTAGCCTCTGAGCAAAACGTTGATGCCATTTAGGATGGGCAGTGATTGCTACAACATCACTGTTTTGTTCTTGTGGAACTGGTTCAAGCTCAATGTCAGCAATTGCAGCTTGGATGTTGGCGCTAAAACTGCTTTCCACCACAATCTCTTGCTCGTTTCGCAACACATCACCAATTAAACTGTAACGACCAAAAGTCTCTGCTTCGTCTTGCTCGAGCTCAGACATCATAGCCTCTAACTCTGCTTGTGTGAGTTCATCATCAAGCAATGAGGATAAAGATTCGTTATTTTTGTTAGTCATAAATACGACCGACTCCAGTTCCTACTGCGCAAGTTTCGACTAAAACTTACTACAGTCGCTAAAAATTGTCATTTTTGTTCAGAATTATCGATTCTCAATCAACGGTGCTAATTTCGCGTCTATGGCATCACGAGCTCGAAATATTCTCGAACGCACTGTACCAATTGGACATCCCATTGCCGCCGCAATTTCATCGTAACTCATACCATCAATTTCCCTCAGTTGAATCGCTACTTTTAGCTCTTCAGGAAGACTTTCGATGGTGTCAAAAATCACGTGTTTAATTTCTTCAGTTAGCGCTAAACGCTCAGGCGATGCATTCTCTTTTAATGCGTCGCTGGTCTCGTAGAATTCCGCTTCTTCAGCGTCTACATCAACGTTGGCAGGTCTACGACCTTTTGCCATCAAATAGTTTTTCGCACTATTCACTGCGATGCGGTAAAGCCAAGTATAAAATGCGGCTTCACCTCGGAACCCCGGCAATGCAGTATACGCTTTAATGAATGCATCCTGTGCAACATCTTGCACATCACCGTTGTTACCTAAATACCTTGAGACTAAGCTTATTATTTTGTTCTGATACTTCCGAACTAATAAATCAAATGCAGCCTTATCGCCTGCTTGCGCTTTCCTTACTAAGGCTAAATCTTTACTCTGCTCGCTCATTCGAGCTACTACTCCCGATTTATGTAGGGCGCCATATTCTTTTCATTTCTAATTAAGATGGTCTTACCCTAGCTCAGGGAAAATAATCTGATATCATCCCCATCTGCTGACACTATGACTGAAGCTTAAGTAAAAAGTTCGCAGTTTTTTCAACTTTTTTTAAAAAAAGTGGTTAAAGCGCCGTTTTAATCAATTTCCAGTTTAAACTTAACCCTCAGTTTTTAGCATATTATCAGTCATAAAGCATTGAATTAATTGGTACATCTTATGAGCAATACGTTACAGCACGCGACAGATTGTTTGATCATTGGCAGCGGTGCTGCTGGTCTTACCTTAGCGCTTTCAATTGCTGATCACGCAGAAGTTATAATCTTAAGTAAATCGGCATTGAAAGAAGGGTCCACGCTTTATGCGCAAGGCGGGATTGCTGCTGTTTTTGATGAAAACGACAGTGTTGATTCGCATGTACAAGACACATTAATCGCAGGTGCAGGCCTTTGTAACGAGGAAGCCGTCCGTTTTACCGCCAGTAACGCAAAAACTTCGATGCAATGGCTCATCGACCAAGGCGTGCCATTCGACCAAATCCGCGATCAAGATGGCACCAAGAAATTCCACCTGACCAAAGAAGGCGGCCACAGCCACAGACGCATCTTACATGCAGCTGATGCAACCGGGAAAGCAGTGCAAACAACACTGTTAGACAAAGTAAAAGCGCACCCTAATATCAAACTGTTCGAACGTTATAATGCGTTGGATTTGGTTACCTTGGATACTGAAAGTGCCCCAAGTCGTGTCCAAGGCGCCTATGTTTGGAATAGAAACCTCGAGCGAGTCGAAACCATTGAAGCAAAGTTTGTCGCCCTTGCGACCGGCGGCGCAAGCAAAGTCTACCAATACACGTCCAACCCCGATATTGCCAGCGGTGACGGTATTGCAATGGCCTGGCGCGCAGGTTGTCGAGTAGTCAACATGGAATTCAACCAATTCCATCCGACAAGCTTGTTCCACGAAAAAGCACAGAACTTTTTGATCACCGAAGCAATGCGAGGTGAAGGCGCTTATTTACGGCGCCCAGATGGCAGTCGTTTTATGCCCGATTTTGACGAACGGGCTGAGCTGGCGCCTCGAGACATTGTCGCGCGAGCCATCGATTTTGAAATGAAACGACTCGGAGCAGATTGCATGTTTTTGGACATCAGTCATAAAGACGAGCAGTTTATTATCGAACATTTCCCAACCATCTATGCTAAGTGTTTAAAAGTTGGTATTGATATCACCAAAGAACAAATTCCGGTAGTGCCGGCGGCTCACTACACTTGTGGTGGGGTGAAAACCGATCTTCGGGGCAAAACAGATATAGACAACCTATTTGCTATCGGCGAAGTCGCTTATACCGGTTTGCATGGCGCCAACCGAATGGCTAGCAACTCTTTATTAGAATGTATCGTGTTCGCTCATGGCGCTGCACAAACTATTCTTGATCAGCTAGGTCAGATGCCAACGCCTTCGGCGATTTCCCTTTGGGACGAAAGTCGGGTGACCAGCTCAGAAGAAAACGTCATCATCAGCCACACTTGGCATGAATTGCGTTTATTAATGTGGGATTATGTTGGGATCGTGCGCTCAAACCGACGTTTAAATAAAGCGCTTAAACGCATTGAACTGATAAAAAGCGAAATCGATGAGTTTTATGCCAATTTTAAAGTCAGTAACAACTTACTTGAGTTAAGAAACTTAGCGCAAGTTGCTCAACTTATCGTGCAAAGCGCTTTGCTCAGAGAGGAAAGCCGAGGTCTTCATTACAACAAGGACTACCCAAATACCTTAGAGTCCTCGACGCCAACAGAACTTAGCCCAAAAACTAAATCTTAGAAACCGTTCGACGTTTGCGCAGTACAATTCTGCGCAAGCGAATCATATCCACCTCCCGCAGCATATCACTGAACAAACACAGGCTCCCGCCCAACTGACTGTCACTACAATCAAAGCGAAGATAGATCCATCCTGGCATAACAAAGCTGCCAGCCGTTAGCTGTATAGACTGCTGCTGAGAAGCCAATGACACTTCGCCCTGCTCTGATATTGATAAGTGCTTGGGGACTTGACTGATAAGATCATTGTGTTGCGACCACAAGAGGTACGCCAATGAGATTACCAATGCGACAGTCGCGTAAGTCGGGAGATAATAGGGCCAAACAGCCAAACTTGCGGCATAAAAGACCCATAGCGAAGCAAGTAATAGTGCTCGCTGTTTAGACGCAGCACATATTTCGATACGGTAAGATTGACTGGTCTCTTCCATGAGCCCTCATTAATGATTTATGCCTTGGCTACTTTTACGCGATTCAATATCAATTGAACCATATCGCTTAGTTCTTTGTCCTCGCATTGTTCATGGCCCATAAACCAAGCAAACAATTCTGGATCTTCACAGGCCAACAAACGCTGAAAAACGTATTTATCTTCTTGTGACAAGGCGTCATAGGCGTCGTCTACAAATGGTTCAAACAAAATATCCAACTCAAGCATGCCGCGACGACACGCCCACTTTAATTTGGCTTTAGAATCCAGGTTGAATTTATTACCGGTAGGGTCAACATAAATTACATCGGCTTCAGAACTGCTCATTGGTTATCTCTTTCTTGTTAACAACAGGCCCATCTTAACAAAATAATAAATTTAGACCTACATATGACTTGAGGTTTCTCAATTCACCCCCATCTATTTTTATCATTTTCCATTGTATTTATAGACTATGTCTCAGCTTGCTCAAATTGAATTATTTAGTGTCATTAAAATCATAGGTGACGATGCCGTTTCCTTTTTGCAAGGCCAGGTGACCTGTGATGTCACTCAACTAAAAAATGTTGATTGGCTCGCCGGGGTGCATTGCAACGCCAAAGGCAAAATGTGGTCGTCTTTTCTGGCTTTTCAGCGACAAGACGCGATTTATTTAGTCTTGAGTCGCGAAAGCGCCGTTTCCACTCTTGCAGAGCTCAACAAATACGGGGTATTTGCCAAAGCAGATATTACGGATGATAGCGCAAATTGGTTCATTTACGGCAGTAACGAACAACACGCTGAAGCATTTTCTCTGGAACTCGCAACGAGCCACTTTTTGGTATTAAGTGAAACACAACTTGAAGTCACAGAGGCCAGTGACGAGTGGTTGTTTAATGAGGTCAGTTCAGGCCGCGCTCACCTTTTTAATGGCACAATTGGCGAATACGTACCTCAGATGCTCAACCTACAAGCATTAGACTACATTTCATTTAACAAAGGTTGCTACATGGGCCAGGAAATGGTCGCTCGTATGCGTTACCTTGGGAAAAACAAACGCGCACTTTACATCGCGGAAATTGAACAAGATGTGTCGCTGGAAATTGCCCAGGATGTGTATCGAGACCTTAATGGTAATCGTCGCTCCGCCGGGAAAGTAATAAACTTTGCCAGCTATAATGGAAAAACGGTTGCACAATTGGTGCTACCTAAAGATACTGATTTAACAGACTTAATTTATACAGACCAAGAATCCGATACGGCACTGCAGTTGGTTGCTTTGCCCTATTCATTAGAAGAGGAATAACAGCCAAAATGAAAATTGCAGAAAACACGGTCGTGAAGATCCACTATGCCGTTAAAGATAAAGAGGACAACCTAATCGACAGCTCCTACGACGGCGACCCACTTGAATTCTTACAAGGTTCACGCTTGCTCATTGAAGGCTTGGAAAAAGCTTTGGTCGGCCATGAAAAAGGCGACAGCTTTGAAGTAAAAGTCGATGCTGAAAATGCCTATGGACCTCGTCACGACGGTTTAGTGCAGTCGATTGGCAAAGAAATGTTTGCTGACTTCGAGGTAGAAGTGGGTATGCAATTACGTGCGACAACGGACGACGGTGAACAAACAGTGATTGTCGTTGCGATTGATGATGATTCTGTGACTGTCGACGGCAACCACCCACTTGCGGGCGTTGACCTTGCTTTTGACGTTGAGGTACTTGATGTGCGCGAAGCAACGGCTGAAGAAATTTATCACGGCCACGTACACAAACAGAGTTGTTGTGACACAGGAACATGCGACGATTCTTCAAATGACTGTGAAGAAACCAAACATTAATCGAATTCGTTAATTAGAGAGCCAGAACATTAGTTCTGGCTTTTTTTTGTCCAAAGCTTCAATATCATGTGATTAATTTAACACCAAGGCTCAATCATTTGTGCCTTTGGTCGATATTTTGAACGAATAACATTAACGACAAGTTCACATATGAAAACGTTTTGGCTCAACCTCAGTCTGCGCTGGAAGCTACAGTTAGGCTTCATGGCGATTGCGATGATCACCACACTATACAACCGTTGGATTGCGTCGGTTAAATTGACTGACTATATCGAAATCGTCGCTGCAAAAGCCGATAACCCAGCATTGCTCGCAGAACTGCAGCAACACTACGATGCATTTTTAGTTAACTCCGTCTGGGATTCCTTGCTCCAATTCACCCTGCAGTTTTTTGTCATCGCGGTTGTCGCCAAGTTGTTTGTCGAGCCTATCATTTCACTTGTTAAGTCGCTGGAAGCCGTCGAAGAGGGAGACTTAACGCAAACAGTCATGGTTCATTCCAAAGATGAGATTGGTGAGCTTGAGAGTCACTTCAATTTAATGCTGAAAAAGCTGAATTCCATTCTCAACGATGTCGACCGCTCCACGATTCACATGAGCCAATCGGCTTATCAGATCGCCGCAATTTCAAAAGAAATTGAAGATATGAGTGAATCCGAAAAAGCCAAAGAAACAGAAATTAATGCCGCAACTGCTCAGGTACGAGACGTAGCAGAGGACGTTCAGGTGCTTGCTTCAAAAGCCAATCAACAATCCCTTGCGGTCGAACAACAAGCCAACAAAAGTATCGCTAGCCTAAATTGCTCGGTGGAGCAGTTGAACGCCGTATCTCAAGACATTAACCAAACATCTGCCCAAGTTGAGGAGATTGTTGAGTTTAGTCAAAACATTAATTCAATATTATCAACGATTAAAGAGATCGCTGAGCAAACTAATCTACTGGCTTTAAACGCTGCTATTGAAGCGGCTCGGGCAGGTGAGCAAGGGCGCGGTTTTGCGGTTGTTGCCGATGAGGTTCGACAATTAGCGGTGCGTTCACAAGACTCGGCCAATCAAATCACCAAAATACTGGATGAGCTTTCCAGCAAAGTAATGAACGCACAAGGATCAATGACGGTTTTGGTCGACAATATTTCACAAAGTGAACAACAGATCACCGAGGCGTCAAAAACGGTTTCCGGCATGCAACAAGATGTCACCCAAACATCAGAGCTCAATCACCAGATTGAGAATGCCGTGATTGTACAAATGAATAAGTTTCTCGACCTAAACCAAGAGCTGAAATCCCTGTTTACGACCTTAGCGGAAAACAGTGTGAAAATTTCTAATTCGGGGAACATCTCGACCACTTTAAACAGTTTAAACTCGGCTCTGCACGACCAATTGGCCGGTCTTAAGATAGATAAAACGCAGTCTGGTCAAAACATTAACAACGGCTATACAGAAAAACGTAACGCACGGCGTGTGCAAGGCCATAACTTAATCTCGGTCGTTGGTGATTTTGGACGAATTGAAGGCTTGTCCAATGATCTCAGCCAAACCGGTTTGGGCATTATGACTAACCTCGCCATTCCGGAATCAGGCAAACTTGCCGTCGAATTGAAGCTGCCGAAGTCTGAGCTAGACAGTTATAAGAGTCAATCGCCCATCGTATTGCCAGCCTCTTTGGCCTGGCAACGTCGCAAAGGCGAGCAATACCTAAGTGGAATTAAGTTTGAGGTACTATCAAAATCGGAATCTCTGGCGCTAAAAGAAGCGATCGACTTTTACGCTTGAATTAAGCCCACTCGAATGGAGAATCGAACCAGCCCCGGTACGTCGCGAATATCGAGTCTATCCATGATGTTCGCGCGATGGGCTTCGACGGTTTTTACGCTCAAAAAGAGTTTCTCAGCTATCGCTTTTGTTGAGTGACCTTCAGCAATTAACTGCAATATATTTCGTTGTCTGGCGGTGAGAATATCAAGCGCGTCCATCTGCCCCTCGGCCCCATCCTTGAGCTTCTCTACGATGTTTTGATCTATGTCTGGGCTGATGTACATCTTGTCTGCAATCAGGTCGAGTAACCCTTGTTGCAATTCATCCACTGCCGCATCTTTCAACATGTAACCATCTGCTCCGGCTTTAAGTGCCCGATACACGTATGGCTCATTGTTGTAATGCGATAACATCAGCACTTTAATCTCGGGAAACTGATTCTTAATCAATTGTGCTGCTTCCAGACCATTCA
This sequence comes from Alteromonadaceae bacterium, assembly GCA_964229075.1. GTDB lineage: Bacteria > Pseudomonadota > Gammaproteobacteria > Enterobacterales > Alteromonadaceae > Psychrosphaera. The sequence goes on along the minus strand of CAXRBI010000099.1, from coordinate 56,288 downwards.
TTTCTGGCATAGAGACATCCATTACCACCAACTGAGGCTGAGCCCGTTTTACGATATTGAGTGCTTCAAGGCCGTTTGCGGCTTGCATGATTTTGTCTTTATCAATAAACGCGAAGTTCTGTACCAAGCTAATGATGCCTTGACGCAACAATGTGTGGTCATCGGCAAACAAAATACTGAACTTATCCATGGGGTTTCCTCAATTTATTCTGGTAATTTCGACGCTTCTAATAGCTTCAATCGTTTTTCTAGTTCATTGGCTAAGCGCAATAGATTATCTTGCTCTTTTCTCAAATCCGTTTCATTTCGCAAGTTTATAACGATTCTTGTGGCTGCACCTGTAACATCGCGTTTAAGCACATACCCACGCTCATTTACCCACAGCCAGCCGTTTAGGCCATCACCAATGCGATAGTTGAGCTCAAAATTGGTGTCCGTCGAGTCAATTAGACGGTCGTAATGGCGCTTAAATTTAGCTCTATCATCTTGATGTATATTATTAATATAGTCATCGGAATGAAAGTGAATAACATTTTTTAAGTTTAGGTGGTTATTCGAAGACAAGCGAGTCACCTTACGACTCGCCAAGTCACAATCCATAATGGTGTCTTCCGACGCCCACTGCAAGATATCCAACAAATTACGCTGCTGTTCAATTTGCTCAACATATTCGAGTTTCCGGCGTGTCATTAGCTGATGGTAATAAACGAGACTGATCATAAAGCCAATAAACAACATCATGATGCCAAGCCCGGTCCAGCGGCCAGATGGTGCTTCTTCTAATTTTGTCGGCAATAAATGCTGATAGGCACTTGCTCGGACAGATCTGCGATTATCCGCATCAACTTTAACTAACATGTCGCCGTCCAGTTGCCACAATCCAGTATCCGTGACTATGTACAGCTTGTTGTTTTTGCCTTCTACCACCTCGAAGACTTCTGAGAACTCAGGTGCTCGCGCCGTTGATTCAAAGCTAATGCAAAATAGTAGGAGCGCCAGAAACGCGAGAGTTGATTTAATCATTGATCACCTCTGTGTTATTCAGCGGTACCTTAACTTCAATTCTAGTGCCTGACTCTGGTGTCGAAAAAATGTTAATTTCTGCCGATATCAAGTGCGCTCGCTCTTTAATACTGACCAGTCCTAAACTCTGGCTTTGAACCGCATCGTTAAATTTTGCATCGACATCAAAGCCCACCCCATTATCAGCTATGGTCAATCGCAATGACTCACTATCCATTTCGCACTTAATCAGTGCCTCTGTGGCGTGGGAATACTTGTGTATGTTAGTAAATGCTTCTTGCGCGATTCGAAATACCGAGATTTCAAGTTTGTCGTCGAATCGAGGTAAGTTGTCAGGTATCGAGACTTTAATGGCTAACTGACTAAACTGCTTTTGCCGACCTGCCAACCAAGTAAGCGCGGCAGACAGTCCCATATCGTCAAGAATCGCAGGGCGCAGGTTAAGAGACATATTGCGCACCTTATCGATAAGCTCAGTCAGTACGTTTTTGATCAATTGATTGTCAGGCTCTGGCAATTGTTGTTGGATTTTTAACAAGGTTAATCCTTGACCAATTTCATCATGCAACTCTTTTGCAAAAAATCGCCGCTCTTCTTCTTGTTTTTCCATTAAGTTGAAAGACAGACGTTCTAACTTTTCTTGCACATCCTCTTTTTTTCGCTTCAACTCAACGGTGTCTTGTTTGTCCACAATCGAAATTTGATGCCAACTTGGTTGCCTTGTCAATTGCGTCATTTCCACGTAAACCGCGATCACTTTTCCGCGATTATTTGCGATTACAGTCTCGCCGCGCCACTCGCCATTCCGCAAGCATTCATCCAGCATTTCAGCCCAAAGGGGATGTTCAACAAAAGGGTGTTTTAATTGGCTAACATGAGTTTTGGCGCTCCAACCAAACAAAGTTTTAAACGCCTGATTAGCAAATACCAGAGAGCCGTCGCTGCGACCGCTGCAAAACACACTGGTAGTATCATTTAATCCTTGTCGATACATATCCAAAATCTTGCTGGTCGAGGTATTGAGTCGATTAATCGCAACCAATGTTAAGTATATCAGCGCGATATGAAACACCACGGCAGACCACCAAACGACAAAGCCTTCGCGTCCATACATTTCGCATAACAGCGAAAAGCCCAATACCATTGGCATCAGATTGAGCTCGTAACCTTGCTCAAACTTCTCATAGAACAATCTCAAGCTGATGGTAATTAATAACGAGCTGATGGCAATTATTAAACAATGGGTTAACGCTGATTGAGATGAAAAGCTGTAAAAATTGACGTTCCAGCTAAGGCTATAAAAACTGAAGCCGATGACTATCGACACTAACAACCACAGGGGGAAAAGGGACCAATTTACCCGTAAACCACCGAGCACATACACAAACACACCAAACAACAAGTAAAGCGGCGATGAGTACAATGTGAGTTGGCGGCTCAATTCTGCATCTGCGTAGTAAAATTGGCTAAACGCCAAAACCGCAGCGAGGCCGACAAAAGAAAACATAAATATTTCTGACAGGCGATGTTTGAATATTTTGATGACTTGGCCATTCACAAAAAACCAAAGATAAAACAGCACCGCCAGATAAAGCATCGCTTTCAACGCTTGAACAAAGTAAAAAAGCTCAAACTCAAAGTGAAAACTTACCAAAAATTGCGAGGCAAACAGAGCAAAAACAAACGACAAAACGACAGACGATGCAGCTAAGGTAAAACGGATTTTAGTATCCAATGGCGTTACCTCGTTTCAGCCTGTATAAAATCCTGCCAACTCACCAGGGCCTCCACTAAATCGACTTTGCCAACACTGTCTGATTGTTCAAGCATCGACATCCCCTCCTGCAGTTCATCAACGGACTCAATAAGATTACTGCTCGGTCGAACAACTACTTCCTCGTTTTCGACGAAAACTACCCAGTCAGCAAATTCAATTTGCAATTCAACTGCACCCTCAATTTTATCGATGAATGTCTGTAAAAAGGAGACATCTCCGTCAGTGGCTTGCATTTCTTCATTTAAGAAACGGGTCAGGAGTCCCTGTTCGCTCGTTACCTCAATTAAATGTTTTTTTTGATCACGCTGCCAAATAAAGCTGACGTCCAATTTTATTCTTCCTAAAAACTTGATTCTAGACCATAGCTTACAACCATTTGCGCCAAACTGTTACCATTGGAAAAGATAAAAAGCGCTCAACGACAATAGCAACAAAAGAGAAAACCTCCTGTTCAAACGTGAGATATTTCTTACATCCTAGTAAGAACTAACTGAAGGATCTCGCATCCCAACCTCACAAATAAAACATAAACAATTGTTTTCATTATTATTTTACTAAAATATTGATTCCTTTCGATGATATGACACGCAAGTGTTTTAATTTCTGGTCATTCCGAATTAGGTGAATCGATCTATTATTATTATCACTTAACGACGAGCGTGTTACCGGATGTAACACACAAGGAAAGGAAACGCTGGAAGCGACCAAGGACGTAAAGGAAGGATGGCAGGAGCCAAACTCATAGGAAATGGTGGCAAGGAGCCCAAAAGGACAATTTGAGAACTCACTGGATGTGAAATATCAAATTTTTGCAGGATGCAGAAAAACGGAGTTAAGGACGCAAGGAATGGATTTCAACAGGACGTTGAGCGCATGGATTGCAAACAAGGAAATGTAAGGACGACAAGGATTAGGAATTCAAAGGAACTGAGTGCAAGGAGCTGCAGGGAAGACCATACTGATGGAGCTAGTTGAGCAGGAAGCTACAGAGGTATTTTAGAAAAAGCAGTCGAAAGACTGCTTTTTTTATGCGTCGCGTTCATGGGTACACTTCGCCCAATATTGTGTGAGATATTTCTCACATTGGCCTAAGAAACAGCTTAAAAAAAAGATTAAAAAAGCAACCAAAATAACTGCAAGCCACTGTAATTAAACAACTTTATTCCATAAAAAAGAGGATTAAAGTATGGTGACATTAAAACTCTTCATTTTTCTACCTAGCGACTTCTGCGGATATCCTTAATATTGAACACACTTAACGACGAGATAGTGTTAAATGATTTAACACAGATGGATTGGACACGCTGGATGCGAGCAAGGACGTTAGGAAGGATGGCAGGAGCCATACACAAAAGGACAGGGATTAGGGCGGCATGAAGCCACAGGAAAAAATGGAAAGGATTGCTAGGACAGCATAAGGACAACCGGTAATAGGAAATTACTGGATAAAAGGAAAACGGATTTAGACTAAGGACAGTTGCTGGATGCATCAGGACTTTTGACTCAAGGTAGAGTATGCAGGACGCGTAAAAAATGCATAAAAAAAGCAGTTAGGATACTGCTTTTTTTGTGCCTGTAATTTACTTGAGCAATTAGTCTCGGAAGTTATTAAATTGCAGTGGCTGACCTAACTCGGCACCTCTCAACAATTGCATCACTTGTTGCAAATCGTCACGCTTCTTGCCCGTTACACGCACCTTATCCCCTTGAATCGATGCTTGTACCTTCATCTTTGAGTCTTTAATCAACTTAACCATTTTTTTCGCTAAGTCTTGTTCAATACCTTGTTTAAAGCCAACAAACTTAGTGTGCTTTTTCCCAGTAACTTCAACGTTGCTTGAAGTATCCATTGATTCAGGGTCGAGCTTTCTCTTCGTGCATTGCGAACGCAGCATATCCAACATCTGCTTAATCTGGAATTCGCCCTCTGCAACTAACTTAACTTTTTCATCAACATACTCGAACGACGCTTCCACGCCACGAAAATCAAAGCGAGTCGCAAGCTCTCTTTCAGCGTTTTCCGCTGCGTGTCTCACTTCATTCATATCGATTTCAGATACCGTATCAAATGATGGCATTTGTCATCTCCCAAACGTTATTCAAAAAACTATGATGTCGCCAAATCGCGTACTCACAGTGTTACATTTTTCCATAAAAAACGGCAAACCAAGGTTTACCGTTTTTCACTCTTTTCTATGTCTTCTTTAAGGCATGATCTGGTCTTGATCTGCGCCTTCTTTCTCAACCACAGTTGGCATCAGATCTTCTTTGCTGATGCCCAATGACAAGGCAATAGAACTCGCCACGTAGATAGATGAATATGTACCGATAACCACACCAAATAATAGTGCCGTTGCGAAACCTTTGATCAAAGCACCGCCAACAACCAATAGTGCAACTAACACCAGAATGGTTGTGATCGAAGTCACCATGGTTCTATTCAACGTTTGAGTTAGAGAAATATCGATGATCTCTTCCGCTTCACCTTGACGAATTTTTCGGAAGTTTTCACGAATTCGGTCAGACACAACAATGGTATCGTTGAGTGAGTAACCTATCACCGCTAAAACCGCGGCAAGAACGGTCAAATCAAATTCGATACCCAATACGCTGAACAAGCCCAAAGTAATGATTACGTCGTGCGCCAAGGCAGAAACTGAGCCCAAAGCGAAACGCCATTCAAAACGAAGCGCAACATAAATCAGGATACAGATCAAAGCCGTCAACATGGCCAAGCCGCCCTGCTCTCTCAGCTCGTCACCAACACTTGGGCCTACGAATTCTATGCGGCGCATAGTTGCGCTGCTATCCATCGCGGTCAGTGCTTCCATAATGGTGTTGCCAATCATCTTTGAATCAATGGATTTAGCGTCGTTGTTTTCTTTCTCAACTTTACGAGGTGCTAAGCGGATCAGCACGTCTCGGCTTGAACCAAAGTTTTGTACCGTCGCATCTGAAAAGCCAATCTCATCCATCACGCCACGGATCTTCTTCAAATCCGCACTTTGTTCAAATGAGACTTCGATCAAGCTACCGCCGGTGAAATCCAGACCCCAGTTTAATCCTTTGGTAAAAAAAGACGCCATAGAGCCCAATATCAATACAATCGATAACGCCATCGTAAAGCGGCGAATCGACATAAAATTAATGGTTTTGGTCAAATTTAAAATCTGCATGTCAAGGTCTCCTTAAATTGACAACTTATCAATGCGCTTGCCACCCCAAACCGCATTTACAATTGCGCGGGTACCAACGATGGCAGTGAACATTGAAGTTGCAATACCGATGGCTAACGTAATCGCGAAACCTTTGATAGGTCCGGTACCGATAGAGAACAAGATAATTGCAGCGATAAAGGTGGTGATGTTGGCATCCGCAATGGTAGAGAATGCGCTGTCATAACCGTGATGAATAGCTTGCTGTGGTGAACGTTTGTCTTTCAATTCTTCGCGAATACGCTCAAATATCAATACGTTCGCATCGACTGCCATACCGACCGTCAATACAATACCGGCAATACCTGGCAGCGTTAGTGTCGCACCTGGAATCATCGACATGACACCAATGATCAATACAAGATTTGCGGCTAGCGCACAGTTTGCAACTAGACCAAACTTCTTGTAGTAGAACAACATAAATACTAAGACAAGTGCAAAACCGAGAATCACGGCACTGAAGCCCGCTTCGATGTTTTCTTGACCTAAGCTTGGGCCAACCGTTCTCTCTTCTACAATTTGAATAGGTGCAATCAAAGCACCCGCTCGCAACATCAGGGCTAGATTTCGAGCTTCTTGAGGAGAATCCATGCCTGTGATAACGAAACTACGGCCTAGAACCGCTTGAATGGTCGCTACCTGAATAACTTCTTCGTGTTTGACAAGTTTGGCGACGCCATTTTCGTCTTTCTGCTCAGAAGGTTTGTATTCAATAAAGACTACAGCCATTGGCTTACCGACATTATCTTTAGTCATGTCAGTCATTTTGCTGCCGCCTTTTGAATCAAGCGAGATGCTTACTTGCGGCATGCCGTATTGGTCGAAAGAACCTTGCGCGTCAACGATATGATCACCCGTTAAACGAACGCGTTTTTCCAACAACGTCGGACGGCCTTCATATTCGTACAATTTGGCTTTTGGTGGTACTCGACCACGTGTCGCAGCGCCAATATCACCGCCTTGATAAACCATTTTGAACTCTAGAGTCGCGGTAGCGCCTAAGATTTCTTTGGCACGCGCAGTATCCTGTACGCCTGGTAACTGCACCACGATGCGCTCTTGACCTTGACGTTGAACCAAAGGCTCAGCAACACCTAATTCATTAACACGATTACGGATGATTGTGATGTTTTGGTCAATGGCATAACTGCGCGTTTCCTTGATTGTTGCTTCACTCATGGCGACGCGTAAATCAGGCTCAATCGTACGGCTATCTTCAGAGATAACGAGATCTGGATACTTCTTGGCAATGGCACGACGAGCAGCATCAAGATCTTCTTCTTGGCGCACTTGAACCGTCACATAAGTATTGCCCGGTGAATGTTTAATCGTACGATAACGAATTTTCTCTTCACGAAGGTCTGCTTTGAAATTGTCGACCATTTCCGTGAATTTTTTATTCATGGCTACATCCATGTCCACTTCCATCAAGAAATGAACACCACCACGAAGGTCAAGACCAAGTTTCAACGGCCCTGCACCAAACGCTTCCAACCAGGCTGGAGTAGCTGGCGCTAAGTTCAAAGCCACTACATAGTTTGAACCTAAGCTGTCGCCAATGGCTTCTTTTGCCAAGTTTTGATCAGACTGGTTGTTCAAACGAACGAGAATTCGGCCGTCGGCTAACTCTGTTTTTTTGTATTTGATTTCTGCAGTATCAAGCTTCTCGATGACTTTATCCAGAACCAAAGCGTTAACTTCAGCGCCTCGAAGGCCTGACACTTGAATGGCAGGATCTTCACCATACAAGTTTGGAGCTGAGTAAAGTGCGCCAATGGCTAACACAAACAGCACCATGATGTATTTCCAAAGTGGGTACTTATTTAACACGCGTACACCCTATTTTTATTCTAACTAAAATGAAAACAGCCAGAACTCTCTGGCTGCTAAGTCTTAAATTGACTTGATTGTACCTTTAGGCAAAACAGAGCTAATGCTGCCTTTTTGCACCATAACTTCTGTGCCCTCTGCCAACTCAACCTTTACGAAGTCTTTGTCGTCAGATACTTTGGTGATTTTGCCGATTAAGCCACCTGCCGTTAGTACCTCGTCGCCTTTTGACAATGAAGACACTAAGTTTTTGTGCTCTTTTACGCGTTTCGCTTGTGGGCGATAAATCATAAAGTAAAAAATTAAACCAAAGATAACCAACATGATTAACATGTCTGGACCGGCAGCTTGTGCTGGTGCGCCACCTTCTGCGTACGCATTAGAAATGAATAAACTCATTTTTTTTCCCCTAAACTTTTTTAATATTTTTTGTATTTTTAAATTGTGAATTTCTATATGAGGACGCGATATAAGTTATGCAACGCCCATCATAAAAAATCTCCGATTATGCTGGCATGCCTTCATCAGACATTGGCGGAACCTCGAGCCCACGACGCGCGTAAAAGTCTTCGACAAACGCATCTAGCTGGTCAGCTTCAATTGCATCTCTTAGGCCTTGCATCAAACGCTGGTAATAGCGCAAGTTGTGGATCGTGTTCAATCTCGCGCCAAGTATTTCGTTGCACTTATCCAAGTGATGTAAATAAGCGCGAGAGTAGTTTTTGCAGGTGTAACAATCGCACTCAGGGTCGAGTGTCGACGTGTCATCCTTGTGACGGGCATTGCGAATTTTTACAACGCCATCGGTCACAAACAAGTGACCATTACGTGCATTTCGGGTTGGCATAACGCAGTCAAACATATCGATGCCGCGGCGAACAGCCTCAACGATGTCTTCTGGTTTACCAACGCCCATCAGGTAACGCGGCTTTTGCTCAGGCAATTTGTACGCCGTAGTATCAAGGATGTTGACCATATCTTCTTTTGGCTCACCCACAGATAAACCACCGATGGCATAACCGTCAAAGCTGATTTCTTCTAATCCTTTGAGTGATACTTCACGTAAATCCGGATACATCCCACCTTGAACGATACCAAACAGCGCAGATTCACTGTCGCCATGTTCGTCTTTCGAGCGTTTCGCCCAACGCAATGACAACTCCATCGAGGTCTTTGCTTCTTCATACGTTGCAGGATACGGCGTACATTCGTCAAAAATCATCACCACATCAGAACCTAATTCACGCTGGACTTCGATAGAGCGCTCCGGCGTTAACATGATTTTTTCACCATTAATGGGAGAACGGAACTCAACACCGTCTTCAGTGATCTTGCGAAGGTCACCCAAGCTGAATACTTGGAAGCCGCCAGAGTCAGTCAAAATTGGCTTTTCCCAATTCATAAAATCATGCAAATCGCCATGTTTGCGAATAATTTCAGTACCAGGGCGTAACATCAAGTGGAAGGTATTACCAAGGCAAATGTGCGCGCCAGTATCTTTCAGTTCGTCAGGCGACATGCCTTTGACAGTGCCGTATGTGCCAACTGGCATAAAAGCTGGTGTTTCAACTACACCACGGTCAAAGTGCAACTTGCCTCGTCGCGCTTTACCGTTTGTATTAATCAATTCAAACTTCATTATGGTTTCTCGATAAAAGTTCGATAGAACCCTTAGGTCAATAAATGGCGGGCATTATATACAAGATCTGAGGAAAGATCCCTATTGAATAATTCACAAGAATGAATAGAATCCCGAGTTGTCTGCCAAATGGAAACAGCAACCGCTGTATTGGTAAAGTCTCCAAGGAACCGCGCCAGCTTTAATTAGTTTTAGGAGTCAGTTATGTCTATTTCATTAGCTGCCGACATCATTGGGATGGCCGGTACGTTTTTAGTTGTGCTTGCGTTTTTTCTAATTCAGCTAGAAAAAATCGATCCCAAGGGCATTCAATATAATCTGTACAATCTTATAGGCGCGATTTTGCTCCTGATCAGTTTGTGTATTAACTTTAACCTCGCCAGTTTTGTTATCGAAATTTTTTGGATTTCCGCCTCCATCGTCGGTATCTACAAGTACTACGGGCGCAAACGCCAGTTAAAAGCAGAATAAAAAAAGGACCCTAGGGTCCTTTTTTAGTTTTCTTTACGCTCTAATAACATGGCGTCACCATAACTGAAAAATCGATACTTCTCAGCGACTGCTTCGTTATAGGCCTTTAATATGTTGTCTTGACCGGCAAACGCAGACACCAACATAATCAATGTTGACTCTGGCAAATGGAAATTGGTTACCATAGCGTCGATAACTTTGAACTCAAAACCGGGATAGATAAATATGTCAGTCTCGCCAGTAAAAGGTTTTAACTCGGCAATTTCACTTCGGCCAATACCCGATTTCCATGCGGCGGACTCCACCGAGCGAACAGAAGTTGTACCCACGGCAATAACGCGATTCCCCGCTTTTTTTGTCGCTACAATTGCATCAACAACCGATTGCGGGACTTCTGCGTATTCTGAATGCATTTTATGCTCTTCAACGTTATCCACTCTCACCGACTGAAACGTGCCAGCGCCAACATGAAGGGTTACGAACTCAGTTTGCACCCCTTTGTCTTTCAACTGTTGCAGCAGCGCGTCGGTAAAGTGTAAACCGGCGGTCGGCGCAGCCACTGCCCCCGGTTTCTCATTGTAAACCGTTTGATAGCGCTCTTTGTCTTCTTCTGTATCAGGTCTGTCGATATAGGGCGGCAACGGCATGTGGCCTTTTCGTTCCAGTGCAGATAGAACCGTCTCATTGCCTAAAAATTTAAGCTCAAACAAATCATCGTGACGCGCCACCATCTCCGCGCGCACCTCACCTTCTAACACCAACACATTGCCGGGCTTTGGTGATTTGTTTGCACGGACATGGGCCAGAACTGAGTGTTCATCTAACAAACGTTCAACTAAGATCTCGACTTTACCGCCAGACTCTTTTTGCCCAAACAAACGAGCAGGTATCACTCGAGTATTGTTGAAAATCAATAAGTCACCCGGTTCGACCAAATTAACAATATCGGCAAAGATATGATGATCAATGTCTCCGCTGTTGCCATTTAGCTGCATTAAACGGCTGCTGGCACGATCTTCTTTTGGAGCTTTCGCAATTAATTCTTCAGGCAAATCAAAGTGAAAATCTGCAACTTGCACAATAAACCTCAACTGTGTGTCTAAGCGATAAAATAAAGGGCGCGAAGTATAACAGCGTTTCGGTAATTTCCCCAGTTTCTCAGAGAGATATAGGGGTTATCCCCACTTGTTTAATGTAACGAATATTTATACAGTAGGAGGATTCGGGCACCACCGCCCCGTTCCCAAAATATAAGTGGTTAATTAGGAATGGATCAGAAACTTCCACTGCTATTGATTACCTCCGATCTTGAGCACAAGGTCCAGTTGGTTAATAGAATAAGTAGTTTACAGTTATTTGACATCGACACTGTTGCGAATAGCACGGAAGCGATAGCTAAGCTCAAAAGCACCAACTATCAGTTTATTATCAGTGACATCAATATCGGCCAAGTCGACGGCTGGTGTCTCTCCAGTTTGATTCGATCAGATATCTATCTTTGCGACCGCAAGATCCCAATTGTTTTGCTTGCTGAAACCCACTGCGAAAGAATCGCAGAGGCGACCGCGAAGTCATTCGGAATCAATGCCGTTTTAACCAAAAGCGAGTCTTCTCGTGTTAATGAAATTTTGGCGGATGCTTTTTCATTGTCTTTGCCTATCAACAGTAAATTGATAGCGCTGAATATTGTCTCCGACAACGAACTGGGAAATCAGCTAGAGAAATTACTCGACGCAAAATTCGAAACCTTCAGTGTGAACTCGTCAAAAGAAGGTCTCGCCCTCGTTCGGCAACAAAACTTTGATTTTGTGATCATCGACCATGATCTCGATAACGCCACAGGTCCGGCGCTTCTAAAAACAATACAAAGCGAAAAACCAGAAATTCCGGTGGTAATGCTGATTCCGCGTAATGATATAGAGCTTGCCGAATATTACATGACCAATGGCGCAAGTGACTTCATATACAGTCCACTTAACCCATCACGGGTATTAAACATTTGTGAACGCGCAGCGCGTCGCAACGACTTTATGATCAGTAACGAGCAGTTTGCAATTAAAGTGCATCAACTCGAGCAAAGCGAATCCAAGTTTAAAGACTTATTTACTGCTCACACCAAGCTACTTGAGAACCTCAGTTCGGTGGTCGTCGAACTCGATAAATCTGGCAAGATTCGCTTTTTGAATCGTTCTTGGACAGATTTGTGCGGCCACAACATCACTGATTCGTTGGGTAAGACCCTGACCGATTTCATCGATGTCGACGAGCTCGGCGCCAAGCGTTTCAGCAAAAAGCTGCATAACATGTTGATGTTAGAACAGACCTCTTCAACAGAAGAAGTGCGGATCAGAACCATCTACGACACCAGCGTATGGGTTGAGATCAAGTTCCACCAATTGATCAAAGACGGAGTAGTGGAAGGTCTTACCGCGACCATAGACAACATTAATGATCGCAAAAAAGCCGAGGAAAAACTCAACCACTTGGCTCTGCACGATACATTAACCGGACTCTACAACCGTTACTACTTTGATAATGAATTAAACCGGTTGACGTTGCTCGCATCCAGAGGCAAAGCCAAACACAGCCTGTTATACATCGACTTAGACCACTTCAAAGTCATCAACGATACCGAAGGTCACCAAACCGGAGACATGGTGCTAAGAGAGGTTTCACAAATCCTTTCAATGCGTTTAAGGCAATCTGACGTGCTTTGTCGAGTGGGTGGCGATGAGTTTGTTATCTTATTGGCAGAAACGCGAATAGAAGATGCAATCAAGATAGGTGATAACATCTGTACTCAAATTGCGAATGCGCACTTTCAGTTTGGCAACAACACCTACAAGATTAGCGCCAGTATTGGCGCCAGCGAAATTGATGGTAACGCAACGGCGGCGGAATACTTGCGCCAAGCCGACATCGCCTTGTACGTGGCCAAAAATAAAGGCCGCAATCAGACCCACTGTTACAGCGAATCCGATTCCGACTCGAAACAACAGCTAGACAACATAAAGTGGGTTCAGAAGCTGCAAGAAGCGGTGATAAACGATCAATTAATTTTGCATTTCCAACCGGTTTGGGACTTACAAGAAAACCACATTGCTTATTATGAGGCGCTTGTGCGCTTAAATGTGAATGGCAATCTTGCTTACCCTAATGAGTTCATTCCTGCACTGGAGCGTGCCGAAGACATCAGTTTCCTTGATCATCAGGTGGTAAACCAAGCGATAAAAATGGCGGGCGATAACCCATTGCTGCATAAAGTCGCGATCAACTTATCTGCCCAAGCCTTCTCCGATGAACGTTTACACCCACACATCAAAGAAAAGCTTAAACAACACAATGTCAGTGGTGAGCGGATCATTTTTGAGTTAACTGAATCGGCCAGTTTAACCAATGTCAGTGGCACTCGTCGCTTAATTGAACAGATCAGTAGTTTGGGTTGTCAGTTTTCAATCGATGATTTTGGCACCGGCTTTTCCACTTTTGCCTACCTTAAGGAACTTCCGGCTGAATCGGTAAAAATAGACGGCAGTTTTGTTAAAGATATGACCAAGAATGATGTCGATCAAACGCTAGTTAGCGCCATTGCCAATGTTTCCAAAGCTTTGGGTAAAGAATGTGTCGCAGAATTTGTTGAAACTGAAGCTGTATTCAATGCCCTGAAACAGCTTGGGATTAAATATGCCCAGGGTTATTACATCGGCAAGCCAATGGACGTCGATGCGCTGAAAGAGCTGCAACTGGCGTTGTAAGCCACGTTGGATTTGCAGACATAAAAAAACCGCCAAGAGGCGGTTTTTTTATTTGAATCAGAATTAACGATTCGCGATTGCTTTTGCGATGTCTGAATCGCCGTGACCGTTAGCATTTGCCCAGTCTAAATCGCCAGAACCGGCAAAGTGAGAAGCTGGCATACGCTTAACGATAAACGTACCTGCGCCACTTGCGCCTTTGATCATCGCATAACGGACTAAAGGCTCGCCACCACAAGTAATACCGTCGTAGATATTTCTTAATTTAACGCCTGCTTCTTTCAGCTTTTTACGCAAACGAGATTTATTATCCGTTGCTACGTTTTCGCAAAGACCCGCTAGTAATGATGCCACATCAGCAGATTTCGCTGGTGCAGAGTAAGAAACACTACCTAACACCAAAGTAACAGATAAGAGTGTCGCTAATAACTTCATAAACTTTCTCGCCATTTAATTATTGTGACGACAGTACCACAGTGAATTACTTATGCAAGTATCAAAGTCCGTATTACAGGGAATTCCCTACAATTTTTTTAAAGTAACAAACTGATAAGGATGCGCATTTTTCTCATCCGCAACGTGGCTCTCGCGAGCTACTTCTTGCCAATTTGCCGCTTTTTCCCAATCTGGAAACTGCGTGTCACCTTCTACTTCTAAATCAATAAAGGTCAAATAAAGTGTAGTGGCTAAAGGCAATAATTGCAGATAAATATTACCGCCACCAATCACCATTATTTCTTCTGCTTCACTGAGAACGTTAAGCGCCTCTTCAGTGGAGCTAACAACTTCAACACCATCAGCGTGCCATTGCGAGTTTCTGGTAATCACAACATTCTTGCGTCCAGGTAAGGGACGACCAATGGACTCAAAGGTCTTTCTGCCCATAATTACGGGCTTACCCATAGTTACTGACTTAAAATATTTAAGATCTGCCGGCATGTGCCATGGCATATCATTGTCTTTACCAATCACTCGATTGTTTGCCATCGCGGCAATCATGGAAATCTGACTCATAGTGTACTTCTTTTAGTTTGAGGACCAACAAGCGGCTAAGGCTTGTAAATTACCTCAACATCATAATCGTCTTCATCCCAATCGTCATCCCAATCATCGTCATCATCGATGGCGTCTTTATGGTATGACTCCCATTGGAACTCAACTTTCTCTTTCTTCTCTTCCACTACTTCTCGTGGCATATCTTCAAGCGCTTCCGCTAAATCATTACATAAGTCTTTAGTATTGACTGAGCTAGACGCTGAAATTTGATAAGTTGGTCCATCCCACTCAAGCTCATCAACAATGCGCTTACACACTTCATCGACTTGCTCTTGCGGCATCAGATCAATCTTGTTGAACACCAACCAACGTGGTTTGTCTGCCAGTTTTTCACTGTATTGTTGCAACTCGCTAACAATAACACGTGCGTTTTCCACCGGATCGCTACCATCAATTGGCATGATATCAACCAAGTGCAACAAGATGCGACAACGCTCTAAATGTCGTAAGAATCGAATACCTAATCCAGCACCATCTGCAGCGCCTTCGATCAAACCTGGAATGTCAGCAACTACAAATGAGTTACCCGCTCGCACAACACCTAAATTAGGAACCAAAGTCGTAAATGGATAATCGGCTACTTTTGGTTTCGCTGCGGAAACACTGCGGATAAACGTTGATTTACCAGCATTTGGTAAGCCCAACATACCAACATCAGCGAGTAACAGAAGTTCTAACTGAAGGTTACGAACTTCGCCAGCCGTGCCATTGGTCTTTTGTCTTGGCGCGCGGTTAACACTGCTTTTAAAGCGAGTATTACCTAACCCGTGATAACCACCTTTAGCAACCAACAGCTTCTGCTCGTGCTTGGTTAAATCACCAATGATTTCTCCTGTATCCACATCGCGTGCTCGGGTACCCACTGGCACCTTCAAAATACAATCTTCACCGCGCTTACCTGTGCAGTTACGACCTTGGCCGTTTTCTCCGCGTTGTGCTTTGTGGAAACGTTCAAAACGATAATCGACGAGCGTATTCAACCCTTCATCAGCTTGCAAGAAGACGTCACCACCATCACCGCCGTCACCGCCGTCGGGACCGCCGTTAGGCACGTATTTTTCACGTCGAAATGACACGACGCCATTGCCGCCATCGCCGGCATCTACTTTAATTTCAACTTCATCTACAAACTTCATTTTTGGAAAACTCAAATTGAAAGGTTGATTAACATACCAATTAGGATAAGCGTCTTGCTGTTATTAAACTGGAGGTTTGCCACAACCGAGATAGTAGCTTCGCCCCACAACACTAAAACAATACTTAGCGTTAATTCGGAGATCCCTATCCTAATTGGTATAACTATATGACCAGAGCCGGATTACTGCCAGCTTTCAGTAGAAACAAAAAACCCCGCAAAAGCGGGGTTTTGAATCTTGCGTATTGAGCTAATTACTCAGCTTCAATGCTCACGTATTTACGGTTAAGTGGACCTTTAACGTCGAACTTAACTTTACCGTTTGCAGTAGCGAACAATGTGTGGTCACGACCCATGCTTACGTTTTGGCCAGCGTGGAACTTAGTACCACGTTGACGAACGATGATGTTACCAGCTAATACTGCTTCACCACCGAAACGCTTAACGCCTAGGCGTTTGCTTTCTGAATCACGACCGTTACGAGTACTACCACCAGCCTTTTTATGTGCCATTTTAAAGTACCTCTACTTATTAAGCGCTAATGCCCGTAATCTTCACTTCAGTGAACCACTGACGGTGGCCCGCTTGCTTGCGTGAATGCTTACGACGCTTGAATTTAACAATTTTGATCTTCTCACCACGACCGTGAGAAACAACTTCAGCTGAAACCTTACCGCCAGCTACTAATGGTGCGCCAACTTTTACGTCGTCGCCGTTAGCAACTAAAAGCACCTGATCAAACTCAACAGTAGAACCAGTTTCTACGTCAAGCTTCTCAAGACGAATGGTTTGGCCTTCAGCAACACGGTGTTGTTTACCACCACTTTGGAATACCGCGTACATATTACTCCGTCTCCTGTGCGTTCTTCGCACAAATTAAATCTGTAAAACAGGGCGCGAATTCTAAAGGAGAAGAAAAACGATCGCAAGTACAAATTCAGTTTAATTTTGAAAAAAAGCAAAAGCTTGGAATTCGGCGCTTGGATTGGCGTGAAACAATGCAATTGTCCTGAGTTTTTGGCCATGCGACGGATTTACCGTTTCGGAATTTTTCAGAGTCAGGTAAACTTGCGGCAAATTACTGCAATCAACAGCAAAAACCAATTAATGGATATCAAACAAATCGTGGCGCTATCGGAGTCTGACATGGACTCAGTGAACAGCGTCATCGGCGCACAATTAAGTTCAGACGTCGCGCTAATTAATCAGTTGGGTATGTATATCATCAACAGCGGAGGCAAACGCATCCGTCCTATGTTGACTGTGCTAGCAGCACGTGCGCTCGGCTATCAAGCCGAAAAGCACCACACGTTAGCGGCCATCATCGAGTTTATACACACAGCAACCTTACTGCATGACGACGTAGTTGACGAATCTACGATGCGTCGTGGCAAAGAAACCGCAAACGAGGTATTTGGTAACCAAGCCAGCGTTTTGGTCGGTGATTTTTTATACACACGTTCTTTCCAGATGATGGTAACGCTCGACTCAATGCGAGTTATGAGTATTTTGGCAGACGCGACCAACGTCATCTCAGAAGGTGAAGTTCTGCAGTTAATGAACTGCAACGATCCAGAAACTACTGAGCAGAGCTATTTTGATGTGATCTACGGCAAAACAGCTCGATTGTTTGAAGCTGCAACGCAGTTAGCTGCTGTCATTGCTCAATCTGACGATGCCACTGAAGATGCCATGCGCCTTTACGGCATGCACCTAGGTACTGCATTCCAGTTGATTGACGACGTCATGGATTACGCATCCGATGCCGAAGATATGGGTAAAAACGTTGGAGATGACCTCGCCGAAGGCAAACCGACCCTACCACTTCTTTATGCTATGTGGCATGCCACTGAAACTGAGTCGGCAGTCATTCGTGAAGCCATTGAAAACGGCGATGGCAAAGATAAGTTTGACGACATAATGAAAACGATGACCGCAACCGGCGCGTTAGATTACGTCAAAGAGAAAGCTGAGCAAGAAGCGGATAAAGCGATCGCGATGCTTAATGTATTGCCAGAGTCTGAGTTCAAACAAGCGTTGGTGAGCCTAGCGCACCTATCTGTGCATCGCACCGCATAGACAACGACATTTTTAATAAAAGGTGCTATTGCACCTTTTTTTACAAGCTCAATGGCCGCTCCTGAATCTGATCCAACAGGCGGTCTAATTCTACTTCATCAATCTCACCACCTTGATACCTGCGCTCTACCAATAACACTTCTCGAGTTTGTGTTAACAACTCCAAATACACTTTGGGCTTTGAAGTGATGGTACGCTTCAAATTGATCACAATCCCATTTAGGTCGCTAAGCCCGTCACTTGACAGGTTTTTACTCACCACAGGTTGAGCGAGAAAAACATCCACATACTCAGGGTAAGGTGCGGGGTTGAGAAGAAAAAATTGTTCGCTCGCTTGCGCATCTAAAGATTGATTTTCGGCATGCTCCAGCAGTGCTTGAGTGTAACCAGCACATGATTCAATTGACGTGATAGACGCATCAATCAGTTTAACCACGTCCTCTTGTTCTTTTTTATCCGCTTCGTAATTACTGATTGCAATCGCCAAAAGTACACCAACTAACGTGGCTACCATAGTCAGAAGAAAATTAAACGCGACACTCTGCTGCTCAATGAAACGTTTGAATTTTGGTAGAAACAGTAAACAAGTAAAAAAGACGAGAGCAAAGGTAATTAAGGTATACAACATAAAATTCCTTTTTTAACTGAATCCGGTATTTCGATATTAGGACTACAACAATTAAAAAAGGGTACCTTAAGCACCCTTTTTTTCAGACTATGAGTTCGCTTTTATTCTGCGTTGTTTACAAAGTCTTCGCCAAGTTTGATGTCAGCGCGAAGGCCTTCGATCATCTCAGCTTTACATTTTTCTTCGAAATCGCTCAACTCACCGTAGTGAAGGATCTCTTGTACACCGTCTTTACCAAGAAGTACTGGTTGAGCAAAGAAACGTGCGTCTTCACCGTCACCTTCTACGTAAGTGTATTCGTAAACGTCTTCTTCACCGTTTAACGCGTCAACTAGGCTAAGAGCGAAACGCGCCGCTGCAAGACCCATAGATAAAGTTGCAGAACCGCCACCCGCTTTGGCTTCTACTACTTCAGTACCCGCGTTTTGGATACGGTTAGTTAAAGATTCTAGTTCTTCTTGAGAGAACTCAACGCCTTCAACTTGAGAAAGAAGAGGAAGGATAGTTGTACCTGAGTGACCACCGATAACTGGAACAACGATGTCTTCACAGTTAAGGCCTTTTGCGTCAGCAACGAAAGTTTCAGCACGGATTACGTCAAGCGTAGTCACACCGAATAATTTCGCAGGGTTATACTTACCTTTAGCCTTTAACGCTTCTGCAGCAATCGCAACAGTCGTGTTTACTGGGTTAGTAATGATACCAATGCAAGCATCAGGAGCGTGATCAGCAATCGCTTCAACTAGGTTCTTAACGATACCGGCGTTGATGTTGAACAGGTCAGAACGGTCCATACCTGGCTTACGAGGAACACCAGCTGGGATTAATACGATGTCAGAACCTACTAACGCTTTGTCTAGATCGTCAGCACCAAATCCTTCTGCTTTAACTGCAGTTGGGATGTGGCTCAAGTCAACTGCAACACCAGGAACAACCGGAGCTACGTCGTATAACGCTAATTCCGAACCTGCTGGTAACTGAGTTTTAAGAAGTAAAGATAGAGCCTGACCAATGCCACCTGCGGCACCTAAAACTGCAACTTTCATTGTTTTCTCCAATTCAAAGGGGTTATAGAGTAAATTTGCGGGCAAACCATACTCAAATATGAGTAAAAACTCAAATAGCAATTAGTATTATGCTTATAAATGAATTAATATTTTCCGCTAGGAAAAATGGGAGTTGTAAACAATATGAGTCAGACCAAACAAGAAGAGCTTATTAAAGCGTTTAAAGCACTATTAAAAGAAGAGCGATTTGGATCTCAATCCGACATCGTCGATGCGCTAAAAGCTCAAGGTTTTGACAATGTCAGCCAATCTAAGGTCTCTCGTATGTTGACCCGCTTTGGTGCGGTTCGTACCCGTAACGCCAAACAAGAAATGGTCTACTGCTTGCCTGCAGAGCTAGGAATGCCAACAGCTAAGAGCCCTTTGCGTCAACTTGTACTGGAAGTTGACCACAATGAATCTATGGTCATAATTCGCACCAGTCCTGGCGCCGCTCAGTTGATCGCTCGATTGTTAGACTCAGTTGGAAAAGCAGAAGGGGTTTTAGGCACCATCGCTGGCGACGACACTATCTTCATTGCGCCATTAAAAGTTAGTGAAATTGAGCACACATTAGCCAACGTCAAAGAGCTATTCGACACTGTATAAACGCAATTTATAGTGAATATTCATTGAAAAGCGCCTAAGGCGCTTTTTTTATTCCAAGTTGCCTTGATTGATTAGGAAGTCAATTGAAGGTGCGAAAAATGCGGCGCCAGTCTCAGCGGTTGTGTAATTTAGTAAGTGATCATAACTGCCTTCATCACTGCCAAATACCATGTTCGACAAAATCGTTTCAAAATACGTTGGGTGCGCGCAGTAAGAAATAAATAACAGACCCTGTGTCGTCAAATTACCGTAAGG
This sequence comes from Alteromonadaceae bacterium, assembly GCA_964229075.1. Lineage (GTDB taxonomy): Bacteria > Pseudomonadota > Gammaproteobacteria > Enterobacterales > Alteromonadaceae > Psychrosphaera. Next base: position 35,770 of record CAXRBI010000099.1, on the reverse strand, counting down.
CATGCTTTGGCGCATTAACTCCATTGTTTTGCCGTTTTCATCTTTTACGTTGGAGCGTTTCACATGCGCCGTATCCGGCATGTTTTCGGAGTCAAACTCCACATCGTCAATTTTAGTGCGACCTATAATGAGTTCTTGTTCGTCGGTGGGTAAGTTGTCCCACTTATTTAAATGATGACGATAACGTTGTACATGAACAAAACTGCCCGCCGTGAACTTACCTGCGTCAGATAACAGAGCGACTTCTCTGCGTTTTCTTCCCTTTGGATTTTCCGTGCCATCAACAAAGCCGGTTAAATCGCGACCATCTAAATAGCGGAAACAAGGCACTTGCTCTATCAGTTCCACCATTTCACCAAACAAGCTGGTGATTCGGCGACTTGCGATGTAGTTGACGTCTTGTCTATCAGAGCGCAGTTGAATGAATAAATCGACGGGCACTGCTGGCATGTGCCTATCTTCGTGACGCATTGCCGGGAAAGGTTTTAAACCAGGTGGGTAACTGTCGGGGTAAAGCTCGTTCCAAAAGTTAGCGCCTATGGCGACAACACCGGAAAACATCGCCTCAGAAAACTGTTCGTTGATCTCGTTGAAGATATCAGGCAGTTGGCTTAACGCTTCTCTAATAACAGGCTCGTAGCCTTCATGAGTGTTAAAAAACAAATGAAGTCCATGTAAATTCGCTTCTCCACAGATGCCCCATTGTTCCCGTGCCATGTCAACTAACCCCTTTTAAATTTGTTAACTAGTTTAGTCGCAATTTTGTCAGAGTTGAACAAAAACGTTATGCAAATCAAATTATTATTCAACTTCCTTATTACTAATGGTAACAAAAATGTACTTTTCATCTGAATATATGAATATACACTTGAAACTAAACGTCGCCATGACCATATCTCGTCCGCTTTCCGACTTAGGCATATTTGGAGATTTATGACACAAAACCTCTTTCAATTCGCATTGATATTGTGCCTGGGGGTTTCCTCTCACTTTGCTTATGCAGGAAAGCACAATTTAGAATTGCAATCCGGTTCGATGATGGGGTTTGCTCACCTATCCTATGGCTACACGTTTGCAGAAAAACATACGGTCTCTATTGGGTTTGGCTATGTGCCTGAGCTTAGTCATCACGAAGCGATGACGATGACAAGCCTGAAATACCGATACGAAAGCCGCGTCCGAATTCCTTTTTCACTGTTTGGCCAAGCGATCGAATTCAGTCCATTCAATTTTGGTGTGGCAACCATCACTGGCCATCAAGACGAGATATACAGCGACTTACCGGAATACATACCAGATGGTTACTATTTTCCAACCGCACGTCGAGTGCTGATTAATTACCAAGCGAACTTTAAACTGCCCTATCAATTTGAGACCTACATTGATTGGTCGATTTTAGACGTTGGCCTAATAAATTATGTGCGCAATGCCGAGTTCTACAACGATCATTACAAATTTTTAGGTATTGAAGGCATTGTCAGTTATGGATTTGGTGTGAGGAAAGTATTCTGATGATGCGCCTGTATATTTGTATATTGCTTGCCATGATTATCAGTGGTTGTGAATTCGATCTTTCGCCTTGGGAGACCGACGCTGACTGCCCTAACCTCTCAGTAGAAGAAAATTTAGCATGGCTAAAAACCATAGAAACGCAGCATTCCGCCAGTGATACATACAAAGTCGCGGTGATTGGCGATCCTCAGCAATTCCCTGGCGATTTAGAAGACACGATTAAAACCATCAATGCCATGGACGATATACATTTTATTTTATTGCTCGGTGATGTTGTGGAAACCGGCATTGAAAAAGAATATGAATGGGCGTGCACCGCGCTCAATCAAACCGAAAAGCCGATCATATCGGTCATTGGCAACCACGATGCGCTGTCTTACGGCAAACAGATTTGGCTGAAGGTATTTGGTGAGTTTGACTTTTCATTTCACTACTTGGGTTCAAAGTACATAGGCTACAACGATAACCAATATGAGTTCCTCGATGCTCCAGATAAAGACTGGCTGGCAGCACAGGGGGCACTTGCAGAAAATGAGACTCGCCTGCATACCATTGGCATGTCGCATATTGAACCTTGGGGCAATGCACCAGACTTAAGCGCCTTTTTAAAAGACCATGGCTATACTCATATGTTGCACGCACACAGGCACAAGTTTGACTACTTTCAAGAGCAAGATGTTGGGTTGCCACATTTTGTCACCGCCGACACTCAAGACGTTAAGTTCGCGGTAATGACAGTATCACCAGAGTCCATAACAATGGAACAGTGTGATCCTGTGTGTTTGGACGCAACAATAAGAACGCAGCCGTAACACGACTTAAACAGAATTGTCATATTTTTTTCACATTGAAATATTTCTGTAACATTTCTGTTATTTAATATGCCGCAAATATCTCAAGTCGAAAGATTTGGGCTAGGATTTAGGTGTTACAACTTCCTGATAAAAGGTAAAAATATGAATAAGTTTAAGTCTCTTGTAGCAGTAGCAGTACTTGCAACCGTATCTGCACCAACATTTGCTGACGCAGATATTTACGGCAAATTGAATGTTTCTGTTCAAAGCTCTGACGACGGCTCTGAGTCAATCACTGAATTGAAAAGCAACGCTTCTCGCTTCGGTATCAAAGGCTCTGAAAAGTTAGACGGTGGTCTTGAAGTTGTATACAAATACGAATTCCAAGTAGACCCTACTGACGAGTCTGGCGAGAAAAACATTAAATCTCGTAACCAATACGTTGGCCTTAAAGGCAGCTTCGGTGAAGTTTTATTAGGTCGTAACGACACTATGTTCAAACAATCTCAAGGTAAGTTTGACTTATTCTCAGATTACGAAGCGGATATCAAGAACCTTTGGAAAGGTGAAAACCGCATGAGCGACTCTATCTCTTATAAGTCGCCAAAATTCAACGGTATCCAGTTCGGTGTGAGCTACATTCTTGACGAAGAAAACGACGATGCAAGCACATCAATCTCTGCTACCTACGGCGACAAAGCCCTTAAGAAAGGCAAGTATTACGCTGCAGTTGCAATGGACTCTGACGTTAAAGGTTACGATGCAACACGTTTAACCGTTGGTGCAAAAGTGTCTGACGTAAAACTTGGCGCAATGGTTCAAGTACAAGAAGCGGTTGACTCAGGCGACGACAAGACGGGTTTCTTGGTAAATGCTCAATACAAAGTTGGCAAGTTCAACTTGAAAGGTCAATATCAGACGCTTGAAGACGACAACGGCTTTACTCTAGGTTTCGACCGTAAACTAGGTAAGAACACTAAGTTGTTCGGTTTCTTCACAAACTTCAACATGGACGAAGCGGAAGACGAAACATACCTAGCTGTAGGTGTTGAACAAAAGTTCTAATCACACTTTTATCATCTAAAAAAGCCGCATTCGCGGCTTTTTTATTGCGTGCGAGTTGCAGTTTCATTGCAAATTCTTGTAATTAATGTGACAAAACTTAACATGTGTCACACTTCTGTCATATTATTGATGAATACTAGCGACTATCCATTAGAAGACCACGATGAAAAAGCTAGACATGAACAGAATTTTAGTTATTGAAGACGAAGCACCTATTCGTGAAATGTTAGCCTTTGTTTTAGAGCAAAACGGTTACGAAGCGTTGCAAGCCAAATCATTTGAAGAAGCACAAAAGCTCATTGTAGAGCCTTACCCTGTGCTAATCCTTTTAGACTGGATGTTGCCTGGCGCCAGTGGTATTCAAATCGCTAAGACTCTTAAGCAAGAAGATCACACCAAGAACATCCCGATCATCATGTTGACCGCTCGCGGTGAAGAAGAAGATAAGATCCGTGGCCTTGAGGTCGGTGCTGACGACTACATGACTAAACCATTTTCACCGAAAGAATTGATGGCACGTATCAAAGCAGTATTGCGCCGTGTTGCGCCAACTGCAATTGAAGAAACGGTAGAGGCCAATGGCTTGGTCCTTGACCCAATTTCTCACCGCGTTACAGTAAACAACCAGCGCATCGATTTAGGTCCAACTGAATTTAAACTGCTGCACTTTTTCATGACTCATCCAGATAGGGTTTACAGTCGTGAACAATTATTGGATCATGTCTGGGGTACTAATGTTTACGTAGAAGACAGAACCGTTGATGTTCAAATCCGTCGCCTGCGTAAAGCGATGGGAGAAGTGAATCACATGATTCAAACCGTTCGAGGTTCAGGATACCGCTTCTCTCAAACAGTTTAAGTTGAGTGTATGATACAACCACCAAATTTTAGTAAAGTGGTAACAAAGGTAGCGATGTTTTTGCTACCTTTTTTAGTGTTTGGCTTCTTTTTTAACGTCTTATTCGAGACCATTGCCATCGGCCTACTTGTTGTCGTCGTTTGGCATTATCACCATTTATTCAAGCTCATTGACTGGTTATGGTACAAGCGCGACGCCTATCCGCCGAAAGCAGCGGGTTCCTGGGCGGATGTGTTTGACGGCATTTATCACCAACAGCGAAAACACCGAAAGAAGCGTAACGAGCTGAGTTTACTCATTCGCAGATTCAGATTGGGTGCCGAGTCACTGCCTGACGCTGCCGTTGTCTTTAATGAAGATAAAACCATAGTTTGGTGTAATTCACTCGCACAGAAAATGCTTGGTTTCAAAATGCCGGAGGACGTCGGTAATCGATTAGACAACTTCCTCCGTGCACCGGATTTTTTAGATTTCCTAAATTCAAAAAAATACGACGATCCGTTTGTGTTTCATTCACCTTTGGACGATCAGATCATTCTTGAATGTCGTATTGCGCCCTTTGAAAAAGACCGTTGGACCTTAGTGACCCGAGATGTCACCCAAGTCAAACGTATGGAACAAATGCGTAAAGATTTTATCGCTAACGTCAGTCACGAATTGCGAACACCGTTGACCGTTATGCGTGGGTATTTAGAAGTGCTGGATGACGGCGATTCACCAGATCCTATGCTGTGGCAAAAAGCCCACAAAATGATGACGGAACAAACCATGCGTATGGACGCTTTGGTCAATCAGCTCCTTACCCTTACCAAGCTTGAGAATAAGCAGATGATGACGTCGTATCACCCTGTGAATGTGCCTTCGATGTTATCGACAATTCATCAAGAAGCTATGGCATTGTCAGACGGCAAACACGACATTCGTTTAAACATCGATGACAAAATTCACATGGTCGGTAACGAAGATCAACTTCGAAGTGCCTTCTCAAACCTAATTTTTAACGCCGTTCGTTATACCCCCGAAGGCGGACAAATTGATATTTCATGGTCGGGACTGGAAAACGGCGACGCCAGATTTAGTTGCAAAGATTCAGGCGATGGTATCCCTCACGAACATTTGGCCCGGCTCACCGAACGTTTCTATCGGGTTGATCAAGCTAGAACCCGCGACTCAGGTGGTTCGGGATTGGGCTTATCTATTGTCAAACACGTCCTTACCAATCACGACTCAAAACTGAGAGTCTCAAGCGAAGTCCACAAAGGCAGTACCTTTAGTTTCGACATAGACAATTGCTTTTTAAAGATCCACTAGTCCGATTTATTACAAAACCATGACGCAACAAAAAAAATGTCATTTTGGCCTACAAAACGCCGGTGACATTTTTTTTTGATCTTTTTTTTGAACTAAAATAACCCAATAATTTCAGCAACATAACATCATCAAGAAATTAAAATTCGATAAAAAAAATCTTTGTCATAAACTTGTCACATTAACTCTCTAAACTGGCCACAGTTGAAAAATACACAACTTTAATTCGGTTGGAATCTCCACCGAGAAAGATTAAATTAATCGGAGCAAAAAAATGAAACTAAAAGCACTTATCGGCGCATTAGGTTTTACTTTAGCGACTCTTGTATCAACGTCAGCAGTAGCGGTTGATAAAGAAATCCCTAACTACACAAAAACAAGCGGTATCTCTGGTAACCTTTCTTCTGTAGGTTCTGACACTCTAGCTAACATGATGACTTTCTGGGCGGAAGAATTTAAGCGTCTTTACCCAAATGTTAACATTCAAATCCAAGCGGCAGGTTCTTCTACAGCTCCTCCAGCACTAACTGAAGGTACTTCTCAGTTCGGTCCTATGAGCCGTCGTATGAAGTCAAAAGAAGTTGAAGCGTTCGAAAAGCGTTTTGGTTACAAACCAACAGCTGTACCTGTTGCAATCGATGCTCTAGCAGTTTTCGTACACAAAGATAACCCAATCAAAGGTCTTAAAATTTCTGACGTTGATGCGATCTTCTCTTCTACTCGTAAGTGTGGTGGCGAGCAAGACGTTGACCGTTGGGGTGACTTAGGTCTTACAGGCAACTGGACTGCGAAAGACGTTCAGTTATTCGGTCGTAACTCAGTATCTGGTACTTATGGTTACTTCAAGAAGAAAGCCCTTTGTAAAGGTGACTTCAAAAACAACGTAAACGAGCAGCCTGGTTCTGCATCAGTTGTACAGTCAATCTCTTCTTCTCTTAACGGTATCGGTTACTCAGGTATCGGTTACCTAACGTCAGGTGTACGTGCAGTACCTCTAGCGAAAAAAGGCGACAACTACGTTGCAGCGACTATGGAAAATGCAGTAGCTGGTAAGTACCCACTATCACGTTTCCTATACATGTACATCAACAAGCACCCTAACAAGCCTCTTTCTCCAATGGAAGCTGAGTTTGTTAAGATGATTCTTTCTCAGTCTGGTCAAAAGATCGTTGAAAAAGATGGCTACATTCCACTACCAGCAAGCGTAGTAGCGAAGCAGTACAAAGCATTAGGTCTATAATTTAGACCACAAAAAAGAGCGACCTAGGTCGCTCTTTTTTTTGCCTAAAATTCAGCAAACTTAACTGGCTTGCTCTAAATCCACCACGATATCACTGGCTAATTGCTCTAGTGACTCGGCAATGGTGTCTGGGTTCATCCCCACAGGCAAAGACACCTTTGCGACCGCGTGGAACAAACCTCCACCCCAATTTGGCGCAGACTGTCTGGACGAAGTAAAGTGCACAATACTGGCACCTTTGTGTTCTATGATCTCCGATAACTCCTGAACGATCCCTTTGCGATCGTTGCCCGTGATGACAAACTCAATCTCTTGTGCGGACAAAGGTTCATGGCCGACACTGTCGTGTAATTCGATTTTTAACCCGGGAACACTCGCCAATGCATCGGAAAGCTCGGTGATGTGATTCTCAGGCACTTCTACCTCAACCACTCCGGCGAAATAACCACTTAAATGCGAAAGGTTACTTGCCAACCAATTGGCATGGTTTTCAACTAAGGCGTTTGACAAGTTTTGAACTAAGCCAACCCTATCTTCGCCTATCACGGTTAACACAAGTTTTTTCATAATGACCACTTCCTACTACTTATTATTATGCTTTGAGTATTAACAACAAAAATTGTTTACGCCACCCCGTGTCCGATTTTTGTGCGTTATCGTAATTAAATGACTAAAATATGTTCTAATTTTGCTTACGACAGCGAAAAATTTCAGAAGTTCAAAAGTTACAACATGTCACATAACTGTAACATTAGTGAAATATAATGCGCGCCAACTAATTTAGGGCAGGTAATTTAGTATGTCTCAAACCTCAGAAACGTTTCTTAAAACTGAGAAAAAACGTTTGTTCAAGGATAAAGCGGCAAAGTACGGAGTTATGGCGGGTGGCGTCATGGTTTTGTGTGCTTTGTTACTTATATTTTTCTACCTTTTGTATGTCGTTCAACCAGTATTTAATTCGGCCCATATTGAAGTTCGTAACAAAATTGAAAACATTACGACTGAATACGCCGCAATGGGTATTGAAGAGCAAACTGAAATTGCATTTGGTTTGACTGATTCAGGCGTCGTCGATTTTTATCGCGTTAAGGGCGATAAGGCTGGCGAGAAGTTGAATTCAGAAACAGTCAGCATCGACGGTGAAATTGCCGCGTTTGCGGCAAGTGCGCCGCACCAAGCCCATTACGGTTATATCAACAACCGCGGTGAGTTAACCGTAGTCAAGCCATCATTCAGAGTGTCATTCCCTAATGACGTTCGCGTATTGACGCCGGTGCTCGATTATCCGCTCGGTGAAGCAGCGACTCCAGCGTTACAAAGCCCAGGCAAAGTCATTAAGCAATTTAGCTTTGCTTCTGAGGAAAGTGCAGTTGGTATCCTGTATCAATTAGACAATGGTCAGGTTGTCTTTGCGCGCTTAGAAGGTGAAGAAGACATGTTCACCGAAGAAATGACATGGGAAGCGTATCAATCTGATTTGAACTTTGTCACTGGCGAAGTAAAGCAATTGTTGGTATCCCCTGATGTTTCTCGTATTTTCATTGTAACGGACAGTGAAGTATTTGTTGCCAACGCGCGTGACGGCGAAAATGTTCGTCTACTGTACACAGTGAAAGTTAACCGCACAGGCAGTGAATTGACCGCGGCTCAGCTATTAGCTGGCGCGAACTCTTTGGTAATTGGCTACTCTGACGGCCACATTGCCCAATGGTTTGAAACCAACAGCAAAGATGGCAGAGCGTTCATCAACGCCCGTTCGTTCCAAATGGAAGTCGAGCAAGCCGATACCGCTGTAGTGAAAATCTACCCAGAATTTTATCGTCGTACATTTGCTGCTACTACAGCGAGTGGCGAAGTTAATTTGTTCCATACCACGTCTGAAGCTGAGTTATGGCAAGGCAACTTGACTGGTAAAAAAATCAGTAACTTAAACTTCTCTCCTCGCTCTAATGCTCTGATTGCACTAGACGGCTCTGATTTAACGGTGTTCAAAGTAGAAAACGAACACCCGGAAGTAACTTGGTCTGGTCTATGGCAAGAAGTATGGTATGAGGGTTACCCTGAGCCAGACTACATTTGGCAGTCTTCGTCAGCGAGTGACGACTTTGAATCTAAATTCAGCTTAGTTCCAATTTCGTTTGGTACCTTAAAAGCAGCGGCATATGCAATGTTGTTTGCGGTTCCAATCGGACTAGCAGCGGCTATTTACACTGCTTACTTTATGGCACCAAGCGTGCGCAAGGTGGTTAAGCCTACCGTTGAAATCATGGAAGCACTACCGACCGTAATCTTAGGTTTCTTAGCGGGCCTTTGGTTAGCACCGGTTATTGAAGAAAACTTACCTGGTGTTGTGCTGTTCCTCATCTTGCTACCTGTCTCCATTTTGGTTGCAGCCATGTTGTGGCACAACATTCCAAAACGCATCAAAGAAAGCGTACCTGCAGGCTATGACTCACTGATTTTGATCCCAGTTGTCATGTTTGTTGGCTGGTTGGCATTTGCCTTAAGCCCTGCTGTTGAACAGTGGTTATTCGATGGTAATACCCGTTTGTACATTACCAACGAGCTTGGCATCACCTTCGACCAACGTAACTCTCTTATTGTTGGTATCGCTATGGGCTTCGCTGTAATCCCGACCATCTTCTCAATTGCCGAAGATGCGGTATTCAGCGTACCAAAAACTTTATCAAGCGGCTCATTGGCACTTGGTGCGACTCAGTGGCAAACATTGACCAAGGTCGTATTGTTAACTGCGAGTCCAGGTATCTTCTCGGCAGTTATGATGGGACTTGGCCGCGCTGTTGGTGAAACCATGATCGTATTGATGGCGACTGGTAACACACCAATCATGGATTGGAGCATATTCCAAGGCATGCGTACTCTATCTGCGAACATTGCGGTTGAAATGCCAGAATCTGAAGTGGGTAGTTCACACTACCGCATCCTATTCTTGGCGGCCTTTGTGTTGTTCGTCTTTACCTTTGTATTTAACACTTTAGCGGAGTTCGTTCGTCAACGTCTTCGTGAAAAATACAGCTCACTTTAACGTGCACCCGTAAGATTTTTGGAGAATTTGTAAATGAAATCATGGTTTAAATCAGGTGCCCCTTGGGTGTGGATGACAGCGGGTGCAGTTAGCATCAGCTTGTTATCAGTTATTGGTTTATTGTTGTTGATTGCGAGCCGAGGACTATCTTTCTTCTGGCCAACGGACATTCAACAATTTGAAATTGAAAAAGCAGACGGTACAACTTACACCATCATTGGTGAAGTCTATGACCGTGAAGAAGTGCCAACGGATCGTTTAACCGAATCTGGCATCCAGTTTAAGAACCCGCAGGGCGAAACGGTTGAACGTTTATTGGTTAAAACGGGTAACCGTGAGTTTGTAGAGCTCGATTTTCGTTGGTTACTAGCACCGGAAATCGTTAAACAAAGCGTACCTTCGGGCTTAGCGGTTTTCGAACGCAGCAAAAACGGTAACTTCTACGGTTTTGTCGAGGCTGTCGTTAAAGACGGCGTTACGATCACAGAAAACAAAGAAGAATTGTTGTTTGAACTGATTGAACGCGCAGTTGACTTAAACGGTGCAGCACTGTCATTGCAAAATGGTGAAATCGGCGCAATTAACTACGAGCTTGAAAAGCTTCGTCTGAAAGAGCGTAAGTTGGAGCTTGAAGGCAAACTGAACGACAGAACTCTTGGTGAGTTGAACGACCGTCGAGCGGAACTAAGAGCAGAATACCGCGAATTTGAAAAGCAGCTATTTGGCTTCCGTAACCAAGCAGAACGTGACGCAGTTATCGTAAAAGACATGCGCGGTGAATCTGTCACATTGCCAATGAACTACATCTTAGACGTAGCATTCCCGAACGACATGTCGTTTATGGACAAGTTCTTCCGCTACTGGAAACAGCTTGGTAAGTTCATCTCTGACGATCCACGCGAAGCAAACACTGAAGGTGGTGTATTCCCTGCAATCTTCGGTACCGTATTTATGGTTATGTTGATGGCGGTTATCGTTACACCATTCGGTGTTGTTGCGGCGATTTACCTACACGAGTACGCCGGTAACAATGCGATTACTAAGGTTATCCGTATTGCCGTTATTAACCTAGCGGGTGTACCTTCAATTGTTTACGGTGTATTTGGTCTTGGTTTCTTCGTTTACATGTTAGGTGGCTCAATTGACCAATTGTTCTACCCTGAAGCACTTCCTGGCCCAACATTTGGTACTCCAGGCGTTATCTGGTCGGCATTAACACTTGCGATTTTAACCCTACCGGTTGTCATCGTCTCAACAGAAGAAGGTTTGTCTCGTATTCCGAGCTCGCTACGTCAAGGCTCTTTAGCCCTAGGCGCGACTAAAGCGGAAACACTGTGGCGCATCATCATTCCGATGGCGAGCCCTGCGATCATGACAGGTCTTATCCTAGCAGTTGCTCGTGCAGCCGGTGAAGTAGCACCACTTATGCTGGTTGGTGTAGTTAAGATGGCACCGACGCTTCCAATTGACGGCAACTTCCCGTTCGTCCATTTGGATCGTAAATTTATGCACTTAGGCTTCCACATCTACGATGTTGGTTTCCAAAGTCCAAACGTAGAGGCAGCGCGTCCTTTAGTTTACGCAACGTCATTCCTATTGGTTACCGTAATCGTGGCACTGAACATTACCGCCATCGGCATTCGTAACCATTTGCGTGAAAAATACAAAGCGCTAGAGCACTAATCGAAAGATTAGAAACAGAAACAGTTTTAAGATTTATAGATAGTAAGAGAGTGTGACATGATTTCAGTAGCACCAGATATGAGCAACAAACAGTCGTCAGTAATTGATTTGGACAACTTACGTGAAGAGCAAGTTGCGCTTCGCATCAAAGACCTAAATCTTTATTATGGCGAGAAGCAGGCTTTGGAAAACATTTCGATGAATATTCCAAAAGGCCAAGTGACTGCGTTTATCGGTCCATCAGGTTGTGGTAAGTCGACGTTATTGCGTTGTATTAACCGCATGAACGACTTAGTCGACACCTGTCGTATCGAAGGTGAGATTTTACTTCACAATCAAAACATCTATAACAAGTCTGTAGATGTCGCGTCACTTCGTCGTACTGTTGGTATGGTGTTCCAGCGCCCTAACCCATTCCCGAAGAGCATTTACGAGAATGTTGTTTACGGCTTGCGCCTACAAGGCCAAAACGACCGTCGCGTATTAGATGAAGTAGTAGAGCGTTCTTTGCGTAACGCCGCACTTTGGAACGAAGTAAAAGATCGTCTACACGACTCTGCATTAGGCTTGTCAGGTGGTCAGCAGCAACGTTTGGTTATCGCTCGTGCAATTGCAATCGAACCAGAAGTATTACTTCTAGACGAACCGACCTCAGCACTTGACCCGATTTCAACCTTGACAATTGAAGAATTGATCACTGAACTTAAAGACAAGTACACCGTTGTTATCGTTACCCACAACATGCAACAGGCAGCACGTGTATCGGATCAAACCGCGTTCATGTACATGGGTCAGTTGATTGAACACGCTGATACAAACACCTTGTTCACAACACCAAAAATGAAGAAAACCGAAGATTACATCACCGGCCGTTACGGTTAATCAACAGTTGAATTTAGTTTAGAGTTAGCGGCAAATAAGGGGTTTTAATATGGAAATGCATTTAAATAAACACATCTCAGGTCAATTCAATGAAGAGCTTGAGCAAATTCGTAACGACGTATTAAAAATGGGTGGTTTGGTTGAACAGCAACTGACCAACGCTTTAAATGCCGTTAACAATTCTGACCAAGCGCTTGCTAAGCGCGTGTTAGAAACCGACTATCTTGTCAACAAAATGGAAGTTGATATTGATGAAGCTTGTACTCGCATTATCGCAAAGCGTCAGCCAGCAGCGTCTGACTTACGTTTGGTACTTGCTATCATCAAAACGATTACAGATCTTGAGCGAATCGGTGATGAAGCTGAGCGTATCGCCAATGTTGCTTTAGAGTCGTTCAATAAAACTCAACAAGAGTTTTTAGTATCAATGGACAGCATGGGCCGTAAAGCAATCGCCATGTTAAACCAGGTTCTAGATTCGTTTGCGCGAATGGACGTTGACGCGGCATTTGAAGTACACAAAGCAGACAAAACACTCGACAAAGAATACGAAGGTATTACCCGTCAATTAATGACCTACATGATGGAAGATCCACGCAGTATTCCAAAAGTTATGGATGTGTTCTGGTCAGTTCGTTCCTTAGAGCGCATCGGTGACCGTTGTCAAAACATCTCTGAATACGTCATCTACTTCGTCAAAGGTAAAGATGTTCGACACACCTCAGAGAGTGACATCGAAAACAAAGTTCTAGGCTAGAAAATAATTCCAAAAACCACCCACTGGGTGGTTTTTTTATTCCCTTTCGGTCATTATGCTCAAATAACGACCATTTATGACATCTTTGTCACATTTCTGTAACAAAAAAGACATATAGTGCGCGCCGTTTTGCTCACAGATAGGTATAATTCCTGTCTTAAATCGATTGTGATCCGAATAGATTTAACAATCACAAGCTAAGCTTAAGTTTTATTTAAACGACAAAGGTATAAATATGGCCACTAATTCAATACTTGGCGTATTTGCAAAATCTCCAATCAAGCCGATTGAAGAGCATATCAATGAAGTTCACGAAGCAGCCAAGCTGTTGGTTCCATTTTTTGACGCAGTGTTCGCAGAAGATTGGAACAAAGCGGCTGAAGTCCGCACAGAAATTTCGAAACATGAAAAGCAAGCGGACGTTCTAAAGCGCGAAATTCGAATGAATTTACCGCGTGGTTTGTTCCTTCCGGTTGAGCGTACAGATCTTCTAGAGTTAGTGACCCAACAAGACAAAATTGCCAACAAAGCAAAAGACATCGCTGGTCGCTTCCTCGGTCGTGAGTTAGCACTACCTAACGGCATACACGCTGAATTCAAATCTTACGTAGAGAGAAGCGTAGACGCTACCGAACAAGCACGTAAAGCCATCAACGAACTAGACGAGCTATTGGAAACCGGTTTCCGAGGCCGTGAGGTAGAGCTTGTAGAAAAGATGATTACTGAGTTGGATTCAATAGAAGACGACACAGATACTATGCAAATCAATATTCGCCTTGCACTTAAAAAGTTGGAAGACGAGTTGAACCCGATAGATGTCATGGTGACCTATCGTATGATCGAATGGATTGGCGACTTAGCCGACTTGGCTGAGCGAGTAGGTTCGCGTCTAGAGCTCATGCTAGCGCGATAACAACAATATAATTTTCTTTATTTAGGTTTAAGTTAATGGATATTATTTCTTCGTACGGCATGATGTTAATCATGATTGCCGCCGTAGTTGGCTTTTTCATGGCTTGGGGTATTGGTGCTAACGACGTAGCAAACGCTATGGGTACGTCAGTTGGCTCTAAAGCGCTAACAATCAAACAAGCTATTTTAATTGCGATGGTATTTGAGTTCGCCGGTGCGTATCTTGCCGGTGGTGAAGTTACCTCAACCATCCGTAAAGGCATCATAGATTCTGCCCCATTCATTCCAAATCCGGAATACTTAGTATTGGGTATGATCTCCGCATTGTTCGCTGCAGCAACATGGTTAGCTGTGGCATCATATTTGGGCTGGCCAGTATCGACGACGCACTCAATTGTTGGTGCGATCGTTGGTTTCGCTGCGTTTGGTGTAAGTATGGATGCGGTTAACTGGGGTAAAGTTGGCGGTATCGTTGGTAGCTGGATTATCACCCCTGCTATCTCAGGTTTCATCGCTTATTGGATCTTTATATCCGCACAGAAGCTTATCTTCGACACCGATAAACCACTTGAAAACGCGCGTCGTTACGTGCCTTTCTACATGTTCCTAGCTGGCTTCATCATGGCGCTGGTGACCATTAAAAAAGGTCTTAAGCATGTCGTTAAATCTGGCGACTTATCGATTTCTGCAACTGAGTCCTATATATACGCGATACTTGTTGGTTTAATCATTGCTGCTATCGGTAAATACTTTGTGTCTCGCGTTAAGTTCGATCCAAACGCTGATAAAGAAATGCAATTCAACAACGTTGAAAAAATCTTTGCAGTATTAATGGTTGTTACCGCATGTTGTATGGCATTCGCTCACGGTTCAAATGACGTTGCAAACGCAATTGGCCCACTAGCCGCTGTTGTAAGCATTGTTGAAAACGACGGTGAAATCGCTAAGAAAGCAGCGCTGGCGTGGTGGATTTTACCACTGGGTGGTTTAGGTATTGTTGCTGGTTTGGCATTGTTCGGTCATCGAGTCATCGCCACAATTGGTAAAGGCATTACTCACCTAACGCCAAGCCGCGGTTTCGCAGCAGAATTGGCGGCAGCATCTACGGTTATCATCGCTTCAGGTACTGGCCTTCCTATCTCTACTACACAAACGCTTGTTGGTGCGGTATTGGGTGTTGGTCTTGCTCGTGGTATTGCGGCTCTGAACTTAGGTGTTGTGCGCAACATCGTGGTTTCATGGGTTGTCACGCTGCCAGTTGGTGCCGGGCTATCTATCGTTATCTACTTAATCTTGAAACAAGTATTTGACGTAGCTTAATTATCGATACAAAAAAGCCACCTATAAGGTGGCTTTTTTTGTGCCTGTAAAATGGCTAACTTGGCTTACTCGAGAGGTTTTCGAGAAACCCTTGCAGTGATTCAGAAAACCACTCAGGAGCTTCCAATTGCGGATAATGGCCAATGCCTCGTTTCGCTTCGACCAAGCCGTTAGGTACGAGCTTGTGAAACCGTTCGACCATATGTTCGCCACTGATGGGATCGTCTAAACCGTTGATCAACAACAACGGCTTTTGATAATTTTGCAGTGCACTAACCCAACGTGTCCTGTGGCGTTTGCGCTCGGTCATATACTTGATTAAACGACTGAATATTCGTTTGCCATTACTTCCAGTCAACAGCAACCAGTACTCTTGTATCTCCTGCTCGTCAATGTTGACCTGACAAATGCTATCCATACTGCGTTTAAACTTTTCATAACTCATCAACTGCGCAACTAGACCACCGATTGGACTCAGTAATAATTTTTGCACCAACAATGGCTTGTGTGTCTCCGGAAAAAGCCCGCCATTAGACAATACACAGGCCCAGGTTTGTTCAACCACATTTGTTCGTGACAGCAATTCTTGCGCAACGGTATCTCCGTAATCATGGGCCACCAGCGCAAACCTACCAACACCCAGCTTGTGCAGCAAAGATTCAATCATATCCGCTTGGCGCGAAATAGTGTAATTGATCAAAGGTTTGCTACTGCGGCCAAACCCCAGTAGATCAAAAGCAATCAAACGATAGTGCTTTGATAAAGGCTGCCAGATTTTGGCCCAGTCCAAGCTGCAGGTCGGAAAACCATGGATCAAAACCAATACTTCGCCATTACCAGCATCCGCTTCGTCACTGTCGAAATATGGAATATCAAACCCTTGGTAGTCACACCACTTAGCCGTCTCATACCACTGCTTTGCGTTCAACGAAGCCGCCTGCATTCTAAAACACCCTAGATGCTAATGCTGTTTGGAATTTGCGACGGCAACTGGAACGGATATTCCATTGGGCGCGACTTATTGCGTTGACGAATAGTCACTTCAATTTGCGCCAGTGCCGCGTGAAACTCGCTCAAGCCGTCTTTCACTCGGTCGTCTTTAAAGTAAGGCATCTTTGGATCTTCACTGTAATGACCGAACACGTCATATTGAACGCCACTCAGTAAGTACTCAAACAGGAAAGTATACAAGGACACATCAAGTGGTGGATACCAAGGTAAACAGTCTTGCTCTGAGCTCAACTGGGTCGATTTATCCGGTGCTGGTTGGTAAATGGTACCTGCAACACTCGGCATATAAGACATCAAAGGGTACTGAGCGTAGTTCACCGAAGCATGCTGCGGACCTGCGATGTATATGATCTGCGAAATGACTTTCTTGAGATAATCTAAATCATCTATCACATAAGGCTGTTTGTCGTTTCCTGTCGCTTTAAGCCCTCTCATGCCGCCAACTTTAGCGTAGTTTGGTGAAACCAATTCATTTATCCACGCTTGCAACTCGTAGTCATCAAGCATCGATTGTGTATCTGGGTAGTAGACATCGAGGTAACTACTGACCCATTTCTGCAGCGCTTGCCAAAGAAGTATCGTATCGTCTTTAAATGGAAAGTCTGGAATATCGGCAACGCCACGGATATCAAAGATAGAATCCGGGTTATTGTCGTCAAATTGCCACGCTAAGTGCGCCTGTCGAACCAGCTCCCAAGTGTCTTCAATCTTTGGCCCAACGTTGGTTGCAACCACACCACCAGGAATTATCAAACTGTGCAGTGCGCTGTTGTTAATATTAATGGTAAAACGGAAATGGGGTTTCAATAGCACCATAATCGGATGTTGCTGCGAAAGCTTTCGATTGGTCGCCACCACCATAGGATCTAAGGTTAAATGACAGTCCCCTAAATGAGCGATGGACTCGTGCTGAATCGCGCAAGCAACATTGACAAAGTACTTTGCAATTCGCCACTTAAAATGCTCTGCATCGCCGGCGTCTGCTGCATCTTGTGGGGTGAACAATGGCGCTTTATCAGGGTCAGGCGTCTGACTCAGCTGAATCGCAATAGGTTGCATCACGCCATTATCTGACGGTGGATAGCCTTCTGGTGACTTTGGATTCAAATAGAACAGTGCAATGGGCGCTGCCAAATAACGGTCTTCGCCGTGAACAGGCACGGTCTCTGCACCATCTAACATGGCATAATCAACGACGTACAAGCGTTTGTCTTTGGCCGCTTGCTCAAGTGTTATTGACGAGTCACCTGATTCTTGTTGCAAAATAGCATCAGTGACTGGAAATTTAGACAATAAGGCAGGTAATGCAACAATCTCTGTTCCCGCCGGCTGAGTTAATTGTACGCCGCGTAAATTGGTAGTATTGAATCCGCCAATTTGCAGGTAACCAAAAAACCAATCTTGCATGCAAGGCTTGTCGGTGCCGGTCATCCAATCTTGTTGCGGAATCGTTAACATCTCTGGTAATGCTATGGTCTCAAACAAGTCCTCATAATCTTGCATGGACTCAGCTTGCAAATAATCGCGACCATTCTCGGTGCTCAGGACGTCAAATAAAGTGTTCTTGAGAATTTCTGTTGCGCCTTTTTCAGACGCTTCTACCGCTAACCTCTTCAAACCTGACACGGCTTTGGCAATGTCCTTCGGCAGGTTGGTTAGATGTTCGAATACATCTGGCAGATCCGCGATAGCTTTGAATACCGATTTCAGAGCTTTGACGTCTTGACCTAAATGAGTGATCTCGATGCCATCGCCCAACTCGTCAATTGCCGCTTTCAGTTGCTTAAACTCACTTAAAGACAAATCGTCTGCTAACTGCTTTTTAAACAAACGCTCCAACACCGCGATAAGATTGCTCGCCATACTTTTAAAGACTGGCAGAAGTTTAATCTCATAGGCTGTACTGAATTTTTCTTGATCCGGTAGATCAGCGGATAGCGGTACGCCTTCCATGTAAGACGTCATATAATTGTATGTGGTATGGGCGATGGATAAGTCGAACGCCCTCTGAGCTTGCTGTTTTTGGTCGTCTTGTTGCGGAAGAGTTGGAATTTGAATCGGCGCTGACATGACGCTCCCTTATTATTATTTGCTTAAAGTTCCAATTAAAACAGTAAATTAAACTGTTAGGCGTCACAACCTTAATTTGCCTTTCAGGCAATTATCCGGCTCATAACTGTACTAAATAAAAAAGGAAGCTTTCGCTTCCTTTTATCTGCAACACTTATTGCAACTGATACTGCTGTTTTAAATCATCCAGTCGAGAACCTGGACTGCCCTTAAACGAATGTTGATCTAAACGTCTTTGAGCCAGCCTTTTTTCACCATTTTTAAGCAAGGCTTCTAAATAGTTTAAGAAGGCATCGTCAGGTACGCGGTCTCCAAACACTTCCATCGCCATCGACAAATTCTGCAGGGCGGCTTCATCACGGCCCATTTGCATTTCGATATACCCTAGCGTATCCAAAACATCGGCTTGTCTTGGCTGCAACTCACTCGCACGCTTGGCGTGTTTGTAGGCCGAATCCAAATCGTTTTCCATCAAAAACATATGGGCGACGTTGTTATGTGCCACAAACAGTCCGTCATCAAGGGCAATTGCTTTCAGATAATAGTCTTTTGCTTCTGCATTGTTTTTACCTGTCACTAGTTGGGCTAGGCGCAAGGTGTTTAGCTGATCATCTTGATGCTTATCTAGGTGTTGTTTTAAGAACCCACGAGTGAAATCAAGCCCTTTACCACCTTGATACGCTTGCGAAAGCAAAGCAGCATTTAGACTCGTCGGTTGAGCTTTATAGGCGGTCAAAAGCAGCGGCTCTGCTGCGGCAAACTTCGAGGCTTTTAGTGCGACTTGACCGCGCAAACCTTGTACCGGCGGCAGTTGATATAAATTTTTGTCGAGTTCATCTAACTCTTTCGCTAAGTCTTCATATTGACCGGCCTTAGCCATGACACTCAATCGGGATATCTTAACCAGTGCCGAATTACCACCTTGTTCAACCAGATACTTGTCTGCGACCAACAATGCTCTGTCAAACTCACCGCGAGATTCGTAAACACGCATCATACCCACGACGGCTTGCACATTGTTAGGAGTGTCTTGATACCACTCGGAGAACAGGTCTTTTAAATTTTGAATGTCACCCGTTTGCACTAAGGCTTGAGCTAAAACTTGTCGGTACACCGCCGACGTTTCTTGTTTAAATCGATTTAAGATGACCATGGCCTCGGCACCACGTTGCTCTAACACATGAATTCTGGCCAGTGTTAATGCCAAAGACACAGTTTCAGGTCGGGATTCTAGTTGCTGATTTAAATAGCTTACGACTTGCTGTTGGCTATCAGAGGTTCGCGCTACTAAATACCATTTTACGATAGCCGGAACGTAATCAGGTGCGATGTCCAATGCGCGACGCAACAAGGTTAAACTCGTCGCTTTTTCGCTCTCAACTTGTAGGTTTTGAGAATTTGCCAGTGCGTAAATAAGTGCAACCGACTGTGGTAACGCCGCAACCCCTTCTTCAAGTGTTGCTTTGGCTTTATCCGGAGCTTGTTGAGCAAAATACACTTGGCTTTGAAGCAAGTAACCAACTTCTTTGGAATCTTCATTGCTCATCCATTTACTCGCCAGAGCTTGTGCTTTGTCAAACTGGCCCGTTGCCAAATAGGCACGACCTAACACAACCTCAAGGTTCTCTGCCGGACTTTCATCCGTCTCAACACCAAACTTTTCAATCGCTTTTTCCAAATCAGCGATTCCGGATACGTCGTTCAAAGATAATTTCAGGCGCGCGACATTGGCTAATACGTTGGCAGAATCAATCTCTGTTTCCTGTTGCGCCAATACTTCTCTGGCTTTGCGAAACTCACCTTTGCTCACAAGTGCTTGTCCCACACCTGCCGCCAGGCCAATTTCAGACTCAGTTAACGCGCTGAATTTGGTGAGTGTGTCATTTGCATCAAGCGCTAAGCCCAATCGAACTTGAACATCGACTAACATACGCAAAGCAGGATGAGATTCAGGCAACTCAGTCGCTATTAAGGTTAAATCTTGCAAACTGTCTTCAAATTCAGACAAGAAGTAGTGGCTTATGCCGGCTATTAGTCGCAGTGGGCCATCTTCTGGCTCAACTAAAATTGCCCGCTCAGAAAACTCGCTGGCCGCACTGTAGTCTTCAGCCTTAAGCCTTGCCGCCGCTTTTAGTTGCAGCAACATTGGATGATTTGGGTATTGAGTCAACAAGTCGTCAACCAACGGCTCAGCAGCTGCAAAATCATCTTGGCCACTTAACGTACGGGCAACGCGAAACTTAACTTCAATATCGTCACTGTATAAGGCCAAATAGGACTTATATACTTCAAGTGCCTCATCTTGCTGGCCATTGTTCTGATACAAATTACCCAATAGTTTCAAGGCATCCTGTTGGTCCGGAAACATTTGTAGCGAACGTTTTGTTTGTTCAATAGCCGCCTCTAGATCATTATTTATAATGAACTGAAACGCCAAACCGAGTTGTGAATACACGCCTTGATCAGGGATTTTTTTGAGTTCTTCTAAACTGGCTTTGGCTTTGTCAAAATTACCTTGACCAACATACGCCTCTAATTGGTAGTACTTAAGCTTTGCCATATCCTGAGCT
The DNA here is from genome assembly GCA_964229075.1 of Alteromonadaceae bacterium. GTDB lineage: Bacteria > Pseudomonadota > Gammaproteobacteria > Enterobacterales > Alteromonadaceae > Psychrosphaera. The sequence goes on along the minus strand of CAXRBI010000099.1, from coordinate 14,741 downwards.
TGCAAGCCTTTGGCTCGGGCGGTCAGCTTAAACAAACGGTCATTGTTGCCAAGTGAACGATAAATGACGGACAATTTAGGTATGATTTGTTCCGATGAAAAGCCGTTTTCCAAAGCCTTTTCAAACTCTTTTTCAGCAAAAGTAAAGTTGCGCTGCTGAAAGTAAACTTGTCCCAAAAGATATCGGTATTGCGCATTGTCGGGCGCCATACGAATGGCATTTTTTAGTTCAATGACAGCAGTTTCTTTGCCGCCTTGTTCTAACGCTTGCTGCGCTAATTGATAATGCTCTTCCGCACTTTTTTGACCACATGCCGCTAATACTGAAGCCAACAAGGCCACTCCGAGTGTTTTTCTCACACTAACTCCCGTCCCTAAATTTTGCTCACTAGACTAGCGGTATTCGAATTTCGGGACAAGTCTAAATACATAGACAGATTAGGATCATGCCGTTCACAACCGCTTACAACAATTGTGACATCTGCACTGACAAATCGGCGGTTTCACACTAAATTTATAATCAGAGGTGTCTGATTTGCGGTTAATTTTATTACTAAGTCTACTTGTTAGCGCTTGCGCGAGTGCGAAGAATTTTACTCTTTGTTACGAGGAGTGGCCGCCTTATGCCTTGCGCAGCGACGAAGAGGATAAAGGTTTAGTCATCAATCAACTGCTAACCGCAGCGAGCCATTTGTCTTGGCAGGTCAACTTTATCGATTTACCGCATAATCGTTGCGTCGAAGGCGTCAAATCCGGCAAATTCGACGGTGCTTTGTTTGTAGACGAATCTGACGGGCTCAATTTACTGCAACCGTCCATCGCTGAGTGGCGACTCGGCTTTTTGGTCAAGTCCGATCATCCTGCACAAACCAGCTCAGATATCTTTCACGGGCTCATGATCATGGCATTGGATTACGAATACCCAGAAATGCTGATTGCGAAACTAAATAAACTGCCACTTGTCAGAAAACGGGTCACTTATTACACAACCAACGATCTCAATACCAAGGGGCTGTTCAACTATATTCACAAACACAGTGCCGACGTCATGCTCATCGATGAAGTCTGGGCACAACTGACGATCAAGCGATTAAAGCTCAAGTTACGAATGTTGTCCCCCCCATTGCACGTAGAACCTCAGTATTTGGGCGTAGCATCAAACCAATCCAAAAGCGTCAGCGCGGCGTTAGAGGACTTAATTACTCAAGCACAAACCACTGCCCAAAATAAAAATACTGAAAGCGCCGAAACTTTGGCTAAGAAAGATGATTAGCGCTAACCCGCTATTGAATTTATCCGCCTAATTGCTGGCTTTAAAAAATGGGTTCCTCAGCTCAATGACGTGACGTTTATTGAGGTCGAGTCTGGCAAGATCTTCCGCAAAATACGAATCAAAATGCCGGTCGAATTGACCATTCTGTTTAATCCGCACAAAACCTTCGGATAACATTTGGGCCAGTTCGGTATTCTGCTTGCTGACATAAAAGAAACTTGCGGAAGGGTAACGTAACAGTATTCCATCGGCTATTTTTAGATGGCCAGAACTGTGTCGTTTCACCTCGCGTTGTGCCTCTAACACCGAACGGGGGAAATAATCGACCACACCACTCTCTACCGCTTTGAACATAGCTGAAAAACTCAAGTCACTGGTAATCTTAAGTCGACTAGATTTCAACACTCGGTAATCGGCCCAATCATAACGTTGCGCTCCAACCAAACTGGCTAACTCTTGTCGGCTTTTTACGTTAGAAAATTGTTCGGACTTATCTTTATGGATAATCAATACGCGCCAACCAATATAACCTTTGTATATAGGATGCCGAACCTCGTGCAAGCTCCTCGCGCGTTCAACTGATGCATTGGCCCATAACAAATCTATCTCATCCCCTCGACTCACCATTTTAGCGTTTCGAGCTTTGTTTCCGGGCCTCGAGGCATATCGGAGATCTAATCGATAACCTTGGCTGGCAAAAATTAAGTGAAGAAGCTCTTCGATGTAAGGGTTCTGACCTTTTCCATCGTTTAACGGCGCAGGAACCGTCAGAGTGAAAGGTTGCGCAGCACTCACACTTGTGTGCCAAAGTCCTATACTAATCAATACTAGGGCAAACCACTTAGACATGTTTTCACTACGAGTCGACTGCGTTTATACAAGCATAGCAGGGAATTATGATTCCACGAGCAATCACCGACGTAGACCGACCTACACAAGCATTTTTACCTGCCATTCAGTAGACAACTGAAGATAACGCGATATAGTTAAGTCAATGAGTTTCAATATAAAACCCCAAGTTCTATGGACTTTAGAAGGGAATTAACCCACCTCGAAAGGAGTCAGGTTAAATGACTTTGGCCAACGTATTGTGTGTCGATGATGAAATCGAAGTATTAGAAGCCCTTGCCCGAGTGTTTCGCAAAAGTGATTTTAAAGTGTTCACCGCCAACTCAGGAGGCGAAGGTTTAGAAATGCTTCGCCAAGAACGCATTGATATTGTGATCTCCGATTTGAAGATGCCGGAAATGGACGGTAATCAATTTCTGCGAAAAGTTGCGAACACCTCTCCAGAAGTCATGCGCTTAATGCTCACCGCCTTTACTGAAATTGACGATGTGATAACAGCGATCAATGAAGGCCGAATTTTCGGGTATTTGCAAAAACCTTGGAATAACCGAGAGCTATTGCTAGTCGTTGAACAAGCCTACAAATTCAAAAGTCTGATGTCAGAACGCAGCATGCTGAAGCAAGTAGTCGACCGTTATCAACAATATTACAAACCCAAATTTGAAGGTTTTGTTGGCGACTCAATGGCAATGCAATTTGTATATCAAGCCATTGAACAGGCAGCGCCAAGCTCAGCATCGATTTTTGTGACAGGAGAAAGTGGTACAGGTAAAGAGGTTGCAGCTGCTGCAATTCATCACCTGAGCAAACGTTCAAACCAGCCGTTTATTGCGCTTAACTGCGCCGCTATTCCTTCCGAGTTAATGGAGTCTGAAATCTTTGGCCACATTAAAGGGGCATTCTCAGGTGCGGTATCAAACCGAGATGGGGCCGCCACCTTAGCCGATGGTGGCACTTTGTTTTTTGATGAACTTGGCGAAATGGACATTAATTTACAAGCCAAATTACTGCGATTTATTCAAACCGGTGAGTTTCAAAAAGTGGGCAGCAGCAAGTCTGAACGCGTAGATATCCGTTTTGTTTGTGCCACCAACCGCAACCCAATTGAGGCTATTCAAAAACAACAGTTAAGAGAAGACTTGTATTATCGGCTCAATGTGATCTCAATCGACATCCCTCCTCTTCGAGAACGAGATTCAGATATGGTGCAACTAGCCCACCATTTCCTGGGTCAATTCAATGAAATTGAAGACAAGTCGATTGCTGGGTTTACCGCAGAAGCGGAGCAGTTAATTAAGACCTACCCTTGGCCGGGCAATGTGAGGCAACTGCAAAACACCATGCACAGCGCAGTCATCCTCTCCCAGAGTAACTTGATTGAGGCCGAGGTATTAAAACGCCAGCTAAAAATAACCAACATGTCGAATATGGCCGTGACTTCGACTTCTCAACCGGCTCCAGTCAATTCAATGCCGGTAGAAACACCTTTAGATATGCCTGCGCAAGGCGATACGATTGTACCATTGGCGCAACTCGAGCGCCAAGCCATCGAACGAGCGATACAACAGTGTGAGGAAAATGTTGTACAAGCGGCTAGCTTGCTGGGTGTTAGCCCGTCGACCTTGTATCGAAAAATTCAACAATGGCAAAACTGACTCCTGTTCATCTACAATTTTGCAATTCGCAAGTTGCAATCTAGGTTGCGAATTGCAAAAAACAGCGTAATAGCAGAATTACCAAAACCTTATAAATCAACAAGTTAAAAATTGGTACACAACTTGTTCTCCTAGACTATTGCAGGTCAAAGGAGCGCAATGTGAAAACGCTAATATCACGGTTGAAGCAACCCCCATCAACTTTGGTCAAAAATGCCGGTTGGTTATTATCGGTAGAAGGTGTTGCCAAAATATCTCGTGTGGTCACTATCTTGTGCATGGCCGCGTTACTGACACCTGTCGACTATGGCATCGTTATTCTAGCGGTTGCGTTCCACGATTTGTTTAGAATGCTGATGCGCAGCGGCACTGGCAACCAAGTCATTCAATGTCAGGAGTCAGACCTTCCTGCATTTGCGAGAAACGCAGCCGCACTGCAGTGGGCCTTTTGCATCGGCATTGCCGCGCTTCAGTTTTTTTCAGCGCCTCTTTTAGCCAACGTCTACGATAAGCCAGAACTGGTTCCCCTGCTTCAGCTTATGTCTGTCAGTTATCTGTTGTACCCCTGGGTAAGTGTTCGGGTGTACCTGTTACATCGCGCCAACAACATGAAGTATTTCAGTTTGAGTAATGGCAGTTGCATCATTGCAGAGAATCTCTCTATCGCATTGTTGTTGTGGTTGGATGTCGGCATGACCTCGGTGGCTATCAGTAAAATAGTATTTTCGGCGTTGTGGCTCATTTTGTTCTTGCGCGTTCCCGACGGCGGTTACGGTATCGCTTGGCAGCCGGGAGTTATCCGTCGATTGTTTGGTACCTCAACCAACATTCTAGGGGCAGAATTAGCCAAAGCCGGACGCCATCATGCCGATACATTTATCGCCGGCCGGTTGTTATCGCCAGAACTATTTGGCCTCTACGCATTTGCGAAAAATGCGGGGGTTGGTTTAAGCCAGTCACTGATCAACGCATACAACGGCGCCCTATTCCCTTACTTGTCTGAGCTAAACCGCAATCCGCAAGACACTTCGTCAAAGCGCACTATCTGGCTGTTGGCGGCTGGCCTTTCCGCGGTATTCATGCTTCAAAGTGCAATGGTGCCAGTTTATGTGCCGTTACTGTTTGACGAAGTGTGGCACTCGGCCATCGTTTTGGTCAGTGTTTTGTGCCTGACCGCTATTCCAAACCTTTATTTAGACACTTATTGCTGCTACTTGCGCGCTTCCGCCCGTTTTTCAACAGAGCTGTTCGTCCGCGTTGCTAATTTGGCCGCATGTGTTGTTCTACTTCTGTCAATTCCAACCGATAGCCCAATGCAATTTGCCTTGGTTGTTGGTCTTGCAAGTTCCATTTGGTTGGTACCCGCAGCAATCCGCTGGGGCTATCTGAAATGTTTTCATATCAATACTGGCTCAATGCCAGGAAGGAGTTAAATATGAACCAAACTCAACCACTAGTTACCGTTGTAATTCCTATGTATAACGTCGCTTCTTTCATTGATGAAGCGTTAGATTCAGTTCTAAATCAAAGTTATGAAAACATAGAGGTCTTGTGCATTGATGACGGCTCTCCAGACGGTTCGTCCACACTTGTGGAAGCCCGTAAGGACCCAAGAGTACGCGTCATATATCAACAAAACCGAGGTCTTGCAGGCGCCAGAAACACCGGGTTAAACGCCGCCCAAGGCGAGTATATTGCATTGTTAGATGCCGACGATTTATGGCATCAAGACAAACTGAAAGCACATGTCGAGCATTTAGAACAAAACAAAGATGTCGACATCAGTTATTGTCCATCTTTATTTATGGATGAAAAGGGTGAACTTCTAACCATAGGTCAATTCCCAAAACTCAAAGGCATCAATGCCAAAGACATATTGTGTCGCAACCCAGTCGGTAATGGCTCTGCCGCGGTGATCCGCAAGAACTTACTGTTATACATTCGCGACATGAACAAGGCTAGCAGCTCGGAGAGAGTCGAGTACTTTGACGAACGTTTACGCCAATCAGAGGACATAGAATTTTGGCTGCGCTGCGCTTTGAAGTACTACGCTAAATTTGAAGGAATTCCAGATGCCTTTACTTACTATCGAATTAACGAGGACGGACTCTCAGCCAATCTTGATAAACAACTGGCGTCTTGGTTTTCGGCAATGAACTACAACGCCGCCAAACACTGTCGCTTCTTTTCACGTTGGTTTTCACTCGCTGAAGCTTATCAATACCGTTACCTAGCTCGCCGGGCTATCAAGTCCGGAATGAAAAAAGAAGCTCGTAAATACTGCTTCAAAGCGCTAAAAACCAACATCTTAGTGTTGTTTGAAGAGCCGCTTCGAACCATTAATACCCTTGGTTGTATGGCCTTTATGCATATTTCACCAAAGGGCTTTGATTGGATTTCTCAACGACTGATGGCGGGACAAAAAAGCTAGTCGCTGGGAATAAATGACAGTTTAAATTCAGTCCCTTGGTCAACGACACTGTCCACGGAAATTTTAGCATGGTGTCGTTGCAGTATGCTGTAAGAGATAGACAACCCCAAGCCGGTGCCTTGCCCCGGCGATTTGGTGGTAAAAAACGGGGTAAAGATTTCCTTAACCTCCTCAGGTGCAATGCCATGTCCTTCATCTTTGATCGATATCACCACGCGTTCTCGAACTTTCTTGCTCGAAATCCAAAGATGACCACCGTCGGGCATTGCGTGTTTGGCGTTAATAAAGAAGTTGATAAAGACTTGTTGCAACTGACCGTCATTGCCCAAGATCTTCAAGTCATGCTCTAAATCAAGATCCACAATATGATTGTACTTCAATTCGTTTTTCAGAATATTAAGAGCTTTGTGAATCACTTGGTTAACATCAACGGTAACGAGGTCATCACTGTCCATCCGAGCAAACGAGCCCAGATCCGACACAATATCTTTAACCCGCTCTAAACCTTGGACGGATGAGGCCAGAATTTTATGAGTGTCATCCAATAAAAAATCCATTTCATATTCTTTTGATAACGCTCGCCACTGACTTATTCGATCTGTAACAGCCAATGATTCATTATAAAGCGGTGTAAGCACCTTAGTTACATCTTCGACATATTCCGCCATCGTCGACAAATTACTCAGAACAAAACCGACGGGATTATTAATCTCATGGGCAATACCAGCAGATAACTGGCCGAGAGACGCCAACTTTTCAGATTCGATCAATTGTTGCTGAATTTGCTGCAGGTGGGTGTTACTTTCTTGCAGTTCGTTAACTTTTTTCTTCAGAGCAGATTCTGCTTTTTTTCGCTCTGTCGCCACGCTAAAAATCGAATGAGAGGCTTCAATCGTCTCCAACTTCATCAAGTCAACGTCATCTAATTCTTCGTAGTAAAAACACATACAACTGAGTTTATTCAGCTCTTCACCTTTGCTGTGAAACACCGGTAACAGATAGATCTGTGCGGCTAATTCAGCCTTTGCTTCCGGCATGTACTCCATACTCGAAAACAACGCGCCTCTATCTCGGCTTAGAAAATCAGACCGGATCCTAGCAAGATCCATGTGTTCAAGCGTGGCATTGATAAACTTTTTGTCAGCGACCCGGCTGGGTTGATCGAACAAATCAGTAGGTTTCGCAATTTGCAGACGACTAAGTGACAAATCCACTTCAATTTGAAAATACACAGCCACAGGCGCAGTAAGAAACGTGCAACTTTTTTGCAGATAGACGTTGATCAAATCCGCAACGGATTCGCTGCGCCAGTTATCTTCCGCGACCGAAATAAGAAAGGCCAAGTGCTGCTGCTTGGCTTGCGTTTGAATCGTTTGCTCTGCTAAACGAGCATTCGATTGGTAAATCTCCCGCGAGTAATCCTCGAGTTGTTCTTCCGCTAATTTTCGCGCTCGTCGTTCGCGCTCTAAAACCCGGCGATATGCCTCAAGCTCTTGTTGGTGTTCACTGCTCATTTAAACTCAATTACCAAGTGACAACTGTCAGCACCGTCGTGCATACATTGTGATTGGGAAACAACCACCGTTTCGTTAAAATACTGTGCGGCACCATAGATAAGACCTTCGCTGAAGTAACACAACTTACGAGGTGAACGGTAAATCATCACGAGAGACTCTTCGTTATTTTGATAACCAAAAGAAGGTACATTAGCGTCATGGTATAACTTACTCACCTCGTCGTGAATGATATCTTCAACCATCAGCAGGAAATCCCGCAGTGACTTAGCATTCTTGGCCTCATCCGCGGCGAAGGTTATTAAGCGATCGAAGCCAAAGTCGCCGAACGCTCTAGTAATATCCGCCGCAGGTGTTTTCAGTGCATCACTGAAGTAGCCGACCAAAGTTAAAAGTTCGGAATCTTGGTAACTTTTTGTCGATACGTATACCCCCTCAGAGGGTAAGCCACAGCTCAAAATAGCCTGATCCCAGGCCATCACACCGTGATGAATTTCGACGAATTCTTGCAATTGATTAAAGACGATCCCTTTCATACGTAATGGCTCAATAGTTGCTTTGATCACTATTATCAATATAGAGAGATAACTTGTTGAATTCAAATAACTAGAAGTCCTTTTTTAATTACGAGGTAGTCATGCAAGAAAAAACCAATATTCTAATTGTTGACGACGAAGTTGAAGTACTCAACGCCCTAAAGCGCTTGTTTCGAAAGCGATACCAAGTTCACGCAACTACTGAGCCCCAAGAAGCAATAGATTTGCTAAATGAGATGCAATTTGCAGCGATAATTTCTGATATGCGAATGCCGCAGATCCCTGGTGACAAACTGCTTGAAAAAGCGTTTGAAATTGCGCCTAACACACCTCGTATGTTACTCACCGGATATGCCGATATGTCCAGTGCGGAATCGGCGATAAATTTGGGTCGAATTTGCAATTACGTCAGCAAACCTTGGGATAACCAAGAGCTGCATAAGTTGGTTGACGACGCTGTCAGTCAATATCAAAACAGTCAACAGCAGCTTTGCCGACAAGATGAAATAGCAGACCAGAACAAAGTCTTAGCAGCGCGTTCAACGCAATTGAGCTCATTGCTTAAAAAAGACAAAATTGTCATGAGTCGTCTCAGTCAAAAACTCGAGCAAAAAAATCAAAACGCCCGAACACTGTTGCATGATGTGATTGAACTTTTGACAAAAATGAGTGAGCTCTCATCAGCAGATGATCAAGGCCACGCCAAGCGAGTCGCTTTACATTCTCGCTTATTAGCAAAACACCTGGAACAACCCGCCTGCGTTGTAAGTCGTTGCTATTTAGCAGGTCTGGTTCATGAGATTGGTAAAATGTCACTGCCTTGCGAGATAGTTCGCTCGGCTCTGTCTGGTCTCGATAAGGCAGAATTAGAGCAACTTAAGCAACACGTGCATGTCGCAGCGGACCTCGTCGCCACCATTCCTGCGCTTGCGCCAATCGCCGAAGTGGTAAAACATCAATATGAACATTTTGATGGCAGTGGTTATCCAGACCGCTTAACCGGCAGCAACATACCGCTGGAGTCGCGAATTCTCTCCATTGTGAACGACTACGACAAGTTGTTGTTAGGCCGCACGACTGGACAAACCCTGACGCCAAAACAGGCCAGACACCACATGGTACAAAACGAGAAGAACTACGACCCTGAGTTGTTGCGAGACTACTTCAAAATGTTGTCAAATCACCAATTTGCATCGCAAAGTGAACTGGATATCTGCATTGGCACCCATGATCTAGAGCCTGGCATGTCTTTGTCTCGAGATTTAAAAGGCAACGGCCAAACCATATTGCTGACAAAAAACACTCTTCTCTCAGAAAAACAAGTTGAGAAACTGCAGCGATACGAGAAAGACTGGGATATGGTGCTTAACGTGTTTGTTCACTAACGTTTCTAAACCTCAAAAAGCGTGGCATGAGCAGCGCTTTTTTTATGCCTATTTTTATGACAAGCAACAAAAAAGCCCCAGCTGTTTTAGCTCGGGGCTTTTTATTTCAATGCTGTAGATTAAGCAGTCAGCGCTTTAAACACCTGACTTGTGCGACTCTTCAGTGCTTTAAAGCGCCACTGCAACCAATAACCAGCATCTCTGACGAAATAGTCGATTTTGTCATAAAGCGGGAAGGTAAACTGACCATCATTGTTGTAGTAAAACAACTTGTCGGCTTGTTTTAACCAAGAAGCTTGAGCAAGTGCATCGCCCTTTTTCAGGTGTAAAAAGCTGTATGGGTTGGCAATACGTAACTTAACACGTTGCTCAATTTGCTCTGGTGTGCGCTGCGCATAGTGACAGCAGATCGGTGAGCGATAATAGAACTTACCTCTGAACGGCGGCACTTTACCAGTAATCGTCTCTCCCCACGCCTGCTTTGGACAGTTCTTAAAGAAACGTGGTTCGCGCCAATTGATACGATAATAGCGGCGACGTGCACTGGTAGGCTGTGAATGATCTTCGTCTGCGTACACAGCCATATCTTTGTCCGTGAAATAGAATTGAGCCTGCCAGATACGCATGCTATCGCAGCCTGCGGCTGACGCTTGACGCAACAATGGACGCGGATCGTTTGGAATTAGCTCGTCAGCATCCAAAATATACCACCAGTCCTCTTCCGTAAATTGTTGATGGTAACGGTTGTACACCCGGTTTCGCAGTTCATTTTTAAACACTTCATCTGAGCGTTCGGTCAAAATTACTCGTGGATTTTCCTTGATAAATGCGTCAATCAGTTCGCTGGTTCCATCCGTTGAACCGTTATCAAACACGTATATGTTGTGACAAAACTTAAGTGCATTTTCAAGCGCTTCAATAATGACGTCGGCTTCGTTTTTTACCATACAAATTGCATTAACTTTCATGATAGATACCTCAAACTCTGAATTAAGAAAATACGCGTTTAAATTGCGAATATAACTGCCCTAACATTGCTGCAAGATAAAGGCCGACTCGGTGTTTTGGTTTCAGTGCGCAGCGAGAATCCGATAATAGAGTCATAGCATTTTTGAAATCGCCTTTTTTCAGATTTAACTTTGCTAAATGGCAAAGGTGCGCTGCGCAATATTTCAAGATGTGATTTGCCTCAGAAAGCCCCTGTGATGATGCTTTTTCTGCTAAACGTTGACTAAACGGACACTCTTTAGTTGGCACATGCTGTTGAGTTGCTTTGTTCTCTGCAACGGTGGCATACAACAGATTGATGTTTGGGCTGTACGCAATGTCACCCTCAAGCGCACAATTGGCGAAAAAATCTTGGTCTTCTCCGATTTTCTCGCCCGCAGGGAAACCACCCACTTCGTTAAACAAGGCTTTAGTGACGACAGATGAAGACACCATAAATGGTAGGTCACCTTCAGAAGCCACTTCGAAGTAGTTAGACAACAACATTCCATTCGGATTAAAGCCATTTTTCGCGATCAAATCCATATTGATATTAGCGTCGAAGTACTGACCTTCTTCCGCGATACACTGATAGCGACTGCCATAAAACCCAGCATTTGGGTATTGCATGATGAGGTTGACCATCTCATCTAAAAACAGAGGTAACCAAGTATCGTCCGCATCTAGAAAGGCAATGTATTCCGAACTCGATGCTTCAACGCCTTTATTACGAGCAACCGACACACCTTGATTAGCTTGACGCACAATCTTGACCGGAATATCTATCTGCCTCGCGTGTGTTTGTGCGATATCTGCACCATTGTCTGTTGAGCCATCATCAACAATCACTATTTCGCTGGCGGCGTATTGCTGTGAAACGATAGAGTTCATAGCGTCTACGATATGAGCGGCTTTGTTGTATAGTGGGATCACCACTGAAATTTTGATACTAGTCATGGTGATTTCTCCAATTTGATAGAGATTGATTTACGGCGTCGTTAAGTGCTAAAGCCGGCAGCGAAAAGCCAAACTCTAAGCCTTGTACCACGGTTTGTACCAACTGTTTTGGACTGAAGGTTGTGGCGTCGAAACGTTGATCAAGTGGCATGCCCACTTGTTCGCACCACTGGTGCCCCTTACTGTGATAATTGACCGCTAACACGGGCGTACCGGTTAGATAACCAAACACACAGCCGTGTAAGCGCATACTCAGAAAAACCTTGTACTGACGAATGGTGTTCATCATATCGATTGGATTACTTTGGTAAGGGATAAAACCAACTGGAATGTTTTCTTCAAAACGTTCAACTAACTCATGACATAGAGCGTCGTCACCAAACTCAAGATGACCGTTCAGACTCAAAAGAAAAATCGGTTCTCTCGTTTCCATCCAAACTTCTTCGATGACTTGGCTCATTTTTTCTACTAGAGCACGACGTTTTAATTCGTCTGTATTACCAAGCGCATCTTTCGGCACTGGGCATACGTTGATGAGCACTCCGCGCTCATTCCGAGTCGCCGATGTCTCAGGCGTCGACAATGCCAACATAGGCGCTAAATCGAAGGTTAGTTTCACGTTCGCCTGTGGTGCGATTTTGGTCGCTAGTTCATAACTTTTCTGGTCACGAACACCAACAAAGCCACACTCATTTAAAAAAGCGATACATTGTTTCTTTGCCGCATCGTTATTGAACGGGCCAATACCCACCCCCAAAGCCATGCACTTGCTCGGATCAGTTAGAGCCATCATGTGACGCTTGACCTGAATATCTTGAGCGGTGTGGAACACTGAGCCACCACCAAAAATAACCCGTTCACTCTTGAGTGCCCCTGCGTAATGTTGCAGACGGTTTTGACCTTTGAAGGTTTGTGCTTCACGAATTGGGTTGATATCAAAATCATGGCCATCAAACTCCAATATTTTGTTCGCTGAAACCAATAACGAACGACTTTGCAAATAGTGTTTGGCGCCCATGATGCTCGCTAGTAAAAGCGCATCATCACCGCTGTTTTGCATTCCGTAATACCCTACGAGATACGTGTCATAGTGTCGGTGTGATTGGCGTCCAGTGACTCGTTGCCAAACAAAATTAGACAGTTGCTTTAATACCATGATCCTCTCCTACCTTTAACGGGTTTAGCGCCACGCCAATAATTATCAAAGCGGGCCAAAATATGTACGTCAGTATTTCTAGGTTTTCAAAAAAGCTGTAACAGACCAGAACCGTCATCAGGTTAAATGCAATCCTTGCAACTGGGTGATACATGGCTTGCCAGAACAGATAAACCAACGTCACTAACATAGGAATCAACAGTGCAAGTAATCCGACTAAGCCTTTAACAAACAACAGTCCATACCAACTGTGATGACTTCCTATAGGCATACCTTCTACAATCTTCGGGCCAGGTTCGACGATTCCATGGCCAAACCAAAAAGCTTCGCTCTGCCAACGTTGAATTGCGAGTCGTTCAAGCGTATTTCTGACCCTTGTTGAATCCGGTCTGGCATCTTTCATTTGTTGATGAAAATCCTGCAAAGCCTCGAAAACAGGCTGTCCCAGGGTAAGTAGGCCGGCGACAATGACACCTGTAGTGATTAAAAACCAAGGCTGCATGACTTTGTCAGCGAAATACATCGTTGGGATTAACATGAAAAAAATTACCCAACCGGCTCTTGATTGAGACAGCAAACACATGGCGACACAACCCGCGATTCCTAAAGCGCGCCACTTGATTTCGCGTTCTGCGTTGCAGATTACAAAGAACAAACAGGCCAACAGTCCTGCTGCTGGTGACCAAGGTCCAAAGAACTGCCAGCGCGCAGCGCCCGTTTCAGGGTTCATACCGTATAAACTGACGGTAAAGAAGCCTGGCCCGGGACCACCGACGGCTTGCAACGGCGAAACATAAATCTCGCCGGGTACGCGAATAATACTCAGCGCCAGCGTAATAATTGAAAAGATGAGCGTGTAAGTAGAGAGAATACAGATGGCTCTGACGATTGTAGACACTCTAATTTGAGCGATTGCACCAATCAAAATAAACACCGCGAACAAAGCCCAACCTTTCATCCAGCCTATGCTCGATTTGATGGTTTTACCCGTTCCTAAGTACCACTCGGCATGGCCTACCCAAAGAGCAATGAGCATCACAAACATCGCTATAATCCAGACCCAAACTATTGCGGGTATAGCATATGTCTTGTGTTTACCTAGCACGTAGGTGCGGACGCAAATGATCATGAATAGAACCCAACCTATGATTGAGCCAGTCACATACAAGGCACCAAGAAAGTAAATAAGATACGTGCCCGTTAAGGCACGAAAGACTAACTTCTCTTCAGCATAAGATTGAGTAAGGAATTGCGTTGCCATAGTACAATCACTCCCAATGTGATAAACAACACCCCTGCCACTCCGGCAGCGATACCAATCATAGGACGCGGCGTCGCGGCCAATACGGCATACGACGGTGTAGTTAATAGCTGAATGACTGGATATGAGGCAAAGACATCAGCCTTGTTTGCTTCCAGTCGTGCAGCTGCTGAAGTAAATACAGCTTCTGCAAGATCGTATTCACGCTGCAATCTGTCCAGCTCAGCGTGCTCACGAGAGTACACCTTCAACTGGTCAGCCAAATGTACAACCGTGCGTTCCAACTCGATTTGCTTCGCCACTAGACCTTGCTGCTTAGCAAAGCCATCAATCAAGTCAGCGAATAACTGCGCTTGTTTTGGATTGTTTTCCAGAGTTAACGCACCAAACAGTTCGTCTGCTTTTGGACCCACTAGGAACTGAGCACGTTTCCAAACTCGGTTTTTCGATTCTTTGAATCGCAAGTTTTCGGCAACCACTTTGGGGTGATTTTTACCCCAACGAGATTGGTATTCAGTCAATCGCGCGGCACTGCCATCCATTTCACTGATGTAACCGCGATACTCAGCGTCAGAGCCTAATTTCAATGCTTTACCAGCTAAGTTTGGCGAAATGCCAACATCAATGCTCAACTGCGTCACGTAATTCGTTACGTCAGCGATTTGAGCGCGAGCGTTTAAGCTTTTCGCGTTCTTTTCGCTATGCATAGAAACCAACAAATTCAATTGCTCTGGTGAT
>CAXRBI010000098.1:0-51061 GCA_964229075.1 Alteromonadaceae bacterium | reverse complement strand
ATGTGGCGTGCAGTTAACTCTGACGGTACGTTGACTTATAGCTTCGTACAGAGCTTAGAAGCATCTTATCCTTTCTATTTCGTACGTTTCCTAGGCGGTGTTTTCGTCGTCGCTGGTATGCTTGTTATGGGTTACAACGTAATCAAAACAGTACGTGAAGCGAAGAAAGAAACTGTCGCTGAACCTCAGGTTGCATAAGGAGAAAAGATAGATGGCAAATCATCACGAGAAAATTGAAAAAAGTGTTTCTCTACTTGCAATCTTCACTGTAATTGCAATCAGTTTCGGTGGTTTAGTAGAGATCACACCACTCATGTTCCAAAAAGACACAACTGAGCCAGTTGCAGGTCTAAGAGCATTAACTCCGTTAGAAATGGAAGGACGTGACGTTTACATTCGTGAAAGCTGTAACGCGTGTCACAGCCAAATGATCCGTCCTTTCCGTGCGGAAGTAGAAAGATATGGTCACTATTCTGTGGCTGGTGAATCAGTTTGGGATCACCCGTTCTTATGGGGTTCAAAACGTACAGGTCCTGATTTAGCGCGAGTTGGCGGTCGTTATTCAGACGACTGGCACTATGCTCACTTAATGGACCCTCGTTCAGTTGTACCACAATCAAACATGCCATCGTTTAAATGGCTAGACGAAGCAGTACTAACTGGTGAACACACAGCTAAGAAATTAGAAGTGTTCAACAAACTAACGGAAGGCAAAACTCATAAAGACGAAAATGGAAACTATATTCCATTGTACTCTGCAGAGGACATTGCAGGCGCGAAGGCTGCTGTTGAAGGTAAAACTGAAATGCAGGCTCTTATCGCTTATTTGCAACAATTAGGTACCCACCTTAAGTAATTGTTATGGATTACGGTACTTACAGAGGCATCTTAACGTTAATTTTATTAGTTTTGTTTTTGTTTATCGTTTATCGGTCTTATTCGAAAAGGAATAAGACCAAGTTTGACGACATCGCCAAGTCAATTTTTGATGAGGACGGCGACAACGATAAACCCAATAAGAAGGAGCCATAACTATGGTTTTAACTGATTTTTGGAGTTGGTGGGTTATCTTATTAACTTCTATCTCATTGGTATTGTGTTTTTGGATCATCACAATCAATTTGAAGAACTACACGCACGTTGATGAAGGCGAGTCGATGGGGCACGAGTTTGACGGCATCGAAGAAATCAACAACCCATTACCAAAGTGGTGGACATACATGTTCTACTTCATCTTGGCATGGGCAATTGGTTACTTGATCGTTTATCCAGGTATGGGTAACTACCAAGGCTTGTTTGGTTGGAAGAGTTCTAACCAAGGCATCGTCACCATGGCGGAGTCAAGAGAGTTAGCTGAGAAAGCGAAAGCTGAAGGCTTGTTGGTTCAATTTGACCAAGAAGTTAAGAAAGCGGACGAAGTATTCGGTCCTGTTTTCAAAGCATTTGCTGACCGCTCTATCCTTGATTTAGCGTATGACGATGAGGCTTACAAAGTTGGCCAGCGTTTATACCTTCAAAACTGTGCGTTATGTCATGGTTCAGACGCCCGTGGTTCAACAGGTTTCCCTAACCTAACCGACAGTGACTGGTTATACGGTGGTAAGCCAGAGCAAATCAAAGCGACACTTATGCACGGTCGAGTTGGCGCTATGCCAGGCTGGGAAGCGTCACTTGGTGAGCAAGGTATTCAAGAAATGACTGAATACGTTCTTAAGTTGTCTGGTCGTAAAGTAAACGATAAGTTGGCTGCCGCTGGTGAAGCTAAATGGGCATTATGTGCAGCTTGTCACGGCCCAGATGGTCGCGGTTCTGTAGCGCACGGCCTTGACTTTGGTGCTCCAAACTTAACCGACAATGTTTGGTTATATGGTGGCTCTCGTCGCGCTGTTGAAGAAACGCTTAGAAACGGCCGCAACGGTGTCATGCCAGCTTGGAAAGACATCTTAGGTGAAGATAAAATTCACGTAATTTCTGCTTTCGTTTATCGTAAAGCGCACCCTAGCGAATAAGTCGCGACGGCTATAGAATAAAAGCCTCTTCGGAGGCTTTTTTTTACGGCCTATTAGAAAGCAGTAAGCTAATGATTCATTACTATTTTCTAATTGTTCGTAAATTAACAGGTTAAACTATGAGTTCAGTTTCAGGACCTTGGTATAAAAATCCTTGGGTTTGGTTAGTTATCGCGTTGCCAATGTCTGCGGTAGTTGGTGGCATCATTACTATTTTCATTACTAATGCAAATCAACCAGATATGGTGGTTGATGAGTATTATAAGAAAGGTAAAGCAATTAACCTCGAATTGAGCTTGTATCGCAAAACCAAAGAGCTTGGTCTCGAATTTGCAGTCAAGTTTGAAGACAACCGAGTTGTTATCACTCCAAACAAACAACATCCAGCGCTAAAAGTTGAGTTAGTCCATTCAACGCTTGCCGCCAAAGATTTTGACCTAGTCGCCACGCCAAATGCAAACGGTCAACTTACGGCAACCTTCGAGCAGGAGCTGACTGGCAAATGGCAGATGTTTATTGCCCCTATGGACAGCAGTTGGAAGACTAAAACGGAACTTGCCTTACCTAACCCAACGGAAATTCTAGTTCAATAAATGGTCAGTACGGAAACTTGTTACCACTGTCAGCAACCCATGCCGGCAAACACAGAGACCTTTATAGCCGACATTGAGCCGCCACAAAAGGTATGCTGCACAGGTTGTAAAGCGGTAACAGAACACATTCACGGCAGTGGACTGGCGAGTTACTATCAATTTCGTACTGAGGCGGCAGAAAAGCCCGAGTTCGAAGGCGACAACAGTGACTTTGCCATTTACGACGATGTAACTTACCTAAACATGGTGGCGCGAGATCTCGGCGCCAACAAGATGAAAATTGTTTTGTCTGTAGAGAACATCCACTGTGCAGCGTGTGCGTGGTTAATTGAACAAAGTTTGATGACACTTCCCGGCGTGAACAAAGTAACAGTAAATACGGTGACTGACCGCGCCGAGGTTGAGTGGCAACCTGAGCAACAAACATTGTCTAACGTGCTTCGCCATCTGACCACCATTGGCTACCCTTCTGCTCCATTTTCAGTATCTGACACCGAAGAAATTCTAAAGAAGCAAAATAAGCAATTTGTAAAACGACTTGGTGTAGCCGGGCTATTTACAATGCAAGTGATGATGCTGGCAATAGCAATGTATTTTGGTGCATTTTCAAACATGGAAAGTCATCAAAAAGGCTATTTTAAATGGATTAGCATGTTGCTCTCGGTGCCAGTAGTTTTCTACTCTGCAATTCCTTTTTTACAAGGCGCTTTTGCTTCCCTAAGGGCCAGACGCCTGAATATGGATGTGCCTGTATCCATCGCCATCTTCGGTGCGTTTATTGCCAGTTTTGTTCAACTAGTCACGTATGGCTTAGATGGCGATGAAGGAGAAGTATTTTTCGAAAGCATCTCCATGTTTACCTTCCTGCTTTTGATAGGAAAATACTTAGAATTTAAAGCCAAAGCCAAAGCCCTTTTGTCCAATGCAAATTTGCAGAAGACATTACCTTTAGTTGTTATGCTGAAGGAACGCGAAGAACTGACCACACGCCTGTTAACAGAGATAAAACCTGGCGATATTATCGTCATTAAACCTGGTGAAACAATTGCGGTTGATGGCACGATTGTCGCTGGTACCTCCTCAACTAACGAAAGTGTTTTAAACGGTGAATTTGAACCTATTATCAAGGTCAGCGGTGATACAGTCCTAGCGGGCAGTATCAATAACGAAGGTAGTATTGAGGTAAGAGTTGAAGCAGTGGGCGCCAATACCACATTGGCACATATCGACCAACTGCAAAGCGAGTTTAGCCAAACTCGGCCTAAGTTTAGCGTAATTGCCGATAAAATCGCCCATTGGTTCGTATTTGCGCAGTTAGTTATCGCAACGGGAACCTACTGGTATTGGCATATTCATTCGCCAGCGGATGCGCTTTGGATAAGTTTATCGGTATTGGTGGCCACTTGCCCTTGTGCACTTAGTTTAGCGACGCCAACGGCTTATACCTGTGTGATCAGCACACTCAACAAAAAAGGTATCCTGGTAAAAACCTCAACTGCTTTCGACAGGCTCAATGAGGTAGATACTGTAGCGTTTGATAAAACAGGGACATTAACCGAAGGTCACTTCGGTGTAATAGAGTCTCACTATTATCACACGCGTAACGCTGCAATCGACGAAGCAATAGTCAAATTGCAAACTTATTCAGAACACCCTATTGCCAAAGCGTTCAGCTATAAAGTCTTAGATGTGTCACCTGCGCATTATCAGACATTTAGTTTAGACGAGGTGAATGTTGTCGTCGGGCTTGGTATCACAGCTACCTTCAACGAACAATCATTCAAAATTGGTTCTGTACAACTTATTGGTGATCGGGCTCAAATAAAAACCCATCACAATGTGTTCGTCACGATCGATGACGAGGTTTATGCCAGCTTCTTGGTAAGTGATCAAATCAAACCTGATGCTAAACAGCTTATTGAAGATCTTAAGTTAATCGGAAAAGACCAATATATGTTAACTGGAGACTCGTCGCCTAACGTCGAAGAAACAGCTGACAAACTTGAGTTATCGCATTTCCAAAAATCTTTAAGACCAGAACAAAAAGCCAAGTTTATCCAAAAGTTACAAAGCGAAGGTCACGTTACATTAATGGTAGGCGACGGTATTAATGACGCGCCAGTGTTCAGTGCATCTGACGTTAGTGTCGCCATGGGACAGGGTTCAGATGTAACCAAGTACTCTTCAGACATAATTATTTTGAAAAACCGTTTGAGTGCTATAGCGGATGTTCTTAATTCAGCGCAAAGAACTCGACAAACCATCAAGCAAAATTTAATGTGGGCTTTAATGTACAACTTAGCGATATTACCTGTTGCGATGATGGGCCTTGTTCCACCTTACGTTGCTGTAGTCGGTATGTCTGCAAGTTCAATTATCGTTGTAACTAACTCTCTTAAGTTATTGAAGTGATACGATGCAAATAATCTACTACCTCATACCTGTTGCGTTAATTTTTGTTTTGGTCGGCGTCTACGCGTTTTTTTGGGCGACGAAAACCGACCAATTTGAAGATATGGAAAAACACGGATTGTCGATTCTCTTGGACGAAGATCATAATACAGACAAGCCTAGCAATAAGGATGCTGATTAATTGGAGATCCTAATCACTGCCCTAGTTATGGGGTTAGCTGGTGCGGGTCATTGTGCCGCTATGTGTGGCTCTCTCAGTGTTGCCGCAGGGTTTTCTATCCCGAAAACAAAGTCGTTCGCTCTCTATGCAATTTATATGAGCCTAGGACGGGTTGTTGGTTATGGTTTAGTTGGCGCTGTCTTCTTTTTCATAACACAAACTTTACTCTCATTCAGTAACGGACTTTTATTAACGTTGCCCGTCATTGCTGCACTATTGATGTTCGGTGTCGGCCTCCACATTTTAAAAATTAACCATTCGGTCTTAAAAACTGAAAAATTGGGTAAGCTAATTGACGTTCTTTTGATCCCGCTCAAGAAAAAATTGTTTCCTATAGATAGTATTATCAAAGCATTGAGCTATGGGTTCCTTTGGGGCTTTTTGCCCTGTGGACTGGTTTATACAGCGTTGAGTTTAGCCATAACTGCAAACAATATCGCAAACGCATTTTTGATCATGATGTTGTTTGGCATCGGCACCCTTCCAACTTTGGTCGGATTGACAGCATTTTCTGCAAAATTAAACGCTATAATCAACAATAAACGTGTTAATCTTTTTCTTGGAATTTTGGTACTTTTATTAGCGACAATGCAACTGGTTAAATCAATCAGTCAACTTTTAGCTTATTTTTAAATCGGGTAACAATATGGCATTAAAGGACAACAAGTGTGGTGGGTTTTCCATCAGCTGCAGCAATTGCAGTTTGAACCAACTGTGTATTCCATTTAGCTTGGACGAAAATGAACTTCGTACGTTAGATGAAGTCATCCAACGTAAAAAGCCATTCCACAAAGGCGATACCCTTTTTGAAGCAAATCAACCACTGAAGTCATTATTCGCTGTGCGTTCAGGCAGTTTTAAATCCTTTCTCGTTGATGACAATGGTGTCGAGCAAATTACCGCATTTCATTTACCAGGTGACATCATAGGTTTCGATGCGTTGGCCGGCAAAATGCACAAAACTTATTCAACCGCACTTGAGACTGCAATGATTTGTGAAATTCCATTCACAACCGTTGAAGAGCTATCAGACAAGATGCCTAACCTTCGCACGCAAATTAATCGTTTAATGAGTAATGAAATATCGCAAGATCAAGCAATGTTCATGCTGCTAAACAAAAAGACTGCAGAGCAGCGTATCGCACAGTTTTTGTTTGGGCTTTCTGAGCGTTTCGGAGAGCGAAATTTATCGAAGTCGTCGTTTCGTCTTTCAATGACCCGCAGTGAAATAGGCAACTACCTAGGTCTTACTGTCGAAACCGTAAGCCGTATTTTCAGTAAGTTTCAAAAGAATGAACTTATAAAAGTCGATGGCAAGTTCATCGATATTATTAACCTCGATTCTTTGCGAAGCGCAATATAATAACTAACCCTTTAATTATTGATCTATATCGTGTTTTACCTCTGCAGAATGGTTTAGTTTTACTACAATAAAACTAAAGATACTGTTGCAGAGGATTTCAACATGAGTCATTTCAATAATATTTTAGTGGTTATCGACCCAACAGAAGATAACCAAAAAGCCCTTTCTCGAGCCTTAGAGATCGCCAGTAAACAAAGTGATGTTAAAATCACTGTGTTTCTGACGATATATGATTTCTCCTACGAAATGACCACTATGTTGTCCCCTGACGAGCGCGACTCGATGAGAAACGCTGTCATTCAGGACAGAAAAGATTGGCTGAATGAGCTGATCGCTGAAGCAAAAGCTAACATCGACCATATTCAAACTATGGTTGTTTGGCATAATCGCCCATACGAAAGTATCATTCGAGCTGTTTTAGAAAGCGATATCGACCTTGTAGTTAAAGGTACTCATGAGCACGACATTCTAAAATCTGTAATCTTCACGCCCACCGATTGGCATTTGTTACGCAAGTGTCCTTGCTCGGTGTTGCTGGTTAAAGAACATGCATGGCCTGAAAACGGAAAAATTCTTGCTGCCGTCAATGCCGGTACCGAAGACGAAGCGCATGCGCAGCTCAATACTACCATCATAGAACACAGTCGTAAGATGGCTGACCTACTCCATTCAAAAGTTCACCTAGTTAATTCTTATCCATTAACACCAATGAACATAGCAGTAGAAATTCCAGAGTTCGATCCAAATGAATACAATTCAACAATGAAACACCACCACATGACAACGTTAGCTGAATTAGCCAAGCAATACGATATAGAAACTAGCGACACGCATTGTTTAGAGGGCATGCCAGAGGACGTCATTCCTAGAGTGGCAAAAGACCTAGACGCTGAACTGGTGGTTATGGGAACTATTGGACGTAGTGGAATAAGTGCCGCTTTGATCGGTAATACGGCTGAACACGTCATTGACAATCTTAATTGTGATTTGCTGGCATTAAAACCTCCTGGCTTTGAGTCGCCCGTTAAGCTCTAAGGAACTCCCTATTTTAATTGTGTTGAAGGTTTCCATCGTTGCCATGTCGCATTATAATGCGCGCCGTAAATACGAGAGGTTTTATGGCAACGTCAGCAGAAGCAAAACAGAAATACAATTTTAATAAACTCCAAAAGCGTCTTCGTCGTGAAGTTGGTAATGCAATTGCTGACTTCAATATGATTGAAGATGGTGACCGCATTATGGTGTGTTTGTCTGGTGGCAAAGACAGCTACACCCTACTTGATATTTTGATGAGTTTGCAAAAGTCTGCTCCTATCAATTTCCATCTCATAGCTGTTAACCTAGATCAAAAGCAGCCCGGCTTTCCTGAGCACGTTTTGCCGGAGTATTTAGACAGCATCGGCGTTGATTACAAAATCGTGAATGAAGATACCTACTCTATCGTAAAAGAAAAGGTACCTGAAGGTAAAACAACCTGTTCGCTATGTTCTCGTTTACGCCGCGGCATCTTGTATCGAACCGCTAAAGAGCTTGGTTGCACTAAAATCGCACTCGGCCACCACAGAGACGATATCTTAGAAACTTTGTTTTTGAATATGTTCCATGGCGGGAAACTCAAGTCTATGCCGCCCAAACTCAAATCTGACAACGATGAGCATATTGTTATACGTCCTCTTGCTTATGCAAAGGAGAAAGATATAGCCAAGTATTCTGCGGTTAAGGGCTTTCCAATAATTCCTTGTAACCTTTGTGGCTCTCAAGAAAACTTGCAACGACAGAACATCAAGTCAATGTTAAACGAATGGGACAGAAACCACCCAGGCCGCATAGAAAGTATGTTCAATGCGGTTAAAAACATTGTTCCGAGCCACTTGGCGGATACAGAGTTGTTTGACTTTAAAACCTTAAGCCAACAACCAACTGAGGGAGACATTGCATTTGATGCGCCAGAGCTCCCGGCAGAACCTGAGCGCGATACTGGTATTGAAGAAAGCAGTGTTCAAATAGTTCGGCTGTAAAAATAAAAAAGCCACCTTCAAGGTGGCTTTATTCGTTCAGGCGTTTTCGTTATTTATTTTCTTGTTTGGCCCAAGAATCTCTGAGGCCAACGGTTTTGTTAAAGATCATTTCCCCTTCGTCATTTCGCTTACCGTCAAAGCAGAAGTAACCTAATCGTTCAAACTGGTAACCAACTAAAGCTTCTGCGTTTTCTAGGTTAGGTTCTATGTAACCTTTGTGAATAACCAAAGATTCAGGGTTTAGTACTGCCGCCATGTCATCTTCCGCGCCCGGATTTGATACGGTGAACAATCGATCATACGCTCGAATCTCTGCTTTTTTACCTTCAGTTGCAGAAACCCAGTGAATAACGCCCTTCGCTTTGCGCCCATCAGCAGGCAACTTACCTAAAGTCGTGTCATCGTATGTGCAATAGATAGTCGTTATATTGCCATTTTCATCTTTATCGCAGCGTTCTGCTTTAATAAAATACGCGTTTCTAAGGCGAACTTCTTTGCCTATGACCAATCGCTTGTATTTCTTGTTCGCTTCTTCTCTGAAGTCTTCACGTTCGATAAAGATTTCTTTAGTAAACGGCAGTTTACGAGATCCCATTGACTCGTCATTTGGGTGATTTGGCGCATCTAACCATTCCACATGATCGTCTGGTAAGTTCTCAATCACCAATTTGATTGGATCCAATACTGCCATTGCGCGCGGTGCATTTTCATTTAGATCTTCGCGAATACACGCCTCTAACATGCCCATTTCGACGGTATTTTCCATCTTAGTCACACCAATTCGTTTACAGAATTCCTGAATTGAACCCGGTGTGTAACCTCGACGCTTTAATCCGGCAATGGTTGGCATACGAGGATCATCCCAACCTTCGACATGATTGTCTGTAACAAGTGTATTTAACTTGCGTTTACTCATCACTGTATATTCAAGGTTTAGACGTGAAAACTCGTACTGATGTGGCCTTGCTTCAATCGAAATATTGTCCAAAACCCAATCGTATAAGCGTCGGTTGTCTTGGAACTCCAGCGTACACAAAGAATGGGTAATATTCTCAATCGCATCCGAGATGCAATGAGTGAAGTCATACATCGGATAAATGCACCACTTGTCACCCGTTTGGTGATGATGTGCAAATCGAATACGATAAATCACTGGGTCACGCATACACATGAATGAGCTTTTCATATCAATTTTTGCGCGTAAGCAACACTCGCCTTCTTTGAATTTACCATCTCGCATGTCACGAAAATGTTGTAGATTTTCATCAGCGTCCGTATCACGGTATGGGCTATTTGTACCAGGCGCTTTTAACGTACCGCGCATTTGGCGGATTTCTTCCTGACTGGAGAAATCGACGTACGCTAGTCCTTTGTTTATCAGTTCTTCTGCATACCCATATAGTTGATCGAAGTAATTAGACGAATAACAAATGTCACCATCCCATTGATAACCTAACCAATTAACGTCCTCTTTTATAGCGTTAACATAATCAATGTCTTCTTTTTCAGGGTTTGTATCGTCGAAACGCAAGTTACAAAGCCCTTCGTAATCTTGCGCAATACCAAAGTTAAGTACGATGGATTTAGCGTGACCAATGTGCAAAAAGCCGTTCGGCTCAGGTGGAAAACGCGTATGCGTAGAATTATGTTTTCCCGACGCTAAATCGGCGTCGATAATGTTTCTGATAAAGTTAGTCGGACGAGCGTCTGTATCCGCCATTTATAATGCCTTTCCTGTGTTAATTTACTCGTTCGAGTATACCATTGGCTTTGATTAAAATGCCAAATCTAAATGTGTCAGATGCACGCATTTTGAGCAAATGGCCAAAACTGCCAACTTTTAACGGTATTCGCTAACTTGTTGGCCTAAAATACTGTAAAGGAATGATGGTACTTTCGTATGTTACTGAAAATATTAAACATATTCACTTGGCATTGTATTTGTTTGTAAAAACACGTAGAACTAAAACGAAAAACGTAGGGATATAGTATGAATAAAATGACACTTTCAACCATATTGGCGGCAACTCTAGTAACATCCAGCGTCAATGTTTTTGCCCATGACAATTCAAACGTCGGCTCAAACTGCGATATGGAATTAAATGATACGTTAACAGTGACGCCG
The DNA here is from genome assembly GCA_964229075.1 of Alteromonadaceae bacterium. Lineage (GTDB taxonomy): Bacteria > Pseudomonadota > Gammaproteobacteria > Enterobacterales > Alteromonadaceae > Psychrosphaera. The sequence goes on along the minus strand of CAXRBI010000098.1, from coordinate 40,321 downwards.
CAGCACCTATTGATTAAACAAGGTGATGAAACGGTTATCGATATTTACAATGATTCTATGGTATTCGTGCGTGGAGAGCGCATTTCCCTGACCGACGATCAACAAGCAATGATCGAAGAGTATTCGACCTCTATCAGAGCTTCTGTACCAGAGGTGATGGAAATCGCTGTAGAAGCCGTTGAAGTCGCGTTTGATGGCATCAACGCAGCCTTCGGCGAGTTTGCGGATTTATCAACGACAAAAGATAAGTTTGAAGAAATAAAACAAAGCGTTAGAGACAAGTACGAATCTAACAACGGCCATTACACGTTTTCAGAGGGCGAATTCAGCGTTAACATCGATGACCCAGAAGTTGACCAGGCAGTAGAAGAGATTATGGAAGACATGATGCCACAAGTTGTTGGTAGCTTACTGTCTAACTTAGGTGCGGCAATTTCCAATGGCGACTCCGACTTTTCTAATTTTGACAACATGGAAGAGCGTATTGAATCAGAAATCGATGCCCGTGCAGATGCTATTGAGTTAAAGGCAGATGCATTTTGTCAGAAATTAAAACGTGTTGACCAAATCGAATCTCAGTTAGTTGCGTCTAATATCAAATTGATGGAATTGGACTTAATTAACATCAAGCAACACTAACTCGCAAAACGCGTTTCAAGACCTTGAATGGCAGAGCAAGCTTCTCTGCCATTTTCTATTTGACCTCTGCAATGAATCGATTTGTTGATTGTTAGCTCTATCTCGTCTTCATCAATAAACAGTTCCAATGACATTGTTTGCTGAAACTCAGTAGCGATGTTGTCAATTATGTTTTGGCTTAAAACACACTCAACAATATCAGCGCTTACTGGACGCGCTCGGTCTTGACGGTAAAGTCCGATGGTTTTGAAGTGTCTATCGAGACGCATGCGCTCTTTAGTGGTGGTAGTCTGATTTACTATCGCGATGCTGTGTAAACAAGTTACGGGATTATCTAACGTCAAAGCAACCATAGGGTATTTTCTAAGGCCGTTCTGATTAAGTGTGAATTGGCGTTGCTGACCAACAAAAAACGCAATCGAAAACAATTTAAGCGCGGCGACTTCTTTAGTAACGGAATCTTCAACAGGCACGACAAGTCTGTGTTTAATCGCCACACCAGAGTTCCTATCAAACTTTTGAATCGTCAAATTAACTAAGGTTGTCATAATCCACCCGGTACCTTGTACTTGGTGGAATTAATCATCCATAAAAAATGCCAGTAATTACACTGGTATTTTAAGGTATTGATTAGTTGATATATTTAGAAATAATTTCCGAATACAAAATATGTACAGCTAAAAATATGAGTAACCAACCCATGATTCTGTCAAAAACATAGCCTTTTTGACTAAACAGTTGCCTTACTCTGCTGTGCGTCAATACCAAGGATAGACAACAAAACCAGATCGTAGTTGCGACAGCAAGATAAACGCCATAGGCACTCTTAACCAACGGCGGGGTTTCTTGACTGACAGTTACGGTAAACAGGGACAAGAAAAACAACGTCGCTTTTGGATTTAAACCATTGGTCATAAACCCAACGAAAAACGCTTTCTTTGCAGAGATGTCGTTGCTTGAAGGAACATTTGCCCCAACCGCCTCTTCTGCGGGTTTAGGCGACCTTACCGCCCCTTGCGCTATGTACACCAAAAAGCCGGCTGCAAACACTATTAACGCATCGTATAGCCATGGTGTTGTGTTAATAATCAACCCAATACCAAGTAAGGCGTAAGCAACATGAATAAAAATTGCCAAGCCGATACCAACACTGGTAATTAGTGCGATTTTTTTGCCGTGGCTTATCGAGTGTTTCATAACGATTGCAAAATCAGGGCCTGGGCTCGCCACTGCGACTAAGTGCATGGCTGCGATCGTTAAGAACTCAACGTAAAATTTTGATAAATCCATTTAATAAAAACCTATTTTAGCAGCTCAACTATTTGACTCACTGGGTGTTTTACTTTTCCTTGTCCAAAACGCTTTACTTGGCAGCGACAGGAAAAGCCTGTTGCAACTGCGTTTTCTAATCCATGCTTTTCAAGCGCAGGTTGCCAACTTAGATCAAACAATTTCTTCGATGTTTGTTGGTGTTTTTTCTCATGGCCGAACGTTCCTGCCATGCCACAACAACCGGTGCTCACTGGCGTTAATACTAATCCAAGTTTTTGATAGATCGTTACCCACTGTTTCTCTACACCAGCCATTAACGATTTCTCGGTGCAATGCGAAAACAAATTAACTTGGTGGCCTTCTTTATTAAGTCCTGTATCGAAACTTTGTTGCGACAACCAATCGCTGAGTACCTGAACCTTAAAACGCACTTTATCTTGCCCTAACGCCTTAACGTATTCATCACGGTATGCGAATACGAGTGATGCGTCTAAACCGACCATAGGTACGTTCAGTTTGGCTATGTCGTTAAAATACGCCGTCGACTTCTTTGCGATTTTAGTAAACTTGGCCATAAATCCTTTAACGTGCGCGGGTTTGCCGTTGGCATGATAAGGCAAGACCTTAGGCAGATAACCTAAGTGCTTTAACAGCGTTACCGTGTCACTTACAAGTTCAGATTCATAGGCGCTTGTGAACGGATCTTGAACAATAAAGACCGCACGTTTTTTATCATCTGGTGAAAGTGCATCAAACACAGCGGCTTCAAACCAGTCGTCTGCGGCAATGAGTTTACTGAGTTTAGGGCTGAATTTTGGTGCATCCATGTAGCCAAAAGCATTACGCGTTACCCAGTTACTAAGCGGGTTAAATGCGGCTAAGTTAGCTAGCGTCGGGGCTTTAGACGCTATCGGCAACAGGGATTCAACGTTTGCCACTAAATAATCACTGATGGGACGCATATATCGGGTGTAATAGGCATCCAAAAACTTCGTTCTAAATGTCGGCACGTCGACTTTAATAGGACAAGCAGTTGTACATGCTTTACAAGCCAAACATTCGTCCATACTGTCTTTAACTTCATGGCTAAAGTCATAGGTGCCCATCTTGGCAGCGACAGAACGAATCAATTTAAATGGCCAGTCCATCGCCTTCATTATGGTAACGCGTGACATAACTTGAGCTTCAGGAGCCATCATATCGCCTTGCAAACGCAACCATTCACGCATCAAAGATGCACGCCCTTTCGGCGAATAACGACGGTCATTACTGGCTTTATACGATGGGCACATGGGAGAGTTAACATCGTAGTTAAAGCACAACCCGTTGCCATTACAGTTCGTTGTCGTTTCGAATTCTGTTTTTACCTCAATCGGTATCTGTTTGTCTTTGTGCGCGCGCTTGGCTCCGTCCACCGATACTAATGACTCTTGAGATTGATATGGAGTACAGATTTTGCCAGGGTTTAATCGATTATTGGGATCGAACGCAGACTTTATTTTACGTACTTCTGCAAACAATTTATCGCCGAAAAACGCAGGGCCGTATTCACTTCGATAGCCTTTACCGTGCTCACCCCACATTAAGCCGCCATACTTTGCGGTTAACTTTACCACTTCGTCGGAAATTCGACGCATGAGCTTCTCTTGTTCTGGATCAGACAAATCCAGTGCAGGTCTTACATGCAATACACCTGCGTCAACGTGACCAAACATGCCATAATCCAATCCGTGTCCGTCTAAAAGGTGTTTAAATTCAGCAATAAAGTCCGCCAAATTTTCTGGTGGTACCGCTGTGTCTTCAGCAAAAGCGATTGGTTTTTTATTACTTTTGGCATTACCAAGCAAACCTACGGCTTTTTTTCTCATTCCGTAAATTTTTGAAATTGCAGCAAGATCTGTTGTTACTTGGTAGCCAATAACTCCCGCTTGTTTATTTTCAATAAGTTCGTCCAAACGGGCGCAGAGGTTTTCCACTTTTGCCGACTGACTTTGCTCTGATTCATCATTGAATTCGACAATGTTTAAGCCGTCCATTTCTTTTCCTGGTATAGCCTGTATCAGGTCTGAAACGGTATCCCACACAACGTCTTGTTTTGCTAGGTTAAGCACCTTAGAGTCGACAGTTTCGACGGACGTTGCGTTGGCTTCTACCAAAAATGGAGAATTTCTTAGCGCGGAATCAAAGCTATCGTATTTGACGTTCACCAACGTTTTGTATTTAGCAATTGGAGTAACATTCAGTTTCGCTTCGCTGATAAAGGCTAATGTGCCTTCTGAACCGGTAAGTACTCGTGATAAATCAAACTCGTTCAAGGTATCGTTAAACGTATGCTCCAGATCATAACCGGTTAGGAAACGGTTTAGCCTTGGAAAAACGTCTAAAATTTCTGCTCTGTGGTCACGACACGTATTAATAACCTGATCGTATATTTTAGCTAACGCAGAGTCGCCGCTTGCAATTTCCGCTGCACTTTCAATAGGCTGTTTGGCTGTGTTTAAAACGTCACCAGCAATTGTAACAGCCTTTAGGCCTAAAACGTGATCGCTTGTTTTGCCGTAAACAAGCGAACCTTGTCCAGATGCATCGGTATTGATCATGCCACCTATGGTTGCGCGATTTGACGTCGACAAGTCCGGTGCAAAGAAAAATCCAAATGGTCTTAAGTAATCGTTTAGCTGATCTTTAATCACGCCAGACTGCACCCTAACCCAGCGCTCTTCAACGTTTATCTCGAGGATTTCGCGCATATGACGAGACATATCAATGACAACGTGTTCTGTCAGAGATTGTCCATTTGTGCCTGTGCCACCGCCTCTCGGAGAAAAACGAATCGAGTTGAACTCTGTTTCATTTGCTAACTGACAAAGCACAACTAAGTCATCTGTAGATTTTGGAAATAAGACAGCTTGTGGCAGCGCTTGATAAATACTGTTATCCGTTGATGTTGCAACTCGAGTTGCATACGTAATGTCGATATCACCAGAAAAGCGCTTGTCTTGATACTGATAGTTAGACAACTGATTGCAATATTCAGCCACTTTTGGTGACAGGGTTTCTTGTTGTGGAATTCGACGGATCATTTACAGCACAGAGAGATTATTAGTCAGGGTTTAGATTATAACTAATTGCCTATGAAATGAAATTCAGATTATGGAATATCTTTTAGATTATTGGCCTAGGCCATTTGCGACAATGTACGAGCACTGGCAAGCACATTAAACCAGGCGTTAGAGTCAAAGCTATTCGAAACTGACTCAGTTTCTGCACTCAGCTCTGATTCCTTTTGCTCAGAATTGTCACCGAGCAACGCGAGTGCACGCTGATTCAAATCCATATTTTCAAACACTTCGCCTGGCAAATCGTAAACGTCAGCAACCAGAGGTGCCGGATTTAAGCAGTTGTTTAAATGGATAGTCTTGACCGACTGCTGTGACTGCGCAATCGCATTCGACTGCTCAACAGCTAAATTAAAACCGCCAACAATACGTTTTGTTTGGACGTGGAGATTGGCATTCAGATCATTAACATCTTTTGGAGATTCGGAGCGATGTTGGTGAAACTCGTCTAATTGCGTTGCATCACGACAAACCATCGACAATAACAGGTCAAATTGACTGTTGTTATTGCTGTCGATGCTGCCACGAATCTCGCTGTAGTAGTTGGATTCGCGAATCACTTTTAGGCTGTCAGTGGTCGTCATAATACTCAATTAACGATGGCTCTGTGTAATTAAACGGCAGTCGAGCAAAAAACTTTAATAAATTGTTTACAGCGCAAAAGTTTTTGGTAATATGCGCTCCATTGCTGGAGGGGTTCCCGAGTGGCCAAAGGGATCAGACTGTAAATCTGACGGTTCTACCTTCGGTGGTTCGAATCCACCTCCCTCCACCACTATTAGTGAGAAGCCGGACTTATGTCCGGCTTTTTTTTATGCCAGTTCGCTGCTGTTTCCGAATTTCGTTAAATATTGCTTGATATTCCACGAAAATTTCCCAAAACTGTGACTAGATTAAAGCAACATAGAGCGTACAGGGTTGTCCAGCGAGTTTTCTTTTAGTGATAAAAACATCCTAATTGTCGAGGACCAAAAACCATTTCAGGTCATGCTTAAAGGCATGTTAAAGAATATGGGCGCTGGGACAGTGCACCTGTCAAGTAACGGCGAGCAAGCTATTAGTCGTTGCACCGAAATTCCCTACGACCTCATTTTCATCGATTATAACTTAGGCACTGGTCGAAATGGTCGTCAACTCTACGAAGAGTTGAAAGACAGAAAATTGATACCTTCTCACAATATCAGCGTGTTAGTCACAGGTGAAGCTCAGTCCACTATGGTTGTAGGCGCACTAGAGGTGAACCCAGACGACTACATAGTTAAACCCTTTTCACAGAACCTTCTAAAACAAAGGGTTTCTAGAGCATGGGGTAAAAAACAAACCTTGCTTCCAATGTTCGAAGCGTTAGAAAACAACGATTTATCAACCGCGTTAAATGCGGTAAATCAGCTGTTAGAAACCCAACCTCGACTAAAGTCAGTTTGTCAAAAGTATAAGGCCGACATTCTTTACAAACTTAGAAAGAATGACGTGTTGGAAGTTTTTCTAGATGAGGTGCTCGCAAACAAGCGGGTTAACTGGGCGTTAATTTATAAAGCCAGAGTGCTCAGGGACAGAACAAAGTATATGGCGGCGATTAAGTTCGGCAAGGAAGCCGTGATGCAGAGCAAACTTAGTATTGAAGCTTATGATGTCATCACCGATTGTTACTTGTTAAATAACCAAGTAAAGCCTGCCTACGACTGGATTAGAAGCGGTATCGAAAAGTCCCCTTTCTCGGTTCCACGCCAATACAAACTGAGTGCTATCGCGAAGTTAAACAAAGACTTTGAGGCCAGTATAAAAGCGTGCAGTCAAGTCGTCGACTTAACCAGTAAGTCGTTTAAAAAAGACTTCAGGCACCTTCTAAACCACATTCGAAACATAATAGATATCTGTGAATTAGAACCAGACCAAAACCGCAAGAGAAAATTCAACCAAGAAGCAGTGTTCGCGATTCAAAAGTCAAAACAAGAAAGTGGTACCTTCTCAGGAATAAAGGCCGACGATTTTGAGCAAATATGTATGGCCCGTTTGGACTCTGCCAATGGCTTGAATTATAAAGCCAAACGTTCGTTTTTCGACCTGAGTCAACGTTATGGCGACAAAGACTTCCACATGCCCAGCGAATTGTTAGCTGACAGCATTTCATTGATGTATAAAATCGGCGAATATGACAAAGCAGAGGATTACAGCAATCAAATCGGTAAGTCCCAAGTCGAATTAGACGACTTTACAAAAGATATGATCAAACAAGCGAAAAAGAGCGCGGCGTCCAATATGAAAACCGTCAGCTCTTTAAACAAGCTTGGCATCGACGAGTTTAAAAAAGGCAATTTCCATCAGGCCAACAAACTATTCGAAGACGCACTAGAAATCGCACCGATGAACACCGGCAGCGCATTGAATCAAATTCAGGCCTTAATCTCGTTAATTGAACACGAACCGGAAGAGCGCTGGAAACATATTGATAAATGTAAACATGTGTACCGCATCATTGAAGGCATGCCATTGAGTGACGGCCACGCCAAACGAGCGAACGACCTAGACCAAAAATTTCAGGCTTTGCTCAACAAAGAAATCAAAAAGTAAACCTACTCTCTTAACATTCTCGTATCAGTCGGGCAGAAAAGTTGCTGTCGTTGCGTTTGGTAGTCAAAAGTCTTGGTATCTTTGTAGGGTAGCTTCATAAAGCCTGACACGCCCAGTCCGTCAATATATTGAACGTTATCTAATATCCCTTGCAAGTGAGATTTGAATTCGGCGTATCTGTCTTTATCCAGAAGCACGTAGTAATTGTGTATTTTCAGATGCTTAGGCAGTACCTCAAAGATAATGCACCCAGTATGTCGAATATCGTTCAGAGCAATAATATGCTCCATGATCTGAGCGGGTAATACCAATTTTTCGTCAGGATCGTCACCGTCTTCAAAGTACGAGTGTTGTTTGTTTTCGTCGGTTTCAGGCACATCCGATATATCGAATGAAATCGATTGGTCATTTGCCACAACAAAAGGTACTGAGGTGCTTTTACGCTCCACGTGAATCGTGTCCTTAGCGTCAAATAAACAAGACTTAAAGATGCCACTGCGTATGTCTAAACTTCTCGCTAAATCTATAATGCTATCGACGGTTTGAACCGCACTGGTTTTGAAACTTTCGTCAAACAGGTTTAGGTTAGACTCAACCGACAGTTGTTCGCCCTGCCAATGGATCGCCAAGCCACCTACGATTGGGAATTCGCCTAAGCGGCTCACTGCCGCGACAAACGCTTTCTCGTTGTTCCCCATCCCTTGCAGATAGTTTTTATAATACTTATCCAACTGCGCGTCTTTAATACCCTCTAAGATGAATTGACTGCCTTGGTGTTGGCGCAAGAACGATTTCCGAGACGAGTACACCACAGTTTCAATTTTCGGACCTTGGGTTCTGCTCCAAATAGGCAAGTGATTGAGAGGTTGTACATAATCGACATTAGGCAATACCCAATGTTTCAATTGCTGGACCTGATTGACAAATCGATCCCCCGCTTGGTCTCGCTCCTTCGGGTCTGCCGACAATAATTGATCTAAGGCGATAGCAAGAGGCCTGGGCAAACCTAAACTCGATGGCGGAATGGCCTTGTAGCCATAACGACTGTTTAAATTGGAAGCTATGGCGTAAAGAGTGGCGGCTGCACCTTGCTCATCAAAGCGAGGCGATGACAAAGCTCCCCCGAGCTGTTCTTCGCCAATGAAGTAGATATCGCCCAAACGCGCATTTGTGTTTTGCATGTCGCTCGACATCAAGTCCATAATGTTATTGGCGATGGGTTGGCGGTTTTCGTCCAATTGCGCAAAAACACAAGAACCCCAATCAATTAGAGACAAGGTCTCAGTGTTTTCATCCCACATTAAATTTGAGGGTTTGATGTCGCCGTGGACTATCGGCTTCATTTCATACTGACCATTTGCCGCCAGGATTTTGAAACGTCGTAAATATTTAAGAATATCAGCTAATTGTATTGCTATTTTGACAACTGTAGAAACCGATAAGCGACCTTTTTGACGACACAATTCATGCAAGTCGACACCTTGGCCGCGCTCCATCACCAAAATGCCTTGTTTTTTGACGTTTTGAAATGCGACAAAACCTGGAATGTTTGGGTGGTTGATTTGACTCAACATATACCCTTCTTCCTCTAACCGGTCTCTCACATTTTGCGGAAGGGTTATTCTAGAAAACTTAAACACCCGTTCTTGGCCAAGGCCATTGGTCCCAACAAAAACAAAACCAAACGCGCCCTTTCCTATTAAACTAACATGTTCAAAGCCCAACTTGTTGAGTTGCTGCTCACACAGTGCAACCCAATCTCGGTGTTTCTGAGCGTCGTTTGCCGATAATAAATAGACGGATTGTTCATCGGCAATGTAAAAATTCTTAAGATTTGCTTCCAAGGATATGACTTAGTTAGGACTGTTAGATTTATCATGGCATAAAAATAAAGCCCGCAAAAGCGGGCTTTATCTATGTTTTATACCATATCCATAATCATCGAAGTTGGATCTTCGAGATATTTCGTCCACAACGAATTAAATCGTGCAATGGTGCCACCATCAATGATTCTGTGATCGCCTGACCAACTGACATTCATGATTTGTCGAGCTTCAACGTTACCTTCTGCATTAAACCTTGGAAGCGTTTGCATTTTACCTAGAGCAACAATCGCAACTTCTGGCTTGTTAATGATAGGCGTTGCCGTGGTTCCACCAAGGGCACCGATGTTCGATATAGAAATCGTTCCACCTTTCAGTTGGTCTGGAGACAATCGACCTTCACGAGCCTTATCGGTCATCTCCATAACATCTTGAGCAATCTGCTTGATGCTCTTGGTTTGGCAAGATTTAATGTTTGGAACTAATAGACCCACTTTACTATCCACCGCCATTCCGATGTTGTGATCATCAAAGTAGGTTAACTCCGTACATTCAGCATTTGGCTGAGAATTCATGATTGGGAATTGTTTGATGGCCATTGACATGGCTTTCATGAAAAACGGCATCATAGTCAATTTAATGCCTTGCTTTTCGTACTCTGGCTTGAGCTTTTTGCGTAACGCCACAAGTGCAGTCAAATCAATTTCATCGCTATAGGTAAAGTGCGGTATGGTACTAACAGACTCTTGCATAGCTCTTGCCATCGCCGCTTTAACACCTTTGATTGGCTCTACACGTGTTGTCGCGGTTGCCACTTCGACAGGAGCATTCACAGTGACCGCTCGGGTTGGCTGCTGACCGCCTTGTTTGTGCGCGTGTAAGTCTTCTTTGTAGACTCGGCCTTTTGTACCACTGCCTTTAACGTCGCAAATATCAATGTTCATTTCACGAGCTAAACGTCGTACCGCTGGAGAAGCGACCGCTTTGCGTTTACCTTTGGACTGAGTATTCGTAGCAGAACTAGATGCTACCGTCTCAGCCTGAACAGTTGCGGATGGCTTGCTGGCAGTTGAGGCAACTGGAGCCTTAGTAGCAGCACCTTTTACTGCGATCGCAAACAATGGTTTATGAACAATCGCTATTTCGCCTTTCGCGTAATACAACTTCTCAACGACGCCGTCGCTCTTCGCAGGGATTTGTACTAAGGCTTTGTCCGTCATGACGTCACAAATCGGCTGGTCTTCTTTAACCTCGTCACCTTCTTCGACAAGCCATTCAACCAATTCGCATTCGACAATACCTTCACCAATGTCAGGCAATAAAAAGTCTTCAACACCAGCGTTTGAAGAAACTTCAACTGCAACCGGTTCACTGGTTTCAGGCGTTGAATCAAGTACTTGTTCAGTCACGGCCTGAGCTGGCGTGCTTTCCTGCTGTCCTTCTGACGCAGAAGATAGCGCAAACAGAGGCTCGTGCACCTTTGCGATCTCACCTTTTTGGTAATAAAGCTTTGACACCACACCATCAGAAATTGCAGGAATCTGAACCAATGCTTTGTCTGTCATCACGTCACATACCGGCTGATCTTCAACAACCGTGTCGCCCTCTGCAACTAACCACTCAACGACTTCGCACTCAACAATGCCTTCGCCGATATCGGGTAAAATAAAATCTTTACTCATTGTTCACTCCAGGCGATTAGTAGTTAATTGAACGTTTAATGGCTTCATAAACTTTTAGATGATCGGCCATATATTCTTTTTCATGCGCTAACGGGTACGGAGTATCCAATCCACAAACACGCTCAATTGGTGATTCTAAGTGCAAGAAACACTCTGTCTGGATTGCCGCAGCAATCTCAGAAGCGAAACCACCGGTAATTGGAGCTTCTTGAGAAACAACTAAGCGACCCGTTTTAATAACAGAATTTGCAACGGTTTCCACATCCCACGGAAGGATAGTACGCAAGTCAATTACCTCACATGAAATACCATCTTTTTCAGCCATTTGAGCCGCTTTTTCGATGATTTCAACCTGAGCACCCCACGCCAATAGTGTAATGTCCGAGCCTGCTTTTACGATGTCGGCTTTACCTAGTGGAATTGTGTACTTATCTTCTGGCACTTCGCCAACAGAAGCACGATAAAGGCGTTTTGGCTCAAAGAAAATGACAGGGTCATTCGATTCGATACAAGACGCTAACAAACCTTTCGCTTGATAGGCGTTACGAGGGAACACCAATTGTAAACCTGGTGTGTGAGCAAAATACGCTTCTGGCGATTGTGAGTGGTATAGACCACCGTGAATGCCACCACCATATGGTGTACGAATCACTAAGTTACCAACGTTAAACTCGTTACCACTTCTGAATCGGAATTTTGCGGTTTCATTAACAATTTGGTCAAACGCTGGGAAAATATAGTCTGCAAATTGAATTTCAGCGATAGAGGTTACGCCCTGTGCTGCCAAACCATTAGCAAAACCTAAAATGCCTTGCTCAACAAGCGGAGTGTTAAATACGCGGTCTTTACCAAACTTTTCCTGAAGGCCGCTGGTCGCTCTAAAAACGCCACCAAAATACCCAACATCTTCACCGAAAACACATGACTTAGGGTTTTCTTCCATTGCGATCATCAACGCTGAGTTGATCGCTTGCAACATATTCATTTTTGCCATGATTACGCTTCCCCTTTAGTTTTCAAACGAGACGCCGTTGCTGGATACGCTTCTGGATACTTCGCTACGTGCTGTTTTAGATCTTCTAATTGTTTTTGTAAGTGTGCAGGCACAGATTCGTATACGTCTGTTACGATCTCTTCCAAAGCTGGTGCTGGGTACTTTTCTGCATCTTTCAGTGCATCAAGAACTTGAACGCGAATTTCTTCCTTCGCTTTTTCGTCTTCCGCTTCGTCTAACCACCCTTGTTTTATCAGGTATGCGCGGAAGCGTGCTACAGGACAGTTTTCTCTGAAGTTTTCTTCTTCGTCTTTACTGCGATAGCCCGTCGGATCATCTGAACTTGAGTGTGCAGCTAAACGATATGCAATTGATTCAATTAAAACCGGTTCGTTGTGTTTTACTGCGTGTTCACGCGCTAATTTGACCGCTTCATAAACCGCTAGTGCATCAACGCCGTCCACTCGAATCGCTTTCATGCCGTAGCCCACTGCACGACAAGCAATACCATCGCCTTTAAACTGCTCACTTGCAGGTGTGGAGATTGCATAGCCATTGTTTCGAGCGAAGAATAACACTGGTGCTTCATGCACCGCAGCCATATTTAAACCAGCGTGGAAATCACCCTCTGAAGCTGCGCCTTCACCGAAATAACAAATCGTACAAGCTTGATCACCGGACAATTTCTGACCGTATGCGTAACCTGCTGCTTGCGGAATCTGGGTACCAAGTGGCGATGAGATGGTCATGTAGTTAAGTTCGTTAGAACCATAGTGAATTGGCATCTGGCGACCTTTACCAAGGTCTTTCTCATTAGAGAAGTTCTGATGCATGAATTGGGACAATTCAAATCCACGATAGGCTAAAGCGGCTTGTTCGCGATATTGAGCAAAGATCATATCTTTGTCTTCTAACGCCGCAGTTGATGAGGTTACCGCGGCTTCTTCGCCCAAACACTGCATATAGAAACTAATGCGGCCTTGACGCTGCGCAGCTAACATACGCTCATCGAAAATGCGAATAAAGCGCATAGTTTGATAAATACGGATTGCGGTTTCTTTGTCCATTGATGACGCTTGCGCGCCGTCATACAAATCACCATTGGCATCTAACATTTTAAAAGCAGGAATTGATAAGGCGTGCTCGCCTACAAACTCTAAATTAAGAGTGTCTTCCTGATTAATATTGTTAGGGTTTGTAATGTTATTTAACTTACCCATAAGGTAATCCCCTCAATACAGACGCTTAAACCGAAACGGTTCAAGTATGACCTAATGTTGATATTTATTATTAAAATTTGGCGGGACTTTACCTTTACGTAAAGGCACATTCAATTTAACGGCGGGCGTTAGCGGCAAATTAACCTAGCTAAGTGTTAACTTATATTGCCACCTGTGACTTATGTGCAACAAAAAAGCGACTTAATGTCGCTTTTTATTAGTTTAGATTGTCCATTACGGATGTGGGTATCACCGTCAGCAACGCCCGTTGTCCGATGTCGACATCTGCGTTTGGAAAGACAATCGCCTCTCCATCGACGTCAGCTTTTATTTCCATACCGTCTTCTATTGCTAACACATCCCCTGCTTGATACTCAGTAAAGTTCGCTTCATCGTCTGGGAAGTTTAAGACGAAGTCTTGATGGTTACGGTTAATTGAACGGTAAACCTCCATTATTTGGAAGTTTTCTTCACTGAACTGGGATGGATCTACTTCACGACCTTCGACCAGAGATATCAGCGTGTCTCTCGCTGCCGCAAATTTACTTTGATCATTCTCACCAAACGGTCTGACTTTTCCTAATTCAATGGTGAAGGAATACGCACCATGGGTATTTGACGCATAGTAGCTGAACGTAGTCGCTGGTGCTTTCATGATCAATACCGTTTTTACGCCCATATAACGCAATATTTCAAATTGTTCACGTTGCCAAGGTTTTCCGTGCAAATACGGGTAAACTGCGAATTTTTCGTGTGCAGAATCTCGGATGGCGGTGTGTAAATCGTAGTGCGTTCGTTCGTAACCCGGGAACATGTCAAAAAATCGGGTCACGTAGCCTTCGAGCTTTTTCGCCCTTATCCGTTCATCATTAACCGCATTGCCTTCTGCGTCTGTGCCTTTACTGTGATATCCACTGAACAAGCGGTTCATATTCTCTTTAACAAAACGTTTGCCGATAATAATCGATGGCGGATTGCCAAACAGATAAAGTGTTGGGTGAATGGGTTTTAGATTGCCAGACAAGATATTTGTGATCATGTCATTGACGATTTCAATTGGCGCAGTTTCGTTGCCGTGAACTGCGCTCGCCAATATCAGCGCTTTATTGCGGTCGCAATCGACCGGATTCTTTGGCGTGACGAACATTACGCCGGTGTCCCACACCTGGATTTGATAATGTTCGTGCTCAATATCAAAGGTGTCAAGGTGGTCAGGGTGCTGTAATGTGAGTTTTAAAAAGTCGTTCTGAGGGATTTGTTTCATGTAAGGTACTAGGTATATTTTTTGTTATGGCGGCATTTTACCTGTTTTTTGGCCAAAAATAAAAAAACCCGCCAGTATCGGCGGGTTTTCAAGTTAGGAATCGTTACTTCCAAACAGTCTTACACGGCTTCAGATTCCAAATTCTATCCACATAATCTTGAATTGATCGATCCGAGTTAAATTTACCCATGTAGGCAGTGTTCAGAATCGCGCTCTTTGCCCAACCTTTCTTGTCTGCATACTTTTCATTTACGACTTTGTGCGCTTCTGAATACGATTCAAAATCGGCAAGACATAAATATGGGTCACCGCCATCGAGTAAGCTATGTTTAATGCCTGATAACTCACCAGGATGGCCTGGCGTAAAGTAATCGGTATCAAACCAGTCCAACACAGCTTTGATTTCTGGGTTAGCGTAATAATAATCCCAAGGGTTGTAGCCTGCTGCTCGAACGGCTTTTACTTCATCTACCGTCAGACCAAAAATTACAACGTTTTCTTCGCCTACTTCTTCAGCAATCTCGATATTAGCACCGTCTAACGTACCTATGGTCAACGCACCATTTAGTGCTAATTTCATGTTACCAGTACCAGACGCTTCTTTACCGGCCGTAGAGATTTGCTCAGAAACATCCGCCGCAGGGATCATCTTTTCAGCCAAAGACACGCGATAGTTAGGCAAGAATACAACTTTCAACTTACCTTTAATTCGCTCGTCATTGTTAACTTTGTCCGCAACTTTATTGATAGCGTAAATGATGTCTTTCGCTAACTTGTAACCCGGTGCCGCTTTAGCACCAAAAATGAACACACGCGGGTGCATGTCGTAGTCAGGGTTTTGTAACAAGCGACGGTACAGGGCCATGATATGCAATAGATTTAAGTGCTGACGCTTGTATTCGTGCAAACGCTTGATTTGAATATCAAAGATCGCAGTCGGGTCAACTTCAACGCCAGTTAGTTCTTTAATAACTGCGGTTAACTCGACTTTGTTCTGATGTTTGATGTCCATGAACGCTTTTTGGAACTTTGCATCACCTGCTTTTTTGTCCAAATCGCGCAACAATTCAAGATCAGTCGGCCATTGGTCTCCAACTGTTTTGTCAATCAGCCCCGACAACTTAGGGTTACACGCTTTCAACCAACGTCGAGGCGTTACACCATTGGTAACATTGGTCAATTTCTCTGGCCACAAAGCATCAAACTCAGGGAACAGGTCCGACTTAACCAAGTCAGAGTGTACCTGTGCAACACCATTGACTTTGTTTGAACCAATAACAGACAAGTTACCCATGCGAACCATACGCTCGTGGCCTTCTTCGATGATAGATAATTTTGTCTTAATCTCATCGTCACCCGGCCATTTCACTTCTACTTCGTCTTCAAGGAATCGACGGTTAATTTCGTAAATGATTTCTAAGTGACGTGGCAATACGCGTTCAAATAGGCGTACAGACCATTTTTCTAGTGCTTCAGGAAGCAAGGTGTGGTTAGTATACGAGAACGTTTCACGACAAATCTGCCATGCGTAGTCCCAATCTAGCTCCGCCCGGTCTACTAAAATACGCATCAACTCAGGAATTGCTACGGCTGGGTGAGTGTCGTTTAATTGCACCGCGACTTGAGCGCTGAATTTGCTCCAATCATCACCATGTGCTCGCTTGTAGCGACGGATGATGTCTTTTAAAGAACACGCACTAAAGAAATACTGCTGAATCAAGCGCAGCTCTTTACCCGCGTCTGTTTCGTCATTTGGATAAAGTACTTTAGAAATGGTTTCAGCTTCTACATTCTCACGGTGTGCATCGTGGTAGCCGCCAGAATTAAATACGTCCCAATTGAAGAAATCTGACGCTCGGCTTTCCCACAGACGCAACACGTTAACATTGTTACCAGAATAGCCAACCACAGGAACATCCCAAGGTACACCTTTGATGATGCGGCCAGGGTGCCATTCTTTGACGATATTGCCGTTATCGTCGAATTTAGTTTCTACATAGCCGTAAAGTGGAATTTCCTGAATACTTTCTGGGCGACAGATTTCAAATGGATTACCATACTCACGCCAACTGTCTGGGCGCTCTATTTGACGACCTTCTTGGAATTCTTGACGGAATAGACCGTGTTCGTAATGGATACCGTAGCCCACTGCAGGTAATTCCATTGTCGCCAAAGAATCGATAAAACACGCGGCAAGTCGGCCTAGGCCACCATTACCAAGAGCCATATCTTCTTCTTGGTCAATTAAAGTTTCTAGGTCTAAATCCAACTCGCTAAGGGCTTTTTTAGCCACTTCAAACAAACCCAAGTTGTGTAGGTTATTGCCCGTTAGGCGACCCATTAGAAACTCAAGCGAAAAATAGTGAACTGCACGAGTATCGTTCTCAAAATACGTTTTTTGCGTCTTACTTAAACCGCTGTAAACATACTCATTTAATGCAGAACATGTTGCATTCCACCAAGCTTTGTCGCTGGCTTTGTTGACATCCGTACCTAATGTTCCGTTTAAATGTTTGACGATTGATTCTTTGAACTGCTTGGTCGTAATTTTTCCAATCGCCATCTTGGCGGTTGTTGGTTTAGCTTTAGTCATGTTGGAATTTAACTCCGTTTTAGCTCGTCAGGGTTTGTCCTTTGGAATGATCACCGACTGTTTTCGATGACTATTAATTTATAGACGTTTTATGACAAATTGACGTTGGGTTAATGAATTTTCTGACTAAAGAATATAGTGAGAACGAGCGCAGACCAAGGCTGTCTGCGCTGTTTTTGCTCTACATACGTTTGCAGAGAGTATTTTGGTGCAAGCTTTGCTCGATTTATAAGCCCTGATTCTCAAAGGCTTGAGAAACAATCGCTTGCGCTTCATTTTCAATCGCTTGCAAGTGATCCGCGCCGTTAAAGCTTTCCATGTATATTTTGTAGATATTCTCAGTACCTGAAGGACGTGCGGCAAACCAGCCATTCTCAGTTACTACCTTCAAACCACCTATCAATGCACCATTTCCAGGCGCTTCCGTTAATATGGATGATATTTTTTCACCTGCTAGATGAGTTGACGAAATATCGCTCGGTTGTAAGTTACTAAGGACATTTTTCTGCTCAGGTGTTGCCGGTGCATCGATACGTTTGTAGATCGGATTGCCCAATTTAGCAGTTAGCTCTTCGTAGTATTGAGAAGGATTTTTTCCTGTAACAGCTAAAATTTCAGCCGCCAAAAGCGCTAAAATGATGCCGTCTTTGTCAGTTGACCAGACTTGACCGTCTTTGGTTAAAAACGAGGCACCTGCACTTTCTTCGCCACCAAACATTATCTGGTGATTCACTAGACCATCAACAAACCATTTAAACCCAACAGGAACCTCGACCACGTCTTTATCATTGTCGGCAACGATCCGATCAATCAAAGATGTACTGACTAAAGTCTTACCGACTTTAAAGTTCTTGTCCCATTGAGGACGATACTTACTTAAGTAATCAATGCACACGGCCAAATAATGGTTCGGGTTCATTAAACCGTGACTGTTGGTGACAATGCCATGACGGTCGTAATCCGGATCATTTGCAACTGAGATGTCATAGTCGTGTTTAAGCGCGATCAAACCCGCCATCGCCGACGCTGAAGAGCAATCCATACGGATTTTTCCGTCTTTATCTAAGGTCATAAATGAAAACGTTGGATCCACATCGTCTCTGACCAATGTCAGATCAATACCATACGTTTCTTTAATTGCTGGCCAGTATTCGATTCCAGAACCGCCTAACGGATCTACTCCAATTTTAACCCCTGCTTTAGCAATTGCTTCAAAATCAATAACTGAGCTTAGACCGTCAACATAGTGGGAAATAAAATCTATTTCCTTAACATACCCCGTGTTAACCGCATCCGTGTATGGATAAATCTCGACTCCGTCTAATTCCTCTTTTAAAAGCTGATTCGCTCTGTCTTCTATCCATTTGGTTACTTTCGAATCTGCAGGCCCTCCATGAGGCGGGTTGTATTTGATACCGCCGTCTTGAGGCGGGTTGTGTGATGGCGTAATGATGATGCCATCTGCCAAAAACGACGGATGCGCTTCGTTGTGTTTGATGATCAAATTTGAAACGACTGGTGTCGGTGTAAATCCTTTGTCTTTTTGAATGTGGGTTTCCACTTCATTTGCAACTAACACTTCAATTGCGCTACAAAACGCCGCCTCTGACAATGCATGTGTGTCAAAGCCAAGGAACAAAGGGCCTTCAAAATGGTTTTCTTTACGATAATCGCAAATGGCCTGGGTGATGGCCAAAATGTGAGATTCGTTGAAACTGGTACTTAGCGAATTACCACGGTGCCCAGACGTACCAAATGCGACTCTTTGCTCGGGATGTTTTTCCAAGTCAGGTTCATTTAGATAATAACTCGCCATAACTCGAGGTACATTAATCAAATCCGATTTCTGCGCGGGTTTTCCTGCATTTGGGTGGTTGGCCATGTTCCTTCCTTTAATAAGACAGTTTTAAATTTAGATAAGTTCTCTAAGTTGCTCAGCTTGTTCGGCAGAATACCCAAGGGCATCGGCTACTTCTGTCAAGATCAGCTTCTTTCTCGGAGTATTGTTATTGGTGACAACCCAAAAGCGACTCTCAGGAATTTGCTTTGGTTTGATGCTGCTGCCACTCGCTTCTAACTCGGCTTCGCTTGTAGCAAAGTAGTTTCGCTCACGTCCTCTGACATCGAGTACTTTATTAAATGATGTTTCGTGACAACGATGCAAAGCACTCAATATAAATAGAAAACGTCCAACAGCACCTTTTTGCGTTGCAACTTCTTCTTTGTTTAAGATATTAAACACTGAAGTGTTGTCACAGACAGTTGATTTATTTTCAGTTGTGTCTTCTTCGACAACGTCTTTCTCAACTAACACTTGTTCATTTTTATCCAGCGGTTGCAAAACTTTAGATTCTGCTTCAATACCACCTTGCTGTTCTATCAATAACCGGCGCAGAATATCCGAGGCGCTTTCGCCAATATTCTCAGTCTTGCTCGCGATATATTGATATAAATCATCTTCTATTTGGATTGTCTTCATATTCATCTTGGTTTTTATTCTTGCTGGAGACTTTATGTCTAAAGTGCCGCATTATAACCAGAATCCATTTTTGTCTAAAAGTCCAATTGCATTATTAAATGACGTTAGAGAAAATATTTAATCATATTTTAAACAACCGCTTTGCAAATCTAATCAAAGCAGTGTGTCAATTTTATTAAAGTAACAATGCATCAGATAAATTTTGAAAAATTCGGTCAAGGCAGCCCACTTATAATCATCCACGGTCTATTCGGGACGCTCGATAACTTAAAGACCGTTGCTAGGCAGCTTAGTGACGAGTTTACTGTCTACCTTGTTGACCTGCCAGCGCATGGCGACTCTTCTACGCCCTCTCCTTTAACGCTTGGGACGATGGCCGAAGCATTAAGTGCGTTTATTGCAACAGAGAATATCCAAAGCCCAGCAATTCTGGGTCATAGCCTTGGTGGAAAGGTAGCAATGGAATTGGCGCTGACCTCGCCTTCTTTGATTTCTAAGTTGATCGTTGCTGACATCGCACCAGTACAATACCCACGTCGTCATGACCAAATAATTAATGGTTTAAAATCAGTCGATCTTTCAGCCAGTAACCGACAGGAAGCCGATGCTCAATTGGCAAAGTCGATTTCGGCGCCAGGAGTTAGAGCGTTCTTGATGAAATCTTTTGCCCGATCCGACATTGGCTGGCGCTGGAAATTTGACTTGGACGCGCTCAGTGCCGCTTACGACGAGCTAGTAGCCGGCAATAAGGAAGGAAGCTATTCACAACCGACCTTATTTTTAATCGGCGGCAATTCAGATTATGTCACTCTAAAGCACAAAAACGAGATCACAGCGAGATTTAGTCACGTTACGTCAAAGGTCATTCAAGGCACGGGGCATTGGTTGCACGCTGAAAAACCTGCGGCGTTTGTAAAAATATGTCGAGATTTTTTAGCACAATAGCTGAAAACTCCCCTGTTATTTGATAGAATTCGCGGCCGTTTGATGGTTGAAATGAGATTCATTTGTAACAACCCTGTGTGAGAAGTAGTTAAAGATATGACGCCAGAACAATTTGAAATGGCCGAAACCATTGGTCTGTACGTATTTATAGTCGCAGTATTTGTGTTTATTGGCTTAGCGATTCAGGACGTACTGAAGAAAGGTAACGTTCCTTTTGTTGGACGCGCTTTTGTCTGGTTAGTGCTGTTTCTTGGCTGCGCCGGTTTTATTGCCAAAGGGTTTATTCAGTTTATGTGGGAATCAAACGGAATCTCATAATGGCAAAGGCATCCGTTGATAGAACGACCATAGATTTGTTTGCGACAGAAAAGCAGCGTGGTAGGCCTAAGTCTTCGCCTTACAGTCGTGAGCAACAATTACGAATTAACAAACAAAACCAGCTCAAGCGCGATAAGCAGGCTGGTTTAAAACGAGTAGAGATTAAGCTACATCGCGATATTTACGATCGAGCGTCTGAAATAGCAGACGACATAGGAATTAGTCGCGGTGAACTGTTAGCAAACATTATTAATGAAGCTTTAGAGAAAAAAGAAGGTTAAATCATGGCAAGTGTAGGTATCTATTTTGGTAGTGACACAGGTAACACTGAACACGTTGCAAAAATGATCCAGAAGGAATTAGGTAAACAGTTAGTTGATGTTCACGACATTGCCAAAAGCACTAAAGAAGAAATCGCTGAATACGATTTGTTATTGTTCGGCATCCCAACTTGGTATTACGGCGAAGCACAATGTGATTGGGACGACTTTTTCCCAGAGTTAGAAGAAATCGACTTTGACGGTAAGTTAGTCGCAATTTTTGGTTGTGGTGACCAAGAAGACTACGCGGAATACTTCCTTGACGCCATGGGTATGGTTCGCGACATCGTAGAAGCAAAAGGCGCCATCTTATTGGGTAAGTGGTCTACTGATGGTTACGATTTTGTTGCTTCCAAGGGCTTAGCTGATGACGACCATTTTGTTGGGTTAGGCATCGACGAAGACCGCCAACCAGAACTTACTGACGAACGCGTAAAAACTTGGTGTGCGCAAGTACGTGAAGAAATGTGCTTAGACGAACTGGCATAGATTCTTAAATAAATATAAAGGGCGCTGTTAAAGCGCCCTTTTTTGTTGCTAACGGTTAACTAACTGATGTTTGAGTACCAACTTCAAGCTGTCTACAACTGATGGGTCTTCGATGGTACTTGGGACCGATATCTCCTCGCTACTCACCATTTGACGTATCAGTTTTCTTAGTATTTTGCCTGAACGGGTTTTAGGTAACTTCTCTACCATTAACACACTTTTTAGTGAAGCGATGACACCACTATACTAACGAAGTCGGGATTTTAATATTACACCTGAACTCCTACAAAGTTGGTAATTCAATATTGGCCACAGTACCCTCATTGGGTTTACTCTCAATGGATATACTTCCTCCAAGTTTATTTAACACCAAATTATAAATGAGATGACCACCTAATCCACTTCCTCCTGAACTTCTTTTAGTGGTGAAAAATGGTTCAAAATAATTATCGAGCTGATTTTGATCCATTCCCATGCCGTTGTCAGAATATTTAATATGAACTCCAGAACTCCCCTCATTTTCGCTAACATTAATAGTAATCTCCCCTTGTTCCCCCTCTTTAAATGCGTGAATTAATGAGTTATTGATAAGGTTTGTCATTACTTGTGAAAATGCTCCTGCAACTGTATTTATCTGAATACCGTGAGGGCAGTTAATTTTGATGTTGTGAGAATAGCGTTTTAATATTGGCTTCATAGATAGTAGAATTTCTCCAAGATAGTCTTTGACTTCCAGATTTCTTATATCTTCCGAGCTCTGATCTACGGCTATACGTTTAAAACTTTGAATAATTTCAGCCGCTTTTTCTGTGTTAGAGCCTATAATTTTGCATGACTCTTCAACATCTACAAGAAATTCACATAGATCTTCATCATCTGCAGATTCGTCTGCAATCTTAGATTGCAACAACTCATATCGCTTGCGCAAATGGCTAATACTTGTAACGCAAATTCCTACAGGTGTATTGACTTCGTGAGCAATACCTGCAACCAAAGAGCCGAGTGATGCCATTTTCTCTTTTTGGACTAATTCTTTCTGAGTATCTTTTAATTTCTCCATCATTACTTCGAGCTTTTGTTTTTGTTGTATTATAGTCTCTAAGTTTTTGGATATTTCTAAATTGGACTCTTTTTCTTTTTCTACCATTTTCATCACTTCAACGTTCTTATCTTTGAGTTCCTTAGTGCTTTCCTCTACCAATGCCTCAAGTCGAATATTAATTTCCTCTTTTTCCTTTAATTTTCTCCTTTGCCGCTGATAGAGAGAATTGATGTAGATAACAGTCAAAAGAATATAGATGGTATAAGCCCACCATGTCTTCCAAAATGGTGGCATTATATTTACAGATAATTCCCTATAATTGTCCGGCCACAAGGAACCTTGATACCTTGCTCTGATTTGAAGGTTATAATTCCCATGATTTAGCCCAGTAAAGCTGATGGACCTTCGGTCGGATTCTATCGGCACCCAATCTTCTATTACCCCAAGCATTCGATATTGAAATTCCACTCTTCCGGGTGCGAGGTAATCTAAAGCTGAGAAACCAAAAGAAATTAAACTGGCTTGTTTGTAACTAAGTTCAATGCTCTCTAACATATGTATTGGATAAACTAGGACTTCCTTACCTAAGGTACTGTCTAATTTTACCTCTCTATTAGCTATATGTAGACTGGTGATGGATGCTGTGAGATTTCTATCTAGTCGTTTGAAATTCTTAGGGTCAAATATGGTAAAACCATTTACGCCACCAAAATAATAGCGGCCACTTTCACCTGTGTACGCAGCACCAACCGCATACTCGTTATGTTGGGTACCATCTTCTTCGAAATATGACTCGAAAGTGTGATTCTTTGTATTGAAGTAAGCTAAACCATTGTTAGTCGACATCCAAAGATCACCTAAATGATCGATTAAAATACTGTCCACGTCCTCATTTGGCAAGCCATCTTCTGCACGATATGTTGAGTAACTTTTGGTGTGTAAATCATATCTATGCAATCCTTGTTGCGAACCCAACCATATATCTTGACTTTTACCAGCTCTTACACTGTAAAGATAATTAGCAGTTTCATAATTGTCTGCGTTTTGAATGGGGATAGATTCAAAAGTAAGTAAGCGTTCATCGAACTTTACTAAACCTTTACTCGTAGCAAGCCAAATATAGCCGTAACCTTCGTCCATTGCCACTATATCATTTGTTGGGAGTAAATTAGGGTTATGACTATTGTTTCTGTAAGTTTTATAAGAGCTATTTTCAGGGTCAAATACAATTAGCCCCGAACCTGGACCACTCAGCATAAACTTCCCTGATTTTGATGGAAGTATTTGCCGAACCCTCAATGGTGAAGTTTGGTCTTTGTCGTAAAATTGGAAATGTTTATAGTCTTGAGTATCTAAATTTAACCTCGTCAAGCCACTTACATTTCTATAGCCTATCCATAAATGGTTATTTTCTTTGTGCAAACCAACCACTCCGTTTTCCAAAATTGAATCATCGGTTGTTGGATCTGCTATGTAGTAATTGGCTTTGCCAGTTTCTAAATCAAATTCTGTAATGCCTTGAGTTAATGTGCCCGCCCATGCTTTGCCATCTTTTTCATGCAGCGCAAAGACTATTTTTCCTTTTAACGTATCCTCTACCCCTGCAATATCTCTTACAGTTACAAAGTTTCTTGAAATTTCAATGTATTTGGATAAACCTGAAGCTGAAGTCCCAACCCACAGTTGGTCAAATTTGTCAAAATATAACTTTCGTAATGAATTTGATTTGAGGGACATCTTATCGGAATTATCAGCTTGTTCGCAGGTTATATCTTTCGAATTGCTCGTTAGCCTACATAAGCCAACAGTTTGTGTCGCGAGATGAAGATCCCCATTCCTATCTGATAGGACATCGTTAATGGTTAACTGGCTCACTTCAACATTTTGAGCTGTTTTTATGTTAAAATTTTTATCTACACTTATTTTAACAATACCATTGAAGAATTCTTTTAAGTCAAATTCAACTAGAAATAATCCCCCATTAGTCCCTAAATACACTTGCTCATCACTGATAGCATGCATACTCAGTATACTTCTACTCCTTTCAATATTTTTAATATTTCCTAACAGTGATTCAAAGTTAGTATTGAACAGCTTTTCTTGTTCAACATCAAATATATACAGGCCTCTATCAGTAGCTAACCAAATAATACCTCCTGAAACTTCCGCGATGTCTTGTACATTTAGACTTTTCAAGATTGGGTGAGAGATGTTGTAACGCTTAAAGCTATTTGTGTTTGATTGCCATAAATCCAAACCTCCCTGGTTTGTTGCTACCCAAATATTTCCTCTAGAGTCTTGCATGATTGCGTTGACAAAATTACCGCTAAGTGTTTCTTCGTTGTTGGGATCATGCTTATGATGTTGAAATTGTCCCGTTTTTTCATTAAAAACTGAAATTCCTGTTAATTGTGTGCCTATCCATAAATTACCCGTTGTATCTATAAGCAAATCTGTCAGAAAGTTACTGGATAATGATGTAGAACTTTTAGTATTTTTGTAAGAAATAAAGCTATAACCATCGAATCGATTCAAACCACTTTGTGTCGCTACCCAAATAAACCCATGCTTATCTTCTACGATGTCATTTATAGTTACTTGCGATAATCCTTTTTCGATAGAGTAAGTCTCAAATAGCATTTTATTCGTTAATATTGGAGCTTTTAGACTAGCGAAAGCTGAAAAAGTGCTACCTAAATATAACGTCAGTATGAATATAAGTGATATAAAAATGGTTGACAAAAAACTTGTTGATTGCCATTTCTTTATACTCAAGCTTTTTACAATTAAGGTATGATGAACCTGTTTTTTTGCTCTGGTCATTAGTTGATTCACTCCGTCATAGGTTGGAGTTATTTGTGTTAAGCGCGTTGGCTTCCATCACTTCATCCAAATTTTCCATAAGAACATCCACAACGTATGGATCGAAATGTTTTCCTTTCTCTGAAATTAGTAATTCAGTTACACGTTCTAACGGCCATGGCTCTTTGTAACAACGCTTGTGGAGTAATGCGTCAAAAACGTCTGCTACAGCAACTATTCTTGCAAAAATGTGAATCTCCTCACCTTGCAAGCCATTAGGGTAACCTGTGCCATCATACTTTTCGTGATGTTGCTGTGATATAATCGCTGCAGCTTTCAGGATTGGGCGCTCAGATCCTTTTAATATTTCATAACCAACATTCGAATGTTGTTTCATAATTTCCATTTCATCGTCATTCAAACGCCCAGGTTTAAGAAGAACCGAATCTGGGGTTGCTATTTTACCCACGTCATGC
Source organism: Alteromonadaceae bacterium (assembly GCA_964229075.1). Taxonomy (GTDB): domain Bacteria; phylum Pseudomonadota; class Gammaproteobacteria; order Enterobacterales; family Alteromonadaceae; genus Psychrosphaera. The sequence continues at coordinate 14,273 of CAXRBI010000098.1, read as the reverse complement.
ATTGGGGTTGCTTGTTTCAAAATTTCACACTCGTGATTTGGTAATTTCATTGCCCGCGCTATTATTTCAGAGAACAAAGACATCCTTTTAATGTGATTTCCTGACTCTTTAGATCTGGACTCTACAGCATTACCGAGGCGCTCTATAAGTTCCTCCTGAGTTTTCAATATTTCCCTGTTGAGTATCAAATTATCGAAAGCAATACCTATGTTCTTACAAAACACCTCCAATAGTTGTATATTGACGTCCTTTAATTTTACCAAATTGATACCTTTTAAATATAGGAAGCTGTCTTGCTTGGAATTTGATGGAAAATAAGCAATGTAAGTATTATCTTGAAAAACACTTCTTTTCTCATCTTTAGCTTTATTAAACAAAGAGATGACATCATCACTTAATTTCTCGATATTTGAACCACCAGATTGAGCTACGATTTCAAACTCATCCTTATCATAAATTGCGCCAGCGCCGTCGATCCGATTAACTAAAATACTTTCATCTTCTATATGAATGAGGGAGGTTACTTGTTCCAGTAGACCACCAAAAAACTCTTTAAATGTTTTTCTTTCAAGAACGTCAGACGTGCTTGCAATAACCTTTTCAAGTCCTTGCCGATAAAGTCGTTCATAGTTTCGTGATTTTTCTATCGATTGTAGATCTCTATATGCTCTGAACGCCGTAACAACAGCAGTAAAAAGTTTTGTACTATTCAGTTCGGATTTCTGTTTGTAATCATTAATGTCATATTTCATTATGACATCTTCTTCCGGAGCTTGACCGGGTTGACCAGTTCTTAAAACAACGCGTGTTATAAGGTTTTTTTCTTCTTCTCGCAGCCATTTAACAAACGTTAAACCAGCCTCATCAGTTTCCATCACTACATCCAAAAATATCAGAGCAATATCTTCTTCTCTCGCTACAACTTCTTGTGCTTCCAGCCCTGAATATGCATGAAGAAATTCGATTTTTTTATTTTCCATTTCGAAATATTTCAGTGCCATTTGTGTTACCGTGTGTATATCCGGTTCATCATCGACTATGAGCACCCTCCAAGAAGCTTTATCTTGATTAGCCATTTTGGCTTTTTTACTTAGTAACGAGAAAGGCATAAAACTCTCCTTTAATACAAATTACAAAAGTACAATTATTACCTAAGTTTTTATTACAATTACATATATGTAATACCTCTTATCGGTATCAATAATATTAGTTCAGTTTTTTATAATGCAAAACAGTGATGTATTTTATTTGCCTGTCCATAAACACATGACGACTGATTTAGTGACCAAGGCAATGATGAAAGCTTATAACTTACGTCAGCCGCCAAAAGGCTTGGTGTTTCACTCTGACAGAGGCTCACAATATACCAGCAAGCATTATCGTAAACTGTTGGCTAACTATTGCATTAGAGAGAGTATGGGCGATGTCGGTGCGTGTTGGGATAATGCGGTTGTTGAACGATTCCTCGGCAGCTTAAAGCATGATTGGCTGTTGAAAGTACCTCAGCCAACTCGTGAGCATATGAGAAATGATGTGATGGCGCATATGCGCTATTACAACTTAGAACGACCTCATACTGCTAACGGTGATCTATCACCAGTAGAATATGAACAAAGTTCCTTAAGAAAAGTGTCCTGATTTAGTTGCGCAGAACACGCTAAATCAATAACAAATAACAGACAACGCCGACGATACATGAGACTAAGAAGCTCAGTACCGCACCTTCTTTAACCATATCTCTTATTTCTAATTCACCTGTGCCATATGCTATCGCATTGGGCGCTGTCGCTACTGGTAACATAAAAGCACAACTTGCAGCCATTGCTGCTGGAATCATTAAGACGGAAGGGTCAAGTCCCGCACTGATACCTGCAACAGCTAATATGGGCATTAAAAGTGTCGCAGTGGCTGTGTTACTTGTAATTTCAGTTAAGTAAGTAACGACAAGACAGATAGTTAACACCATTAAGATTAGTGGTAAGTTTGCCAGAGATGACAGCCAATCACCCAGCATGGTACTTAATCCTGAAGCTACAAAGCCTTTTGCTATTGCAATCCCCCCAGCAAAGAGTAGAAGCATTCCCCAGGGTATATCTTTCGCTGTTTCCCAATCTAAGATTCTTCCACCTTTTCCATTAGGGTAAAGGAACATAACCACGACTGCTGCAAGTGCTACAGTGCTATCACCAGCTATGGATACACCAAATAATTCGCTCCAACCACCAAACGGTTCACTTCTAGTAATCCAAGCAAGCGCCGTTAAGCCAAAGATAACTAGAGTTCTGACTTCTTCTTTACGCCACCGCCCTAATTCTGGAAGTTTAATTTCTTCTTCCAGCTTCACGTTTCTCGTAAGCCAAAGTGCCATTATTGGAAGAGCTACCAAAACAACGGGTACACCAATCCTCATCCAATCAAGGAAGCTAAATTCTTTTCCTGTCTGCTCTTCGTATATCCCCATAAAGATTACGTTTGGCGGAGTTCCGATAGGCGATCCTATGCCCCCAGTACTGGCGGCATAGGCGATACCGAGAATTAATGCTACTTTTAAGTTTCTGTTGTCTACATGTGAAAGGATGGCTAGCGCAATAGGCAGCATTATTAACGTAGTCGCTGTGTTGGAAATCCACATACTTAGAAAACCTGATGTCAACATAAAGCCAAGTACAAGCCTTCTTCCACTTGAAACGCCAACCATTTGAATCATATAAACGGCCATTCGTTCGTGCGCACCACTTTTCTCCAAAGACTTGGAGAGCATGAAAGCCCCCATTAACAAGAGGATTACGTGACTCCCCAATGAAGAGGCAACTGTCTTGTGGTCGACAATTCCAAAGAGTGGAAGCAATGCGAATGGAACCAACGAAGTAGCAGGGATAGGTATTGGTTCAGTAACCCACCAAATAACCGTTAACATAGTAATTCCAGCCGCGATGGCTGGTTTTCCACTTATACCGCAATATTCAAGAAATGCGTAAAAAACAAAAGCCAATAACGGCCCAATTATAATGAAGTGCTGTCTGGTAATATTCATTGTTATTATTCCGATACTCAGGTGACATTAATTAGGCTAAAATTAACTTTCTTTGGTCGTTTGTATTGCTTACTAGGGTACTGACGCCGAATACGCTAGACCTAATAAAAGTGCTATTGCGAACGGTTTGTTGTTAGCGCCACTGGCTATCGCCACAGCAACTGGTAACAAGGCTAACACCTTGGCAGTGTTGGATATCCACATTGACAACAACACAGCGCTCGCGCACATAAAGGCAAACACGATTCTAAACGCGCTACTACCACCAATTAAGTTAATTATCTTAAAGGCGATTCGCTTGTGTACCTCTGACGATTCTAAGCCTTTTGCTAACAAAAAAGCGCCCATTAACAAGATTATGACATGGTTGCCAAATGAGCTTGAAGCTGCTTTAAAATCAATGATCCCAAATGCCGGTAGAAGAATAAAAGGCAGTAACGACGTGAATGGAATCGCAATGGCTTCGGTAACCCACCAATAGCCAACCAAAACGGTTATCACTAGAGTAACGGCAATCTCTTTTGGTTGCCCAAGCGACATTGTCGCAAAACCCGCTACGAGGGCTAACACTGGGGCAAGTGCTATATGTAAATAATTTGATGTCGACATAATGAATTCTTATCTGGCAAAACCTGAGGAAATAAACGGCAGTAAACGGGTAAGTATTTCTTCTGTTGTGACTTCGGTATCGAAATCCGCGCGCACTATTTCGGTTAAAGCATCGCTTGCTGCCAAAGTGAATACGGATGTGCCAAGTGAAAAATGTACCCGCCAAAACAAGTCTTGTTCCGATAAGTGAGGCATGCTTTTGTGCAGTGCAGCCATGATGACTGCAATCTCTTTTGAGTAAGTTTCTGTTATGAATTTACGTAAATGACCTTGTGCATCAACATACCCGCGGCCAAGCAATCTTAAAAAGCGCGTCGTGCCACCTCGGTTGATCTGCTCTAGGTTCATCAAGGGCACAACAAAGCAACTAAGCACTTGCTCTGGGTTTGAAATCGATTCTACGCGCTCAATTTCTGTCGCAATATCGGGCATCAGTTGAGATAAATAGCGATCAATAACTTCGACCGTAAGGTCTTTTTTCGAGCCGAAGTGATAGTTCACCGAAGCTAGGTTTACATCAGCCTTGTTGGTTATCTGGCGCATTGACGTTTCGGCAAAACCACTAGACGCGAACAGTTGCTCAGCCGCGTTAAGGATTTTAGTTTTTGTTGTTATTTGCCGTGACATGAGTGTAATTCCGTTTTAAACGTGCGTTTAAGAATAATTGCGCAGACAGTGATAATCAATACTAATTTCCCTCCTACCGAACTCAGATTTGGTGATTTGTGGATATAATTTACGTATAATGCCGCCAAATTTTTATGACCTCAGGTTTTTTATGTCTGTAAATCAATTTGACCCAAAACAAACCACAACGTTAGCGACACCTAAAAAGGTGATTGGCGAGCAACATGATCAAGCCGTAAAAGACGGCCAGAGTTTTGATATGGGTTCACGAATCGGCTTCATCAGCTTAGGTTGTCCTAAAAACCTTGTCGATTCAGAGCGCATTCTAACCCAACTGCGTACTGAGGGTTATGACGTTGTAAACACCTACAACGACGCTGATTTAGTCATTGTTAATACCTGCGGTTTTATCGACAGTGCAGTTCAAGAATCGCTAGATACCATTGGTGAAGCCTTAAAGGAAAACGGTCGAGTCATTGTGACTGGATGCCTTGGTGTAAAAGACGACGAAATTCGCGAAGTGCACCCGAATGTCCTTGCGGTAACTGGGCCTCATGCCTACGAAGAGGTATTAAATCAAGTCCACGAATATTTGCCGAAACCAGAACACAACCCATTCGAGCACCTCATTCCAGATCACGGCATTAAACTGACACCAAAGCATTTCGCTTACCTTAAAATATCAGAGGGATGTAATCACAGATGTACTTTCTGCATTATTCCTTCGATGCGAGGCGATCTTGTATCCAGACCCATTGGTGAAGTCCTATCTGAAGCCGAGCGACTCAAAGCCGCCGGCGTTAAAGAACTGCTCGTGATTTCTCAAGATACCTCCGCGTACGGTGTTGATGTAAAACACAAGATGGATTTTTGGAATGGCCAACCAGTAAAAACCGACATGAAATCTCTGTGCGAGAAACTCGGCGAAATGGGTATGTGGGTAAGATTACACTACGTCTACCCTTACCCTTCGGTTGATAAAGTGATCCCGCTTATGTCTGAAGGCAAACTTTTACCTTATCTAGACATTCCATTTCAGCACGCCAGTCCAAAGATCTTAAAAGCGATGAAACGACCTGGCCAAGCTGAGCGAGTGTTAGAGCGCATCAATAAATGGCGTGAAATTTGTCCTGAGATTGTTATTCGTTCGACATTTATCGTTGGTTTTCCAGGAGAGACTGAAGAAGATTTCCAAATGTTGTTGGATTGGCTTGAACAAGCCCAACTCGATCGAGTTGGTTGCTTTAAGTATTCCGAAGTGGAAGGCGCAGTTGCTAACGACCTTGAAGGCCAAGTACCTGAAGACGTTAAAGAAGAGCGATTTGTTCGCTTTATGGAGAAACAACAAGCTATTAGCACGCGTAAACTAAAACAGCGTGTTGGCTCAAAGATGACGGTCCTCATTGACGAAGTAGATGAAGAAGGTGCCATCGCTCGTTCAACGGCCGACGCCCCAGAAATTGACGGTATGGTCTATTTGAACGGCGAAACGAAATTGTCACCCGGCGACCTAGTGGAAGTGACAATTGAGCACTCGGACGAATACGACCTTTGGGCCAGTGTAAATTAGAAATAACGTAGTTTTTTTACTGAATTCGTAAAACCATACACTAGTTATGGTTTTTTTATTCATTAAGAATGCCTATAATCGATGGAAAATTACAAATAAGAACAAAATCATGAGCGAAAACGATCTTCAATTGAAACAAGCCGGTTTAAAAGTAACCAGCCCAAGACTAAAGGTTCTAGAGGTACTTAAGTCGATTCCAGATGAGCACATCAGTGCGGAAGATCTTTACAAATTGATGTTAGAACACGACGAAGAAATTGGTTTAGCTACCATCTACCGAGTTTTAAACCAATTTGATGATGCAGGAATAGTGACACGCCATCACTTTGAAGGCGGTAAATCTGTATTCGAACTAAGTGATAAGCACCACCATGACCATCTTGTTTGTCTAAAGTGTGGCAAAGTCATTGAGTTTGAAGATGACATTATCGAACAGCGCCAATTGATGATTGCCGAAAAATACAATCTCAAGCTTACTCACCACAGTCTATACCTTTACGGCGAATGCAACGACACAGAAGCTTGTGACGCATACAAAAAAGGGAGCTAAGCTCCCCTCTTAAAGAAACCGCGAAAGCGGTTTTTTTATGTCTGTTATCTATTGGATAAACGGATTTGTGTTTCTTTCAGCACCAATACTCGAAACTGGTCCATGACCGGAAATAAACCGATAGTCATCGTCAAGTGAAAGAAGGTTTTGTTTGATTGAATCGATCAGCGTCCCGTGGTCGCCTCTCGGAAAATCCGTGCGACCTATGCTGCCTTTAAACAATACGTCACCGACCCAACACAATTTATGTTCATGATTAATAAATATCACATGACCTGGTGTGTGGCCCGGGCAAAAACGAACCTCGAGTTTAATGTTACCAACAGTTACTTCATCATCGTGTTGTAACCAACGAGTCGGGACAAACTCTTTTGCTTCCGGAAATTGAAACATACGACTCTGATCGGACAGTTTATCTATCCAAAACTGATCCTCTGGATGCGGACCTTCGATAGGTAAGTCTAACGCATCGGCCAAGTCTTTGGTGCCGCCGGCATGGTCGATATGCGCATGAGTGATCAAGATCTTAACAGCAGTCACACCAAGTTTATCCAGGTGGGCTTTAATGCGATCGATTTCTCCACCGGGGTCGACAACGGCAGCTTGTTTGGTTTCTTCACAAACAATAATACTGCAGTTTTGTTGAAATGGAGTGACTGGGATAATTTCTACTTTCATTAAATTACTTCTTAATTATTTAACGCTTTTTCAACGTAACCTTGAGCTCGTAGCTGTTTCAAGCCGCGGTTGAATTTGTTGATATAATCAAAACACTTACTATAGCTTTTAGAGCAAACTAAAAAGTAAGGTTGTGAGTAAACCACTGGCTGTGAGATAAACTCTAACGAATCGACTTGTCTTGAATTGAAGAAGCTTAACAAATATTCTGCTTGCAATCTTTCGATCACAACACCGTCGAGTTCTCTGGCCAAAAGTTTCTTTAAATTGACATAATCTGACAGCGTTTCAGTCAGGTTCAAATACGGTTTATAGTTATCGAATACATCGCCATAACTTACGCCTCGAGCAATGCCAAGGTCATATTGACGTAATTGGTCGACTCGGTCCCAAAACATGCGTGATTCTTTGGTCGCCACGATGACAACTTCAGATCTATAGATGGCATCTGAAAACAACCATTTACGCTCTTTATCATTATTACGGCCCCACATAAATGATATGTGTTTGGATTCATCGATAAGCGATTCTGTTGCCATCCAAGGGGAATATTTGAGTTCAACGCCGACGTTTTGATTAGCAAAAGCTTTTAGCACGATATCTGCAATAATACCGTTGTTTCTCGCCTGTTCATCTATATAGGGCGGCATGTTATCCACAGCTATATTTATGCTGTCTTTGGCAAAAACTGAAAAACAACTAAGCAAACCAACGAAAACGATAAATACCAATTGATTCAGAGTTTTAACTTTCTTATTCTTAACTAAGTTCAATTTCCGAGTACCTTTGATGACCCAAATTCAATCTAACTATTCGATACCGCGTATCATCGCACATGCATTGCTACGGAATAAAGCAAGAATCGAAGACTTTAAACCCAGTTGCATTGAAATAAAAGGCTATTATTGCGACTCAAAAAAATTGAGTGGTTTTGAACAGGCCTTTCGTCATCCTGATGACATGCCGACGTTCGCTTTTATCGCTACGTTCAGACTCGTAATGCAATGCATTAGCCAATCTAATATACCCTCTAAATTAATGGGCTTGATTCATTTGCAGTCAGGCTTCGATATTAATCGTAAGCAAAACTGGTTAGCGCCAACGGATATTACTGTTTGTTTAGAAAATGCGGAGCAAACGGAAAAAGGTAAGTTATATACCGTTGTCACAACGTTGAAGCAAAGTGGCGAGATCACTTTAGTCAACACCAATACCTTCCTCGACAAAGCCCGAGGTTATAAACCAAAAGCAAATACCGACGAAGCGTTAGAAAAACAAGAAAGCATTGAGCTAGGAAAGCCGATTGCTCAGCTGGCTTTGTCGCTTAAAACCGCCTGGCAATATGCGCGGTTATCCGGTGACTTTAATCCAATACATTTACATCCTTGGTTAGCAAAAAAGTTCGGTTTAAAAGATGTATTGATACACGGCATGTTTAGCGCCCATTACGCGGTTAATGAGGTTTTGAAGCTGAGCCAAGAATTGCCTAAGCACCTGTTGGTGAGTTTCAACAAGCCTTGCTTTCTGCCCAATCAAGCCTACTTGAGGCAATACGGCGACACTAATAAATACGGTCTGTTTAGTATTGACGGTAACGATAGGTTTATTAAATTGACAATGAATGATACTGAATAGTTTTCAAAATGTGTAACGCGTTGTCTTAAGTTAGGAAAAATTCAGACACAAAAAAAGGAAGCCTAGGCTTCCTTTTTTAATCAGCGTTTCGCGATTTATGCTAGTGCTTCGTTTGCTTTAGTAACTAAAGCAGCGAAAGTAGCTTGGTCGTGAACTGCGATGTCAGCTAGGATCTTACGATCGATTTCAATAGACGCCTTTTTCAAGCCGTTCATGAATTTGCTGTAAGAAAGGCCGTTTTGACGAGCCGCTGCATTGATACGAGCAATCCATAATTGACGGAAAACACGTTTCTTTTGACGACGGTCACGGTAAGCGTATTGACCAGCTTTAGTTACTGCTTGGAACGCTACGCGATAAACACGTGAGCGAGCGCCGTAATAACCTTTAGCTTGCTTTAAAACTTTCTTGTGACTCTTACGAGCCTGTACACCACGTTTAACTCTTGCCATTGTTCAGTCTCCTCTTATTTGCCAGCTAACATACGATCGATCAACGGCTTATCTACCGCTGCAACCATTAGCTTGCTACGTAAGTGACGCTTACGCTTAGAGCTCTTTTTAGTCAAAATGTGACGTAAGTGAGACTGTTTACGTTTGTAACCGCCAGAAGCAGTTTTTTTGAAGCGCTTAGCCGCTCCAGAGTGAGTTTTCATTTTAGGCATTGCCTAGACTCCGCATTGTTAGAGTTTAAAAATTAGTAATAAGGCGAGTAACCAACGCATTGGCTTCCTACTTTAAAGGCCCTAGTTACGTAACGAATAAGAGCTTATTTGCTCTTGATTGGCGCCAATACCATGATCATCTGTCTACCTTCAGCACGTGAAGGGAAAGACTCAACATTAGAGATGTCTTCTAAATCGGTTTTAACGCGATTTAACAAGTCAATACCAATGTCCTGATGAGCCATTTCTCGGCCGCGGAAACGAATTGTGACTTTTGCTTTGTCACCCGCTTCAATGAAGCGACGCAGGTTGCGTAGTTTTACCTGGTAGTCGCCTTCATCAGTTCCAGGACGGAATTTAATTTCCTTAACCTGAATCTGTTTCTGCTTTTTGCGTTGCTCTTTTTGAGCTTTAGATTTTTCGTACAAGAACTTGCCGTAGTCCATTACTTTACAAACAGGCGGCTCTGCATTTGGACTAATTTCTACCAAGTCCATTCCAGCGTCTGACGCAGCGTTTAAAGCTTCGTTTAAAGAAACAACGCCTAATGCTTCACCTTCAGCACCAACAAGACGTACTTCTTGTGCTGTAATTTCATCGTTCAACCTGTTTTGTGCGGCCTTTTGGCCACGTTTGTTTTGCGCTCTAATGGCAAAATCCTCCAAAAAATCTAATAAAAAAGTGAAGCAAGCGATGCAGTCTTTTCGCTTATGCTCCACTCCCCACAATTCTTTATCGAAATCAGACCAATTAACTTTAGCCTGATTTTGATATCTTACTCGTAATTTTCTACCGCAGTTTTAATTTGCTGAACAAAGTCTGCAACTGGAACTGAACCGTGATCTTCACCTTTACGTGTTCTCACTGCCACCGCACCAGATTCTTTCTCTTTGTCACCAACAACTAACATATACGGGATACGCTTAAGAGTGTGCTCGCGGATTTTAAAGCCAATCTTCTCATTTCTCAAGTCCGAAATGGCTCTAATTCCCTGTTCTTTTAACTTTTGTACAACTTCTTGCACATATTCCGCCTGATTATCAGTGATATTCATCACAACAACCTGTTTTGGCGCCAACCAAGTCGGTAACAAACCGGCGTACTCTTCGATTAAAATACCGATAAAACGCTCAAGCGAACCAAGCACCGCGCGGTGAATCATAACCGGTGTTTTACGTTCGTTATCTTCCGCAACGTAACTTGCATCTAAACGCTCAGGCATGGAGAAGTCTAACTGAATTGTACCGCACTGCCATGCACGGCCTAAACAGTCGTGCAGGGTGAACTCGATTTTAGGACCGTAGAAAGCACCCTCACCTGGCTGCAATTCAAATTCAAGACCATTGGCTTTTAAAGAATCTTCTAACGCTTGTTCAGCCTTATCCCAAACATCGTCGCTTCCGATACGTTGTTCTGGGCGAGTAGAAAGTTTGATGTCTACTTCGTTAAAACCAAAAGCCTTATATGTATCGAACACCATTTCTATACAAGAAGTTACTTCTTGTTGAATTTGGTCGTCTGTACAGAACACGTGAGCATCGTCTTGGGTAAAGCTACGAACTCGCATCAAACCGTGCAATGACCCCGATGGCTCGTTACGGTGAACAATACCAAACTCAGCCATTCTGTACGGTAAATCACGGTAAGACTTCAAACCTTGGTTAAAGATCTGCACGTGGCCTGGGCAGTTCATCGGTTTAACCGCATAAGTGCGTTTTTCCGATTCTGTGGCAAAGATATTGTCATGGTATTTGTCCCAGTGACCAGACTTTTCCCACATGCTGACGTCCATAATCATAGGCGCACGAACTTCTTCGTAATTGTACTTGACCAACTGTTCACGCATAAATTGCTCGACAACTTTGTAAATTGTCCAACCGTCGTTGTGCCAGAACACCATACCTGGCGCTTCTTCTTGCCAGTGGAACAGATCTAATGCTTTACCAATCTTACGGTGGTCACGCTTTTCTGCTTCTTCCAGGCGTTTCAAATAAGATTTAAGCTGCTTTTTGTCGCCCCAAGCAGTACCGTAAATGCGCTGTAACATCTTGTTTTCAGAGTTACCACGCCAGTAAGCCCCTGCCACTTTCATCAGTTTGAAATGATGGCAGAACTTCATGTTTGGAACGTGTGGACCACGACACATGTCAACATATTCTTCGTGGTGGTATAGACCTGGACGATCATCCTTGTCGATGTTTTCGTCGAGGATCTCGATTTTGTACGTTTCGCCGCGCGCTTCAAATGCGTCGCGTGCTTCTTGCCAGCTAACTACTTTCTTAACCACGTCGTAGTTTGTTTTTGCAAGTTCCAGCATTCTTTTCTCAATCGCTGCAATATCTTCTTGAGAAATCGATTTTTCAAGGTCGATGTCATAGTAGAAACCATTGTCGATCGTCGGGCCTATCGCCATTTTTACATCAGGGAATAACTGCTTAATAGCGTGACCTAATAAGTGGGCACATGAATGACGAATAATTTCTAAACCGTCTTCATCTTTGGCAGTGATAATTTCTAACTTGGCGTCGGTCTCGATGACATCTACCGCATCAACACGTTTACCGTCGACTCGACCGGCAATGGTCGCTTTGGCGAGACCTGGACCTATGTCCATAGCAACGTCTAAAACTGAAACGGGGTTTTCGAAGGCGCGTTGGCTTCCATCAGGCAGCGTAATAACTGGCATTTTTTTTCCTCTGTACAGTGGCGGCGCATACGTCACGTCGCATATACATTTGTCAAAATAATCGTTTGAAATCTAACAGCAAGTAACAGTTACATTCTGTTCTTTTTTTGCTGTCGGAACGTATGAAGTGCGGATGGTATTTTATCTCGATACAGATAGCAACCGCAGACCGATGACAGTTGCAACTATCTGTCAAATAACTATTAAACACGTTACAATTTTTATTAACAAAAAGAAGTAAATTGGATTTTATGCAAGAACAAACAAAAGTTGCACTTATAACAGGTGCAGCAAGACGCATTGGAAAACAGACTGCCACGACTCTTCACGCTCACGGCTATAATGTTGTCATTCATTGTAATCACTCCACAACCGCTGCAGAAGAATTAGTCGACTCTCTCAATCGGATACGTCAACACTCTGCCAAATACGTACGAGCAGACTTGACTAACATGACTGACGTAAAATCAATGGCAGAATCTGCCGTTTCCTGTTTTGGCCGCGTAGATGTGCTGGTCAATAATGCCAGTAGTTTCTATCCAACCGATATAGATCAGGCCACCGAACAGCAATGGGACGATTTATTTGCGACTAATTTAAAAGCGCCCTTCTTTCTATCAAAAGCGCTGAAAAGCCAGCTTGAGGCTAATAATGGTTGTATTATCAATATGGTAGACATCCATGCAGATCGTCCCCTGCTAGAATACCCAATTTATTGTATGGCCAAAGCGGGTTTAGTCATGCAGACAAAATCGCTTTCTCGAGAATTAGCGCCTAAAATTAGAGTTAATGGAGTCGCTCCAGGGGTCATTCTCTGGCATGAAAATGAGCTGTCTGAGAGCGATAAAGAATCAGTTGTAAATGAGATTTCACTCAAAAGGCTCGGTTCTCCTAAAGATATAGCAGATGCCATTTTATTTTTATGTCATGCAGACTACGTAACAGGCCAAATATTGGCAGTTGATGGTGGTCGAAGCATACACGGAGGAGAAAAAGCCTAAATCGAGGAAGGCTTATGGATACGTTTGACAAAACGATTACTTGCCCGCATTGCGGGCACCACGTAAATTTTGTGTTTGATCCCAGTAATGGCGACCAAAATTACTACGAAGATTGCCCTGCATGTTGCAACGCAATACATATGGGCATTCACTTAGATGATGCCCATCAAAAGGTCGAGTTAACAATTGACGCGGACGACGAGCAAATTTATTAGACGTTAATTTTTTGTGCTTTGAGGTACCGCTCTACCGTTTGGACCGTGGTGTAAGTTTGCTGATCCACTTCAATGTTCAACGCTGTGCCGATGACCGCGTCTGATAAGTTAGTGATGCTCAATGTTTCCGGAATTAGGTGCAAATCAAAGCCATTTTCAACCACATTACCGACCGTTAAACTGCAACCATTGACCGATACAAACCCTTTATGCAGCACGTATTTCATCCACTTGGAGTCCAAACTCAAAGAAATTCGACAATTAGTTTCCGTTGTGACGATGTTAGTGACAACGGCTGTCTCATGAATGTGGCCAGAAACAATATGCCCGCCTAACTCGGTACCAAAGGTCACTGAACGTTCAAAGTTGACCTTATCACCACGGTCAACAAACTTCAGGTTGGTTTTCTCTAACGTTTCGTCAATGACATCAAACTGCACTTGACCAACAACATCACTTACGTGCGCTTCATACTTGGTGACCGTGAGACAAACACCGTTAATTGCGATACTTGCGCCAATGTTTAATCGCTCCAAATGTTCGCTCGCGACGGACAAGGTCAGCGTTTTAAACTTATCATCTCCTACAAATGAAATGACGGTTGCTTTGGTTTGCACTATTCCGGTAAACATGGATGTCTCAGGTTTGATATTTTATAAACGCAACCCTAAACCAATCAGTAGACAAATCCTAGTGCGTAACGCTATTTAAACGCTCTAGATGGGTTAAGTTGTGATAATTGCTCACAAAAAACGCAAACGAATTAAATTGAAAAAAAACGGCTTGCATTTTAAAAGCCGTGAGATAACATAGCGGCCGTCCTAAAGAGACAACTCTTTATGTACGACCGTAGCTCAGCTGGTTAGAGCACCACCTTGACATGGTGGGGGTCGGTGGTTCGAGTCCACTCGGTCGTACCAATTACTTCCTCAGTAATCCATCTAAGTCAACCAACAATCCAAGAAAAAGCGCACCGCTAATATTGACCCGGGCCGATGGCCGGT
>CAXRBI010000097.1:0-50410 GCA_964229075.1 Alteromonadaceae bacterium | reverse complement strand
CTAGAGGACCGGGAATACTGACTAAGCCATTATTATGGACCGAATTGGTCTTGCGCGACGCACACCAATCACTGCTAGCCACGCGCATGCGCCTAGACGACATGTTACCCATCGCCGATAAGCTGGACAAAGTTGGCTATTGGTCAATGGAGTCGTGGGGCGGCGCAACATTTGATTCTTGTATCCGCTATTTAGGTGAAGATCCTTGGGAGCGTATTCGAGCGCTTAAGGCCGCGATGCCTAACACCAAACAACAAATGTTGTTACGTGGTCAAAACTTGTTGGGCTATCGCCACTATGCAGATGACGTGGTACGCAAGTTTGTTGAACGTGCGCACACCAACGGCGTTGATATCTTCCGTATCTTTGATGCAATGAACGACGTACGTAATCTAGAGACTGCTGTAAAAGCTGCAGTAGACGTCGGCGCTCATGCGCAAGGAACACTCTCTTACACTGTGAGTCCAGTACATAACCTGCAAATGTGGTTAGACATGGCAAAACGCCTTGAAGACATGGGCTGCCACTCGATCTTTATCAAAGACATGGCTGGTTTGCTAAAGCCTTACGAATGTGAGGAATTAGTTAAAGGGTTGAAGGAAACCGTTGACCTGCCAATTGCAATGCAATGTCATGCGACAACCGGTTTATCTACCGCGACTTATCAAAAAGCAATCGATGCTGGTATCGATATGTTAGACACTGCGATTTCGTCGATGAGTATGACATACGGCCACAGTGCCACAGAAACTATGGTCTCAATCGTGGAAGGTACAGACCGTGACACCGGCCTTGATTTAGGTCTGATGGAAGAAATTGCGGCGTATTTCCGTGAAGTTCGTAAAAAGTATGCAAAATTCGAAGGCAGCTTGAAGGGTGTCGACGCACGTATATTGCGTGCACAAGTTCCGGGCGGCATGTTAACTAACATGGAAAACCAGCTTCGTGAACAGGGCGCTGAAGACCGTTTAGACGAAGTACTAAAAGAAATTCCAAAAGTTCGTGAAGATTTGGGTTACATCCCACTGGTGACTCCAACCTCACAAATCGTTGGTACTCAAGCGGTATTGAATGTTCTAACCGGCGAGCGATACAAATCTATTACCAAAGAAACTGCGGGCGTTCTAAAAGGCGAATACGGTGCGACAGCTGCACCAGTTAACGCTGAATTACAAGCTCGCGTTTTAGACGGCGGCGAAGCCATCACTTGTCGTCCTGCTGACGTACTTGCTGATGAATTAGATACCTTAACAGATGAACTAGACAAACTGGCGGCTGAAAAAGGTTTAACACTGGCTGAGGATAAGATTGACGACGTACTAACGTATGCGTTGTTCCCGCAAATTGGTCTTAAATTCCTTGAAAACCGCAATAACCCTGACGCATTTGAACCAGTACCAACAGGCGAAGTTGAAGCGCCTGTAGCGGCAGCGACTCCAAAAGCGGCCGAAGGTGCGCCGGAAGCATACAGCGTTGCAGTAGATGGGAAAGTTTACGAAGTTGTTGTTGCTCCGTCGGGAGAGTTAACTTCTGTGGTCACCAAAGGTCCTCAAGAAGACGCTGCGCCGCAGCACGCAGCCGTCACTGGCAACGAAACGTTGAATGCTCCCTTAGCCGGTAACATCTTCAAAGTTCTAGTATCTGAAGGTTCGCAAGTGCAGGAAGGTGACGTGGTTATCGTCATGGAAGCAATGAAGATGGAAACGGAAGTGCGTGCAGCTTCAAGTGGCACGATTACCTCAATTAACGTTAGTGAAGGCGACTCAGTCTCTACTGGCGACGTTTTATTAACCTTGGGGTAATTTGAAATGGAAGGATTGCAGACGTTATGGTCGTCGACGGCCATCGCAAACTTCGAATGGCCAATGTTGATCATGATGGCGGTTGGCTGTGGTCTCTTGTACCTAGCGATTGCCAAGAAATTTGAGCCGCTGCTGTTAGTTCCTATTGGTTTCGGTGCGGTGTTGGCTAATATTCCAATGGCTGGATTTAATGATCCAGGCGGTTTGCTCTATTACGTATACGAGATTGGCATCGGTTCTGGCGTTTTCCCTCTGCTCATTTTTATGGGCGTTGGCGCGATGACGGATTTTGGTGCACTGATTGCTAACCCTAAGATGTTGTTGTTAGGCGCTGCGGCCCAGTTTGGTATTTTTGCCACCTTGTTCGGTGCGATTGCGTTAAATTTTGTTCCTGGGTTTGAGTTTACCCTACAAGATGCATCGGCCATTGCAATTATTGGTGGTGCAGATGGACCAACGGCGATTTTCCTTGCGTCGAAACTGTCACCGGATTTATTAGGTGCAATTGCCGTCGCGGCTTATTCGTATATGGCTTTGGTTCCGATTATTCAGCCGCCAATTATGAAAGCTTTGACCAATGAAGAAGAGCGCAAAATCAAAATGGAACAGCTTCGTACTGTGAGTAAACGGGAGAAAATTTTGTTCCCGCTTGCAGTGTTGTTCTTGGCATCGGCGTTTTTACCGGCAGCGGCACCGCTTGTGGGCATGTTCTGTTTAGGTAACTTGATGAAAGAATGTGGCGTAGTTGACCGTTTAAGCAATACAGCACAAAACGAGTTGATCAACATAGTGACAATCTTCTTAGGCCTAGCGGTTGGTTCTAAATTAAGCGCGGACAAGTTCTTAACGGTAGAAACCCTCGGTATCTTGGCACTGGGTGCAGTGGCATTCGGCATAGGTACCGCGTCTGGCGTTATCATGGCGAAAATCATGGGCAAGTTCAGCAAAGAGCCTATCAACCCGCTTCTTGGTGCTGCGGGCGTATCAGCGGTGCCAATGGCCGCACGAGTCGTTAACAAAGTTGGCTTAGAAGCTAATCCACATAACTTCTTGTTAATGCATGCGATGGGACCGAACGTCGCAGGTGTCCTCGGCTCTGCGGTAGCTGCCGGTATCTTGTTAGCCTTGGTTGGTGGATAGAAGTGTTGCACGCAAATGGCTTGTTAAATTCAACAAGCCATTTGTTTTTTTAGCCCTTACAGATTTCATCAAAAAATAAAGCGTAATAAAATCAGATCCTAGATTGTTGGAATTGTGTTCGTTTGTTATACTTACACCCCGTCCTGATAATCACCCAAAATTACTGACACAATCGCTGAAATTTCGTTTTAGCGATGTTTTTGTTTTTGGGGTATGCAAGTTTCGCAATCTACGTTTTTAAGGTTTGTATGACTACTCGATATATTTTCGTTACTGGTGGTGTTGTTTCTTCATTGGGTAAAGGTATTGCTGCGGCGTCGCTAGCGGCTATCCTTGAAGCTCGCGGTCTTAAAGTGACCATCCTAAAGCTTGACCCATACATCAACGTCGACCCAGGAACTATGAGTCCAATTCAACATGGTGAAGTGTTTGTTACCGAGGACGGTGCGGAAACAGACTTAGACCTAGGTCACTATGAGCGTTTTATTCGCACCAAGATGACCAAACGCAACAACTTCACTCAAGGTCGAGTGTACCAAGACGTTTTAGCGAAAGAACGTCGCGGCGACTATTTAGGTGCCACTATTCAAGTTATCCCGCACATTACAAACGACATCAAACGTCGTGTGGTTGAAGGTGCGGAAGGCATGGACGTTGCTATCGTTGAGGTTGGTGGCACGGTTGGTGATATTGAATCACAACCGTTCTTAGAAGCCTTACGTCAGCTAGGTGTTGAAGTCGGCCGCGAAAATGCCATGTATATGCACTTAACGTTAGTCCCTTACTTAGGTGCATCCGGCGAAATCAAAACAAAGCCAACCCAGCATTCAGTTAAAGAACTTCGTTCTATCGGTATTCAACCAGACATCCTAGTATGTCGTAGTGACCGTGCAATTCCAGCTAACGAAAAAGCTAAGATTGCGTTGTTCACAAACGTTGAAGAGAAAGCCGTTATCAGTCTTAAAGACGTTAGCTCAATTTATCAGATCCCAGCGCTTCTTAAGTCGCAAGGCTTGGACGACATAGTTTGTCGTCGTTTCCACATAGATGCCCCTGAAGCAGATTTAGCTGAGTGGGAACAGGTGTTGTATGAAGAGTCAAACCCAACGGGTGAAGTGACAATTGGTATGGTTGGTAAGTACGTTGAACTGCCAGACGCATACAAATCAGTTAATGAAGCACTGAAACACGCAGGTTTGAAGCGCCGCGTTACAATCAACATTCAATACGTTGATGCACAAGATGTTGAAGTGAAAGGTCCGAGCATTTTAGAAGGACTAGATGCTATTCTAGTGCCTGGTGGATTTGGTGAGCGTGGTACAGAAGGTAAGATGATGGCCGCGCAGTTTGCCCGTGAAAACGACGTCCCTTACTTAGGTATTTGTTTAGGTATGCAGCTTGCTCTGATTGAGTTTGCTCGCAACGTAGCAGGTCTTGAGTTTGCGCACTCAACTGAATTTGACCCAGACACGCCACACCCAGTAGTGGGTCTTATCACTGAGTGGTTGGACAAAGAAGGTCAAGTTGAACTTAGAAACGAATCGTCTGATTTGGGCGGTACAATGCGTCTTGGTGCACAACGTTGTTTCTTGAAGCCAAATTCAAAGGCGAAAGAAGTCTACGGCGATGAGTGGATCACAGAGCGTCACCGTCACCGTTATGAAGTGAATAATAATTACATTGAAAAATTAGAAAAAGCCGGCCTAGTCTTTGGTGGCTTGTCTGAAGATAAGAAACTGGTGGAAATGATTGAGATTCCAGAGCACCCTTGGTTTATCGCGGGTCAGTTCCACCCAGAATTTACGTCTACCCCACGTGATGGTCATCCTTTGTTTGAAGGATTTGTGGGTGCGGCGAACGAATACGCTAAAAATAAATAATTTTTAAAACGCAGTCTTAGGGCTGCGTTTTTCACACAACTAGTTAAGGAATTGGGAATGTCTCAAATTGTTAAAATCGTTGGTCGTGAGATCATGGACTCACGCGGTAACCCAACTGTTGAAGCAGATGTCTACTTAGATTCAGGTGCGGTTGGTCGTGCAGCGGCACCTTCAGGTGCCTCGACTGGCTCTCGCGAAGCGCTTGAACTGCGTGACGGCGACAAAGGTCGTTACTTAGGTAAAGGTGTAGAAATTGCGGTAGCAAACATCAATGAAAAAATTGCACCTGCGCTTTTAGGTAAAGATGCGCAATTGCAAGTTGCTGTTGACCAAGCGATGTTAGACCTTGATGGCACAGACAACAAAGCAGTATTGGGTGCAAACGCGATCTTAGCGGTTTCACTTGCAGTTGCAAAAGCGGCAGCATTAGAGAACGGTATCGCATTATTTGAGCACATCGCCAACCTAAATGGTACGGCCGGTGAATACTCAATGCCAGTTCCAATGATGAACATCCTAAACGGTGGTGAGCACGCGGATAACAATGTAGATATCCAAGAATTCATGATTCAACCAGTTTCAGCACCTTCATTCAAAGAAGGTTTGCGTATGGGTGCGGAAATCTTCCACAGCCTTAAGAAAGTTTTAAGCGCTAAAGGTCTTAACACTGCGGTTGGTGACGAAGGTGGTTTTGCACCTAACTTAGCGTCTAACGAAGAAGCGTTAACGGTTATCCAAGAAGCGGTTGAAGCGGCTGGTTACAAGTTAAATGAAGACGTAACACTTGCATTAGACTGTGCTTCTTCTGAGTTCTACTCAGACGGCGTATATGACATGAAGGGCGAAGGTCAGAAGTTTGATTCAGCAGGGTTCTGTGACTACTTAGCTGAACTTTCTAACAAGTACCCAATCGTTTCTATCGAAGACGGTTTGGACGAGTCAGACTGGGATGGTTGGAAGCTTCTTACTGACAAGATCGGTGACAAAGTTCAATTAGTAGGTGACGACTTGTTCGTAACTAACACTAAGATCTTGAAAGAAGGGATTGAGAAAGGCGTTGGTAACTCAATCCTTATCAAGTTCAACCAAATCGGTTCACTTACTGAAACATTAGAAGCCATTCGTATGGCGAAAGAAGCGGGTTACACAGTCGTTATCTCTCACCGTTCTGGCGAAACTGAAGATGCAACTATCGCTGATTTAGCAGTAGGTACAGCCGCTGGTCAAATCAAAACTGGTTCACTTTGTCGTAGTGACCGTGTTGCTAAGTACAACCAATTGCTTCGCATCGAAGAGCAGTTAGGTGAAGTTGCTTACCGCGGCCGCAGCGAAATTAAAGGTCAGTAAAGACTGAATAGATAACAAAGGGGAATATTCGTATTCCCCTTTTTTATTGGTTATTGCTCACTATCTCGCTATAGTTCGTTTATGGCTGTTTCAGAAAATCAAACCAACATATGGCAACAAAGGCTAAACCAACAGGTTTTGGCCGAGCTTTGTAATGCTTTATATGAACGGGAACTGAAGCGGTTGGCGATGGACGATACGCTGTCAATGGAAGCACTACAGAAGCGCTTGGGCTCTCTGCCGTATTACATCAAACGGGCAGCAGAGCATATCAGCAACTTGTACATTCCCCTTGAATTAGACAGTCAAAATGGTTCTTGGATGGCGAGCCAAAGTGGCAAGCCGTTTTCGGTGAAAGCTGACGAGACCAAGACCGCAGCATTTTATTCTTCCCATGCTCAAATGGCGCTGATTGTGCCGATAGCGGTCAGTCACTACGGTATTGAACAGGTTGTTTTAGACACTATCGACGAAGTCGATTTAGACGCTGGCGTGGTGCACTGCAATCAACACGGTTGGTTTTCTATTCGCGGCCAGCAAATTGACGGCGACAAATTGTATGAGAAAACCTTACTCAAACCCGGTAAACCGATAATGGCTGCGGCTTGTTGCGGCCATCAGTGGTTAAATCAACACAAAACCTCACCTCGATTGTTGTCATTGCGAGAAATGTTATTAGCTTCTCAAATTAATTGGCGGCAATTCCACAAATTATTGCCATTGAAGCGTTAACAACACAAAATTAACCCTTTCTTATTGCGCTATTCGTTAGCATAATAGACGCAGATCCAATCACCTTTATGACGTTTCGTGAAGTTAATTAATTTTCTGTTATTAGTTTTGGCCTTGATGCTCAGTTACCGGCTTGTGTTTGGACACAACGGTATGCAGTTTTATAATGCCAAACGGGCGGAAGTAAATAAGTTAAAACAAGACAACGACCAATTGCACAAACGTAATGTGTTGTTGGCGGCGGATGTCAATGACCTGAAAGTGGGACTGGAAGGCATTGAAGAGCGAGCTCGCAATGAGCTTGGGATGATCCGAGAGAACGAAACATTTTTCAGACTGGTGCCTAAAAACAAGGATAATTAATCCATGCAACAACCTCGTCCTTCGGTAGGAGTGGTGATCCCAGCCGCTGGGATTGGCAAACGCATGCAAGCGGAACAACCCAAACAATATTTACCGGTACTTGGTAAAACAATTCTTGAGCGCACATTGGAACGTTTCGTAGATCTTGACTTCGTTTCTCAGGTCGTTGTGGCATTGGCGCAACACGATGAGCAATTTTCTACATTACCTATTAGTCAGCACCCGAAAGTAGTGACAGTCACTGGTGGCGTTGAACGCGCGGATTCCGTGTTTTCTGGAATAGAGTATTTTATCTCAAAACAAATTGAGTGGGTCATGGTGCATGACGCAGCGCGTCCATGTGTACCACAAATCGACATAGACAACTTGTACCGACAATGCATCGACAATCGAACGCCTGGAATTCTTGCAATTCCATGTCGCGATACGATGAAACGGGCACAACCACAATCCAATGTGATCGACAATACCGTAGACAGGCAAAACCTCTGGCACGCTTTAACGCCTCAGTGTGCGCCCACGCAATTGTTGCATTCGGCCTTGTTAGCCCAAGTGAACGAAGATGGTCAGATGAATACGAAAGTGACAGACGAAGCGTCTGCGCTAGAAATGCATGGGGTAGAGGTGCAATTGATTGAAGGCAGCAGCCGCAACATCAAAGTCACCTTGCCTGAGGATCTGCAATTGGCGGAATTATTTATAGCGAGTGAATCATGAGTTTTAGAATAGGTATGGGCTACGATGTCCACAAATTTGGCGGCGAAGGCCCAATTGTGTTAGCGGGGGTTAAAATTCCTTACGACCATGGTTTTTTGGCTCACTCCGATGGTGATGTTGCAATTCACGCCTTATGTGATGCTTTGCTTGGCGCTTTGGCAATGGGTGATATTGGTAAGCACTTCCCAGATACTGCAGACCAATATGAAAACATCGACAGTCGCATTCTTTTGCGTCATGTGGTTGGGCTTATAGCTGAAAAGGGTTATCAGTTGGTGAACTGTGATCTGACTATTATCGCTCAGGCACCGAAGATGGCTCCGCACATTGATACCATGAGAGAGATTCTGGCAGAAGACCTAAACGCTGAGGTGTCTCAAGTGTCTGTCAAAGCAACGACAACGGAAAAACTTGGATTCGAGGGGCGTAAAGAAGGCATCGCAACTCAAGCCGTGGTGCTACTACAGGCAAAAACCTTATGAGTGTAGAGTTTAAAGATTGGGACGTAGATCACTGGGCTTATCTGAACGGAAAGCCTGAAGTAGAGGCAGACTTTAAGCGCGAACCAAAGGATTTCATTGTCGACGAAAAGCTTGGCTTCGAACTTACGGGCGAGGGAGAAAATTTATTCCTGCTCATCGAAAAAACAGGTTTAAACACCCAACAGGTCTGCCAACACTTAGCCAAAGTCCTGAATAAGCGGTTACGTGATATTGGTTATGCTGGTCTTAAAGACAAACAAGCGATCACTCGCCAATGGTTTTCTGTACAAGTGAATGTTAAGTCTGAACCGGATCTTTCTGCGATTGAAACCGAACAAATAAAATTGCTCAGTGCGACTCGGCATAACAAAAAGTTGCGCGTGGGCGCGCTTGCGGGCAACGGGTTTATCATTAGATTGCGCAATGTCTCGGATCAACAGGCTCTGATTGCTCGTCTTCAAACTGCCGCAGCTGGAGTACCCAACTACTTTGGGCCACAACGTTTTGGTATCAAAGGCAATAATCTCAATTGGGCCAATCGTATGAGCAGTGGAGAACAAATCCGCGATAAAAAACTCAAAGGTTTTGCGCTTTCAGCGGCTCGCTCGTATTTGTTCAATCAAGTCGTTAGTGAACGTATCTCCAAAGGCCATTTTGAACAACCGCTCGAAGGTGACGTTTATTCATTGAGTGGCAGTAACTCCTATTTTTCAGAAGCCATCAGTGACGCAATTTTAGCTCGCCTGCAATCTCACGACATTTCCATATCTGCGCCGCTTTGGGGCGACGGTGAACTCGCGACTGAAGGGGAAGCTAGGGCACTAGAGCTAGCAGCGCTGACGCCTTATCAAACTTGGCAAAATTTATTGCAAGAAAATGCTTTAGAACAAGAGCGACGGTCGATACACTTGATGGCAGAAGATTTGAAGTGGCAAACAGACAACGAAGATCTTATTGTCAGCTTCATATTGCCAACGGGCTGTTTTGCGACCTCGGTGCTCAGAGAGTGCGTTAGATTTAGGGAAAGTAGCGAATGAATATTCTAATTAGTAATGACGACGGCGTTCATGCGCCCGGGCTTGAGGCGCTCTACGAAGCTCTCAAAGGCTTAGGACAAGTGACCGTCGTTGCTCCGGATAGAAACCTAAGCGGCGCCAGTAGCTCTCTGACCTTGACTAACCCACTGAGACTGCAACAACACAAGAACGGTTTTTACAGTGTCAATGGTACGCCAACCGACTGTGTCCATTTGGCGATTAACCAACTGTTGGATGTGGCTCCAGATATCGTTGTCGCGGGCATTAATCATGGTGCGAACCTTGGAGACGACACATTCTATAGCGGCACCGTGTCAGCTGCCGCTGAAGGTCGTCACCTCGGATTACCTGCGGTGGCAATGTCATTGACCAGTCGCAAAGAAGACAATTTAAAAACCGCGGCAAAAATCGCCCGCCAAGTAGTTGAACACATTGTTGAGCACCCGATACCGTCGGATCAAATTCTTAACGTCAATGTACCGGATGTCGGCTTTGATGAGATTGCCGGTATCGAGGTTACTCGTTTGGGCCGTCGTCACAAGGCGGAAATGATGGAAAAACAACAAGACCCTTGGGGACGTGACATATATTGGTACGGTACCCTAGGAAAAGAGCTGGATGCGGGCGAAGGTACAGACTTCAACGCAATCAAGAACAATAGAGTGTCTATTACACCGCTACATATCGATATGACGGCATACAACAGTATAGAAACCGTCGCCAATTGGGTTAATAAAATAGATATTTCATCATGAATCAATTTGCCAGAAGTGGCGCAGCATTGAGCCAACAACTTGCGGCACAGGGGATCACCAGTGCACCCGTGCTTTCAGCCATCGCTGAGGTGCCAAGACATCTATTTGTTGAACAAATTTTAGCCCACAAGGCTTACGAAAATACCGCGCTTCCAATAGGTCAAGGGCAAACCATTTCGCAGCCTTATATTGTGGCCAAGATGACTCAGTTGCTCGTTGAGCACGGCGTAACGACTAATGTGTTGGAAATCGGAACTGGCTCGGGATATCAAGCAGCGATACTCGGTAAAGTGTTTGACCGTGTGTTTTCGGTTGAGAGGATTAGGCAACTGCAGTTTGCAGCCAAACGTAAGCTGCAACAACTCGATATATACAATGTGCAAATGAAACATGGTGATGGCTGGCAGGGCTGGCATTCGAAAGCGCCTTTCGACGCCATCATAGTGACTGCTGCACCCGCATCGATTCCAGAGCAACTGAAGCTGCAACTAAAAGACGGCGGTTTAATGGTGTTGCCAGTAGGCGACGAACGACAAGTATTAATGACAGTGGAACGAAAAGGCGATCAGTTTGTCGAACGACAATTGGAAGCCGTGCGGTTTGTGCCGCTAATAGCAGGAGAAACAATTTAATGAAAGTGTTTACCCAGTTGTACGATGCATGTTTGCGTTGGGCTAAACATAAATACGCGACTGCGTATTTGGCTGTATTAACGTTTGCGGAGTCGGTTTTTTTTCCAATTCCCCCTGATGTGATGCTGGCTCCTATGGTATTAAGTGATCGTAAGAAAGCTTGGTACTTTGCAACAATTACTAGCGTAAGTTCTGTATTAGGCGGTATCGTCGGTTATTTACTTGGATCATACTTGTATGAGCCGGTTGTTTTACCATTTATTGAAATGATGAACTACCAGGCTAAGTTCGACACAATTGTGAACTACTTCAACGAATATGGTGTTTGGGTTGTGTTTTTAGCTGGGTTTACACCAATTCCGTATAAATTGTTTACGGTAAGTGCCGGTATGTTAAGCATGGCGTTCTGGCCTTTTGTCATCGCATCAGCTGTTGGCCGTGGCGCGCGTTTCTTTTTAGTCGCTGCGATTCTCTATTTTGGCGGCGATAAAATGGAAGCCAAGCTTCGTCAATACATCGATTTTCTCGGTTGGTTAGTCGTCGCGTTGGTTGCGGGATTCGTCGTATATAAACAATTAATGTGATTATGAGAGTTATTCTAGTTTTAACGGTAGCGGCACTGTTGGTCTCTTGTGCTTCGCGCAAAGGACCCGCGCCGATCGCAGATATTGAAAACGCACCTGGGGTATATACCGATCAGTATCGCAACACCCTAGCGGGCGATATTTATACCGTTAAAAAAGGCGAAACTCTGTATTCAATTGCATTTAGAGCGGGCATAGATTTCCGTCAGTTGGCACAAATGAATGGCATCAAAAGGCCATACAGCATCTTTCCAGGCCAGCAAATTAAGCTAAAGCCTGGGATTAGAGTACCGACTCAAAATAGCCCAAAAAAACAGACAGTTATTGCAAATGCAACGACTCAAAAAAATAATAAAAAAACTATTGCAAATGAAAAATCAGAGGAGTACGGTAAAAAACAACAGGATCAAAAAGATAAAAAATTAGTCAAAAAAGATCCTTTTCCTAACAAGGTTCGCAAATGGCGATATCCGAGTGAAGGAAAGATTATCGAAACCTATTCCGCCCGGGAAAATGGCAATAAAGGTCTCGATTTTGGTGGAAATGCAGGCGACCCTATTAAAGCCGCAGCAGATGGCAAAGTAGTGTACGCAGGTAGCGCGCTGAGAGGTTATGGCAATCTAGTGATTGTCAAACACAACAATGATTATTTGAGTGCTTATGCTCACAATCGTGTTCTTAAGGTAAAAGAACAGGATTGGGTTAAGGCAGGTCAGGTGATTGCAGAGATGGGTAAATCCGGCTCTGATACAGTGCGATTGCATTTTGAAATCCGATTTCGTGGTCGCTCCGTCAATCCATTAAAGTACCTTCCAAAACGCTAAAGTACTCATCGTTAAACTAAGCAGCAATGCTAGGCATGGAGTCATTAGGAGGCGTACTATGAGTCAAGAGCTTGTATCAGAAGTGGAAGCGGATTCTAACAATGAGCTAGTGGATGTTTCGGAACCCAAAGCCGAAGACATGGAAGCAGACCAAGAAGATGAAAAAGAAGAAACAATAGCCAAGGCTGAACAGCCGAAAAACCTCGACGCAACACAAATCTACCTTAGTGAAATTGGTTTCTCACCCTTACTAACAGCAGAAGAAGAAGTATTTTTTGCCCGTAAAGCCTTACGTGGTTGTGAAGCATCACGCAAGCGTATGATTGAGAGTAACCTACGTTTGGTGGTGAAAATTGCACGACGTTACAACAACCGAGGACTGGCGTTACTCGACCTGATTGAAGAAGGCAATTTGGGTCTAATACGTGCGGTTGAAAAATTTGACCCTGAACGTGGTTTCCGTTTCTCAACGTATGCGACTTGGTGGATACGTCAAACCATTGAACGCGCGATAATGAATCAAACTCGAACGATTCGATTGCCAATTCACGTGGTGAAAGAGTTGAATGTGTACTTGCGTACGGCGCGAGAACTCGCGCAAAAACTGGATCATGAGCCGACCGCAGAAGAAATTGCAGCGACGTTGGACAAACCGGTAGAAGACGTATCAAAAATGTTGCGACTGAATGAACGTATTTCGTCAGTGGATACGCCAATTGGCGGCGACTCAGATAAAGTACTACTCGACATTATCGCTGACGATCGCGGCAAAGGTCCGGAAGTTAAGACCACAGACGACGACATTAACACAAACATTGTGCATTGGTTAGAGCAGTTAAATCCTAAACAGCGTGAAGTGTTAGCCAGACGTTTTGGTCTTTTGGGTTACGAGCCATCGACTTTAGAAAACGTGGGTAAAGAAATTGGCTTAACCCGAGAGCGTGTTCGTCAAATTCAAGTGGAGGCGTTACGTCGATTAAAAGACATGGCCACTCACGAAGGTTTGAACATGGAAGCACTGTTCAAAGTCGAAGTGTAATAGCCAGAATAAACAGAAATGTAAAAGCCACCGATAGGTGGCTTTTTTATGCGCACAAAAACTTATATGCAGAGCAAAAACGAGGGCAGCGTAAGTACCTTGGATGGAAAGTTGCAGTCGAGTTTGTTGCGTTTCGAGCTATCTTGCTTACCAGCGCAGTCTTTTTAAGTTTCTAAGACAAATTTGCCAATTGCAATTTATCTGATGCGACAGAAAGGTATTCATGCCGCTGTTTTAATGTCCCACCGGTAAAGTTATAATTCGTTGAGTCGTTCGAAGTGAAAGGAGTCACACTTGTCTTATAAATTGTTCAAAAATCTACTCGTGTTAATTGCCATGCTGGCACTGATTTGGTAGAACTATGAGCTTATGCAGTCTGGTCAGGCAGATGTTGCGCTTAGAAATCCGTTCCTAATGATCATTGTGTGTATAGGCGGGTCAGCCTATGCACTGTTTTGGATTTTCGTTGAGCTACTGAAACGTGTATATGCTCATAATCCAAAAGTTATGTATCGATTAAATGGCGATTTCTGGACGGTTTTACTCGGTCCAATTAAAAAGTAATATTCGATAAAACAAGTGCCGTTGCTGTAAAAAAGAATAGAAAAGGAAGGTTATATGAAGGATGTGGATCAGATCAGTGTGTTAACTCGAGGTCAGTTTGGCATGATCGCAGGCGTATGTTCGGGGTTAGCCGAACATTTTGGTCTGAGAACCGGTGGTTTACGTGTCGCATTTGTACTGCTCAGCATCTTTTTGGCTCTTCCGGTGGTTGCCTACCTTGTCCTTTGGCTTATTCTGCCGAAATATCCGTCTTCGCAAGCAATGGCTCGTCAACTACGAAGAAGAGCTCTACAACGAAAAAACCTTTCCAGTTGAGACTTACTTAATGGGTGCTCCTTACCTATAACCGGCGCTAGAGAGAGCGTTTGGTTGTGAGGTAAAATTTGTCACCTTACACTTTCCAATGTGGTAGAAGGCTGCGTGTGCTTGGGTGTGTTCAACTTTGTTGTCAGCCGCCTTACAACATAGATAACGGCCAGTATAGCGCCGACATGGCCGAGCATCATGCCTTGATAGAAGCCTTCGTAACCAAACCAAATTCCACCTAAAATCGTTAATGGCAAAACCAACAACAGTCGGTGGCAAAGACCAATCAAAGTGGCTCGGAATGTGTAATTTTTAGCGTTCAAGCAAGACTGCAACACTATGGCTGCTCCGGCGGCGGCATAACCCCAAGGCACCCAACTTAAGTAACTCCGGATGTGGATTGCAATGTCTTCATGCGGGCACACAAACATGGAAATCAAATGTTGTTGGCTGTACGCCACAACAGCAACAAAAAGCTGAAATACAGCGATGGCGCCTAGACCATACCAATACAGACGCTTTACCCGGTCTTTTCGACCGGTCCAAAAGTTGGCGCCGACAATCGCAGGCAACGAAGTCGTCAAAACCATAGGCAACAGAAGGAACAGTACTTCAAGGCGGAACAGCAAGGCCAAAGCTGCAACATATGAAGTGTCTAGGCTGGCGGCAAATGCGGTTAAACACAGCATACTTATCGGGGTTATAAATTGCTGAGCAATCACCAACAAGCTGTCTTTGGTTGGGATTGAATCTCTGCGACGCTGAATTACGTCCCGGCTTAACTTCAGTGGGACTCTACTGTGCAAAACAACAATCGAAATTAACGCAAAGCAGGTGTCAGCAATCAAATGCACTAGCCCCAATCCAGAGAAATCGCTCCACTGCAGAGGGCTTGTCGGCGCAAGTAGGAGAAACGCTAGTGCGGTCTTAATGGCAATCCAACCGAGCATAAGGTTGCTGGCGATCTTCATCCATCCCAGCGCTCTGAGAATAGCATTCACTTGCCAAAACAGAGCCAACGCTATCCAGCCTGCATAGCGCCAGTTCATGTACTGGGTTTGATACGTAGCGGCAGGTGAGCTTTCACTGGCGTCGAGCCAATTGGCAAACCCAGTGACCAAAATCAGTTGCTCGTGAAATAGATAGAACCCAAAAGAAAATAGGGCGACGATAACAAAAGTACAAAGTAGTGAGTGAACGATTTGCGCAGGCAGTTGCTGGGGCGTCAAACAATTACACTGAACTGCTTTATTGTTTGAGCGTATGCTAAGACCAATCGCCAAGGCCATCATCGCCGCGGTAATTGGTAAGGTAAAACCGAACGCCGCGAGCGTACTGGCGTCTTGCATTGCAATCAAAGTGGACTCAAACAGTTCATAACTAAAAAGTGCCAAAATCGCGCCGAACATGGGCAAGCTATTTCGCAAAAGCAACCGAGGTTCCGATTCGGTCAAAAAAGCTTTACTGTTGGAAATTGTCATTCATCCATTCTTCAATTTTTATCTTATTGGAAAATAAGATACGAAACTTCGCGAATGTATTTCATCTTTGTTTGTAACTTTTTATGTTTACTCAAGTGAGGCATCACAATGGTTGTTGCAATTAGACGAATACAAACTTTACTTGTTCTGGAATATTTAGATTGTAAATGGCAAAGTTTACTTAATCATTGATTAATCAATTTCAGCGGGTGGTGAGTTGGTCATGGCCGAACCAAGCTTTAACGTGGAGCTCAAGAACCAATTGGTTATGGTAAGAATTTCAGGGGACTGGGATATACAAACTGATATAAGTTACTTAACTAAGCTTGATGAAGTTGTAGCTGTTGCACGTGCTAAGCAATGGGCTATCTTCGCAGACCTTCGTGGTTGGCGTGTTTCAGAGGAAGTCAGGAATTTTGAACATAACCGAACCATTCAGATAGCTAGAACAAATCAAGAGTTGGAGTGTTGGTTGGTTGACGATGTGGATCAAGGACTTCATATTCAGCACCATATTGAGCGTACACTAGTACCATTTTACAAATGTCATAGTCTAAAAGAAGCACAGGAGTTGCTTTCTAGGTACGGCTATTCCCTTTAGGCAACGAGCTAATTGTTGTGCATTGACCAAACGTAGTCCATCTACTTTGCGGTTTACAAAGCAATATTGGCACCACACCATAGTTTTACAAGAAACAAACTCATATCTAGTCCAACGGAATGCATGCAGAAGTTATCAAGTTATCGGCTTTAGCCCACCGCACTTTAAATGGCGAGGCCACCGCGGAGAGTGACCTCTTTGTCTTGTGGGCTAAATGTTAGAACTTTTAGCTTATTGGAAGATAAAAGCGGTTGGACGTCGAAAACACTTCAAATGGTCCGAAAAAATCAAGCACTCGATCATTGTCGCAGACAAAGAGCCCAATTTTCACATTAGCCTACTTAAATTGCTGCTTAACTAGATCAAACTGTTGTAGTACTTGCTCGTTTTGTTCCGGCCACAGTTTACTCACCAAAATAATGGCTAAAGAGCTCAAGACAAAACCTGGAACAATTTCATACATCACGCTGCTTAGGCTTTCACCGCCGACCGTAATCGGGGCATAAATCCAAATCAATACCGTTGCGGCACCGACGATCATGCCTGCCATAGCGGCTTTTTGTGTCATTTGTCGCCAGTAGAGACTGAATATAACCAATGGGCCGAAAGCGGCACCAAAGCCTGCCCAAGCGTTTGATACTAGGCTGAGCACCGTACTGTCCCGATCCAATGCTAACACCCCGGCAATGACAGCAACCAAAAACACCGACAGTCGACCAATAAAAACGAGTTCTTTATCAGAAGCATCACGTTTTACGAAGGTTTTATAGAAATCGTCGGTCAACGAACTGGAGGACACCAACAACTGTGAGCTGATGGTACTCATTATCGCCGCCAAAATTGCGGCCAACAGGAATCCGGTAATTAGGGGGTGGAACAAAATTTGTGAGAACACGATGAAGATGGTTTCAGGATCGTTTAACTCAAATTTGAAATGCGTCACATAAGCCACGCCGGTATATCCAATAGCCAACGCGCCAATCAGAGTAATCAACATCCAACCCATACCTATGTTACGCATGGTCGGCATGTCTTTAATATCTCTCAATGCCATAAAGCGGACGATGATATGCGGCTGGCCAAAGTAGCCCAATCCCCAAGCCATGCTCGAGATAATGGCCATGGCGGTTAAGCCCTCAAACCAATTGAAGTAAGTCGGGTTCGTCGCGGCAATGGCTTGGTTAATTTCAGCGATGGAGTCGAACTGACTGTATGCGACAAAGGGCACGAGGATCAGTGCCACAAACATGATAGAGCCTTGCACAAAATCGGTAAGGCTTACGGCTAGGAAACCACCAAATAGAGTATAAGCAACAACGACCGCCGCAGTAATAAAGAGCCCAGTTGAATAGTCTAAGCCGAAAGACGACTCAAATAATTTTCCACCGGCAACTAACCCAGACGAGGTGTACAAGGTAAAGAATATGATGATAACGGTAGAAGCTATCAATCGCAGACTAATACCGTCGTCAAAGAAGCGTTTGGCAAAATAGTCTGGAATGGTTAGCGCATCGCCGGCGGTTTGGGTAAACACCCTCAGCCTTGGCGCAACAATCAGGTAGTTCAACAGTGCGCCGAGCAATAAACCTATGGCTATCCAGCTGCTGCTGATCCCTGAGACGAACATCGCCCCAGGAAGACCCATTAAAATCCAACCGCTCATATCGGAAGCGCCTGCCGACAGTGCGGCGACCGATGGCGGCAGAGAGCGCCCGCCGAGCATATATCCAGACAAATCTGAGGTGGATTTTCGATAGGCGTACAAACCTATTGCCAACATGGCGACAAAGTAGAGACCTAGGGTTAATAATGTTGCTATATTCATGACGATTGTTTGGGTATTATTCTGTTTTTTTCAGGGTATCATAGACTTGCCCCAAGAAGCAGGGGCTCGTTTTGATTTGTCGGAGTTTTGTTTGTTAAACGTATCGTTATTTGCACGTATTGGTTTGCTTGTCGCACTTTTGCTGTCTTCAGCTCAAACCATTGCCGACAACCACAGAGTCGTGCATTTAAGAACTCCACCGGCTATCGCTCATGGTGACTATTTACGGGATTTACTCACCGCGGCCTACGCCAAAATTGGCTATCGAGTTGAGTATTTGGATGTGCCAGGCGTGCGAGAAGCAACGCTTACGCAACGATCTGAGTTGTCAGCTATGTTGGCGCGAGACGAAGTTATTGAGCTTTCTTACCCAGATCTTACCCGGGTCTCTGAGCCGCTTTTTAGTTATGACGTGTTGCTAATAGGTGATCGTCGCCAGTGCAACTACTGCGATGTTCAACAAATCAAAGATTTGGTCTACCCCAGGGGCGGCAAAATCTACGAACAAGTTATAAAAACTCTGCCAGATTCTATTTCGAAAACCGCCGTCATCGGTACCAAAAGCGTAGAGAGTTTGCTCGTTAAACAACGAGTGGACGCTGCGTTGATATCCAACATGGGGATCACCGATAAAGTTCGAAACAATCCGCACTTCATTATCAAAACTTTAGAAACTCGGTTTGATTATCACTACCTTGCGCCTAAATACGCGCATTTGGCCAAACCGCTCGCGGTCGCGCTAAAGCGTATGGCCGAATCTGGCGAAATGGCAACGTTGAAGTCAAAGCATAGTATTGTCGAGTCAAAACCCATTCGTCCTGAACTGCCAGAGCGAGTGCTTGCGGTGACAGGTACGTGGAAGAATTACGCGGAAAGTGACAATAAAGGCACGTATTGGCAATTGTTGTCTCAGGTATTTGATGACGAAACTCAGTTAACCACCGACAGTTCGACTTGGCTGCGTTCGGTGCGTCTATTTGAGTTGGGCAAAGCCGACATCTTAGTTGGTGCGTATCAAAACGAACCGAGTGGTTATCTGCATTCGACTTACCACATTGATTACGAGTACGAGGTCATAGCGGTAGCGAAAGATAAACAAACCTTGGCGGATTTTATCGATGGTAAAAAGCCATTTCAGGTCTGTGCGCCACAAGCCTACGAGTTAGCACTGAGCAAACTCAATCCTGTCAACAAACTGCACAGTAGCAATGTGACTTCTTGCATCGATATGTTTCAGCGAGACAGGGTTGATATCGTTTTGCAGTACCCATACAACTTAGTATCGCTCACCGTAGACTTACCTTGGCAAACGTTATATAAACCAGCACCGCTGTTTTTGATGTTTCAGAACAGTGCAGCCGGACAAGCGCTCCAGGCCCACTGTGATCGCCGTGTTGCAGACATGGCGCGTGAAAAACAGATTCGTCCGCTGTTTCCTAGCCAAGACGATTTTGCCCGCGCCAAAATCGACAATGTTAATTAAGCTGTTGTTTTAAGCGATTTAATAAATCCCAAGCTTGACGCGGCGATAAATCGTCAAGATCGGTTTTCTCGATAATATCCACCACCTGCGAGTGATTGAAATCCAACAACGGCATTTGTTCTACCGCCGCGGTTGGAGTCGCTGTTTCGCCGTCATGGGATTGTTGTTCTAGGTGTTTTAATTTGTGTTTAGCAAACGCCAAAACATCTTTCGGCAACCCCGCAAGCTTAGCCACTTGGATACCGAAGCTCTTGCTTGCAGCACCTTCCTGAACAGCGTGCATAAATACAATGTCGTCGCCGTGTTCATGGGCATCTAAGTGAATGTTTAGCGCGCCTTGGGTATTGGTAGCAAACTCCGTGAGTTCAAAGTAGTGAGTGGCAAACAAGGTCAAAGATTTGAGTTTGGACGCGAGATGTTCAGCACATGCCCAAGCCAAAGATAAACCGTCGTAAGTCGAGGTGCCGCGGCCAATCTCATCCATCAAAACTAGCGAGTTTGGTGTGGCGTTGTGCATGATATTGGCCGTTTCCGTCATTTCTACCATAAAGGTTGAACGACCGGACGCAAGGTCATCAGATGCACCGATTCGTGTGAAAATGCGGTCAATTTCGCCAATCTGAGCGGCATCTGCCGGCACATAGCTGCCAATATTCGCCATCAAACATATCAAAGCAATTTGACGCATATACGTTGATTTACCACCCATGTTTGGACCAGTAATAATAGCTAAACGTTTGTCGCCGTTAAGCGTTACTGGGTTAGCGATAAATGGTTCAGACATCACTTGCTCAACCACAGGGTGGCGGCCGGCGACAATCTCAATCGAACGGCCACTGACGAGCTCAGGCTTATTATAGTTTAAGGTCTCGGCTCGCTCCGCCAAGTTGGCTAAAACGTCAATTTGGGCCAGTGCATCGGCCAATTGTTGCAACGGTACAATATCTTCAACTAAACGTTCAATCAGTCCTTCATAAAGGCGCTTTTCAAGAGCAAGGGCTTTACTTTGGCTGCTCAACACTTTTTCTTCGTGTTTCTTCAGCTCTGGAATGATGTATCTTTCGTTGTTCTTTAACGTTTGGCGTCTAACGTACTCCGCCGGAACTTTGTCCGAATAGGATTTGCTTATGTCGATGTAAAAGCCGTGGACTTTGTTGTATCCAACCTTGAGAGTCGGAATGCCGGTTCGTTCTCGTTCGTTGATTTCAAGCTCTTCAACATACCGAGTCGCACCAGCACTCAGCTCGCGCCATTCGTCCAGTTCTTGATTGTAGCCCGGGGCAATGACACCACCATCGCGAATCAAAACTGGCGGGTTTTCAATAATTGCGTTGTTCAGTAATTCCGTGAGCTCTGGAAAACTCTGAACTTCTTGATCTAATGCTTTTAATCGCAATGCGCTGTTGAGAGCAAGCTGCTGTTTCACCTCAGGCACGAGTTGTAACGTATTACGCAGTCTTGCCAAATCTCTCGGGCGAGCCGAACGTAGAGCCAATCGAGCAACGATACGCTCAATGTCGCCAACTTGTTTGAACGTGTCGGCGATATCAACGTAATTGCCCACAGCCAAAAGGCTTTCAACTGCGTCCAGCCGGGCATTCACTTCCATTTGATTGCGCTTTGGCAAGTGCAACCAACGTTTTAGTAATCGACTTCCCATAGCGGTTGCGGTTTTGTCTAACACTTGAGCTAGCGTATTGTCGACGCCGCCTGACAGGTTTTGGGTGAGCTCTAAGTTCTTCCGAGTGGCAGAATCGAGGACGATGGCACTGTCGATGGACTCCAAGGTAATCGCTCGAATATGCGGTAAAGCCGTACGTTGGGTGTCTTTTACGTACTGCATTAAACAGCCTGCGGCGGAGATAGCAACGGCAACGTCGCCCAACCCGAAACCGAGCAAGTCCTTGGTTTCAAACTGTTTGGTCAGTACACGTTCAGCGGTTTGTAAGTCATACTCCCAATCAGGGCGACGACGAGTCCCTTTGTTTTGCTGAATAATGTCAGTGTAAGGGAAGCTCTCAGGGTAAAGTAATTCTGCGGCATTTAAACGCGTTAACGTTGCGCTGAGATCTGCGACTTTATCGAACTGATTTACCAAAAATCGGCCGCTGTTGATGTCGAGGTAAGCGATACCAAATACGTCGCTTTGTTTACTTTGGGACGAATAGACTGAACAAATCAGATTATCGGTTCGTTCGTTCAGCAGGTTTTCATCGCTGACCGTGCCCGGCGTGACGATGCGCACAACCTTGCGCTCAACCGGGCCTTTGCTGGTGGCAGGATCGCCAACTTGCTCACAAATCGCGACGGACTCGCCCATTTGCACAAGTCTCGACAAGTAGTTGTCGACTGCATGATACGGCACGCCGGCCATAGGTATGGGCTCCCCAGCAGAAGCGCCACGTTTGGTCAGTGAAATGTCCAATAGCTCAGCAGCACGTTTGGCGTCGTCAAAAAACAACTCATAAAAGTCCCCCATGCGGTAAAACAACAGTATGTCTTGGTGGTCTTTTTTCATCGACAAGAACTGCTGCATCATAGGTGTATGAGAGGCAATATTTTCTGGGTTGTATAAATCTGACATAAAGTGACTAGCAGGTATTGAATTATTTTTTATTGGGTTTATTGTCCCAGATCGAAAACGGCATGTCTCGCAAAAATTGGCCGTACATTGATAGGAAAAATTAAGTGAGCGAAATTACAACGATCAGTCACAAACTAGGTCAACAATTACTCGCCAAAAACTGGACGGTGACAACGGCCGAATCATGTACAGGCGGTGGAATTGCGACGGCAATCACCGAAGTGGCGGGCAGTTCTAGTTACTTCGATTGTGCTTTCGTAACTTACAGTAACGAAATGAAGTCGAAATTGGTTAACGTATCCGAGCAAACGCTCGCCGATGAAGGCGCTGTCTCAAAAGCGGTGGTTGAGCAAATGGCACTTGGTGCAGCCAAACAAGCCAGTGCAAACGTGGCGATTGCAGTGAGCGGTATTGCTGGTCCTGGTGGAGGGACAGATTTAAAGCCGGTTGGAACAGTTTGGATGGCGATCTACTGTATAGACACTAAAGTTAGCGAGAAAACTACTGTATGGTCACAGTGCTTTTTGTTTGACGGTGACCGTAAATCAATTCGAGAACAAACGGTTGAAGCCGCATTAAATAAGGCTCTTGAGCTGGTCTCGGAAAATATTTAGCAATTAATTTAATTTTGTTGTTGATACTGTTTAATTATACAGTATATACTTTCCAACAACTTAGGCCGAACACGCCAAAAAAGAATTTAACTTGGAGATCTTAATGGACGCGAATAAAGAAAAAGCATTGGGCGCTGCGTTACAACAGATTGAACGCCAATTTGGTAAAGGTTCAATCATGAAGCTAGGTGACAGCCAAGCACTTGATATTGAGTCGGTTTCAACCGGTTCACTAGGCTTGGATATCGCACTAGGTATAGGCGGTTTGCCGTGTGGTCGTATCATTGAAATTTACGGTCCGGAATCTTCAGGTAAAACAACTTTAACTTTGCAAGTGATTGCAGAAGCGCAAAAAGCTGGCAAAACTTGTGCGTTCATTGATGCGGAGCACGCACTTGACCCAATCTACGCTGCAGCGCTAGGTGTTAATGTCGATGACTTGTTAGTGTCTCAGCCTGACACGGGTGAGCAAGCATTAGAAATCGCTGACATGTTGGTGCGCTCAAGCGCGGTTGACGTTCTTATTGTTGACTCAGTTGCAGCACTGACGCCAAAAGCGGAAATCGAAGGTGACATGGGTGACACTCATGTTGGTTTGCAGGCTCGATTAATGTCGCAAGCACTTCGTAAGTTAACGGGTAACATTAAGCGTTCTAATACCTTATGTGTGTTCATCAACCAAATTCGTATGAAGATTGGTGTCATGTTCGGTAACCCAGAAACTACAACGGGTGGTAACGCACTTAAGTTCTACGCCTCAGTTCGTTTGGATATCCGTCGCATCGGCTCTGTGAAAGAGGGTGACGAGGTCATTGGTAACGAAACTCGGGTTAAAGTAGTTAAGAACAAAGTTGCACCGCCGTTCAAACAAACTGAATTCATCATTATGTATGGCCAGGGTATCTCGAAAGAGGGCGAACTTATTGACTTAGGTGTTAAACATAATGTGGTAGATAAGTCAGGTGCTTGGTATGCCTACGGCGGCAATAAGATTGGCCAAGGTAAAGCAAATTGCATTAAGTTCTTGAAAGAGAACACTGACGTAGCCAATGAGATTGAAGGTAAACTTCGTGATATGTTGCTACTAAAAGCAACGATTGAAGACTCAGAAGCTGAAGACAAAGAAGCAAGTCTATAAAACAATTGACCCTATCAAAGCCGCTTTCGAGCGGCTTTTTTTATATGGGTGTTTAGGGTTTGAAGGCGAACGGCGTTCGTTTCTTTTGCTCGATTCTCAACTACAATTTCTTAACACCAAGGCGGAAGCCACCTCTGAATATTGAAGACCTACGATGGAACAAGCACTACAAAGCATGATAGATAACATGCCAGAAAAAACGGGTAAGTCATTGCAGCAATGGTTTGAAGTGTTAGCCCCTGAGAACTTCGATAAACATGGCGTTGCTGTCAAATTCTTGAAGGAACAACATCAAGTGACCAACGGCTTTGCCAACACCATAGTGACTTTGTATCGGCAACAATCTGAGCAAAAAGATTAAGATTTAGTTACGCTGCAGTATCAAGGCAAAGAAGATCTGCTTCCCTCCTACCAAAAGTTGGCTGACTTGATTGGCGAAATGGGCAAGGATGTTAAGGTTACGCCAAAAAAAGCCACCGTAAGTTTTATTCGTAAACATCAGTTTGCTTTGGTCAAGCCGGCCACCAAAAAACGCATCGACGTTGGATTGAAGCTAAAAGGCATTGAACCCCAAGGTATTCTGGAAGACTCTGGCCCGTTTGGGGCGATGTGTACGCACCGAATACAAATCAACTCATTGGAAGATATTAACGACGAAGTGATCGAATGGCTTAGCAAAGCTTATGAGATGTCGGTATAGGCATCTCTGAAGTAAAGTTCCTCAAATCTGCTGGATCTGATTTTTGATGAATTCCCAATCAAGTTGGGAATGACGGTGATTGTTGGCAATGACTGAGAGTAACATAAACTTGGCGGTAGCCAGAAATTCGGCGTGAGTTCTGCAAGCGAGTTTTGACTGGTGTTAACGAGTTAGGCTCGATGGTTGAGTTTTTGGGTATGACGTTTGAGTTTTTGAGAATGATGTTTGGGTGTTAAGAGTAGTGTCACGTAAGTGGCTGAGTGACAACAATCAAACAGCCACATTCAAATGGCTAACACCCAGTTAACTCGATATCGTATTCCGGGACGTTCAGGGCGTTTAATCGGTATTCCGCGTAACAATTGCCATCGGTCAAATCATCCGTTCCGTAACCGATACGAGACACGGTGTCGGTTTCGTAACTGGCTAGGTCGCCATAGCTTATCAATCTTTGTGTGTCGCTATTTTCTACGACGGTGCGAACTGATTGAGAGATGTTCATCAATTCAAAAAAATACAAGTTTGGCGATGTGGCTTCCGATTTGTTTTGTGGAAAGCCGTCACTAAAACTGAAATCGCCCACTTCGTCCAGTGTCACAACCTGATCGCCAATCGCTTTGCCCTTGACGTTGGCATAACCGCGGTTTATCTCAACTGTGCTTTGTATTTGCCCCATTAATTGTTCAACTGTCTTTTGTCTTGCATCGTCGCTGGCGTTGATGAACTTTGGAACCGCATTAACTGCCAGTATGCCAAGTAGCACGATGACAATAATCAGTTCAACTAAGGTAAAACCTTTTTGCATGAGTTAGAGAGTCCTATTAGTGTAATCGCTGAAGTCGCTGGAATGATCTTGTTGTTGGTCGAATAACGGGCTTTCAATGACAAAATCTGCCGTTGCTAAATTACACGCCACGACGCAATTGTACATGGTACTTAGTCGTAATAAAGCTTTAATATCAACATCATGAGGTTGTGGCGTCATTGGGTCGGTAAAAAAGAACAGGATATCTAACTGACCTTCGCAAATCATCGCACCCAATTGTTGATCGCCACCAAGCGGACCGCTTTTCATCGGTGTAATATCCAAACCGTCGGTGTTTTCTTTGATCAGTCGACCGGTGGTGCCGGTGGCAAAAAGTTGATGGCCTTTTAACTTGTCCGCGTGCTTTTTTGCCCACTCAACCATTTCTGACTTTTTTTGGTCGTGTGCGACGAGTGCGATTTTCTTCTGCATCTTCATTTCTGCCGTTTATCGTAGATAGTGGACAACATGACGCTTTTTTTTAAAGAATTCAAATTTTATTCTGTACTTTAAGCTCATCATGATTAGAATAAATGAGAATTATTCTCAGTTGACATACATTGGAATTAAACGCATGAAAAAACTGGCTACTGCGCTGTTAGGATTATCCACCTTAGCGTTCACAAGTATTATCCAAGCTAAAGAAACCGTTAATATTTATTCGTTTCGTCAGGCTTTCTTAATTGATCCTATCTTGGAAGAGTTCACCAAGGAAACAGGCATTGAAACTAAAGTACTGTTCGCCAAAAAAGGTCTAGTGCAACGCCTTAAGAAGGAAGGCAAGTTGAGCCCAGCCGATGTTGTTTTGACATCTAACTTCAGCAAGTTGTTGCAACTACAAGACGAAGGTTTAACCCAAACGTTTAACAACGATACCGTCAACGCAAATGTGCCAGCACAATTTAGAGACGACAACGGCCATTGGGTGGCTTTAACTAAGCGCATTCGCAATATTTACGCGTCTAAAGCCAATGTTGCAGACGCCAATGCTCTGACCTACGAACAGTTAGCGGCACCTGAGTTTGCCGGTAAAATTTGCACTCGTAGCGGCAAACACCCATACAATCTTGGTTTGATCGCATCAATGATCGCACACAAAGGCGAGGCCGCTACGGAGCAATGGTTACGTGGTGTTAAAGCTAACTTAGCTCGCAAGCCACAAGGCAA
This sequence comes from Alteromonadaceae bacterium, assembly GCA_964229075.1. Taxonomy (GTDB): domain Bacteria; phylum Pseudomonadota; class Gammaproteobacteria; order Enterobacterales; family Alteromonadaceae; genus Psychrosphaera. The sequence goes on along the minus strand of CAXRBI010000097.1, from coordinate 23,808 downwards.
CGACCGAGCTCAAGTGAAAGCCATTAAAGAAGGTTTGTGTGACGTGTCGTTAGGCAACAGCTACTACTTCGGTAAAATGATCACGAACAAAGATCAAAAAGCATGGGCAGCTGCCGTGAACATCGTCTATCCAAATCAAGACGATCGTGGAGCTCACATTAACGTTTCTGGTGCCGTGATTGCCAAACATGCGCCAAATCGTGAAAACGCAGAGAAATTGATTGCCTTTTTGACCACCAAACAAGCGCAAGGAACCTATGCGTCGGTCAATTTTGAATATCCGGTAAATCCGACAGTGAAACCTTCAGAATTAGTTGCAAGTTGGGGCGAATTTAAGGAAGATTCACTACCACTGACGGACGTCGCAAAATATCGCAAAGCGGCACTAAAATTGGTCGATAAAGTGAAGTTCGACCTCTAGGATGTTTTTTGACCGACACTTCCTTATCAACCGCCATGACATCGAGTGCGGTTGACTCGAATATCAATTCAAATCTTGGCAGCAGTTTTGCTGCCAAGTCGTTTTCTGTGGTGGACTTTCTAAAACGGATCCGGCTTTCCAGCGTGCTACTGGCAATGATGTTAGCTGCGCCACTATTAACTCTGATTTATCAAGCGTTAATCACTGACGGTGAGAGTTTTGAGCACATCAAACAAACGGTTCTGCCTGATTATATAATCAATACGCTGATTTTGATTTTTGGTGTCGGTCTGTCCGTGGTGTTGATTGGCGTACCGACAGCTTGGCTGATAGCGTCGTGTCAATTTGTCGGTCGAGATTTCTTCAAATGGGCATTGGTACTGCCTTTGGCCATGCCTGCTTATATCGTGGCTTACGTTTACACCGATCTGCTTGATTATGCAGGGCCGGTGCAAATAGGCCTCAGAGAATACTTTGGTTGGCAATCGCCGGCGGATTATTGGTTTTTTGATATCCGCAGTATGGGCGGTGCTATTGTCATGTTGGCGTTAGTGTTGTTTCCCTATGTCTACTTACTGGCACGAGCTGGTTTCGCAGAGCAAAATGCGGCCCTAACACACGCCAGCAGAGCGTTAGGTGCATCACCAACAAAATCGTTTTTCAAAATATCTCTGCCGCTTGCGCGTAACAGTATTATTGCCGGTGTGGCCTTAGTGATGATGGAGAGCATGGCGGATTTCGCAACGGTCAGTTACTTTGCTGTGAGCACACTGACTACCGCGGTTTATGATACATGGCTAGGTCACTACGACTTAGCGAGCGCGGCGAAGTTATCCTCAATTATGGTGCTGGGGATTTTTGTTCTGCTTTATCTGGAACGTTTACACAACGGTAAAAAGCGCAGTGGCGCTGATGCGAAAATGAGTCATCACAGCCTCAAATATCAGCTCAAAGGGTTTAAAGGATTTGCCGCATTTATTTTCTGTGGATTAATTCTGACGCTGGCCTTTATTGTGCCCGTGGTGATTTTGGCAGACTATGCCTTAGACTACTTTGCTGAGTCCTGGCAAACCGGTGTGGTCGAATACGCACTCAACAGCGTTATTATCGCTGGAAGCACTGCGCTAACAGCCTTGCTCATTGCTATCATTCTCAATCACAAAGCGCGCATCTTTCCATTTGTTAGTCAAAAAGCCAGTCTTAAAGTTGCGAGTTCAGGTTACGCCATTCCCGGTACTGTAATGGCGATTGGGGTGTTGTTCCCACTGACCTTTTTTGATCAACAGATAAATGCTTATGCCGAGCAGCTTGGCTGGAACACGCCCGGTTTGTTTCTCAGCGGTTCGATCATTACCATCATTGTTGCCCATGTGGTGCGCTTTGTTGCCATTGCCAACAAAGGGTTAGAGGCAAGTTATGCCAATGTAAGCCCATCGTTGGATATGGTGTCTAAAACGATGGGGCGCAGTGGTGTGAGTTTGTTTGCCAATGTGCATTTTCCGCTGATCCGCAAAAGTGCGGTTGTAGCGGCGTTACTGATATTTGTTGAAAGTATGAAAGAACTGCCGGCCGCTCTGTTGTTGCGTCCGTTCGATTTTCAAACCTTGCCGACATACCTTTATCAGTTTGCCAGTGACGAACAGTTAGAAATAGCGGCACTCGGAGCGGTGCTGATTGTTGTTGTTGGTTTGTTGCCACTGTTGGCGCTTAACCGCTCGATGGACTCGAAGTAATAGGATATGACGTGTCAGTTTTAAGTCTACATAACCTCAAAGTCAGCTATCAAAAACAAGCTGTGATTAACGCGCTTGATTTAGAAATTGAAGCGGGCGAAATCGTCGCTTTGTTTGGCCCTTCCGGTGGCGGTAAAAGCACGGTGTTGAAATCCATTGCCGGTTTGCTCGATGAAGTGGAAGGCCACATTGAAGTGAATGGCGTGACGCTGCTCAGCGACAAAGTTCGACTCCCGGCCGAGAAACGCAACACAGGTCTGATTTTTCAAGACTACGCATTATTCCCACATATAACAGTGGCGGAAAATGTGGGTTATGGCTTGCATAAGCTGAAAAAAAGCCAGCGTGCTGAACGGATTGAATCAATGTTGGCGTTGATCAAAATGACGGAGTACGCCGATAAGTACCCGCATGAGCTGTCCGGTGGACAACAGCAGCGAATTGCCATTGTTCGTGCACTGGCGTGCGAGCCGAGCATCATGTTGTTTGACGAAGCATTTTCCAATATTGACCCGCAATTGCGATTTGAATTAATCGCGGATATTCGGGCGTTGCTGAAACATCAAAATACGTCAGCGCTGTTTGTTACCCACAATCAAGACGAAGCCTTTGCGTTTTGTGACCGCATTGCCGTGCTGAATCAAGGCCGTATTGAGCAGATTGGTACCTCTGAGCAATTGTTTAATTATCCTAGTACTAAGTTTGTTGCAGAATTTCTCTCTGATGGCCTTTGGCTGAACGCAGAAATCACTTGTCCTAACCGACTGTCCAGCGAATTGGGTGAGCTACCTTACACTGGCGCTGAGTCGTTAGCGCAGCGAATAGGCGAACAAGTACATGTGTTCTTAAGACCGCACCACTTGCGCTTAGAATTGGCTCCAGATGCAGACAGTAAAGTCGAACACGAGCGTTTTGTTGGCGAGTTTTACGAGTCATTTGTGGCTTGGCAAGGGCAACAAGTGAAAGTAAAAACCTTTTATTCGTTCCTCAATAAACACGTTCATATAAAAGTGGATACCAACGTTAAAGTCGTTTTCGACGCCGCCTAATTTTCCCTATTTGCACCATCTTAACTGAACACTTTTTCTGCACTGAATTGATCCAAGGTGGTGCATCATGATGGTGCAAAACTTCTTGTTACAACTCTTCCGATTTAATTAACTTCATAATTAACAGCTAGTTACGTCATTGGCATCGTTCTTTCTTTATAAGGTTTGATAAGTATAAAAACCATATAAAGGAAGCAACAATGAAACTGGTAACAGCCATAATCAAGCCATTCAAACTTGATGATGTACGCGAAGCCATTAGTGAAGTAGGCGTTGAAGGCCTGACTGTCACAGAAGTTAAAGGTTTCGGTCGTCAGAAAGGTCACACTGAGTTATACCGCGGCGCGGAATACCAAGTGGACTTTTTACCAAAAGTTAAATTAGAAATTGCGACATCAGACGAAAACGCAGAGCGTTTAGTTGAAGTAATCGCAGAAGCAGCTAACACCGGCAAAATCGGTGACGGCAAAATCTTTGTATTAGATCTGGCGCAAGCAGTACGTATCCGTACTGGCGAAACAGACGGCGAAGCGATTTAAGAGGTAAAACGCAATGGAACAAAATATTTTTCACTTACAATATGCAATGGACACATTCTATTTCCTAGTTTGTGGTGCCCTTGTTATGTGGATGGCGGCTGGTTTCGCTATGTTAGAAGCGGGCTTAGTTCGCTCTAAAAACACGACTGAAATTTTAACCAAGAACATCGCTTTGTTCGCGATTTCTTGCATCATGTACTTAGTGTGTGGTTACGCAATCATGTACGGTGGCGACATCTTCTTGTCTGGCATCGAAAACGTAGACGTTGACGCAACATTAGGTGACTTCGCTGGTCGTGAAGACGGTTTTGTTGGTGGCTCAATCTACTCTGGCGCTTCTGACTTCTTCTTCCAAGTTGTATTCGTAGCGACGTGTATGTCTATCGTATCTGGTGCGGTAGCTGAGCGCATGAAGTTATGGTCTTTCTTAGCATTCGCAGTTGTTATGACTGGTTTCATCTACCCAATGGAAGGTGCATGGACTTGGGGCGGTAACGCTGTATTCGGTCTATACACTCTAGGTGACCTTGGTTTCTCTGACTTTGCTGGTTCTGGTATCGTTCACATGGCGGGTGCAGCAGCTGCTCTTGCGGGTGTGTTACTACTAGGTGCACGTAAAGGTAAATACACTAAAGACGGCAAAGTTAACGCTATCCCAGGTGCTAACATGCCTCTAGCGACGTTAGGTACATTCATCTTATGGATGGGTTGGTTCGGCTTCAACGGCGGTTCTGTACTTAAACTAGGCGACATCGCAAACGCAAACGCAGTTGCAATGGTATTCTTAAACACAAACGCAGCGGCGGCAGGTGGTGCAGTAGCAGCATTAGTATTCGCAGCGTTATTATTCAAGAAAGCTGACCTTACAATGGCATTAAACGGCGCATTGGCTGGTCTAGTTGCTATCACAGCTGAACCATCTACTCCAACAGCGTTAGAAGCGACGTTATTCGGTGCTGTAGGTGGTGTATTAGTGGTTCTTTCAATCATCGGTTTAGACAAACTTAAGATTGACGATCCAGTAGGTGCTATCTCAGTTCACGGTACAGTTGGTCTATTAGGTCTTCTATTGGTTCCACTTACTAACGACGGCGCAACTTTCTCTGGTCAAATCATCGGTGCTCTTACAATCTTTGTGTGGGTATTCGTGACTAGCTTAATTGTTTGGGGCGTACTTAAAGCAGTTATGGGCATCCGCGTTACTGAAGAACAAGAGTACGAAGGTGTTGATAAGACTGAATGTGGTATCGAAGCTTACCCAGAATTCGTAGGTGCTGGTAAGTAATCCTGTTTCAAGCCCGCTTTGCGCTAAAAGCGGGTTTTGCTTTCATGGCGATAGGGAATGATTAAACGGAATTAAACAAAAACAACAACGAGCCATGCGCTAAAAACTTAAGCCCACATTATGTGGGCTTTTTTATTGCTTGCACAGAAGTGAAGCGATTACACTAGCCTGCAGTATCAAACGTTGAGATTCAAAATGATTTACGTAGACGCGGACGCATGTCCGGTACAAATCAGAGAAATTTTATATCGCGCCGCAGATAGAGCTGCCATAGAGACGGTATTTGTTGCCAATCATTACATTAAACATCCCCCTTCGGTGCACATAAAAACGTTGCAAGTAGAAAAGGGTTTTGATGTTGCAGATAATGAAATTGTGAAACGCATCGAGGCTGGCCAGCTTGTTATTACCTCCGATATCCCTCTGGCTTCAGAGAGCATTGATAAAGGCGCAAGTGCCATAACTCCAAGAGGGGAGGCGTTAACCGCAGCCAATGTCAAAAGCCGGCTAAACATCCGAGATTTTATGGATACCATGCGTGCAAGTGGCGTCCAAACCGGTGGACCTAAGGCGATGAGTCAAAAAGAAAAACAAGACTTTGCCAATGCCTTAGATCGCTGGATTGCGTCGCGAAAAAAGTAATTAGCTGTATTCGATAAGCTCAGTTAAGCAGCGCACCACTATGTCTGCCTCGTCGACATACTCCGGTGTGGTGTCTCCGTCTAGTAGCAAACAGCTGGTCATGTTGGCAGCATTAGCCGCCCTCACATCGTGAACATAGTCGCCAATGTAAATAAGTTCTTCTGGCGCTATTTGCCACTTTTCTGCGATGATTAGTAGCGCATCTGGCGCAGGTTTCGCCTTGGCGTCATCGCGAGTAAGCACTAACTCAATTGGAACTTGATTATTCGATAGTTTCTTTTTCGTTGCATCCGCTTGGTTGCGAGTCACAATCGCCATGGGGATGGCGTTGTTTTTCAAGTGATTGACAACGTCGGCGGCTCGGCCAAGCCACTTTGCTGCTTGGGCATCTTGCCACTCGTGATTAAAAATTATGGCTTCGAGCCTAGCACGTTCTTGTTCATCAAATTCTTCAACGAAATCGAGCACGTCTTTTTCTGGCGGGCATTGAATGTCTTCACGGATCTTCTGAAAGTCGAGCGAGGACTCGACAAGTGTGCCGTCCATATCAAAGATGAACCCTTTAAACTTTTTCATAGGCTACTCATTTTTTACTCGCTTTATACCTTTCAGGTGTCTACTTAGATCAGATCGAGTGGCGACTAATTCAACACCATAATATGACTCACCTTTCAGTTTGCGACTCTAGTAACAATCTGCACCCCCAAAGACGTTGTTTTTCTCGTCGTCCGATGTTTTTTTCGCCGTTTAGAATCTATGGTGAAAAGTACTAAATTGACTATTGGTCACTATAAATTATTGTATTTTATTTATTAAACTCTCATTTTTGTCATCATAAAGGGTGGGGATTGCATTTGTTAGGTATTTATAGAATGGATGTCATGGAGTCTCATTTGTGCCTGTCTATTATTGCTCGGGCGCAGAGGGCGAGACTTCATAGCGTGACCAATTCCCATCCAAACTATTTTTTTTCGCCCTCTGCGTTACTCTCCTCTTCGAAAAATACGCAATCAACAATCGGTGTAAAAAGTGTGTGAAATCGGTTAGGGTAAGGCATAGCAAAAATAAGAAGTTCTAATACAGAGAACCAATGGCGCGTAGTAACTCGATAGTCAATCTAACAATTGCCTCTTTGGCGGTTTTAGCCTTTGTCGTTAATTTCTTTCCTATTCCGTTTTTTACAGGCTCAGCGCTAGTCTTTGGTAATGTAATTGCTGTAGCGGTAACCATATTGTTTGGGTTGCGACTGGGGTTTGTCGTAAGTTTGCTCGCCGGGTTGGCGACCTATGCAAGTTGGTCTCACTTTCTCATTTTACTGCCTTTCCTTTTAGAAATTGTCGTCGTGCATTTTGGAGCACGAAGGCATCAAACTCCGTTGCTTTACGGGATTATTTATTGGCTGACGTTGGGCTGGGTCATTGTTGGGATTGAATATTTCCTGTTCACTGATTATCTCCAACTGACAAAGCTGGCCATTATGGTTAAGTATGCAGTAAATGGGATTTTAAACGTATTGCTTGGGTATTTGCTCGCACACGTTTTAAATGCCCTATTGAAGCTGGATAAAATTAAGTCTATTAGTTTATCGACCTTTATCACCCTGACAATCTTTTACTCGGTAACGATATCTGTACTTGCCAATGCTTATTACTGGTTACGCACAACTCAGGAGGACAAACTGACTGAGCTGCAGAATCAACTGCAGTTAGAAGCAACACATGTCGGCATTCAATTAAAGAATGTCATTGAGGGCGGGGTTAAGACCGTCACTATGTTGGCAGACATTGAGTCCGAATATCCCGAGTTTGACCGAGACCGAATGTTAAATCGCTTAGGTTTAGCGGCTAAGCAGCACCCGAACTTTTTGACCATGTTAACCGCCGATAGCGAAGGCCAGGTGAATGCCGCGTATCCGAATACACTAATGGCAAAGGTTGACAGCAGTTTTAAGGTGGACCAACGTTTTTACTTTTATGAGCCAAAGAACACTCTAAAGCCTGTGGTGTCAGAGGTGTTTCTTGGTAAAGGGTTTGGCTCCGACCCAATCGTCGCTTTGTCTGCCCCCGTGATTAGAGATAACCGCTTCGACGGCATTGTTGAGGCGTCTTTAGACCTCGCTATGTTTAATGAGCTGGATAAGCAGTTGATAGACCAGAGTCAGCGTTTGGTGATCCTTGATAACAACAACCGCGTCATTTATCGCTCAGAAGACAAACACATTGGCTTTTTGCAAGACATGACACAAAGCCCAATGTTGCAACATCTAACCACGGGTTCTGACTACTTTTATATTGATCAAAATGGCGAATACGAAATTGCCGAAAGCCAAATGGTGCTTGGATTAAATTGGCGCGTTGTAGTGTCTGTGCCGCGGTCGTTTTATGAGTATCAGATCTCATCCTATGTGGCGACGTCGTTGTTGATTTTGGTCGGATTTATCCTGGCGTTATTCATTATTGTGTCCAGATTGGCATTGCATGTCAGTCAGCCTATCTCAGAGTTGGCGCGTCGCATTTCCTGGGCAAGTAAAAACAAGAAATTTGAATTTATTGAGCTCAATTTAAAATCGTCTTTAGTTACTGAGCTAAATGAAATGTCGCCTGTCATTCAGCGCTTTGCCGGTAAACTTCAGCGCACGTTAGAACGTTTGAAATTAGCGAACGACAAAGCGCAGAAAGCCAATGACGAGCTTGAGGTGTTAAACCAAAGTTTGGCGCAAGAAGTCGAAGAGCAAACAAAAGCACTGAGATTGGCTTTAAATGAAGCCAATCACGCCAACAATGCAAAATCATCATTTTTGGCCACCATGAGTCATGAGATACGTACACCAATGAACGGCGTGTTGGGCATGTTGGAGCTGTTAAAACAATCAGAGTTGAGCTTGGCGCAAAAAGAGAATGTTGATGTGGCGAAATCCAGTGCATCAACACTGCTTAACTTAATCAACGATATTTTAGATTTCTCCAAACTCGACGCCGGTAAAGTCGCGTTTGAACATCTTGCATTTGATTTAAGCAAGCTGTTAAACGAAGTGGTTTTGACCCATAAACATTTGTCTGAAAATCCAAGTTTGTCGATTCGTTTGCAACTTCCAAGCGACAAACCTATGTGGTTTAAAGGCGACCCCACCCGAGTTCGTCAGGTGGTTGTTAATCTGCTCTCTAATGCAATCAAATTTACCGATGTTGGTGAGGTGTTAGTGGATTGTCGAGTGAATTCAGGCGATGACTCCGGGCAGCTTGTTGAAATTCACGTCAAAGATACTGGCATTGGCATTGGCGCTGAGCAGTTGAAACACCTGTTTGATCCGTTTACCCAAGCCGATGCTTCAACCACACGCAAATATGGTGGCACTGGCCTTGGCCTTTCCATCGCCAAACAACTCTGTAATCTGATGGCGGGTGACATTGAGGCGAAGAGCACTGAAGGCGAGGGCAGTGAGTTTATTGCAACTATGATGCTACCGAGCACAGCCGCGGTAGAAGACGAAGTGGCTGAGCGCAAGCAAAAGGCTGTTAAGCCATGTTCGAAAAGACAAATACTCTTGGTTGAGGACAATGTCATTAATCAAACAGTCGCCAAAAAAATGTTGGCCAGTTTAGGTCACAATGTGGTTGTTGCCGCCAACGGCCTCGAAGCATTGAGCCAACTGAAGCACGAATCGACATTTGATTTGATATTAATGGATTGCCAAATGCCAGAAATGGACGGTTTTGAGGCCACGCGAGAAATCAGAAGTGGCACCGCTGGCGACAAAAACAAAGACATCGCCATTGTCGCACTGACGGCAAACGCAATGAAAGGCGACAAGGAAAAGTGTTTAGAAGCAGGAATGGACTTGTTCTTAACCAAACCGATAAAACTCGACGCACTGGAACGAGCAATTGCTGAAGTGTCGTCGTAGCGTGAAGGGCAAAAAAATCTAAACGTTCAGAACGCAAAATACTATTCTCACCTGTGCCGTCATTCCCAACTTGATTGGGAATCCATCGAACATTCTCACTGTCGGCAACGTGGTAAGGCCCTAGTTCACTAAACAGTTCTTAGCTTTATAATATATAAAACTAAGAGGTGTGATAATGAGCATTTGTTTAGCGGGCATATTAAAGCAAGTTGTGGTCGATCCCAATTTGTTAAAAAACGAAGTCATTTTTAAAACTATGCCTTTAATGGAGCCATTTGTTCTATTTAAAGTCGCCTCTAGAGTTGCTGCCTTTTAACTCAAACACTTTTATACTCAGATTTCCAATAGGTTGGCTCAGTTGTTATGCTGTAAAAGCGTTAAATCTGATTGTAAGACAACCTCCGTAAACTAATTTTATATCACAGTGAGCCAATCTGTTAGCTAAATTGAAGACGCCCTCTCAATATGAGGAAGCGAATTGAATCGGCCATTAATGTTGTTTATAGTAAGCACAAACAGTCTTAAACAAGGCGATTAACCTACTATGACGACTGATAAAAACGCAGCAGTGGCCAAGTTTATCGTTGAAGATGAGCGCCTCTATTTTGTCGATGAACTCACACCAGAAATGGCACCATTTAATATTGAAAAAATAAAGCGGGATCTAGCGGCGAGCTCTTTTGCAGGTGTCACTTTTGATCAAGCTCAACTTGAAAGAGATATTACACAGGTAAACGAGCAATTAGAGTTACTCAAGAATCAGGACGAATCAGAGTCGGAGTTTGACATTGAAACAGAGGTTAAATTCGAATTATCGAAACTTATCTACGCCAAACTAGAGATAACTGTTAGTGACGACAAGATGGAAGGTTTTGCAAAGGTCACTACTGCCCAAGGTGGGGCAATCCTAGATGAAGAAAAAATCAAACAAACTTGTCGCCAAGCAGGTATCAAATTTGGCTTGAAAGCTCAATTAGTAGAGGAACTGCTCGAGGAAAGCTTAGCTCTGGAAGCCGGTAGTGAGCTGGAAAAATTGATTGTCGTAGGTCGTCCTCCGGAAAAAGGAAAAGACTCGTTCATTGAGCCAAAGGTGACCCTGTTTTCTAATTTAGTGCGAAATCATAAGCGTTTTGACGACGGCCGATTTGATTTACGAGATTTGGGGGAAATCGAAACGGTTGAGATTGGTCAAGTCGTCGCTGAAAAAGTCGCTGCGTCTTCTGGTATAGCAGGTATGAATATTCTCGGTGAGAGTGTGGAACCGACGCCTGGCGAGGACAAAACACTTATTCCTCAGGATGGGACAGAAATAAATCCCGAAAACGTTAATCAATTACTCGCAACTAAACAAGGCCTACTTAGATTGTTGGAAGGCGAAGTCGTAGTTGATGACGTTTTAGTGTTACCAAAAGTAGATGCCAAATCCGGTCATGTGAAATTCAAGGGTTCCGTCATTGTAGAGGGCGATGTAGCACCGGATATGAAGATCCGAGCCTCCGGGGATGTCACTGTGGGCGGGTTTGTTGAATCTGCAATCATTGAATGTGATGGCCAAATCGTGATTTCAGGTGGCTGCTCTGGTCGCATTTTGAATGAAGATGAGTTGGTAGACGATTATGCGAAAGCTAGAAAAGCACGCTACAGTGCGACATTAAAGAGCGGTCAAAATATCAATGTCGCCTTCACTAATCAGTGTCATTTAGACGCCAAGTTCGATATCGAAATTGAAAAAAATCTCATTCATTCTCATGTTTCAGCACGCAGCATAAAGGTGGGGGCCGGCGACAAACCCAATGGACGTATTCTTGGTAGTTACTTTTATTTAAGTCAATTTCTAGAAGCAGGCGTTATTGGCAGTGAGTCGAATGTTCATGTAGATATTGATATGAACCGAGGTTATGACGCCATCATGACTAAGCTTGCGCTAATAACGAAAACGTTAGGCAAAATTGGTAAGAAAAAAGACCAGTTAATTGTAAAGCGTAAAGAACAACTCGTTTCAAACCAAAACTTAGAAATTGTAGATAAACAAGTTGCAGCGTGTAAAATTCAGTTCGAAAATTACTTCCGACAAAAGGCTGCGTTAGAAACACGGAAGGAGGAGTACTTAAACTCACTTTATGTCCAGGCTAATACTCGCTTATTCACCCATGTAAAATTTAGTTTCGCCAAATCTGCGTTGGTCAGTGAGGAGCAAAAAGGGGCTTCTCAGGTAAGGCTCACGGAAAAAGGAGTGAGTATTGAGCCTGCGTAAGTTATTTAGTTTACAGGGCACTTCACACATCAAAAATCTCGGTTATAAGACAAACTGGGACAGGGGAAGGTCAACAATTGACCCAACTCAACCCAACGGTAAAAAACCAAAGTCTATATGCGGCGTATTCGGTAGTAGAGATAATATCTTGATTAGAGACTGTTTCTTTTGCTTCAGTAGTTTTTCGACTTCTTGAGAATTTACGGTTGAGAGCTTCTTTTTTGAATACCGTTTATACCTCGAACCGCAAGCGTTTAATAAGAAAATCAATACTCATAACATATTGATTTTAAGTAACCGTCTGCTGATCTACACCTTGCTCGATTTAATATTCCAGGGCAATAGGGCTTCGACATTGTCTGGCGATGCGGCCAAGTGTTCCAGACAGTGCGTGATGTAATCAAATGGGCTTAAGCCATTGGCCTTGGCCGTTTCGATGATGCTGTAGAGAGTCGCACTGGCATTGGCACCACTTTTTGCGTTGCTGAACAGCCAATTTTTTCGGCCAATGACGAAGGGCTTGATAGCACATTCGGCGCGGTTGTTATCGATGGCCAGGTCAAACAAAATTACCAGCTCTGGCTAAGACCAATTCGATTAAATCTATTTTAGTAGACACAAAAAAGCCCCTAACTCGGGGCTTTCTTTTACACTTTAAATTGCGAGAGCGTATGGTCTAAGTCGACCGCGATTTGTTTTTGCTCTTGGCTCATCTTTTCGATCTCATGGGTTTGTCCCACGGTAGAGTCGGCCAGCTCGTGCACTGCCACCGTTTGTTTGGAGATTTCGGCCGACGCGGCCACTTGCTCTTTGGTTGCCGACGCCGTCTCGTTGGATTGTTGCTCAATCAGCGAGATGGCCTGATTGATTTGGGTGAGTTTGTCGCTCACTTCGTTAATCAAAACAACGCCTTTGTCGGTTTTTTCTTTGCCTACAGACATTGCGCTTACCGCATCTGATGCCGAAGCTTGCAGTTTTGCAATGATGCCTTCAATGTCACCCGTTGAGGCAGAGGTTCGACTTGCCAAGGTTCTGACTTCGTCGGCAACTACCGCAAAGCCTCGGCCTTGTTCACCCGCTCGGGCGGCTTCAATCGCAGCGTTTAGTGCGAGCAAATTGGTTTGTTCAGCGATGCCCTTGATGACGGCAAGTACTTCAGAAATTGAGGAGGAGTTTTGATGCAATTGATTGACAACTTCGCTGGTATTGGCAACGTCGGTTGCTAATTCGTTGATGACTTTTGCAGCGTTGCTTGCGAGCTTGCTGCCCTGCGCTGATTCGCTGTTGGCTTTTGTCGCGTAATCCAGCGCCATTTGGGCATTGTCGGAAATGCCGTGGATGGTTTGCGTCATTTCCGTTGTTGCCGTGGCAATGTGCTCAATGTAGCCTTTTTGTGTATCCATATTCTCGGCAAAGTCTTGTACCAAATGAGTCACTTGGTCGCTTTCATTTAATACCTCAGCCGTTGTGGAATTACACTGCCTAATAATGTTTTGAATGTTTTCAACAAAGGTGTTGAAGGCGATGCTCAACTGGCCTAGTTCGTCGTTGGTATTGACCTCGATACGTTTGGTTAAATCGCCGTCGCCGTTGGCAATGTCATCCATTGCGCTGACTACTTTTTCAAGCGGCTCGGTAAGCAGCTTTTTAATGACAAAGACAATCACTGCAGACGTCAACAACACCAATAAAACAACCGATACCACCGAGCCCCAAATGGTGGACGTCACTGGGTCGCTGATTACGTGGGTTGGTACCATAAAGCCAAGGCGCCAATCCAGTGCCATGGTTTCATCTAGAATTCGCTTGGTGTAGACCAAGTAGGTTTCACCGTTGTAGACCAGTTCTTGCAGATTTTCGTCGGCATTGCGAGTGTCGTTAAGAAGTTGGGCAAAACCCTCTGTGTTGGCGAACTTGCGATCTATGATGCTAAGCGTTGGTAGTTCACTCATATCGATGCGTTTGTTTGGATCTGGGAACGAAATGATGCGGCCTTCTTTGGTATACAAAAAGCCAAATCCTTTACCTTGATACTTGATTACATCGACCAAACCGCTTTTGACTTCAGAAGCCAAGATGTCGATGCCCATCACGCCGAGTAAGTCGCCGCTGTCTTTGTATACGGTTGATTTGATCGACGTTACGATAGAGCCGTCGTTGGCATCAATTTCTGGGTTGGTGATGAACAAGCGGTCTTTTGCGAGTGCTTCACCCCACCAAGGACGTTTGCTCGTAAAGTAACTGAGGTCGTTGTAACGACCGTTAATATCAAAATACTCATGCGTGGCAGCTGGTGCGTAAAACACTGACTTAATCATTGGGTCTTGCGCTGATTCGTTTTTGAACAGCTCAACGATGGTTTGGTAACGTCGGTCGCCATCGATGTCTGAGCCACGGTCGCGGTATTGTGCAAACCAGTCATTAACAAACGGGTTTGCTTTAAGCGAGGTGACCACCCTTGAACGTTCGCGGAAAAATTCATGGATGCCGGCGGCCGACTGTTGAGTCGCCAGTTTCACTTCTTTGATTACGGATTCTTTAACGGTTTGGGCGCGTTCGTTGGTGACAAATATCGCTACAAAAATAGCGATGATGAGAAAAATACTGGCAACAGACACCAATACCTTGCGGGCAACGGTCATATTTTTATTCATGGTTAGGAATGTCCAAATACTTCAAAACTTCGGCATAAATGCGACGGGTAGGCGCATTTAGTACGTGAGTTTGTTTGTTATTGTTTTTGTCTAACTCTTTGTTATATCTTGAAAATACACTTCAAGTATGGCGAAAGCTAAAACGACGACGAAACATCATTGTCATATAATTAAGCTTTCAATAATACACAGGAATTCCCCTAAATATCTAACGAAATTTTTTCACTTACTTGGCTGTTTTAAAATATCTTGGTAACCCGCGCTGAGATGATAGAAGCCTGTACCTTTTTTGTGCCGCTCATGCCTACCAAGTGGCGGTTTGAGCGGCTTTCGAGTTTTAACTGATAACGGGAGCCGAAGCGTATTTTTGCAGGTATTTTCGCCTTCTAAACAGATAGAAATAAAGGCCAGTAAGCGATAACCAAAGCGGACTTAAACCCAACACACACCAAATGATTTTGCTGGGAAGTCCGGCAAAATAACCAAAGTGCAGTTTGCGGAATGAGTCCAAAATAACCCAGCCTAACGCGGCCTGGCGAATATCAAAGGTGGTGGTTAATTGTCCTGTGTCTCGGTTCCAACCTATGGTTGAAGAATATTGGCTGGTAAGAATATTGGTGCCAGTTACATCACCGTATACAGTAAAGTGCAGTTCAGGCTCGAAGGGAAACACGAAGTAAGTCGGGGTGAAGCCATCTATGGCACTGGTTGAGTTATCCAACAGCGCCTGTAAGTCGATATCGCTTGAGTATAGTTTGTCTTGTAAAACCACCTGTTCTTGCTCTAAATGGTGTTCCAGCTCATGCAGGACTTCCGCTGTGTTCCAGTAGCCCCCAGTAATTGCCAAAACAATAATGATCGGCGAGGACACAATTCCAATGAATTTGTGGACGTCACTGTAAAAGATACGGCGCGCGGCACCGAACCTGAGGGTAAACAATTTCCGCCAGAACTGGCGGTGTAAGATGATTCCGCTGACCCCTAAAAACAGCAAGACAATGGCAAAAATCAAACCTAAAAATGCACCGGTCGTTCCAAGTAGAAAAGTGTAATGCAGAGACAATAGCCAGTCGGTAATGTCGTGCGTGACGCTCACAGGGTTCGACAGCAGTTTGTTTTGGTATTGGTCGATGTACATTTTTGACCATTGCCCGTCCGTTTTACTGATTAGGTAAACGGTATCTGAACGTTTTTTGTCGTCAAAAATCTCCCAACTTCCTACTAGGTAGTTTTGGTGCGTTTGTTCGATGTGAGCCACTAGCTGGTTAAAGTTAGCTCTTTGTTGGTTTGAGCTTTGGGCGACAGTCATGCGCTCAGGCATGAGCCATGTATCAATTTCTGTTTTGAAGACCAAAATACTGCCCGTCACAGCGATGATGATCAGCGGAATGAGGGCAAGTAGTGCGGAATAGGAGTGCCACTTAAATAGATTTTTTCTCATACTTGAGGTGTCCTTTTTAACCTCAAAAACACCGCCTCGGCGGTGTTTTATCAGAGGTTAGGTTAACTTATAAAGTCCATTTCAGAGATAGGTTGTAGTTGGCCGGCGCGCCGTAAAAGCTTTGCGCCCAGTACAAACTGTTAAGGTATTTTTCATCTGTGACGTTACCGGCGTTAAATGAAACCGAGACCTGATTTGAAACTTCATAACTCATCATAAGGTTCAGCAGGCCGTAGGCTTTTTGTTCGGTCACAACCAGTGGCTCTGGGTTTTGGATTCTAGAAATGTCGTCTTGCCAACGGTAGTTGGCACCAATGGTTAAACCTTCAAGTTGAGGAACTTCATACGATACCGCCATTTTGAAAATGGTGTTTGGCGTATAACCTTTGACTAAAGCCGTGGCGTCAGTATCAGGTCCGTCAATTTCGAATTTGGTTAAGCCAATGCTCGTTTGCAGGCCAGGTAAAAGCTCACCTGCAAAGTCCAGTTCGAATCCGCTTGATGTCAGGCCGTCAGCTTCCATGTATCTTTGCAATTCTGGAGCGAGTCCCGCCGTCGCAGGATCTAAGGTGGCCAAGTTGTTTTGTAAGATGTCGAAGTAGGCGAAGGTTGCAATGAATTGGTCGTCGAACAGCTGGGCCTTGATGCCGATTTCTTTGCTGTCGCCTACGATAGGATCTAAGAACTGTTCATTGACATCTTTTTCGGTTTGCGACAAAAAGGTCTCGGTGTAACTGGCATAAGCGACCAGCTGTTCATTCAATTGATACACTGCGCCTAAATAGGGAATAAACTTGCTATCGCCACTGGTTTGCTCGGTGCCATAAGACTGCCCTTCGACGTCCCAGTCGTTTTGACGACCTCCTGTGATGATGTGTAAGTCTTCACTCACTTGAAAGCGCGCTGTGAAGTATACCGCGTTTTGTGTACGTTCTACCTCTGCACCCGTTGCACCGTCGGTAAAGGTTGGTTTTGGGGTGTTGCCATCCCATTCTGTGAAGGCCGGTAAGACGGGAAAACCATGGCCCGTGGTGTAGTCGTAAAGAGAGCTATCGGTGTAATCCATTGAACTGTGATTTGCACCGACAACAAATTGATGCTCGTTGCCAAACAGTTCAAAGTAACCTTTTAGGTAAAGATCAATCAACTGCGTGTCTTCGTCGTGCAGGTACTCAGATGCCCAACCGTTGAGACCAAGCTCTGTGGCTCTATCTGGAACGCCGTAAACGTAGAATAGTTCCGAGCCTTCTTCGATAGTTTTGAACGAGTACGTACCTCTGAGTTCCCAATTTTCATTGATGGCATGGGTCAGTTCCAATACGGTATTCTGTTTTTTAACGTTCCAGTTCGACCAATCGGCAGACGTGTTCAAAGAGCGATCGTAGTTGGTTGGTGTGCCATCAGAATAAAATAAAGGATTAGCGCCCCATAAGTTGCCATCTGCGGCGTTGTCGTTGATGGCGTGGCTGAGTGACAAGTTAGTGCTTTCAGTTAGGTTGTAATCGACAAAGAAATACAAAACCGATTTGTCGGTTTGGTAACGGTCTAAATAAGATTCCTTGTCCTGGGCTACGGCAACACCGCGAAATGCTAAGTCTTCGTTAACGACTAAGGTGCCGTCCACCTCTAAGCGTTTGTTGTTCCAACTGCCGTATGAGCCGGTTAAGTTGAGTGAGCTTGAAGCTTCTGGGCGCTTGCGAATAAAGTTGACGGTTGCAGATGGGTTACCTACGCCGGTCATTAGACCGTTTGCGCCTCGGATGATTTCGATTCGGTCGTAGATAGCGGTGTCTTCATCGGCGTGATTGTTTCCCGCGGTTAAAGGCAAGCCAACACCGTCGATTTGGAAGTTAGTGATATCAAAACCTCGAGCCGTGAAGTATGTGCGGTCAGTTTCAACGCGTTCAACCATGACGCCTGTCGCCGTATCAAGCACTGCGTTAATGTCCTTTAGCTGAAAGTCGTCCATTTGTGCGCTGGTTACGACTGAAACCGATTGCGGTATATCGACAATGGCCAAATCTAGGCGGCTCGCGCCACTTGCATCGTGAGCGCCGTAGCCTTTGATGTAGCTACCGACCACCTCTATGTTTTCGATGTCATCGTTTTTAGTCGTTGCTTGGGTGGAAAAAGCCATCACCATAGCGAGGGATAGAGAAGTTAATTTCATGTTATTCATATTGTTTTTGCTCTAAAGACAAGAGTTGTTGTTTGTATTTTCGGGGCGAGAGGATACTCCTAGAAATTACTAATGTAAATGATAATGATTATCATTTGATGACTTAGGGTTAAAAAGAAGATGAAAAAAGAGTCGAAGAATAGGGATGACTTGGGTATTAGAAATGCCACAAAGCGGCGAGGCTTGGTGCAGAACGTGGTGCAATTTCAGTTAAAGGGGGCGTGCACTTTCAAACAGTGCGATGGCATACCTTAGGTGCTTTAAAGGGAAGAGCGACGCAGGCGATACACGGTATTTGCCGTCGCCAATAGCCACAATCCGGTCACAATTGAGCCGACCAAATTGATGTTTAACATCTTAAAATCGTAAATTACGACAAGCGTCGTGAGAAGAGCAAAATGCAGGACAAAGTACTTGCCAATGCCGAGTTTTGTTCGAGTTAGATTTAGGTTGTAGCTGTAAACTCGGATCAGCGAATCCATCGAATTGACTACAAACAAAACGCCCAAAACTGCGATAGAAAGGTTTGTGCCTGTAGCCAGCGCTGAGCCTGATGCATGACTCTGATACAAAACAACAAACCAGATCAAAATAGGTGCCGAGGGCAAAATAAGCACCAATAAGAACAATTGGTAAACGCGTAAGCCTGCAACAAACTTTGCGACAAATTGGCCAATCATCACGCTCCAAGCCATCCACCAGAATTGGTAAAACTCGTGGTAGGCATTGATTGGAAACACAAATTTATCGATATTTTGTAAGTACTCACTTGCATATATGGTGTTGTTAGTAAAGGTTGAAATCGTGCTGCCACTATCAATAAATACCACTGCTATCAGCGCCAAGAACATCACCGAACTGAGCAAACTCAAATTTTTAATGTAATGCAGCCGAGACGAAGAGAAAGTCGCCATAGCCACAGCAAGCACCACTATTGTGTAAGTTAACGGGCGGTACCAACTTTCTGACAACGGTGGTAAATATAACTTCAGGGTGCCAATCAGTAACCAAGCGCTAAAGGCGCAGGTTAAAATGATGACAATACTGTTGAGCCACCGCAACAGGGGACGCTTGAACAACTTCAGTTTAGGTTCAAACAAGGCAAAGTAGCAGGCCGTGACAAAATACACAGCCCAGCTCCAGCCGCCCCAGAATCCAAATTCGATGGCAATTGGATGGGCAAACAGATATTCGGGGTACTGGCTAGCAATCAGGTGATGTTTGAAATCGAGCAGGGGAAGCAGTAACAGGCCGCCATCTAACCCAGTGGTAAATAGAATTGCGAACAAGGTCGCTAAGTGCACTTTCTGGCCGCTCTGGATTACTTCGTTACCCTGAAACATTAGCAGGTATAAAGTTAACCCAAGAGTTAAAAGCGCGGCGAGGTAAATCATCTGATTGGGTAGTCGTTAACAACTTTGTCGATCAGTCTTTTGCAAGTTTCAACGCCTTGCGCGTAGGCATTGATGTCTTGGCTTAGCGCCGCTCGTAGCCAAACGCCATCAATTTGGGCAGCTAACATTTTGGCGCACCAACTGACTTGGTCTTCTTTAACTGTGTGTTTGAGCGAGTATTTTAAATTGGACTCGAGTCGAGCGGCATTGACCCTCTGCAGCCTTGCCAATTCAGGTGAGTGCATCGATTGCGCCCAGAACGCAAGCCAAGTAACCGCCGCTTGGTGGCTCTGTTGGAGACTACTGAAGTTGGCATCGATTATTGCGTGCAGGCGGGCATGGTGGCTTAGGTTTTGCTCTAAAGCCGCTAATAAATCGACTTTGAGTTGTTGCAGCAGGTATTTGACAGTGGCCTCAATCAGGCCTGCTTTGCCATTAAAATAGTGACTTATGATGCCGGTGCTTACGCCCGCGAGTTTGCTAATGGTGACTATGGTGGTGCCGTGTAATCCGTGTTGTTCGATAGAGGCTAGGGTTGCCTCAATTAACTGCTGTCGGCGTATTTTTTCCATCCCAAGTTTCGGCATAGGGTTTCCAAGTTGGCTTTCACTCTGGTGATCATTCTAACAAGGAAATCATTATTTTGCGGTGTTATTTATTCACCATTTAAGACCTTAACTTCCTGTTCCTATGTTGGAAATTTTTATATTGAACGTTTGTTCAATATAATTGGTTGACAGCTTTAATTTGGCCGTTATTATGGTCACTCACTCAAATGAGTTTGACGTCTTAGGTGGTCCAAACAGCGGTTTGAAATACGGTGGTGGTGCGACGAGCCGCTGTTTGGTACCCATTTATTTAGCCATGACTTCTTCTAGTACGCCTTCAAAATCTGTTCGTTCAAAAAATGTGGGTACCGGATAATCCGGATGTGCTTCGTCGTAGGCCATATTGGCAATCAATCCTACATCTTGTTGTTTTAAAGACGACAACTGTTGCGGAATACCCATCTCTTCATTCAGCGCTTCAATTTTGTTGATCACAGCAGTGGCATAACTGCCATCAGAGGCTGGTGGCATTTCGCAGTATTGCGCGATTTCCATCATTTTCGATTCAATCGTAGAGCCGTATTGACGCAAAATTTTTGGCAACAAAATGGCGTTTGCGAGTCCGTGGGGGGTGTTGTATAAAGCGCCAAACTGGTGAGCAATGGCATGAACATAACCAACACTCGCGCGAGTAAACGCTTCACCCGCGTAGAAGGATGCCCTCAACATATTTTCCCGTGCTTGCAGATCTTTACCATCGCGACAGGCATGCAGAATGTTGGCAAAGATCAGTTTTGTTGCCTGCAGACTTTTTTCTCGCGTAAACGCAGTCGAGTTTTTACCAATATACGACTCAACTGCATGAGTGAGCGCGTCCATACCTGTTGTCGCAGTAATATGCGGTGGCAGGCCTGTTGTTAGTTCAGGCAATAAGATGGCTGCTTTCGGGGCGAGTACGAGATCGGTGACTGCATATTTTTGCTGATGCTCCTTGTCAGACACAACAGCGACAATGGTGGTTTCTGAACCTGTGCCAGCGGTCGTCGGAATAGCATAGAAAGATGGTAAGGACTTTCTGATTTTAAACAGGCCTTTTAATTGTCTGACACTCTTTTTCGGCCGAGTAACTCTGGCGGCAATCAGTTTGGCACAATCCATCACCGAGCCGCCGCCAATGGCGACCAAACTATCGCAGCTATTGTCTCGATAAACGGCTAGGCCTGACTCTACGTTGTCTATGCTGGGGTTTGGATCAACATCTGAAAAAACGGTATAGCGGATATTCGCTTGCTTGAGTGCGTCAAGAACAGGCGCAAGCACACCCAATTGTACTAACGTGGCGTCGCTGACAACCAGGACCTGTTTGTGTTGTGCCAAAGTAGGTAACCATTGAGCCAGACCATGTTTGCCGACAAACAGTTTTGGCCGAGGAAACGGGTATAAAAGGACGAAGAGTTTTAATCCCAGTTGATACAAACGGAAAAACATTTTGTTCATGAGCCGAGTCTGCTCCTAACGGTATTTGGCTATTGATCTCCAGATTAGACCAGTTTATGTTCCGTGGCATGTCATTTGGTGCCAAATTTTAGTTCGTGCCGGGCAATTATAATCGCAGGTTAGATTTTCCAACGCAGGCAAATCTATTACACTAAAGGCATTCGCGCTCCAGTGGGCGCAACATAAAAAACACAACAGGGTATTTATGACAGAGTATTTATCGAATCATACCGAGGGCACTGATCTCATTGTTCTAGCGGAATCTGAATTTGCCGATTGGCAGTCGCAGTTGCCGTCGTTTCAGCGTAACTGGCTTTCTTCCACGCAGTTCAAAGGCAAAGGGCTTGCATTAATTCCAAATGAACACGGTGAACTGTTTTGCGCCTTATTGGTGTCTGAAAACCCAATGCAACGTTTTGCCTCTGGCGACTTAAGCAGTAAATTGCCGCCACAACATTTTGTGTTGCAGTGTGATGCTCAGTATCAAGCGTCTATTGCTTTTGGCTGGGTTGTGGGTGCCTACCAGTTTGATCGTTACGTCAGTAAAACCGCCGAAAGAGCGACGTTAGGCGTTAAAGACGAAGCCGTAGTGAGCGAAGTCAATAAACTAGCAAATGGCGTTGCATTGGTGCGGGATCTGGTGAATACGCCCGCGGGGGACATGATGCCTCAGCACCTAGCATCAGCGACCAAAGCTCTTGCCGATGAATTTGGCGGTACATTTTCAGAAGTTGTTGGTGATGAGTTACTCACGCAAAATTATCCAACCATTCATGCCGTCGGCCGTGCAAGCTGTCATCCGCCTAGGCTTATCGAGCTTAACTGGGGCGACACCAATGCACCAAAAGTCACTTTAGTGGGCAAGGGTGTTTGTTTTGACAGTGGCGGCTTGGACATTAAGCCGGCAGCGGGCATGCGCCAAATGAAAAAAGACATGGGCGGTGCGGCCCACGTGTTAGGTTTGGCTCGCTTGATCATGGATTTTGGTCTTAAAGTGAACTTACGAGTGTTAGTTCCTGCGGTTGAAAATGCGATTTCAGACAACGCGTTTCGACCGGGAGATGTGATCAAGACTCGCAAAGGCATTACGGTAGAAATTGATAATACCGATGCGGAAGGCCGTCTAGTCCTTTGTGATGCATTGGACGACGCTGCTAATCAACAGCCAGAGCTGATCATTGACTTTGCCACTTTAACTGGGGCTATGAGGGTCGCTCTTGGCACCGAATTACCAGGCTTTTTTGCTACCAAAGATGAAACCGCAGCTGGCATTACCGCGGCAGGTTTAGAGGTGGAAGATCCAGTTTGGCGAATGCCTCTACACCGTCCGTATTTTGACCTGTTAAAGAGCGACGTTGCAGACATGACAAACTGTGCCGCTGGACCATTTGGCGGTGCGATTACTGCGGCACTGTACTTACAAGAGTTTCTACCTGAGCAGGTTGATTGGTGTCATTTTGATATTATGGCGCTCAACAATCGAGCGCTACCAGGCCGCCCAAAAGGTGGTGAAGCGTTTGGAATACGAGCGGTATTGTCGTATCTACAACAAAGATACGGCCAATAAGTCTTAGCTCATCAAAAAAGGCCGCAAACGCGGCCTTTTTAATGTTTAAGTAGTTAAAACAACAATTTGCCTTAACTAATTTCAGCGGCAATCACTGAAATTTCAACGAGCAGTTCTGCTCTGGCCATGTCGCCTGTAACGCAGGCTCTGGCTGGTGCAAAGCCTTCAGGTACCCAGTTGTCCCACACTTGGTTCATCTCAGCGAAGTCTTTCATGTCTTTCAAATAAATGGTTGCCGAGAGCATGTGCTTGCGGTCACTGCCCGCTTTAATCAGTAGCTCATCGACCTTTTCCAACATCGTCTCTGTTTGCTCTTTGATGCCTTTTGTTGCATCGGCACATACCTGGCCGCATAAGTATATGGTGCCATTGTGTTTTACAATTCGGCTCATACGTTGTTTAGTTTCAATTCGTTCGATTGTCACGGGTTTTCCTTTTGGTCTTTTGCCAGGAGGTTAACAGTGAGGGAAGGCGGAGCAAAGTAACCTGTTGCTATATCGTATAAAATACAAATGTGAACCAAGGTTCACTTTGTGTTGTTGTTCGCCACAATACATTATTGAAAAATTTATGAAGGCAATTATGAGAACTCAACTTTTAACTATATGCGCGCTCGCTGGATTGGCAATTAGCGGGTGCAAGACCGCGGAAGCACCCTATGACAATGAAGCCGCTGATACGGCAGCGGTATTTTTTGCGCC
>CAXRBI010000096.1:0-80394 GCA_964229075.1 Alteromonadaceae bacterium | reverse complement strand
GTGAATATCTTTCGCAATATTGGGTGAGTCATCCGAATTTAGCACAGCTTTATCGCATTTCTGATGCAGTGCTGGAGGCAAACGTCGATGATAAAACCTACGCAGGTTTCAATACCCGAAAAATAAACGAGATAAAACGTGTAGTGCCGGCATTACAGGAGCTCAATAGTCTAGTGAGCACTCAAGAGTGGGCTGAGTTAATTAGCACAACTATTGCTTTGTTGGGGTCAGCTTGGGTGATGAACTATCCGCAGAGTGCTTCTGCGCTAGATCGTGAGAAGTTCAAACAAGACAGCGTGCGATTGTTGACGCCATTTTGGCAAGCCAACCTTGAAAAACAGCCGGAACAACAGAAACCTAAGTCGGCCTGGCGAAAACTATTAGGTAATTAAGATGATAAACAAAACAATTACGTCATTCGCGCTAACGTTCTTTGTTGGCGTGTCGCTCTTGACGGCGAATGCCGAGGCATCAGAAGGCAAAAAATTTGCTAAGCTAGCGGATGAGATTTGGCAATATCGATTGCAACAGTCGCCTTTAACGGCCAATTATTATGGATTGGACACTGTTCCCGATCAGATGCCGGATTTATCTCCCGCCGCACTTAAAGAAGAATATGAAACGACATTAAGACAACTGCAAAAGCTCGACAAAATTAAACAGCGTAAGTTAAGCGAGCAAGAGCGTATTAACTTAGCAGTATTAAGACATCGTTTACAAAATATTGCCGACCAATATCAGTTCCAGGCATATCAGGTGCCGATTACAGCGGAAGGCGGTTTCCATACTTCGCTTGGTTTTTTACCTGGTTCCACCAAGTTTTCAACTGAGCAAGATTACAAACATTATCTTTCTCGTTTGTCTAAGTTTCCTGGTTTTTTTGAACAGCAAATACAGTACATGCGCCAAGGTCTTAAATCCGGAAACAGTCAGCCAAAAGTGGTATTGAAAGGGTTTGAACAAAGCATTGATGGTTATCTGGTGCAAGATATCAGCAAAAACCCATTTTTCAGTCCATTTGTTACGAAACCGGATTTCTTGTCTGAGGATACGTTTAGCGCGCTCAAAGATAACGCCAAGCGCGTGATTCAAAATGCGGTCATGCCTTCATATCAAGCGTTTAGAGACTTCATGACGATGGAGTACATTCCTGGCGCTCGACCATCGATTGGAGTCAAATCAACACCAAATGGTGAGGCGTTTTATGCCAACCGCGCTAAACACTATACGACAACGGATTTGACGCCTGAGCAGATCCACCAGTTGGGTTTGGCTGAAGTGAAACGAATTCGCGGCGAAATGCAGACCATCATTGAAGAAGTGGGTTTTGACGGCAGTTTTGCCGACTTCCTACATTTTCTTCGGACTGATCCACAGTTTTACGCCAAAACCGCGGAAGAACTTTTAATGCGTGCGGCCTATCTGTCGAAAAAAATGGACGCTCAGTTACCTAAACTGTTCAAACATTTGCCAAGAACCCCCTACGGGGTTGCCCCGGTGCCAGACCATATTGCACCGAAATATACGACCGGTCGTTACGTTGGAGCCTCCAAGGAAACAGACGCTGGCTACTATTGGGTTAACACGTACGCCTTAGATCGTCGTCCTTTGTATGAGTTAGAGGCACTCACGCTGCACGAAGCGGTACCAGGACACCACTTACAAATTTCATTGAGCCGGGAAATGGAAAATACTCCTTTGTATCGTTCATCTTATTACATCAGCGCTTTCGGGGAAGGCTGGGGCCTTTACGCAGAATGGCTAGGTCTTGAAGCGGGTTTTTACCAAGATCCATACTCAAATTTTGGCCGTCTTACCTATGAGATGTGGCGAGCGTTGCGATTAGTGGTTGATACCGGCATGCATGTGATGGGTTGGGAGCGTCAACGAGCGTTGGACTTCATGAAAGAAAACAGTGCCCTGTCTGAACACAACATTACGACTGAGGTCGATCGTTATATCTCTTGGCCCGGACAAGCCCTGTCTTACAAGATTGGTGAGCTAACGATCAAACGTTTGCGTAAACAGGCGGAAACTGAACTGGGCACAAAATTTGATGTGCGAGAGTTTCATTATCAAGTGCTGAAAAATGGCTCAGTGCCTTTGTCCTTGTTGGAACAGCAAATTGAGCAATACATCGAACGTACCAAGAGCAAAGGATAGCGAATTTGATCATTAACAAACTGGTCAGGTACCTGAAAAAACACTTTTCACAGGTATCTTGGATATCCATCGTCGCGTTACTCTTTGTCCACATGTTGGTGACATGGGGCGTGCTGTATTGGGCGGGTGAGAGCGATCTGATCCGCAGCGACGCGTTTTTCTATTACTACGTCGTCACTACCAGTACAGTGGGGTATGGCGATATGAGCCCAACAACAGAATTGGGCAAATGGTTAGTAGCGTTAGTACAGATCCCGTTAGGGCTGGCAATTTTCGGCGCTATGTTGGGCAAATTAGGACAATCGGTCAGCAAGGTTTTAAGGCAAATTATGACGGGCGAAAAAGATTTTAGTCATTTAGACACTCACATTCTTATCTTCGGTTGGCAGGAAAACCGAACCGCGAAGATGATTCAACACATTCTAGGTGACAGCAAGCGGATGAATCGTCAGATTGTGCTTTGCGTTACGGAAGAAATGGAACATCCATTTATCGACAACCCGATGGTGGATTTCGCGCGTTTGAGCTCATTTACTGAGGACGCCGAATTAGACCGAGTAAATGTGAAAGAAGCGGATCGTATCATTGTTGATTGCGACAACGACGATATGACGTTTACCTGCGCTTTGAAATTAAGCCCTTTGGTCGAAGAAGGTTGCCACATCAGCGCGTTTTTCAACGATGAAACCAAAGTGGAAATGTTAAATCGTTACACCACCAACGTTGAGTGTAACAGTTCAAAAACCGCTGAGATATTGGTTCGCTCGATGCAGGATCCTGGCAGTGGTCGATTGCAAGAAGAGTTATTGTCGACGTTGCACGGCGATACCCAGTTCTCAACCCAAGTGCCAAAAGGGCTAGCAACGTTGCAATTTGGCCAACTGTTTTACTACCTTAAAGAAAAGCACAATGCGATTTTGTTGGCGATTGCCCATGACAGGATTGGCGCCCATATGAATTTGAATCCAAACAACAACTTCGAAGTTATGCCTGGCCACATTTTGCATTACGTTTGTACCGAACGATTAATGGAAGATGAAATTGACTGGCAGGCAATCGCAACTTCCCCGTATCGAGAAAATTAATGAGTAAAGTCTTAGACGATTTATTGCAACATTTAAGCCTTGAAAAAATCGAAGAAGGTTTGTTTCGCGGCCAAAGCCAAAATTTAGGGTTTGGTCGTGTATTTGGCGGACAGGTTATTGGCCAAGCGTTGAGTGCGGCCAAAGAAACGGTCGAAGATAGGTATGTACACTCTTTTCATAGCTACTTCTTGAGGCCGGGGGACGATAAAAAACCAATCGTTTATGATGTTGAGTGCATCCGCGATGGCGGCTCTTTTAGTACTCGTAGGGTTCGAGCACTGCAGTACGGCAAGCCGATTTTTTACATGACGGCATCGTTTCAGTCAGAAGAAATTGGCTATGAACATCAATCGTCGATGCCGAATGTGCAAGGACCTGATGGGCTGCTATCTGAGTACGAATTTTATCAACAGAATCTAGATAAAATTCCTGCGCATTTACACGACATTGTCGCTTGTGAAAAACCGATCGAAATTCGTCATGTTCAGGTTAATAACCCGTTTAAACCGCAAGTTATGGACACGCGGCGACAGGTTTGGATTAAAGCCAATGGCAAGTTACCAGACGATCCCCGAGTTCATCGGTATTTACTGTCATACGCCTCTGATTTTAACTTTTTACCGACCGCCCTTTTTCCTCACGGTCGCAGTTTTTTACAAAAAGACATGCAAGTCGCGACGATTGATCACTCAATGTGGTTTCATCGGCCGTTCAGAATGGATGAGTGGATACTCTACGATATGGACAGTACCAGTGCCAGTGGTGGACGAGGCTTAGTAAAAGGCCAATTCTTCAATCAGCAAGGTGAGCTGGTGGCCTCTGCAATGCAAGAAGGGGTCATTCGAGACTATCAAAAGTTTCCAAAAACAAAATAAGTAAGGTGGCGTTGGCCACCTTTTTTGTATTTCAACATTTAGCCACATTTTCCCCACAATTAATTGATTATTCACAACTTTAAAACAATAAATACTGTACCTAAAGTGAATACGTATTCACCGTGTTTGTCTAATTTTTGTGCACTATGTTTATCCCGCTAATCAAATTAGCTAACTATCAACAAGGGATAAAATAATGAAAACTAGATTAAAATTGTTAGCAGCGGGAATCACTATGCTGTCTGCTCAGGCGCAATCCGCGCCAACCACGTTTGTTCATCTGTTCGAATGGAACTGGCAAGACGTCGCCACCGAGTGTGAGCAGTTTCTTGGTCCTAAAGGATTCGCTGCCATTCAGGTATCGCCTCCAAATGAACACATTCAAGGCAGCCAGTGGTGGACTCGATATCAGCCGGTAAGCTACGAACTGGTGAGCCGCGGAGGCAATCGCAGCCAGTTTATTGATATGGTTCAGCGTTGTAATAATGCCGGAGTCGATATCTATGTCGACGCGGTCATCAACCATATGGCGAATGGTGCAGGAACTGGCACTGCAGGTAATGGCTACGGTAATCGTCAATATCCGATTTACGGACCTCAAGATTTTCACCAAAGCTGCTCAATCAACCCAGAAGATTACGGCAATGACCGTTGGCGTGTGCAAAACTGCGAACTCGTGGGCTTACCAGATTTAGACACGGACAATGCTTACGTTCAAAGTCAAATAGCGGCCTACATGAACGACTTAGTGTCTATCGGTGTTAAAGGCTTTCGTCTCGACGCGAGCAAGCACATGCCTGCGTATGACATTGGTCAAATTCTCGCTCAGGTCAACGGCAATCCGCTAATTTTCCAAGAGGTCATTGACCAAGGTGGCGAAGCAGTGGGTGCTAGCGAATACACCGGAAATGGCTTAGTGACAGAGTTTAAATACACCACCAAACTTGGAGATACATTTAAAGCGGGCAAGTTAGCTTGGCTGAGTAATTTTGGTGAAGCATGGGGCATGATGCCGAGTCACCAGGCGGTTGTATTTGTCGACAACCATGACAACCAACGAGGTCATGGCGGAGCCGGAAATGTTGTAACCTACCAAGATGGCAAGTTATATGACTTAGCGAATGTATTTATGCTCGCGTATCCGTATGGCTATCCAAAGGTGATGTCGAGTTACGACTATCATCACGATACGGACGCTGGTGGCCCGGGTTACTCGGTACATGATAATGGTAACTTAAACTGCTTCAGCAGCGGTTGGCAGTGTGAGCATCGCTGGAGCATGATTCATGGAGCAGTCGACTTCCGCAACAACGTCAATGACGATTGGACGGTGAATAACTGGTGGGACAACGGCAACAACCAGATTGCTTTCTCCAGAGGTAGCGCAGGCTTTGTCGCGATAAACAGAGACGGTTATGATTTAAATCAAGGTTTGCAAACGGGTTTGAGTGAAGGGTCGTATTGTGACGTTTTATCTGGTGAGATTAGCTCTGATAAAACGTCATGTTCAGGTCGAGTAGTTAATGTAAACAGCAACGGCACAGCATCAGTATCGTTGCCGTCGATGGATGCGATTGCCATTCATCACGCCAGTAAGTTAGGAACGATACAACCGCCTCCAGGCGATGTTAAACGCACGGTTATTTTCATTAAGGCGGAAACGCAAAGTGGCCAAGACATGTTTATTCGTGGCGGCATTGATCACGGTTTTGCCGCGAGCCAAGGTGTTGCCTGTACTGAGCAAAACAAATTGTGTGCGATTGAGATCGATCACAATAACTTGCGAAACAGCACAACTTCAACGTGGAAAGCAGAAGACAACTACCTTGATTGGTATGGTGTAGAAGCGAATCAAGTCATTACAGCTGAAGGCACAGCGCTTGATTGGACCACAAATCAATGGCCAGCGGCCTGGGGTGCGGTAAAAACCGTTGCTTTGGACGGCTATGGTGAGGAGCCACTAAATACGTTTGGTGCGCACTATTGGATGTTGGATGTGCAAATGGATTGCAGTCAAACCCACAATGGCTGGTTTGAGGTAAAAGCGTTTGTCAAAAACGGGCAAGGTTGGGAGGCTGACATACAGCAAAGCAACGCGCCTTATTCGAGCAATAATCACTTCGCCCAATGTGGCAAGATCAACGTATTCGAATTTGGTCAGAACACAGTTCAACACATCAACTTTTAAAGTCGAGATAATAAAAAAGCCGCTTAATGCGGCTTTTCTTTATCCTAAAGATTTTAACGACTGCAGTATTTCAGAGCTCAGTAAACGATTGATGTGCTCAGCGGCCGCCTGGCCTTTTTCAGAAAGGTGCATCAGGCCAGCTTCATCAATTGTGACATATTCTTGCTCTCGCAGGCTTGTGACGAAGCTTGAGATAACTTTCTTATCAAAATATTCCGGTGCTTTGATGTCGTGCAGAGTTAACAGACGTTTGGCCAATTTCTGACAATCTTTTTCTAGCTCGCCGCGTTGGATCCCTTCCACCTGTTTGATTCGATTAAACCCTAAAGCGTAGCGCTGCAGCGTATCTTTCATGATCTTCGACAACATGTTCAGTTGTAAAAACCCTTCGCCGTTGCGGTCTTTCAACTCAATACCGTCGCCATTTAAGGCGATAAGCTCACGTTTTTCAAAGTAATCTAACGTTTGGTTTACGTACTCAGAGACGTCATCAACGGTGATAAACATTTCATTTCGCAGCACAGGCAACAAGGATTGCACCATGGCATGAATGTCTTCACGAGATGTTTGTTTGTTGTGTACTAATTGGCCAGCAATCAACGACGGTATCGAGAATAAATGCACGACGTTGTTGCGGTAATAACTCATCAGAATCGCGTTCTTATCGGACAGCTTTATGATAGTGCCGTATTCGTCCATTTCGGAATCAACTTTTTCTAACATTAACGCTTCATCGATAATGTCACTTCCGGTTTCATCAGGTATACGGACACTTTCGGAATAAAGCACTTGGCGCTGCAAATCCGTGTAAAACTCGATCAAGTTTTGCATCTCGATGCGCGGTAACGCGTGATTGTCTGACGTCAGCAAGGTCAAGGCACTGAGGTTTACGGTGTTAAGCACCGCGGCGTCATTAATGTTATTCATGATCTGATTGGCGGCCTTATTGACCACAGGCGTTAACCATTTCGGTTTTACAACCTCTTCAGGATCGATAAGGTCTTTCCAGTCTGGCGCTTGCTCAGTCAGCAAATCATTCAAGTTAATCGGCTCGCCGAAGTTTACGTCGCCGTGACCGTAGTTCTTAAGGTTTCGAATCGCTTTAAATACACCCAACACTGATTCTGATTCTTTGTTGCTACCTTTCAGTTCTTTTAGGTAGGTATTTACTTCCATCACGTGTTCGTAGCCAATGTATACGGGAACAAGCGTGATTGGACGATCGACGCCACGCAGCATGGCCTGGACAGTCATAGCGATCATTCCAGTTTTCGGTTGCAATAAACGTCCGGTGCGAGAGCGGCCGCCTTCGGTGTAATATTTAACTGGGTACCCTTTGATGAACAACTGACTTAAATATTCGCGGAAGACTGCGGAATACAACTTGTTGCCTTTAAAAGAACGACGAATAAAGAAAGCGCCACATTTGCGGAAGATTGGACCGGCTGGCCAAAAGTTTAAGTTAATACCGGCCGCGATATGTGGTGGCACTAGACCTTCGTGGTAAATGACGTAGGTTAGCAACAAGTAATCCATGTGACTGCGGTGGCAAGGCACGTAGACGATTTCATGGCCTTTTTGTGCCAGCTCTCTCAACTTGTCGGCATTGTGGACTCGAATACCATTGTAAATTTTATTCCAAACCCAAGTGAGCAAGCGGTCGAAGAATCGAACGTGAGTTTCACTGTAATCGCCAGCGATTTCATCCAACAATTTGTTGGCGTTTTTCTTGGCTTGTTGCAACGAAACGTTTTTTGACTTCATTTCCTCTTGCAGCGCTTTTTTCAGTGCAGGGCTGGCTAGCATGCTATTGAAGAAGGCTTGTCTTGCCATGACTTTTGGTCCTGTTGCGACCAACCTTTGGCGTTCAAAATGAATACGCGACAAACGCAATAGCTTTCGAGCGGTATCTTCTGACGTCCCATAATTCTCAACCATCTGCTTCAGCATGACTGGTTTACTGATGCGCAAAAAGTTAGAGCGACCGGAAAATAGGACAATAAAAAACTTCCGGAACGGATTAGTTTGCAATGTGGCAGATAACAAGTCGCGCCAACCTATCTTTGCGTCTGTCGCCTTCTCTACACCTGGCGCGCGGCCCCAACAGATCATGACGGGCACAAACTGGACATCGAGTTTGGTTTTATCGACTTGCTCCAACACGTCTTGGCCCCAACCAACGGTTTTGTCCAAATGGTGCGATTCAGGTTTGAAAATAGATTTGATTGGCTTGACGCTTAACGTTCTCGCGAACTTTTTGTCGCCGAGCACTAGCTTGGCAAATGGCGAAGGCAAACCTTGTTTTCTAGTGGCTTGCTCCAGGGCAAGTTTGTCCGTAAACGAATCGGTAATAAGGACGTAGCTGATCGGTTTGTGCGGATCAATATCGGCCGCTAACTGATTGTCTTCGTCGATCACGACTTTGGCGCGAATAAACGGCCGGGTTAACCAGTACATCACAGAGCTAAAAATCGACATATTTCCTACTTCGTATAATAAATTGCCACAAAACCGCGCGATTTTAGCAAATATTGACGCTTTTGGTGCAATCAAATTTTATCAATTTGTAAATTTTGACTTCAGCGTTGTCTCGCAGCAACGTTCTAAGTTGTTTGTTTGCTGAGCAAAAAATTGTTTAAAGAATCTGTATTTAGCGTTTGCAGTTTATCGATGACTGTATATACTGACAGTTATGTTTACTGTATGGAAAAACAGATTATGCGTCCGTTGACCGAACGACAAGCTCAGATTTTAGATTTGATTAAACAAAGTATTGTATCAACAGGTATGCCGCCAACACGGGCGGAAATCGCTGAGCGACTGGGTTTTCGCTCTGCCAATGCAGCGGAAGATCATTTAAAAGCGTTAGCCAAAAAAGGTCATATTGAGATACTGCCAGGCACCTCTCGAGGGATTCGACTGACTGAAGACTTGTCAGATGTTGAAGCCGGGTTGCCAGTGATTGGTAAAGTTGCGGCAGGTTCACCTATTCTGGCGTTGGAACATGTTGATCGTCATGTGAATCTTGACCCATCAATGTTTACCCCAACTGCGGACTTCTTGCTTCGTGTTGAAGGCGAAAGTATGAGAGATATTGGCATATTAGATGGCGATCTGTTGGCGGTGCACAAAACACAAACAGCAAGAGATGGCCAAGTGGTTGTAGCTCGAGTAGAGGAAGATGTCACGGTTAAGCGATTGGAGCGCAAGGGAAGCCAAGTTATCTTGCATGCTGAAAACGAAGAATATCAACCGATCAAAGTGGATTTGAACTACCAGGATTTTGCCATCGAAGGTTTGGCTGTAGGCGTCATTCGTAACTCCTCATTAATGTAAATCGCAAAGCGATGCACGGAGCGAGAACGGATTAGATAAAACTAAAAAGGTGACCTTGGGTCACCTTTTTGATCTTCGAAATGTTCGTTCCATAAAGCCTTAATCTACTTTGATCGAGTGGCTCAAAGGCCGTCATATCGTTTCTTGGCGTTTAAGACCTTAACCAAGTACTGCTGTGTTTCGGGATGGGCGTGGTTGACTATTTGTTGGTACACTTCATTAGAGCTTAACGCATTGATACGCTCGATCGCGGGTCGCATAACCTTGCTTCCATCTGGCGTGAACAGGCTTGCGACGTTGCCCATACCTGTATTGTATGCCGCCAGTGCGCAATAAAGTCTGCTGTTTTCATCATCGACGTTTTTAAAATATTGGTTATACAAAATGTACAAATAGGTGCTGCCCAAGAGGACATTGTTATTTGGTTGGAATAACTCTGCGCGTGTCGGCGCATTGTTACCCCGGTTTAAGAACGCATTGGCATCTACACCGGCCGCCATTGGTACAATTTGCATTAATCCAAAGGCAGGGATCGGTGATTGCGCTCTAGGGTTAAATTCCGATTCAACTTCCATTACCCCGTAAATCAGAGAGCTGGGCAAGCCGTACTTCTTTGACTGTGTATTCACGTATTTGCGATACAGCATGGCCTTTCCGAGAGGATCTTTCTTAACATTGACTTCTGTCGTGACGTTTGTTGGTAAATCATTGACCTGTTTTAATATGGATTTAGTAGCTTGCAACTCACTCGCAATCGTTGCTTGGAAGTCTTGATCGGCTCGAGAAGTTTGAGTGGCGTCCTGATTTTTGTGCTCAAGCTTGTTCTTTAATGCTTCAAGATCACCGATGTTCGCCTGCAAACGTTTCTCGCTGGCGACTTGGAATTGGTCTGATAGGAGCTGATCAGCTACTACTGATATTTGTTGAGTTGATAGGCCTAATGTTGTTGCCAAAGACTGTCGGAGCGACGGAATGGCCTGCTGACTCAATGTTTGTTCAATCAATTCTCGAGCATCTTCAGATCTGGAGCCCTCAAGACGCTGGAGGCTAATGCTGTTGTTGCGATAGTCGATGATCAGTTTTTCAGTTAGATCTTCGGAATAAACTATGTATTTGTGATCCGTCGAGACCTCGGCAAACCCCCAACGTTTTTTAACTCTCTGTTTGTAGGCGCTCAGTCCTTCCCTAACAACTTGTTTATAGCGATTAAAACGCGCCATTTGCTCATCGGTATAGCGCGTTTGGGCCTCGGCTAATTTCCGCTTGTAGGATTCAAATTCAGGGTTGGCATTGACTTGGTGCGATATCAGAAAGGCAAACAAAAACGCAACAACAAAGAAATGCATAACTCTAAGTCCCTTTAATATGAGCTTAGATTAAATTTAGCCGCAAATGGAAGAAGCTCAAGTGACCTGTGTAAAAATCAATTTTGACTGCCTAAATCTAGCCAAAGCTCTGGCCTGTCGGTAGGGGACAATTCTGGTAAATCCGGGTTAGGAATCGAAAAGATTCGCGTCTCTCGCCACTTGCTCAGTGGAAATAGATGCGCAGTTAAAGGATTTTTCTGCATCAATTGATCAAAACGTCCGCTGGTAATTAGACGCTCTAAACCCTCCGTGATTCGACGAGCCAATTCGGTATTATGTTTGCCCAGAAAATAATACACCGGTGCGGGATAGCTGATCATTAAGTTATCTGCTACCGCGAGAGATGGGTGTTTCTCCACGAAATTGTTGTACTCTGGTTGAATCTCATGAATACCTCGTGGGAAATAGTCACAACGCCCTTTATCTAACATCTCAAACATTGATTCAAAAATCACAACTCGCGCCACTTTGAAGTAATTGGCTTCAAGTATGTCTGAGTCCGGCCAATGGAGTCCTTGGCACGCCACTTTTTGCTTTAGCTGTCGAGCAATGGTTATTTGGTCAAATTCCGCTTTTCGATCATTGCGGATAAACAACATTCGTTTACCCATGAGACCTTTTAACAGTGGGATCTTAACCGCCAAGAACTCGTGTTCCCTCTCCGAGCTGCTCATAGTGTGCATGACATCAAGAGCATTTTTGCGCTTTAACATTTGCAATGAGCGGTCTTGAGAAAATTCAAAGTTAACTTGTTTAATCTTATATGGTCCAAAGTCATCAACGGTGGCATCCAGTGCTTCGACCAAAAGCACTCTAAAGTAGTTGATGCTGCTGTCTTGCTGAAGATTGTCTGCCAGAATGCGGACAGTGATAGGGGTTGTCTCAGTCGCCGCCAAATTAGGGCTAAGGGCAGTGACAGATAACAGCAAAAAAACGATACCTTTGTCTAGGTAAATCAAATTCTTCCCGCAGGTTGGCCGAGGTTTGCAGTAATTATAGTCGGATATTTGGCTTGTCACACAAAGGTATTTTCCGATTTTGGATTTGCAACGATAGGGAGGTGTTGAACTAACCGAGACTCGGGCTGTCAGATGAGCCGGAAAGGGAGTGATTCGTTTGGTTCAATGGTACAAATACATACTGGCTTCAGCTGCGATACACGTAATTGTTGTCGCCTTGTTACTGTTGTCACCGTCATCAACCAAGCCTATAGATAAACCAAAACAGCAGGATCTTTCTATTCGCTCTTACCTGGTAGAATTGCCAAAGATTGTTTTGTCAGAGCCAGAGCCAGCCGCCAGTTCAGAGATTCATTTTGCCAGTGAAGCCAACGCGAATACCTCAAATCCAACAGTAAAATCGAACGCTGGCGTCAACGAGTCAAAACCGTCAGAGGCTATCTTGCCAGAAATTGACTCTAAACAAGAATCCGAATCCAGACCAGAGGACCAAACGCCACAAATTGCTGAACCGGCTGCGCAACGGCTGCCTTCCCGGTATCAGTTGGGGAACGCGCTAAAGTCCATCATGCGCGACAAAATAGGGCCGAGCGAGAGCTGGCAAAGTCACCAACAGACTCAGTTTGAAAATAAATTTAAAGGTAATGGAGGTAACCCTAAGTTAGATGACAGCTACGAATTTTCCGCTTCAGGCTCTGGTGTGGAGGTCGTTGCCAAATCTGCGGATGGCTCGCATTTGGTTAAAATGAAAGGGGGTTGCTACAGTATTGGTAAAGACCAGTGGGGAGATGATCTATGGACGCCAACTCCTTGCCCCAATTCCGCTGACCCTTATCGAAAATTATTGAAAGAAAGTTTGCAGAAATACGGTTTACTAAAAGACAAATAACAAAGGTATTCTCAATGTCGGCTTCCACATCTCGATTGTTATTATCCGCAATTCTAGCCTTTGGGTTCTATTTTGGCTGGGCCTATTGGGCGAATTCAAGCCCAGACATAGCGCCAGATATCACGATTAAAGCGGCAATTGTTCAAGGCAGTTACAGTGGCTTTGTGACTTTAGGTTTCACTTTTGTATTGGAAAAGTTGGTGTCTCGATTCGGTGGTCATTGTTTCTCACTCGCCTTTTTGACCCCGCTCATATGCAAAGTTCGCTCTAAAACAACGCAAGCAAAAGCTATTGTTCGGGCGGTCAACCATGCGTTGGATTTATCCGCAGGCTACTTCTCTGGCAAACGCATAGCCGGTGTGTTTTTAGTGCCCTTGTTGCCTTTGGCGGTGCAATCGGTTTTAGTGGTTTCCGTTAACTGGCTGAACCAGACTCCAAATCTTTGGCTGACAGTCGCCCCAAGTATCCTATTTACAGGTCTCTACGGGTACCTTTACACCTTTACGTTATTGAATAAAAAAGACTAAAGTTGGTTGGCTTTGCGGTAGCGCCCCTGGTAGTCAAAGATGCGCTCAACCACTTTTAAGTAGTATTTTTGCTTTCGAGCAATAACGAAATCTGGTGCTGATAAGCCGCTTTGGGCATCAAAGACTTCTTGCGCGGATCTAAATTGTTTTGGCGCGCGAGACTGCGCAAATCGCCTACCGTACAAATTGTTAAACGCGGCTTTGCGTTTTTGGTGTGAGAAATCAAACGACTCCTTAATTTCGAGTCCTTCCTCGTCGTGATAAATTAGAGTCAACTTGTCACCGTCGACCAAACATTCCATACCTGCACAGCGTATCACGACAGAGTCTTTTAATTTTAATGCGTCCTTTAGTTTGTCGTCGGGATCGACCAAGTCAAATTGGCAGTGGGCGCATTGCCTCGCAGCAATGTCGTTTTCACCGTTGCAGCTCGGACACTCTTTAAAAACAAAACGGTAGTCACAAGCCTCTATGTCGTCGTCTTCGAGAACGCCTTGGCATTTACGACCATAGTGCTCAACGATGTTACCCTCGCCATCTGTTCGCCCCCAGAAGGAATTGGCGAAGCCGCAGCTGGGGCAGAATACTTGTACCAACTCAGAATGTTTATTTGGCTTTTTCTCTCCGACCTCAGGATAAAAAATATTGATGTCGTTGCCGGCATAATCAATGACTAGGCAGTCGGTTTTTCCTTCTGACAGCCTCAGCCCTCGACCGACAATTTGTTGGTACAAACTAACCGATTCTGTTGGCCGCAGTATGGCAATGACATCAACATGTGGCGCGTCGAAACCCGTAGTTAACACCGCCACATTCACCAGGTATTTGAGTTCCTCTGCCTTAAACTGTTTAATCAGGAGGTCGCGTTCACTATTGTCTGTGCTGCCGGTTATTAATGCGACTTTTTCACCCTGTAAATAGCCAACGATTTCTTTGGCGTGTTTGACCGAAGCGGCAAATATCATAATACCGCGGCGATCTCTTCCGAATTCTTTTAACTGCTCAACAATGCCTTCGGTTACACGGGGATATTGCATTAGCAGTTGGTTCACTTCATTTTCATTGAAGTGGCCAAATTGATTGGACTCTAATGTACTGAAATCGTATTGTTCGACCGCGGCGTCAATCAATTTCGGCGGCGTCAGGTATTTATTATTGATCATATACGCCAAAGGCAACTCGTATATGCATTTGTAAAATGGCGCTGTGTCGCTGCGTTTGATGCCGTGATAGTGATATCGGTAAATCCACCCCATACCCAAGCGATAAGGGGTTGCCGTAAGTCCAAGCACTTTTAATGACGGATTGTTTGCCCGTAACTGGTCAAATAACTTGGAATATTGATTCGATGAATCGGACTCTTTGTCCGACAGTGAAGAAATTCGATGGCACTCATCCACAATCACCAAAGAAAAAAAGTCAGCAAATTGGTCGAGGTTTCGACCAATAGATTGGATGCTTGCAAATGTCACTTGCTGATCTGTTTGCCGTAATTTTAGTCCAGCGGAATAGACCCCCGACTTAACTCCCTTATTGTCACTGTACTGACAAAATTTCAGGTGATTCTGTTCAACCAACTCTTTGACATGGGTCAGAACCAAAATTCGCTTTTTAGCTAAACGTGCTAATTCCGCAATAACTAAACTTTTTCCGGCGCCAGTGGGTAGAACAATCACCGCCGGTTGGTTGTTGGCGCGGAAATGGCTCAATGTGGCTTCGACAGCGTCAGTTTGATATGGACGTAATTGGAACATGGACAGATATATTTACGATCGGCGGAAAAAGTTACTGTTACGCGGTTTTGTG
The DNA here is from genome assembly GCA_964229075.1 of Alteromonadaceae bacterium. GTDB lineage: Bacteria > Pseudomonadota > Gammaproteobacteria > Enterobacterales > Alteromonadaceae > Psychrosphaera. The sequence goes on along the minus strand of CAXRBI010000096.1, from coordinate 65,199 downwards.
GTCAAAATTGCGTAAACATTTACTGGTATAAAAGCTTAACAAAACGCATAATTTGAGCAACTTAAGTTTTAAGCTGGTTAAAATAGGTACTAACAAATTTTTACAATTGTGTACTCATTTTTGCACAGCGATATAGGCTACTATATCACCCCAAATTTTAAAGATAGATAACGGAATACGATTATGAGCAAACCATGGTTAAAGTGGGTCGTCCCACCAGTAGTCCTCGTTGGCGGTTTTGTCGTCATGGGCATGATTGGGCAATCAGGCCAAGTTGAGGAAGAGAAAGAAGAGGTCGACACTCGTCCACTCGTCAGTGTTGAGTCGCTCAAGTCGGAATTCCACCAGGTACGCATTACTGGTCATGGCGAAATTCGACCAGTAGAGAAAACCATGTTGTCCGCGCAAGTATCTGGCGAAGTCACTAAGTGGCACCCTAACTTCGTTGCTGGTGGTTTGGTCAAACGCGGTGAAGTTCTGTTTGAAATTGAACCGGACGCCTATGAGGTTGCCTTGTTGCAAGCAGAATCACAACTTGCACAAGCGGAAGCAGCGTTAATCGAAGAGCAAGGCCGCGCAGATGTTGCGAAACGCGAAGCGAAGACTCTGCCAGAGACAAAAGTCACTGACTTATACTTGCGTAAGCCGCAATTACTGAGCGCCAAATCGTCAGTCAAGCTGGCACAAGCCTCAGTTAAGTTAGCAAAACGTGACTTAGCAAATACAAAAATCGTAGCGCCTTATGATGCGTTGGTCGTGTCTCGTAATTTGGGTTCTGGTCAGTTCGTTTCGACAGGTATGAACATTGGTGAGATATATAACATTGAGACGGCAGAGATCATGTTACCAATTGCGGGATTTGATCAGTCTTTCTTGCCAAGTCAGTTAAAAGGGTCAAAAGCGCAAATCAGTACTCGCGGCAACTTCTCTGTAAGTCGTCCTGGAACGATTGTTCGTGATTCCGGTTTGGTTGACTCGAACACACGCATGACTTACCTAGTGGTTGAGATTGAAGACCCGTATAGCTTGAACATGGATCAACCAAAAATGATCTTTGGTAGCTACGTCGAAGTAGAATTTGATGGTCAAAGCCTGAACAACATTTTTGTATTGCCGCAAGAGTTGGTGAGCAATCGCAGCGTTTGGGTTTTAGATGATGAGAACAAATTACGCACGCAGCCAGTAGAAGTTTTGCGTGAAGAAGGTAAGCAGTTCTTAATCAGCGGTGGTTTATCGGAAGGACAACGCGTTGTAATGACTGTACCTGAATACCCTCAAATTGGTGCAGAAGTTAGATTATCTGACGACAAAGCGATCGAGAAAGACAAAGAAAGCGAAGACGCTAAAGTAGTTTCACCTGCAGTTGCCCAAAGCAACGACTAGGAGACAAAATGACAGATACAACGAAACAGTCAGGGATTATTGCGTTTTTCGCAAATAACTCGGTTGCTGCCAACCTAATGATGTGGTTCATCATTTTGATGGGTATATTGAGTTATTTTACGATTCAACGTCAGATGTTCCCGAGCATCGAAATTAACTACATTCAGGTAGAAGCCAGCTATCGCGGTGCTTCTCCACAAGAGATTGAAGAAAGTATTCTCATCAAGGTCGAAGAAGCGCTGAAAGATGTGACCGAAATTAAGAAGTCGGTATCACGAGCTTTCCGTAACTCTGGCCGTGTCACATTGGAAATCCATCCCGACAAAGAACTCTCTGATGTTCTGGATAAAGTGAAACTGAGAGTGGACTCGATTGCGACTTTCCCTGTTGGAATGGAGCCAATCAACGTTCGCCAAATTGAATTCAATCAGCAGGTTATTGAAATGTCGTTGGTGGGTGATTACCCGCTCAGCGAATTAAAGCCGGTTGCTAAACGCATCGAAGACGAGTTGTTGCAATTGAACAATGTTGCTTTGGTGAATTTATCAGCGCCAGGTGAAGAGATTGCGGTGGAAGTTGATCCGGATGCGCTGAGAAAATACAACCTCACACTGACCGATATTTCTCGCGCAATCAGTGCATTTTCTGCCAACTACTCGGCGGGGCAGTTACGTACCGAGACCGGTATTGTTTCAGTTAGGATTGAAAACCAGTTCTACAATGGCGAAGAGTTTCACATTATCCCGGTTAAAGTCGGACAAAATGGCGAAAAAGTCTTGTTGAGAGACGTTGCCACAATAAAAGATGGGTTCACAGAAGGCGAGCGCTACAACAAGTACTCAGGTCAGAACTCAATCTACATGTCGGTAAACGCCACTAAAGACCAAAATACGATTCCAGTTGCAAAGTCGGTTAAAGACTTTATTGAACAGCGCAATAAATCGCTGCCTGAAGGTATGGAGCTGAAAGTATTGGTTGATATGACCTACTATTTGAATGCGCGCCTAGACATGATGTTAGAGAACTTGCTACTTGGTGCCGTTCTGGTTGCGATCATGTTGACTATCTTCTTGCGCTTCCGACTGGCGTTTTGGGTAATGATTGGTATTCCAGTCTGTTTCCTAGGGGCTGTCGCGGCTATGCCACTGTTTGGCGTTAGCATCAATGTATTGTCTTTGTTCGCGTTCATCATGGTACTCGGGATCGTGGTCGATGACGCCATCGTTATCGGCGAGAGTGCGTACACCGAAATTGAGAAGAAAGGTGGTGGTGTTGAGAACGTAGTTCGCGGTGTGCACCGAGTTGCAACACCAGCGGTATTTGGTGTGCTAACTACTATGGCGGCATTTGCACCAATTGTTGGTGCCAGTGGCCCACAAGGTGCGTTTTTCTATAACATCGCGGCCGTAGTATTGCTGTGTTTGTTCTTCAGTATCATTGAGTCGAAACTGATTCTTCCTGCTCATTTAGCGCACACTAAGTTTTCGCCACCTAATCCAAATGGCTGGCGCTCAAGGTTTAATAAGCGCTTCTTCCACTTTGTAAATGTGAACTACAAGAACTTTGTGACTAAGTGTGTTGAATGGCGTTGGTCGATGTTTATGGGCTTCTTCGCATTGCTGCTTGTAAGCTTTGGTTTAATTCAGGCGAATTACGTACGTGTCGTACCAACACCTGCGGTACCGCATGACTTCCCAGACGTTTCCATTGAAATGAACGAAAACGTTTCCGATCGTCAAACCATCGATGCAATTCAGACCATTGAGCAAGTGATTCAACAAATTGACCGTGAAACTGTGCAAGAATACGGTCAAGGCATGGTCAAAGACATTCTAGCGTTCAATCAAGGACGTACAGAAGGTCGTATCGTAGTGCCTTTGGTTGATGAAGAGTTACGTCCGTTTGACACCTTTGAATTAGCGCGTCGCTGGCGTGAAGCGTTGCCAAATTTACCAGGGGTTAAATCAATCTCTGTCCGTGATGACGTTAATAGCCAAGGTAATGGCGACGGTGACTTCGGTTACTTGCTGTTTGGTCCTGATATTGACCGTTTGAATGCTGCAGGTCGTGAATTTATTTCGATGTTACAGCAAGAAAAAGGTCTATATGACATCAGTTCGACCATAGACCCTGCAAGTAAAGAGATTCAAATGCAGTTGAAGCCGGTCGCTTTCGATCTTGGTTTGAGCTTGCAAATGATTGCGTCTCAAGTGGGTACCAGTTTCTATGGCGGCGAGGCGCAACGTGTCATCCGTGACGGTGAAGAAGTGCGCGTTATGGTGCGTTACCCGAAACTGACTCGAGAGCGTTTTGCAGACCTTAAATACGCGGTGATCACAACCCCTGCAGGTCAAGAAGTAATGTTGGGTGACGTGGTTGAACTGGAAGAGAAGCCGGGCATCAGCTACATCCGTCGTGAAGGTGGATTCCGCAGCGTTTACATCTGGGGTGCTATCGACGAGGAAGCAATTGAACCAGGCGAAGCGGTCAAACGCATCCGTGAAGATTTGTTGCCGAGCTTAAAAGAGAAGTTCCCATCTGTTCAGACCGAACTTGGTGGTTCAATTGAAGAAGACCAAGCGCAGCAAAATGAGCTGTTAACCTTCGCCGTAGCCAGTATGTTGATGATTTTCATCTTACTTGCTGTTCCGCTTAAGAGTTACAGTCAACCTCTGATCATTATGTCGGTAATTCCATTTGGTTTAACCGGTGCGATTTGGGGCCACTTCTGGTTGGGTCTAGACATGAGCATGATGTCATTCTTTGGTATCATCGCTGCGTCTGGTGTTGTGATTAACGACTCTTTGGTAATGACCGATTATGTCAACCAAATGCGTCGACAAGGCCATAGCATCAAACGCGCAATTGTCGAAGCGGGTTGTATGCGTTTCCGTGCGATCACCCTGACCTCAATTACGACATTCGTGGGTGTTTTACCTATTTTCTTTGAAACCAGCTTACAGGCCAGATTTGTTATTCCGATGGCCGTATCACTTGGTTTCGCTGTGTTATTTGCGACGGCAATTACATTGATTTTGGTGCCTTGTTTGTACATGGCATTAGAGGATATGAAGAACATCTTCCGCCGAATGAAGGAAGACTTCAGGCCACAGCGCAAAAAAGCCGCTGGGCTAGACAGCGTTAGCCAAGAGCAAGCATAATAAAAGGCCCCTCATTGAGGGGCTTTTTTTTGGCAATTTGAAAGGGGAAACAAGTGTTAGACGTCGCTGTATTGTGGGTATTTATTCCAACGTTTTTCTTCGTCAGCATTACGCCAGGCATGTGTATGACATTGGCCCTAACACTCGGCATGTCGGTTGGGCTGAGAAAAACATTCTGGATGATGTACGGCGAACTACTGGGCGTCGGTTTGGTTGCGGTCTCTGCCGTTGCGGGCGTGTCTGCGTTGATGCTTTCTTACCCATCTATATTTGTGGTGTTCAAAATACTTGGCGCCAGTTACTTGGCTTGGGTCGCTCTCGGCCTGTGGCAAAACAAAGGCAAATTGGCGATCGCCGACATTGCCTCTGAGCAACCAAGTGTAAGTGGACGCTCACTTTTCATTCAAGGCTTTATTACCGCAATAGCAAATCCAAAAGGTTGGGCTTTTATGGTGTCGTTATTGCCGCCATTCATAAATCCAGAGCAATCTATTGTCGTACAAATGTCGTTGTTAGTAGCAATAATTCTTCTGTCTGAATTTGTCTGTATGTGCCTCTATGCAAGCGGCGGAAAAGGCTTAGTTAAATACCTAGCGGTCAGACAAAACGTGCGTTTTGTTAACAGAATTTCCTCTGTTCTAATGTTTGCCGTTGCGCTTTGGCTACTACTTGGGTGACACACCGCGGTTATTTAGGTGGCTGCGCACTCGCAAGCATGAAATCTACTACTTGAGGGAAATGATCGGTCCGAGTTTTAGGGTGCGTTAGTATGTTGATGTGGTCGTAATCTAAATGCGCTCCGGATTTTGTCGACAAGATGTCGAATCGAGTATTCGGATTATGGGTTTCTTTGATAAATACTTCGACATCCTTGGCATGACCTAGAGCCTTGTCTTTGATTCCCGTGAGGTGCCAAACCGGAGGCCAGTGCATTTTTCGTGCGGCCGCTTCGTAGTTAAAGCCGTCGACTGGGTCGACCCAAGGACTTGGCTTGACCCAAGAAACGCTTTGACTGATCGAACGATGCGTTTCGAAGTCGGCACCGATTTTTAGTCTTTCAGCGTCAAGGTAGCCGCGACGGCGACTGATCAGCGGAGCAAGGCGATTCCAAACCATGCTAACCTTTAACAAGCGTTCAGGATTCCAAACTAACACTTGTCGTTTGGTACCAAAACAAACGAGACTTTGCACTTGTTGCTGTAGCGCTTTGAACCTCACAAGTGCCGAGTTAAACAATACTCCGCCCCAAGAATGGCAAACTACGTGGACAGGTTGTTCCGTTTTAGATGCAACGTAGTTTACGATATCCGGAATGTCGTGAACGATGCATTCATAGTACCCATGATCACTGTCTTCGGTAATGTGTGGACGAGACTTACCGCGACCACGAAAGTCAGCAACATAAACATTGAAGCCTTGCTCAGCAAGAAAACATCCCAGCCCTTTGCCTTTTTCACTGTAAAAAATGCGTCCGTTTTCAATTGCGCCGTGGAACATAACAACACTTGGTCCATTGGTATTTTGCCATATGTGTCGGAGGTGAAGCTGATGGTGTCCTTGACTAAGGAAAATGGATTCTTGTTGCATAGAAGACGTGAATGTTACTGGTCGGATGTCTTGAGTTTAAGAAATCTTTTAACCAAGTGCAATGTTAGAGGTAAGAAAATTCCCTATTTTAGGGCGGTTCGCCGTTTTTAACTTGGCAAGGTGAATGGAAAAATCTATGGTTATTAGGTGTTAATATGAAGTCTGGAATTCCATGTCTGATATTTTGGCCATTCAACGTCGAGTTAAACGCCATCATACCTTCGCAATATTGCTAATTGCTGTGCTGATCATCGGAGTGTTTTATTTCACTCGGGTGTTGATTGGTTATCAACAAAACGATGCCGCTGTTATAAATGCCGCTGGCAAACAGAGAATGTTGTCGCAAAAAATAGCGCTTCATGCCGCCAGAATTTCTTCCCTGCCAAATCAAGAGGCGCGCGCCTCGGAGGCGGAGCGTTTAAATGCCGCCATCGATGAATTTGAAAAAAATCATTTGAAATTGACTTTTGGCGGTGGTGACCCTGCTCGACAAGCACTGTCTCCCGAGGTGTTTTATTTGTACTTTAGTGGCAATCCGTCACTTGACTCCAGAATAACTCGATATATCAATACTGCGCGCAGTTTTTTGCGTCCTCAAGGTGGTGAGAGCAGCATCTCTGGCGATTCGTTAGAGCAGCTGTTGATCGAACTTAATCAGGTCGTAACGCAACTTGAGTTGGAATCGAACAATCGTAACAACCGCTTACAGATGTTTGAATCCATTGGCTTGGGTCTGATTCTTCTCACGCTTCTTATTGAAATGAAGTTTATTTTTGGGCCGTTAAATACTTTGATTCGCGGTACCTTTGATGATCTCGTACGGGCTAAGAATCGAGCGGCTCGATTGCAAAAACGAGCAGAGCTAGCAAACCAGGCAAAGTCGCAGTTTTTAGCCAACATGAGTCACGAGTTGAGGACGCCTCTTAATGGTGTGTTTGGATTGTTGGACCTGGCGATGGAGAAGGAAAACGGCCCGGAAAAAAACGCATTAATTAAGAAAGCCAAGTCGTCTGGAAAACAGTTGTTAGTGGTGATCAACGACATCTTGGATATTGCGAAAATCGAATCCAAAAAGTTGTCCATTGAACAATACGACTTTTCTTTGGATAAGGTGTTAGATGAGACCTTAGCGCCCGTTGCAATCTTATGTGACAACAAAGGCCTATCGTTTGAAACACAATTGGCGCCGGATCTGCCCGAGTATTTGAACGGTGCAGGAAATCGTTTCGCTCAAATTCTGAATAATCTTCTGAGTAATGCGGTTAAGTTTACCGAGTCTGGTAAAGTGGTTGTTAAAATTTCTTGTCGAGGTAATGACAAGGATTTGCTGTTGTCAGTCGATGTTATCGACACTGGTATAGGTTTGACCGAAGAGCAGCAAACTCAAGTATTTAACCCATTCACACAAGCGGATAACACAACTACTCGCCGATTTGGTGGAACCGGCTTGGGCCTTACCATAGTGTCGGAACTTGTTTCAGCTTTGGGCGGTCAATTGACGCTCGAGAGCGAACCGAGCCAAGGCAGTTGTTTTAGTTTCGAATTACCATTCAAAACGGTAGAAGAACCGCCCTTTGTGTTACCGAGCACCTTTGACCCCAGCTTTAGCGACTTTTCTCAGCACAGAGTTGCAGTGGTGGATGATCTCACCGTCAGCCAGAATTTTGTAGTCCACCAATTACAAAAGCTCGACATACAACCCGCGGTTTACGCCAGTGCGGAAGCGTTTTTTAACGCTGGCTCTTATGACTTCGATTTGTTTGTTGTTGACCTGCACATGCCAGATGTTGATGGTTTGGATTTGACCCGGAAAATTAAAGCTAACTTGCCAAGCGACAGTCAGGCTCGGTTTATACTTTTGTCTGCGGCGGCTGAATTAATTGCCGGTGAATCCGAGGCTCGCGGGCTGTTTGACTACGTCTTTGACAAACCGATGGATGAGTCTCGATTTTTTGATGCTGTCATTGAAAGTTTGTCTGACGCTGATACTGATCATGAGCCAGAAAATTTCTCGATATTAGTCGCTGAAGACAATGACGTAAACGCGCATATTGCAGTAACTATTTTGGAATCACAAGGCTACCAAGTTCACCGTGTCGTCGATGGGCAACAAGCGGTCGATGCATGCAACGATACATCTTTGGATTTTGATTTGATATTGATGGACATTAATATGCCCAACTTAGACGGATATCAGGCGACACAAGCCATTCGCCAAGACTTGCAGCTGGAACTTCCAATCATTGCCTTAACCGCGAATTCGTTTGAAGAAGATAAGGAAAAGTCACGAAGCGCGGGAATGAATCATCATTTGACAAAACCACTTGTAAAAGAGGAACTTTTACAGACAATAAAGATGAATTTAGGGGAATCATTTATCTAGTTGAAGGGAAATATTGTGGCACAACGTCGAGTATTGGTCGTCGAAGATGAGGCGAATATTGCAGATTCGATTCTGTATGTTTTGGAGCAAGACGGCATAGAAGCGCTGTGGGTACAAAACGGTAGTGACGCTATTAATCTCTTTAACAAAAAGCCCGCGCATCTCATTGTTTTGGATGTTGGTCTGCCCGATATGAATGGCTTTGACGTATGCAGAGAATTGCGCCGGCAAAGTCGAGTTCCCATTATTTTCCTGACCGCTAGAGATGCAGAAATCGACCGCATCGTAGGTTTAGAGCTTGGTGGTGATGATTACGTCACCAAACCTTTCAGCCCACGAGAGTTACTTGCAAGAGTGAATGCGGTGCTGAGGCGGTATCAAGAATCCAGCTCCCATCTCACTGTGTCAACAGCGTCCTCCTTGCAGTTTCGAGGTGGCCGGGTTTATAACGGCGGCCAAGTACTGTCCTTGACCGCTTTTGAAACCGGTATTCTCACATTGTTAATGGCGCATCCAGAACACATTTTTAGTCGCCAGCAAATCATGGACAAGGTGTGGCATGAGCCGCAAAACAGTTTCGATCGAGTGATAGATACCCATGTAAAAACTCTGCGGCATAAGCTGAAACAATACACGGGTTCTGCTGATTGGATAGTCACGCATCGAGGACTTGGTTACAGTTTTTCCGATGTTCAAGGGTCAACTCAGTGCAATTGAAAACCAGTTTAAACCTACGGTTAATCGTCGCATATCTGGTGATACTGGGGGTCGCGCTTTATGTCGTTATGAATACAGCCATTTCGGAATTTAAGCCAAGTGTTAGAAAAGCCACGGAAGATACCTTGGTCGACAGCGCCAATTTGTTTGCACAAATGGTTGAGACTCAGTTGCAAAGTAATGGCGTAAAGAGAGTTAATCTTGAGCACATCGCCGAATTAAACCTTTCGCACGCTTTTACTTCTTACCTACAGCGTGAATTGGATGCGCGAATCTTTGAAGTCACTAAACGCAACTCTGAACTAAGAATGTACATAACCGACCAAAATGGCCTTGTCGTGTTTGATTCTCACGGTGTTGCAATTGGGCAGGATTACTCAAGATGGAATGATGTTTATCTGACGTTAAGAGGCAAATATGGTGTCCGTTCTACCGCTATTGATCCATACGATGATACGACAACCGTTATGTATGTAGCGGCTCCAATTGTATTACAAGACAAAATCGCAGGTGTTCTGACACTGGCTAAGCAAAATGTATCGGTTCAACCGTTCATTGATAATGCCCAGTCAACTTTTCAGCAACAGGGGTTAGTGCTGTTTGTTATTTCCTGTGGATTAGCGATTACTTTGATTTATTTTATGACTAACTCTATTCGCAAGTTAGTGCAGTACAGCGAAGATGTTGCGGCCGGTAAGCCTTTTGTCCTGCCTCAAGTAAGAGAGCAAGAGTTGGCAAAGTTGGCAGAGTCAATGGAGAAAATGCGTCATAAGCTAGACGGCAAAGCTTATGTCGAACAATACATTCATAGCTTAACCCATGAAATAAAGAGTCCGGTAGCCGGCATCAAAGGTGCTGCGGAATTGATTTCGCAGGCCCAGCCTGTTGATCGTTTTGAACGATTTAGAACCAATATCGAACAAGACGCCGAGAGAATTGAAGCGTTAGTGAATCAATTGTTAAAGCTGGCTGAGATTGAACAGTTGCAGTTGATGTCAGAACAAGGCTTTTATGACTTGAGTGAGATAGTTGAGGAAGTCGTCCGAGAAAAAATGGTGTCCATGGAAACTAAACGGTTATCGGTTCGAAGAGAAAACGATGGCCTTTGCTGGATAGGGGGCGAGCGACCCTTGCTTAAAATGGCGGTTAATAACTTGATACAGAACGCCATTGAATTCGCTAATGAGGGCTCTGAGTTGGTCATGATAATTAAAAGTGACAAAGATCGAATTGAATTCAGTATCTCAAATACGGGACCTGTGATCCCAGACTATGCAATCAACCGTGTATTTGACCGTTTCTATTCATTACCGAGGCCGGGAGAGGTAAGCAAGAGTTCTGGTTTAGGTCTGTGTTTTGTTATACAAATCGCGCAACTTCACGGAGGTGGTGCTAAGGTCTCAAATTTGCCGCATGGGGTTAGAGCAACTATTTGGTTTAAATAAAACTCCTTCTTCACATTCAGCACATATAAAACACACGTTGGTTTTTTAATTTCTTTTCGGTCAAAAGTGTCTAGGAGACTGAAATGAAAAACCCACTGTTACAAAAATCACTAGGATTGTGTGTCGTGTTAATCCTATTACTGATTGTCATACAACTCATTGGCAACAAGATTAATGAAAGAAGCCTCTACCGAGATGAAGCAAAAAATCGAGTGAGCCAAAGTTGGACTGGAACGCAATCCCTGTCGATTCCGGTTTTGGTTGCGCGATACCAAACATCAAAGCTTGAAAGAAGATACGACGAAGCCAGTAAACAATTCGTGGAAGAACAAATTACAGAAAAATTGGCGACCTTTATTATGTTAGAGGCGGCTGATGTGACGGTCGACATCAATAACGATCAACGTCAGGTTGGCATTTACTCGGTGCCTGTCTATACATCAGACGTTGAAATTTCCGGGCAGGTCGATTTCACCGCACTGCAAGCGTTGGCAGAAAATAACAACTTCGATAAGTGGTTATCGCTGGATTTAACCTTGTCGCTGACGGATTTACGCGGTGTTGTTAGCGTTCCGTATTTGCAATGGCAGGCCGAGCAGTTGCCTTTTTCGTCAGGCTTAACAGCGCGTTATAATAAAAAAGGCATGCACGTATCCTTGCCCCTTTCATCGATAAATGAACAAACCGTGCCACTGCAAATTTCAATGTCTGTTCGAGGCTCGAGTGCACTGTCTGTATTGCCTCTTGCACGAGACACTAAAGTTCAACTTAGAAGCAATTGGCCTCACCCGAAGTTTGTCGGGGAATTCTTACCAGTGACCAACTCGGTGAGTGATTCTGGATACCAAGCCAATTGGCAACTGTCTTCTTTCTCCAGTGACGTCGAGCAACAATTGGAACAGTGTTTTCTGAGCGCAAAATGTGATTCCAGTGGATACGATAGAATTGGTGTCGTACATATAGAGCCAGTCGATATCTATACTCTGTCAGACAGAGCGATAAAATACGCTATCTTGTTTATTGGATTGACGCTCGTTGCGTTTGTGGTGTTTGAATTTGTTAAGGACTTACCTATTCACCCGGTGCAATACGCGATGATTGGCATGGCGCTTACGGTGTTTTACTTGCTTTTGGTTTCGCTGTCTGAACATTTTGTTTTCGGTTGGGCGTACTTTGGGGCGGCAAGCGCATGTGCGGGTGTGCTGTTTATCTATTTGGCAGCGGTGTTATCGAGTCGTGGTTTGGCCGGCGTGTTTGCGACTTATATTCTTGCCTTGTACGGCACTCTGTATGTGATTATTCAATCGGAAGATTCAGCTTTCGTATTTGGCAGTTTGCTTTGTTTTGCCGCTCTGAGTGCTTTGATAATCATCACGCGGAAGGTTGACTGGTACCAATATTCGTTGCCCAAAAGCAAAATCGCAGAAGCTTTGGTGAACAAAAATTGATATTAACGGTCCTAGTTACCTAAATTGGTATTAAGCTTAACAGAGCTTCCGTACGTTTTTAATGGAATAACATGGACCTACAAAACAAACTCAATCAACTAATCGATGGCCTAAATCAGGTGCTCCTCGGCAAATCACAGCAAGTGAAATTGTCGGTCACTTGCATATTAGCAGGCGGACACTTGTTGATAGAAGATCTGCCGGGGATGGGCAAAACCACATTGTCGCACGCATTAGCAATGGCGTTTGGTTTAGATTATCGTCGGGTCCAGTTTACGTCCGACATGTTGCCGGCGGATCTTTTGGGTATTTCAATTTTTGAACAAGACAAAGGTCAGTTTCGGTTTCATAAAGGTCCGGTGTTTTCCCAGTTGTTGTTGGCCGATGAAATCAATCGCTCTAACCCAAAAACGCAAAGTGCATTGCTGGAGGCGATGGAGGAAAAGCAGGTCACTGTCGATGGTGAGTCTTATCCATTACCCTCGCCATTTTTTGTGATTGCAACGCAAAACCCAGTTCATCAAAATGGCACTTACCCGTTGCCCGAGTCTCAACTCGATCGTTTCTTGATGCGAATTCAAATCGGCTTTCCTCCAAAAGAAGCGGAGTTAGCGCTACTCAATAACGGTAAAGGTTCAAGATTAGGCGTTTTTGAAACGCCATTAATTTCTACGGACATGTTAATGAGGTTGCAAGCGCAGGCTCATGATGTTGAGTTGTCGGATGCCGCCGCAGAATACGTCCTGCGATTATTGCATCACTCCAGAGAAGCCAACGCTTACCCTAACCCTCTGTCTCCCAGGGCTGGCCTCGCGGTTGTTTCCGCGGCCAAAGCATACAGTTTTATCGATAACCGAAATTACGTCACGCCAGACGATATAAAAGCCGTCTTTGAAGCGGTAACCGAGCACAGGTTGCGCTCAGGCCATGGTGGCAACATGAATACCCGATATAGCCAGCAAATTCTGCAGAACGTATCGCCGCTTTAATATCGGATGGCAATGATGCTACGGCAACGCTTTACCAACTGGATACATCGTCGAATTCCGAAAAGTGACCGCGCGGAACTAAAACACTACAACTTATTTATTCTGCCGAGCCAGTTCGGCGTCAGCCTGTTGTTGTGCGTTATTTTGCTGTTCCTATTGGGGACCAACTATCAGAATAATCCAATTCTCTTGTTGAGTTATTTACTTTTGAGTTGGGGATTTGGGGTCATGTTGCTGTGCTTTTTCAACCTAAACCAAGCGTCCATCACTCTGGCAAAAGTCGCCCGAGTACATGCCGGTCAACATGTGCCGTTGTCTTTAAACTTTGAAGTGAAAACACCCCGAGCGAATTGGTGTTTTATTGCCTCGGGGGAAAAATTGGCGGAGTTGCTCAGAGTGCAAACTAACGAGTGTCATCAGATAGACTGGCTGGCCAAGAACCGAGGTTTGCAAAATTTGCCTCAATTGCGATTGGAGTCACGATATCCGTTTGGTCTATTCGTTTGTTGGTCTTACGTAAGGTTCGAACAAAAGCTTTGTGTATATCCAGCACCACAGCCCTGCCATTATCAACGTGTCGCGATTGAGCAGGAGCAAGATAACGATGACGGTGATTCCACAGAGTTTTTGAAATCGAGTAAGGTCAAAAAATCCGAGGCACTGAACTTTGAAGGAATACGAGAATATCAACAAGGTGAGTCATTAAGTCGCGTGTCGTGGAAGCATATCGCCAGATATGGCAATGACACGTTATTGGCAAAGGAATTTACGGCACAAAACCATCAAGCGGATTGGCTGACATTTCAGTCTTTTTCCGGGAGCGAGTCGGAAGCGCATGGCTCAATCGAAACGTTATTGAGCCAACTTACGTTTGCGGTTATGCAATTACACCAACAAAAACAGACCTTCGGCTTATATCTCGACGGTTTTGGCCATCCGCCACTGACAGTGCCTGTTAATAGCGGTGAATCACACTTAACTCAATGTTTAGAAGCATTGGCCTGTTATGGGCTGGGGTCTTTAGATGAATAACACTATGACACTCGTCCCAGCCCTGTTAGCACAAATAGTTTACGCTGGTGTCTTGGTCAGCTTGTTGTTCATCCTTCAAGAAGCTTTGTTGACCACTATCACTGTCGCATCACTGTTGCTGATTGTGGTTCGATTTACTCTGTTGCGATTCGGTGCAAGGGGCTTTTATCAACTGGCAAGCGCTCGCACAAAGAATCTCGGTGCATCGTTATTTTTTCTATTAGTTATGGTCAATCTTGGCCAAGTCGGTGTTTTGAATGCCATGGTTAACTTGTTGATGTCTGGTGCGGCATTGTGGTGGTTTACGTTACCGAGTCATCAATTACAACTCACAGGCGCTGATGAACGACTCGATCATCACATAGCCCCTATTTATGTGCGGGCCTGCCAAAACCTATTTTTGTGTTTAACATTTTTAATAGCGGTGTCTTTTATCTATCAGCAACGGCTGGTGGATTTTGCGCTTTATATGTTGTTGATGTTAGCGAACATGCTGGCGCTGCTATTGATCACAAGTCCGCAAATAAACTCCCGAAGGGCTTCGGTGTTAGTGATGAAAACGACTTTAATCGCGGCGCCATTGGTGGCGTTGATGTTTGTTGTCTTACCGAATTTACCGCCTTTTTGGAAGCTGCCAGAGCAACGGCAAGCGCAAACCGGATTGTCTGACAGTATGACGCCCGGCGACATTTCCAATTTAGCGCAAAGCGAACGCTTGGCCTTTCGTGCTGCTTTTAATCAATCGAACTCGCCGCCAGTAGCCAATATGTATTGGCGAGCTTTTACCATGGAGCAATTTGATGGTCGTCGTTGGCAATTGGCTGAACGCAGGAAGCGACAAATTTCACCGCGACGTGGAAGAGGGGTCACACCGGATTACTCAATTGTCATGGAACCAACTGAGCAGCAATGGTTGGTGTCATTTGGTCCTAGCGTGTCTGCAGACGACCTCATAGAACACAGAGAAGATGATACATTTTGGCGGCGTAAGCCAGTCAGTCAACGAACTCGATATTTTGCTAGCCAATTGGATTCTGCTGGAGTGAGAGAGTTACCGCCTTGGGAACGAGAGATTAATCTAGAGGTAGAGCAACCATCCCAACAAATTGATCAGTTGTTGTCTAGTTGGAGGGGAAGCCCGGAAAGAGTGCTTTCGCCCGAGCAGATAGCGGAGCAGGTACTTGAATATTTTCGCGAGCAAAATTTTAGTTACACTTTAAGTCCCCCGCGATTAGCCGGTCATCATATTGATTCATTTTTGTTCGCCACTAAACAGGGCTTTTGTGCACACTTTGCCGGTGCTTTTGTTGTAATGATGCGTCAAGCGGGTATTCCCGCGAGAGTGGTCACTGGCTATCATGGCGGTTTATACAACGCTCAGGGCGATTATTTTGAAGTGTACGATGCGCAAGCGCACGCTTGGGCCGAGTACTGGATTGAAGGCAGCCAAGGTGGCCGGTGGCAACGTGTCGATCCCACATCTGCGGTTGCTCCGCAACGCATATTGCAAGGGCAAATTCCTGTAGAGGAAAGTGACAATGCATTGTTAACTCAGCCGTTGGAATATATGCAGTCTTTGCCTTGGTTAAATAATCTCAGTCAATATTTGTCGTCACTGGATTATTATTGGACGGTTTGGATTCTCGATTTTGATCAGGCGCAGCGCAGTGACCTCTGGAACAGTGTGAAGAACTTTGAGATACGTTGGTCGCAGCTGGTGTTGCCAATGTTATTGGTCATGTCGGCCCTAGTGGCTATGTATATCTTTGTTGCGCGGGTGCGCTTTTACCTGAAGACCACGTATGAGCAAAGAGCACTGATAAGGTTACAGAAAGTTTGCAACCAAGCGCTGTCAAAAGCGGAGGTAAAACAAGGTACAGTTATGCGCAAAACTGACACATTGGCCGAGTACATCGGCCGAATTTGTGACATGTTGCCAGAGAAGTCATCGCAATTGGGTGTGATAAAACACGATTTAGAACTGCTCTTGTATTCAAAATTACCTAAAACGGAAAAAGAAAACCGTCGTAAAACCCTGAATTCAAACCTCAAAAAGCTATCGCTCTAATCAAGGTGTTAAAAAAACACGTTAAATTAGGTCATTTATGATCTGATATTCATTTCTATTTCAGCTTTGTCACAAATTTGATCAGTATTACTTAACCCCACTAATCCTCTAGCCTGTACCTTATCTTCAAACTTTCAATTGGTTTAAATGTTACGGAAATTTGTCAAAGCTTGTAACAGAAGCGTAATGACTCAGTTATAAAAATGTCATTTTCCATCAGTAAATTGTGCGCCAGTTTTATTACGTAACTGGCAATTCGTTGCCGAATAACAAATTCAAAAAATTAAAGTTTCGATTAGCGGAGATCACAATGGAACTTAAAAACTTATTTCGTATTTCTTTGGTAGCGGCAGCGGTTTCTTTAACTGCGTGTGGTGGTGACATCAACATTACTCCTACTGTTAATGACAACAGCACAACTGATAACAGTGTTGGTGACAACTCTAATAACGTCACAAACAATGGCGGCGGTACGACTGAAGAAGAAGTAATCTGTGCAAGCTACACAACAGATGCAGGCACGGTTGAAGGTACTGTTGCTGGTAACGACTGTCTTTACAATGACTCTTTCGCGAGTGCAAACATCTCAATCACTTCAAACATCACTTTCGAAGAACTTCCTAACGGTGGTGTTCACGTATTTGAAGAAGCACTTCAAATCGGTGAAGACGGTGACACAACAGCTGGTTTCGTTGTTCCTACTAACGGCCCAACAATGACAGTTAAGCCAGGTGCAACTCTAGCATTCGAATCTGGTGAAGCAATTATTCGTATCGCTCGTGGCGCGAAAATCCAAGCGGTAGGCACTTTAGAGAAGCCAATCACTTTCACTTCAGCGTTTGCATTTGACCGTTTCGACGATGTAGGTAACGGCGCTCGTTACGCTGACTGGGGCGGCATTATCATCAACGGTAACGGCATCACTGACCAATGTTCAGACGCACTTCGTGACGCAGGTACTTGTAACGTTGTTTCTGAAGGTATCCCTTCTTACTTCGGCGGCAATGACAACGCAGACTCAAGCGGTTCAATCAAATACGCGAAAATCTGGTACGCAGGTTCAGGTCCTCGTGAAAATGGCGGCGGTGACGACTTAAACTCACTAACATTGAACGCAGTAGGTTCTGGTTCTAGCTTCGAGTACATCCACGTTCACCAAGGTTTTGACGATGGCGTTGAAATTTTCGGTGGTGCAGCTGACTTAGCATACATCGCGGTTACTGACACTCAGGATGACTCTTTTGACTTAGACGCTGGTTGGCAAGGTGACGCGCACCACTTATTCGTAATGCACGGCTCTGTAACTTTAGCAGACGGTTCTATCGCAAACATGGGTAACGGTGGTTTCGAAGCAGATGGTCTTAAAGGTTCTTCTGCAGATGACACTCGTGACGGTTTTGTACCAACGATTTCTAACGTAACTATCATCACTACAGATACTGAATCTGTGCGTGACGGCGACGACTCTCGTGCGATGAAGTTCGACGATTACTTCAACGCTAACTTCCAGAACGTTCTTCTAGTTAAAGACGCTGGCACTATGACTCAATGTATTTCTTTCTCTACAGACGGTCAAAAGCAAGCTGACAAGATCACTTTCGTAGGCTCTACAATGGCTTGTGCGGAAGAGTTCAACAATGACCCAGCTGAGTTTGGCGCAGACGCTCCAGCTGCTTTAGTTGGTTCTCAAATGACAGCTTGGTTCGATAACTCTGGTGCAAACGTACGTCTAGGTTCTTCTTCTGACGTATTAGCAGAAAACGGTTTTGCGACTAACACAGCATCTACTAACTTAGCGGCGCCTTCTGCTGACGCAGTAAGCAACTATGTTGGTGCGGTTTCTGACCAAGACACAACTTCTAACTGGTACCAGTGGGTTGAGATGGCTGTTACAGCAGCTAAAGCTGACTAATCAGCTAGCAACAGCCAAATTAGGCGCAGCTGTCTCATATTGCTGCGCCTTTTTTAAACACCCACTTTACTATTTAGGATTCTAAAATGAGAAATCAACGCAAACTCAACAGCATCACCTTTGCTGTGTCATTAGGATTGTTGGCGCAAGCTAACGTTGTAATGGCCAACGAAGAAGATGAAATCGAAGAGGTTGTTGCGGTTGGTACTCGCCTGCAAGGTAGTGCTGCTGCAGTAATCGAAGAAAGACGTGGTCAGGCGTTTGTTGCGGATATTTTAGGTGCTGAACAATTATCAAGAACCGGTGATAGCGATGCGGCTTCTGCATTGCGTCGTGTGACCGGTTTGACTTTGGTAGACGGTAAATTTATTTACGTACGTGGTTTGGGTGAGCGTTATTCAAGTGCTCGTCTTAACGGCGCTAGTATTCCTAGTCCGGATCTGACTCGTAACGTTGTTCCACTTGATATCTTCCCTTCAAGCATCATCGAAAGTTTGTCGGTTCAAAAAGCTTACTCACCTTCAATGCCAGCGGCATTTGGTGGTGGTTCTATCGATATTCGCACTAAGTCAGTACCTACTGAGTTTACTGCCGGTATTGAAGTAGGTTTGGGTTACGACTCAACGGCTTCAGAAGGTTACACATACGACCGTAACGACAGTGGTTTGAACGCGACGATGGCGCAAGCGATTGCAAACTATCGCGGCGATTTTGCCCCTTCTTCGATTATTTCAGAAGAGGGTATCAAAGCGACAGACACAATGACGCCGGGCGATCAGGCACTTCTTATCAACAAGGAATTGTTAAAAACATTACCGCGTGACATGGCGATAACTGAAGAGTCACTCGACCCTTCATATAGCTTGAAAGCACACGTTGGTAATAGCTTTGAATTAATGGGCGGTGACTTCGGTTTTCTTACCTCTATCGCATACGACTCTTCTCGTGATCACGCGGAAAAGACCACAGCGATTGTTAAAGAAACGTTAACGGATGGTTGTGCTACGACCTTAGATACTGCGGAAAACATTGCAGCGTCTTGTTACGAAGTGTTCCAAGAGTCAGCTGCGACTACAGATTCAGAACGTCTTAACGCGGTATTGAATCTGGGCTACAAAGTCGATAATCATAAAGTGTCTTGGACCAATATCCTATTGCAAGACAATGAAGATGAGACGGAAGTCTCTGTATTGCAGGCGCCTGCGGCCAGTTCAATTTACACAATTGTCGGCACTGACAGCGCTAACCGTAATCACGACTTCAAATTTGAAGAGCGTACATTGACCATTTCTCAACTAATGGGTCAACACACGTTCTTAGATTTAATGGGTCTTGGTTTCGACTGGCAATACACTCGCTCTGAAGCGCAAACAGAAATTCCGGTCGACACGACGTTCCAATTCCGTGACTTGTACAATGCTGGCGAATATCAAAGCTCAATCATCACAGGTGATGACAACCGTGCGATATTTAGCTACACAGACATGGAAGATCACGTCGATTCATACGGCGGTAACTTCACTCTACCTGTGTTCACGACCGACTTTGAAGTGGAATTAAAAGCGGGTTATGACTTTACTGACCGTGCTCGTGTATATGCAACGTCAAGCTTTGCGGTCAATGCTGGTGGCACCTCTGTTGATATCGAAAACGGTGGCGACCCGCTAAACAACTCGGGTTATCTAACGGATGCGTTTATCGACGCCGAGAGTGTTTCAGTTCAGTTTAACGAACCAACATCACCTCGTGCCGACGATTACATCGCTGCGCAAAAGATCGGTGCGGGTTATGGTTCTTTTGACGTCATCTACAAAGGCGCTTGGCGTGTGAGTGGTGGTGTTCGTTTTGAAGACTTCAAGCAAACTTCCATCGGTACTTCGAGTCTAATTTTCGATGGTGACGACTTAGATATTTTCTATGCACCTGAGAAAATTGAAGCGGGTACAGTTAAAGAAGACGATACCTTCTCGGCTCTTTCCTTTACTTACTTAGGTGGTGAGAATTACCAGGTTCGTCTTGGTTACGGTGAAACCGTTGTTCGTCCTGACTTACGTGAAGTTGTTCCGGTATCTTATACCGATCCGCTAACAGACATTCGTACCTTTGGTCGAACTGGATTACAGAGTAGTCCTATTAAGAACTTTGACCTTCGTTATGAATACTATGGCGACTTAGGTAATAACTTCTCAATTGCGGCGTTCCACAAAGACATCGATGCACCAATCGAAACGGTATTACGTATCGGTGATGAAGAGTATTCGGCGACATTTGTAAATGGTGAGACTGCAACAGTATCAGGTGTTGAAGTTGAGTGGTTGTACGACTTAACTTGGGCGGCAGATGGCTTCTTTACTTCGGGTAACGTTACTGTTTCTGACTCCGAAGCAGTCATTCCAGAAGAATTGGCAGGCAGCTTAACTAACTCTACTAAGCGTATGACAGGTCATTCAGAATATGTTGTTAACTTGCAGTTAAACTATGACTCAAGCAACGGCAACCATTCTGGTTCAGTGGTATATAACGTGTTTGGTGAGCGTATATTGGCATCGGGTGTATTTGGTCGTGAAGATGCGATGGAACAACCGTTCCACTCTTTGGACTTAGTGTACACTTACTACCCAGACTATAATTCTAAGATCAACTTTAAGATCAAGAACTTATTGGACGAAAACCAAGAAGTTACTCAATCTGATATCGTTGTTCGTGAGAAAGAAGTGGGGATGGCGTTTAGCGTAAGCTATTCATACGATTTCGACTAATACCTCGAGATGGTTAAAGAAAAGGTCGCGAAAGCGGCCTTTTTTATTGCATTGCACTCTCAGTATTCACCGGCGTATTCAACCATAACTCGGCTCGATGAATGGGCGTTTGTTTGGACAGAATTGGATTATCCAAATAGAAAATACGCCGATCATTTAGTTTTAAATCGACGATGGCTTTGCCGTAAAATCGATTGAATATCCGATCAAAGCTGCCATCCTTTAACGCGGCTTCTAAGCCGGATTTTATATCGTCAGCAAGGGCGTCATTGCCTTTTCTGACAAAATAATAGAAGGCGCTTGGATATTGCAAAACCACGTAAGGGTCTATCATCAAGTTGAGGTGGTTGTGCGACTGCAGATCCGACTGGATTTCCACAATTGAACGCGGGAAATAATCAAAGCGATTCTTGTGCAGCATAGTGTAAAGGCCTTCCACATCTGTGCCATCAGCGACCGTGATGCCGTTGTGTTTCAGAATCTTAGTGTCGCTCCAAGTGTGAAATTGACCTGCGCTTAGTTTCAGTAGCTGTTCAAATTCGGTCACGTGGCGGAATTTGTCTGGCTGGTCGCGGTTAATCAGTGGAATTCTAAGACCGTTCAGTCCTTTGAGGATTGGAAAATGTATGGCTTGATACGCCGCGACTCTAGGTTTGGTACCCGTGCCTATCATCACGTCAATGCCATCGTTCGCGGCCATCAGCTCAAACGCTCCGCTTTTGGGGATGTCAGCACCAAATGCGGTGACTTGATAGTGTTTGTCTGGGTGGTAACTCAGGGCGTGCTTCAACAGCAAAATATTGTAGTTGTCACGTTCAAAACCTGGATATACAACTTCGTTTGAACGTAGGTAAGGGCTTGTTATTAATAAACAAAAAAGGGAAAAGAAATAAACGCTTCGCTTCAAGAACGCCCCCACTTCGATACTACTGAAAAAGTCCTCAATTTGTTATACCACTTCAACTGCATTTTGCAAATGGGGATTCCACCCAGGTTGTCACGTATCGGTAATAATAGCTTAATACTTCATTAACAAAGGTGTCACATAGACAGGGTTAAATACTCATAATTGTTACATCTGCGTGAACTGAATATGCAAACTCAAACTGTTGTGGATCAATCAAAGCTAGACTTTGAACAAACTATGGAACATCTGATCCAGTTAATACACCGCCCCTCTGTGACCCCGGACGACGCCGGTTGTCAGCAGTATTTAATGCGGATATTTAATCGGTTAGGAATGGAATGCCACTCATTTGAGGTCGAAGGCGTATCAAACCTAATCGCAAAAATCGGTAAAGGCTCAACACGAATTGCATTCGCCGGGCACACCGATGTGGTTCCTGCGCTGTATCCAGAAAACTGGTCGGCAGAGCCCTTTGGTGTGACGGAACGGGACGGCAAACTCTATGGCCGCGGTGTTGCTGATATGAAAGGCGGTATCGCCGCCATGTTAACGGCCTTTGAGCAATCTCTTCCGCATTTAGATCTTGATAAATTTAGCTTTTATTTTTTGATCACGAGTGATGAAGAGGGCGAGGCTGAATTTGGTACCGTTGAAATTGTTGAGTATCTGAAGCTAAACAACGAAGTACCACATTATTGTATTGTTGGTGAACCAAGCAGCCAGTCGAAAGTAGGTGATGTGCTGAAAGTTGGTCGACGTGGCGCAATCTCTGGTGAAGTGGTTATCCACGGTGTTCAAGGCCATGTGGCCTACCCACAAGAGGCAAATAACGCTGCACATAAGGCAATGATGTTGGGCCGTTGGTTAAGTGAATTGTCTTGGGATGAAGGTAGCAAAGATTTCCCAGGGAGTCAGTTACAAATCACTTCGATAGACACCGGCACTTGGGCAGACAACATTATTCCAGGTCAATGCACGTTAAAATTCAACGTACGTTATAGCCACAAACAAACGCAGGAAGAAATCGTAAAACGCATTTCTGATGGCTTAATGCAGTTGCGCCAGTTGACGAAAGATATTGAAATTAAGTGGTCTAGGCCGTGTCTGCCGTATTTCACATCGGGCAGTTCACTGGTGGACGAAGTGCACTCGCCTGCAAACCCAATGCATGTTGCGCCACTTGAGATTGATCTTATTGCGGAAGTAGAGCGCTCGATTTTCAACGAGTTAAAGCTGTTTCCGCGCTTATCAATGGCCGGAGGTACATCAGATGGGCGTTTCATCGCCGCTGCGGGTAGTCAAGTGATTGAGTTGGGCTTACCAAATCACTCGATTCACAAAATTGATGAGCATATTGAAGTTCAGGACTTGCATGATCTCACTCGTATATACAAGTCTGTGCTTATTCAATTAATGTCGAATTAAACAAATCTGTTCTAACTTAAACGCGAATAAACAGTCTTCTGACTGGTCTGATAGGTGATTGTGTCATAAAACTGAAATAAAGATGAAATATTATCCTCGCCTTTAGAGCGTTAGAACAAGGTTTGGTTCTATGAGGATATCTACAGTCGTAAGGGTCAGCTCAGTCGCGATTTTTGTGGTCGTATTGGCGCTGGCACTCATTCTATTTTGGGCGAAGTCTGAGCTAAAAAGTT
This sequence comes from Alteromonadaceae bacterium, assembly GCA_964229075.1. Taxonomy (GTDB): domain Bacteria; phylum Pseudomonadota; class Gammaproteobacteria; order Enterobacterales; family Alteromonadaceae; genus Psychrosphaera. The sequence continues at coordinate 41,750 of CAXRBI010000096.1, read as the reverse complement.
CAGATGAGGATTACTCCAACTACCGTGCTACCTATCAGCAGATCAACATTAATTTGTATCGTGCGATCCAGTCCTATTTGAGTACGGGGGACGCAGTTAAGCTGAGCGAAGCGGAAGCGATATTGGATGAAATCAATACCAATATCGAACAGAGCCAATTCGACCCAAATATCATCAAGTCGTTGCGCTCAGAATTAATCTCATTTAAAGAAAAAATGTCCACTAAGTATCGTGCCTTCGGCAAACTCAGTGGTAATGAACAAGCATTGCTCGACAACGCCGAACGAGAGCTGTTCGATTATGCCGATAGTCTCAGCGCGTACGCGCTAGAGGGCTATGACAATGCGCCTGACAAAGCGCGTCGTCTACTTCGTTTGTCCTCGCAATTTTTATATGAAACACAGACGTTAAGTAACGCTCGCCTTTCATTTGTTAGTAGCAAAGACGAAAGTTTGAAATCCAATATTGATAACACGCTCAATGAACTCGGTCAGTTAAATGAAAACATTCTATTAACCGGGTTGTTAGGTGTATTTGAAGAGGAAGAAAACGACGGTTTTGACTTGTTCGACGACGAAGAGGACAAAACTGATAAGGGCGAAGAAATCGTCGATACGCTTCGCAGTGTTGTTAATCGATACCCGAAAGAACTAGAAAACACAGTTCAAACGGTTAAAAACAAACAGCGTTCATTGGCGGAGATCCAGGCTGACATTCGTGCATTGGAAGTGATCACCGATAGAATCGCCGAGCTCATGGATGAACAGAAAGCGAAAACCTATGGCAACGTTACCATTTTGATGGTGATTGTATTTGCCGTCGCTGGTGTGGTGGTTTTAGTCAATTACATGTTCCAGTTCAACCTAGTTTTAAATCCATTACGTGAACTAAGAGATGCGTTCCACCGATTGGTGACGTCAGGTGAAATGACGCAAATGAACAGCGATGCACATACAGAGTTTGGCGAAATAGCCCGTTCTTTTGATCAGTTGTTGGCCATACAGAAACGTGAAGAAGAGCAAAAGTCTGAACAAATGACCGTGGTTTCAGAGGCTCTTAACTCGCTGATTGCCGATACTCAGGCGATAGCAGACGCCACCGAGCAAACGGACGCGAAAGTACTCTCGGCGCAGGATGTTCTAGTCAGTTTGACCAACGTGAATCAGCGTTTGAACGATTTAGCCAAAGGTGTAGAGCAAAACGCTCAGGAGACCACAACCTCTATGCAAAGTGGCCGCGAAGGTGCGGATCAAATGTTGGAGGCGAGCCAGTCGACGGCGGTGCAAATTGAGACCAGTTACACTACGCTAGAGCAGTTGGTACAAAGTGTTGTCAGCGTTCAGGAAGTGATGGACGTCATCAAAAACATCGCTGATCAAACCAATCTCCTTGCCCTAAACGCGGCCATTGAGTCGGCGCGAGCGGGTGAACATGGTAGGGGCTTCTCGGTGGTTGCTGATGAAGTCAGGAAGTTGGCGATGAAGACTCAAGAATCTTTGGCAAATACTAGCGAGATTCTGACTGAATTGACCAATCACAGTAATCTTTTGCAGAGTAACTTCCAGCAGATATCCGCTGCCGCGACTCAACAAACTGAGATAGCAAAAACGCTCATCGAAACCACAGACTCGGTGCGTGAAAAAGCGGAGTTGTCTTCTGAGGTTGCCGAGCAGACATTGTCCTGCGCGCAGCAACAGCAGCATGACTTTAAGCAGTTTGGTGATCTTATGGCGGAAGTTAATGCCACGGTATCCGCAGCTCGCGAACAAGTGGTTCAAGTCCAGAACTCTGTAACTGAACAAGCCAACAAAATAAACGCAACATTCACAGCTCACTAAGTGACATCTATCGCGCTCTTTGTTATCAATAACATACAATGACAAGGAGCGCCCTTAAATGATAAGAATTTCCCTTTTTCTGTTATTGTTCTGCCCGCAGTTGCTCGCAAATACGTTTGCTCAGCAATTGGTGAGTGCCGCTTATCAACGCACAGAAGCGAAAGTGACCTACGACGGTCGTTATGTTGCTATTGATTATCCCAATGGCGATGTGCCGGCTTCGATTGGGGTTTGCACCGACGTGGTCATTCGCAGCTATCGCGCCTTGGGAATTGATTTACAACGTTTGGTGCACGAAGATATTGCCGCCGCATTTGAGCAATACCCCGTCCAGCGAATTTGGGGCCAAAAGCGACCCGATAGCAACATTGACCATCGTCGAGTGCCGAACTTACAAACGTTTTTTGCCCGTCATGGTGAATCCTTAACCCCGACGTTATCTGCTGACAATTTTCTACCTGGTGACTTAGTCACTTGGATGGTCAACGGCAATCTGCCACACATAGGTATCGTGGTTGATCAAAAAAGTGCCGATGGCAAACGACGTCTGATTGTCCATAACATAGGACGTGGGCCCAAGTTGGAAGACAGGCTGTTTGATTTTCCGATCACCGGGCACTATCGTTTTCAGCCGCAATAGACGTACATTGATAGAATGACATTCTAAATTACCGGAGCTTCGTCTCAATCAACTGGTCAGCAAAGAAATCAACGCCTAACTTGGATTGAAACTGTGAGGGAAAGCGTATGAAGTATTTTGTCTTTGTTTTGATGTTGTTTGTCACGAACGTGCACGCCGGTCCATGTGATACTGACAAACACAAAGCGTTTGATTTCTGGCAAGGGGAATGGAACGTATTCACGAAAGACGGCAAGTTGGCCGGGACCAATTCGCTAACAAAGGAATATGGCGGCTGCGTCTTACATGAGCGCTACCAAACACCGAATGGATATCGTGGGGAGAGCTTAAACAGTTACGATAGAACCCGTGATGTTTGGCATCAAACTTGGGTGGATAACGGCGGCTTGTTACTACTGCTCGAAGGTCAGCTCATTGATGGTGAGATGGTGCTCGAGGGCAGTGGTAAGTCACCGGATGGCAAAGCTGTATATCACCGAATTACTTGGACGCCAAATCCCGATGGAACCGTACGACAGCACTGGCAAAGCGCGACGGTGAAAGGTCAATGGCAAACCGCTTTTGACGGTTTGTATCGGAAAAAAGCGGGCTAGTTGCCCGCTACAATGTGCACCTCGCCCATATCCATTTCCATTCTGGATACTTCAAATTGCAAAGGCTGAATGGAAGTGTCTATAAACCAAACAACCAACCCAAGCTGCTCAAAGTGAGGAGCTGCGTCAAAGGTCGCGGCGAAGACGCCGTATGATGTCGAACCTCTCACTAAACAGTCTTCGTAGTTAATGTCTGTACTAGAGTTTGCTTGGTAGTGACACAAAGATACGTAACTCTTAGTGTCGCTGATTGCACTGACGTCAAGGTGAAGGTCGACATTGACCACACTGCGGAAGTTGAAGCCCGCATCGATATTTTCATCGTTACTATCCGCTTCGTTCGAATTCGCTTGCGGTGACTCACTTTCTTGGTTGTCTTCGGATGCTTCATTATCTTCAGTCGATGTTTCTGCTTCGCTCTCAGAATCTGATTCTGATTCTGAATCGTTAGTGCTGTCATTGTTGCTGTTCGTTGTTGCTGTGCTGTTGTCAACGGCAGGAGCAGATTCGTCGGTACCACTGTCGCCACAACCCACCAAAAGTAAGGCGGTTAAAATGAGTAAAATATGCAGTCGGTTCATGATTAATTCTCCTCTTTGTACAACAGCTCAACATTGGCGTTGTTTGGTTGGTACCAATCCGTATTGACCGCACCTTCAGATGTCGCAAACTCCGCGAACATAGGGTATGCCTGTCGAATATCGACTTTTTCTAAAGGGTGTTGCCAAGTTGCAGGGATTTCTAGCGCCCAAGGCAATCCTTCGTTGTCTTGATAGAATAAACCTAATAGTGGATCTGAGCGGTCATCATCACGACCTAGCAGTCGGCTATGTAAGCTGTCGGTCGGCGCTTGGTTTTTCAGATGCACTTCCCAAAGTCTTCCTGGGTCGCCACCGGTGACATTGCCAACTCGAGAGCCGTGGTGCATTCCTTCAGTGGCAAATATGAACGGATCGTACGGCGCAGCAGGAAAACTGTTCTGGGCAACACCGTCAATAAACGGAATGGTTAGTTTCCATGTAGGCAATTGACTGTTGGCACAATTAGCCTCAGTTCTGAAAAACTTACAGCCTTGGTTAATATCAACATGGGCTTTAACGTCAGGCATGACGATGAATACTGCGTTGGTCTGGTCGGTCTCTAGCACCGCATGGCTAGCCGTTTGTTGATTGATTTCAATTTGCAACCGAGATTCATCAACGGTGGTGGGAGCAACGTCCGGTAGCTGCAATGCAAAGCCATTGTGATAACCCGCGCCAACAGCTGCGACTTTGCCTGTTACTTCGAGTTTGATGATCTGGTCGTTTTTACGAAATTCGGTGATTCGCATATGCATCAATAAATCGTTCATATCCAGATCACCCTTTACAGGCCATAAATCTTCGTAAGCTAGTGAGGTGTAGTCGTTTGCACTTGGGTAGTAGGTAACCGATACATTTTGTTGGGTAATTGCAACGGGATAATCTTCTACCTCGCCGTCACTGACGCCTCCCGTTGGACCAAGCCCTTCTATGCTACTGATTCGGAAACGAGACCATGTTGTGCCCGCTTCCGCCCAATTGGGAACCGTGTAGCTGAGCGTTGATGTGCCTTTGTTCAGCGCCTTGTCAGTGAACACTTGTTCATCCTCGTCAAAGGCACCGTTGCCGTCAAAATCAATCCAGGCATTTAAAACGCCATTGGCTTCCGATGCCGTGACTCGAACTAAAGCGGCCTCACCGACTTCCATGTTAGTAACAAACTCGACGCCGTCCTCGTCGTCGATATTGGAAGCGGCATCATCGCTTAGTGGATACAGATTGGCATCGACTTCCGTATCTATTTGACTACCAAGGAATAAAGCCGATTCCAAATGGCGCGGTCCTGAAGTGGCAAATGACGTAGAGTAGGAGTCTGGGGCATCGCCGAAGTCCATACCGACGGTCACTTCTACCGGGGCAAGTGCACAGCGCGCGCCATCGTTTGACTGTGAATTTGGCCCATAGGCAAAAAATTCTGCAGTTGGGGTTTGTGATTTAAGGTCGATCTTGTATAAGTAGCCATTGCTGTTATTACTGACGTAGAGATGTTCATCAACGTCAAAATACTGCGCGCCAAAGGTGAAATTAAAACCGGCATTTGTTTCGTTTAACACTTCCCCAAGTACTGTGGTGCCGCCATCGTTGACGTCGATTTCCATTAGAAAACCGTCATTGTCTACGGCATACAACAAACCGTTGGTAGGGTGAAACGCAAAGTCGGTGAGTTTGGGGTTACCCATACTGCTTGCAGTTGCGACTTGCGTCATACTGAGTTGTGCGGCGGGATCTGTAAGGTCGACACGAAATAGCCCAACGCTCGGACGATAGCCATACCAAGCGTTCTCATTTAGTGCGACGTCACCAACAAAAAACGGCTGGCCGATGAGCCCTGATACGATATTGAGAGGCTGAGATACATAATCACTGCCAATCTTGGCCAGCGTCTGAGCGTCATAATCCCAGCCGTACAAATAGTTGTCGTGGAAGTTGAAACCAACGCCGTTGAGCTTGCTGATTGACATTCCAGGCTCTAACGTGTCGTAGTCGCCAGAAGCTAGATCTACACCGTAGATGATGGCACTGCCACTGGGACTTTGAATTAAAAACGCTTGTGTTGGACACTGTTCAAACTCGGTGGCGTGTGACTGGGCCAAGGGCATGATTGCAATGGTCGCAATGGCATAGAGTGTTTTTCTGAACATCATAACATGTTCCTCCGTCACAACTATTTTTCAGCTTCTGTGCCAAAGTTTTACTTTAATTAAATCAATACCTTATCCCTTTTGGTGCGCTTGAACTTAGTGATTTGCAAGGCGTTTTGCAAAATGTCCCGCAAAATGACAAATGGTCACAAAATCGTAAAAGAATCGCCGAAAAATGGCGCCAAATACGCCCTTAATTTAAACAAATGACAGTTGAGTCTTTCAGTGTGACTGATGGGTGAATTCGCTAAAGGCTAATGATTTCAGTGGGTTATCGTTTTCTTGAAATGATAATGAAATGACTTTGTCACATACCTTTAATATTTGTGTAGCAGAAATTTAACATTCGCTCCCTAGAATGGCGCCCAATGTTTCTATGGGGTCGTATTTATGAAAAATTTCTCTACTAATGTTGTTGCTGCAATGATTGCTGCTAGCGCAATGACAGCGGGTGTTGCTCAAGCAAGCGAGCTAGAGCCAGTGATTAAGAAAAGTGAAAAAATCACTGATTCTGCTGCTAATTCACAGCAAAAAATCGATAAGTTAACAGAACAAACACAATCTAAGTTTCAACAGTATCAAACAGTTATCAAAGAAACTGAAGGTTTAGATGTTTATAACTCGCAACTTGATAAGCAGATTCAAAATCAGTTAGCAGAGATGCAACAACTGAACTTAGACATCGACCAAGTTTCAGTTATTGAACGCCAAATTACGCCTCTGATGATGCGTATGATCGACGGTTTGGCTCAGTTTGTTGAGCTAGATGTCCCATTCCTTCCTGAAGAGCGTGCAAATCGTATTACTGGCCTTCGCGACATGATGGTCGCTGCCGATGTTGCCGTATCTGAGAAATTCCGCCGTGTATTAGAAGCATATCAAGTTGAAGTTGGTTATGGCCGCTCAATCGAAGCTTACGCCGGCATTATCGATATTAACGGTCAAGAGCGCGATGTTGATTTCTTACGCATCGGTCGCGTGGCTTTGATGTATCAAACGCGTGACGGTTCTATTGCTGGTCGCTGGGACGCTGATAGCAAGTCTTGGGAAAACCTTGGTGATGAATATCGCATGCACATTACCAAAGGTTTGCGTATGGCGAAGAAACAGCTAGCACCAGACATGTTGGTCATGCCAATCAAAGCTGCACCATAAATTAGCGGATTAACACAGGTTATAGAAAATGAAGAAGTTATTTAAACCAGCCCTAGCGGCGTTATTCTCTGCAAGCTTTGCTTTTTCCGCAGTTGCAGCTGACGCTCCGAAAGCGATGAACTTGGACGAGCTGCTAAAGCAGTTAGAAGCTGGTCAAACAGCGCAGTCTCAAGAAAACAAAACACGTGAACAGCAGTTCTTAGCGCAACGTGCTGAGCAAGATCGTTTATTAAACGAAGCGACAACTCGTCGCAATAACGCAATTAACTTATCAGAACGTCTAGAAACGCAGTTTGAAGAAAACGAGTTTAAATTGGCGGACTTATCTGAAGCGCTAAACAAGCGCATGGGCTCATTAAAAGAATTGTTTGGTGTGTTGCAGCAAGTGTCTGGTGACACTGTGGGTAAATTCAAATCGTCAAACGTATCAGCGCAATTCCCAGGCCGCGACATCTTCTTTGAAGAATTGGCGCAAAGCATGGGCGGCAGCTCAAACCTAGCGTCTATCGAAGAAATCGAGAAAGTTTGGTACGAATTGCAACGCGAAATGACCGAACAAGGCAAAGTTGCAACTTTCACTACTGACGTGGTTGAAGCCAACGGTGACAAGGTAAACAAAGACGTTGTTCGCGTTGGTTCGTTTGCGTTAGTTGCAGATGGTAAATACCTAGACTTAAACCCAACCACAGGCACTTTGGCCGAGTTGGTTCGTCAGCCATCTTCTCGTTTCTTATCGGGCGCTGAAGAACTGCAAGCGTCTAACAACGCAGTAGTGCCGTTTGCACTTGATCCGACTGGTGGCTCAATCCTTGGTTTATTGGTTCAAGCACCAACGCCTCAAGAGCGAATTGAGCAAGGCGGTGAAGTAGGTTACGTGATAATCGCTGTCGGTATTATCGCATTCTTGATTGCATTTGAACGTTTTGTCGCACTGACCATTATGGGCGCGAAAGTTAAACGTCAGCTTAAGCAAAAAGAACCAAAAGAAGACAACCCACTGGGTCGCGTTCTTAAAGTTAACCAGCAGTTCCCTAATGTTGCGTACGAAACTCTAGAGCTTAAATTGTCTGAGGCCATCCTTCGTGAAATGCCTAAGATCACTAAGAACTTAACCCTTATCAAGATTGTTTCTGTTGTCGCACCTTTGCTAGGTCTACTGGGTACCGTAACCGGTATGATTGTAACCTTCCAAGCAATTACCTTGTTCGGTGCAGGTGACCCTAAATTAATGGCTGGTGGTATTTCCACAGCACTTATGACCACCGTACTTGGTCTTGTTGTCGCTATTCCAACGGTTGTGCTTTCAAGCATGCTGAATACTCGCAGTAAGAACTTGTTGTTCATTATTCAAGAGCAGTCTGCTGGCATCATTGCTGAGCGCGCGGAAGAGCAGCTTGGTCGTCGCCAAGAAATCAAAGCCGCTAATTCTGCCAACGTAGCGTAAGGGGACGGCAGTGTTATTTTTCACAGAAGGCCAGGAAGCAATCAGAGAGTTTCTCGACTCTGGCGGCATCATCCTGAGCGCCATTGCTGTGATGATTTTGTTGATGTGGTTAATGATCATTGAACGCATTATTTACACCCTAAGCGGTCATAAGCAGTTCAAAAAATCAATCATCGCAAGTTGGGAAGGACGCAATGAGCGTTCTTCCTGGAACGCGGAGCAAATTCGTCAAGCACATGTGGCGAGAGTTAAGTTAAAGCTGGATCAGAATTTACCTCTGATCACCACCTTTGTTGCCTTGTGTCCCTTGATGGGATTACTCGGTACGGTCACCGGCATGATTTCTGTTTTTGATGTTATGGCGGTTAGCGGTGGCGGCAATGTTCGTTCGATGGCAAGTGGTGTAACCCAAGCAACGATTCCGACAATGGCCGGAATGGTAGGCGCACTGTCAGGTGTATTTGCCAACACTTGGTTACAACGCAACGCAAAACGTGAAATTGAATTATTACAAGACAAATTAGAGCTGGATATCCAACACTAATTTGCATTTGAGGAAAGATTATGAGAGCGCCATTAGCGAACTTATTAGCAGAAGAAGAAAGCGAAAACATCGACTTAACGCCAATGTTGGACGTTGTATTCATCATGTTGATCTTCTTTATCGTGACCGCTTCCTTTGTTAAAGAAGCAGGTATCGATGTTAACCGCCCTGAAGCCGCAACCGCCGTTAAAAAAGAGCGTGCAAACATCCTTGTTGCTATCTCTGACAAGGGCGAAATTTGGATTAATAAACGTCGCGTTGATATCCGAGCTGTACAAGCCAACATTGAACGTTTGAAAGCAGAAAACCCACAAGGCTCTGTTGTCATTCAAGCGGACAAAAAAGCAACGACGGACACTTTGATTAAGGTTATGGACGCGTCTCGTGCCGCTGGTGCATTTGACGTATCAATTGCTGCCCAAGACGGCTAAGTCGAGTTAATCATGTTTCAACGAGTTCTTATTGCCCTAGCCATAGCAGCTGCCATTACCGTTGGCTTGCTGTACGGCATGCAGGCACTTATTAAACGAGGCGACTCTGCAATGACAGAGCCGGTTCAAGGCAATGTGCTGGATTTCATCCGCTTGAAGCAGGAAGAAACGGTACAGAAAAAAGAACGTAAACCGAAGAAGCCACCTAAGCCAGAAGAGCCACCACCGCCGATGGATCAGCCGCAAATGTCACCAGACACGGCTGAAGCAAGCGATGCGGGCTTTGATTTCAGTGCGGACGTGTCAGCGGATGTCGATTTAGGTGGCGGATTAGCCCTTGAGTCAGGAGACGGTGAATACTTACCTATTGTTAAGGTTTCGCCTGTTTACCCTCGTCGTGCGTTACAACGTGGTATTGAAGGTTGGGTGTTGGTTGAGTTCACAGTGGACAAAACTGGTGCGGTTAAAAACCCGGTGGTCATTGAGGCGGAGCCGCAAGGTCTGTTTGACCGCGCAGCGGTGGATGCGGCACTGAAATTCAAATACAAGCCACGAGTAGTGAATGGCGTTGCATCTGAAGTGTCAGGCGTGCAAAACCGCATTGTATTTGAAATGAATGGTTAGTGGGAGACAGTGAAAATGAAAGCATTATCTTACACCTTGATTGCCTCAAGCTTGCTATTAGCGAGTGGCGTGGCCGATGTTTTACCATTTGTTGATGTAGCTTCGGTTCAAGCTGAAGAGAAAAAAGCTGAGAAAAAACGCCGACGCACACCGGCGATGAACTCTCGAGTCTATAGTCAGTTAGCGCGAGCTCAACAGCTTGCCGATGGCGGACAAGTCGCGGAAGGCTTGGAAGTGTTGGATGACGTGAAAGCGAAGTCGAAAAGCTTAAACAGCTATGAAAAAGCCATGATGTATAACTTCTATGGTTTTATTTACTACAACGCTGAGCGTGTCGATGAGGCACTTGCGTCTTTTGAGCAAGTCGTTGAGCAATCGCCAATTCCTGAGTCGTTGGAAAAGAGCACTTTGTTTTCTCTGTCGCAGTTGGCTATGGCCAGCGGCAAGTTTGAAAAAACCTTACAGTACCTAGAGCGCTGGGAAGCGGTCGATGGCGGTAATGTTCCGGTTAAGAACAATGTTCTAAAGGCACAAGCAACGTATCAGATGAAAGATTACGAAGCGGCGTCTAAGTACATCAGTTCGGCAATTGAGCAGCAAATCGCTGAAGGTTTTGCACCAGCGGAGAACTGGTATGTATTGCAAAGAGCGATTTACTTCGAAATGAAGCAACCGAAAAAAGTGACTGAGGTGCTCGAGGTCATGGTGCGCAAGTTCAACAAACCTGAGTATTGGGTTCAGTTGGGCGGCATGTACGGTGAAATCGGCGAAGAAAAGAAGCAACTTGCGGTAATGGAAGCGGCATTCCAACAAGGTTTTATCACCAAAAAATCCGACCTAAGAAACTTATCACAAATCTATTACTTACACGGTTTGCCGTATAAGTCTGCGGTTGTGATGGAAAAAGGGTTTGCAACAAACGTACTAGAAAAAAATGAAAAGAATCTTAAATTTTTGGCTCAATCTTTTGTAGGTGCAAAAGAATACGAAAAAGCGATAGAAACCTATCGCGCGTTATCGAACATCACTCAAGACGGGCAGGCCGATCAACAAATCGCAGAACTTAGACTGCAACAAGGAAAATTCAAAGAAACCGTCTCTGCCGCTAAAAAAGCCGCGGAAAAAGGCAATTTGGAAAATCCGGGTAACTTGTATCTGGCCCTCGGAATGGCGAGTTTTAACTTAAAGCAATTCGACCAAGCGATGGCGGCGTTTAACAAAGCGACTGAAATCAAAAGCTCAAAGAGAATGGCAACACAATGGTTGAAATTTGTTGAGCGTGAAAAGAAAAATGCTGAGCAGTTAGCGGCCAACAGTTAGTTGTTTGATTAATTGGAATAGAAAACCGCCGCAAGGCGGTTTTTTTGTTTTTAAAGCAGTGAAAAAATTGCTGGAGCCATGTTCGGAAAGGAATCCGCTTTGATATGGCGCAATTGAACCCAATAACTTAACCTTAAGCTTCGACTAAATTGTTGTTTTAGATATAGATTAGCGTTACTTTTATTGGCATATATCTCGTACTTATTGGAATGAAATTGAGCATTCGCTGTTTGTTTTTTATCGGCCTCTTGTGGAGTAGTTTTCACAGTGTTGCCGGTCAGGTATCCCCTGACTTTTCTCCACCAATTAATACCACTAAACCCTACGTGTTTTACTCCCACGGTTTCATTGTTGAAGGCGAAGATCCTAAACCAATGCACCCTCGATGGGGTGTTTATGATTTTCCAGCGGTAACTCAAGCCCTTGCCAGTGATGCGTATCATTTGATTGCCTACCATCGAGAAAAAAACAGTGACCCATTTGCCCACGTTAAGATGCTGACTGCTCATGCAAAAACGCTGTTGACAAAAGGTGTTAAACCAAGCGACATCTATTTTGTCGGATTCTCTCGGGGCGGCGGCATTACTGCGTTGGTGTCAAATGAACTGGCTAATCCAGAGGTTAATTACGTTATTTTAGCCGGTTGCTCGGGTTTGATTAAAAGTCAGGAACAAGCCAAATTGTATGGCAAGGTATTCTCTATTCGTGAGAAGACGGACAAAGTGGGCTCTTGCGGCTTTCTTTTGAATCGTGGCGGTGAAGTTTCGTACTTTCGCGAATTGATGATAAACACAGGCCTTGAACATGGCGCTTTCTACCGACCCATTAAAGAGTGGCTCGTACCGGTAAGAAAGCACTTGCATAAACGTTAGGAGGTAGCGTGAGCGGAGAAACCGATTTAACTATTTTAATACATTCGATGACACCGAAATTACTCGAACAAGAATACGTGTTTTGCACTACCGAGATGTCTTTGGCGCAAGCCGCGGAGATGTCACCGCTTGCGACGTTTCAGGAGGATGAAGGTTTAACCTTGGTGTTAGAGTCGAGTTATTCTGATGTCGAAAATTTGACCTGTTCTGGTCTGTTTAAGTGTATAACCTTAAGTGTGCATTCTAGTTTGGAGGCCGCAGGTTTGACCGCCGCGTTTGCTCGCGCGTTAGCGCAGCAAGGTATCAGCGCCAATGTGATTGCCGGGTTTTATCACGATCATATCTTCGTACCTAAAGCGGACGCTGATAGGGCGATGGCAGCACTAGTCGCAATGACACAAGAGTAACTGGTAGGACGTTGTATGTGTTGAAGTCCTTTCTATACTCAGAGGTGGAGGAATAGCGTTATAAAATTATGGTAAATAAACAAGAACTCAAACAAGAAGCAGAATATTGGCAACGAGCCAGCGTGTTGGAAGTCGGACGAAACGAAGTATTGCGCATGGCTGCCAGGGGCGAACCTCTCGATAAAACTCTATCCGCCTTATGTGAAAAGGCGTTGATCTACAACCCAGACATGCTTTGTTCGGTGCTGCGATTGGACAGTGAACAAGACACCTTGCACCCAATTGCAGCCTATGGCATTCCCGAATTTTACTCACAGGCTTTGGAGGGCGTGCAAATAGGGTTAGGTGTGGGCTCTTGTGGGACCGCTGCGTTTACCAAAGAACGCGTTATTGTTGAAGACATTAGTACTCACCCATACTGGACACAGTACAAAGATTTAGCCATGTCAGCAGGCTTAATGGCCTGTTGGTCGGAACCGATTCGAGGCGCAGATGACCGAATCTACGGCACCTTTGCCATGTACTATCATCAACCAATCGCGCCGAGCGAAGAAGATCTGCACTTCATTGAAGTCAGCGCCAACTTGGCGGCGTTAGTATTTGAAAACTTCGAATACAAGGCTCAGTTGACCAAAGCTAATGAGCAATTGCAGCAGTCACTCGACGAGCGTACCAAGGAACTGCAACTTGCCAATTCCGAGCTACAAGCATCGATTGAAAGTCAAAAGACCAAATTCGTCAGCAATGTGTCTGTTGAAAAAATGCAAACGACAAAAAGTCTGGTGGTTGGGGTTGCCCATGAAATCAGTACGCCGGTAGGCAATTCGATCATGGCCAGCGATTCAGCCGAATCCGGCATTCACGATTTGTTGCAAATGGTGAATACCAACCAAAGGTTCAGCAAATCGGAGTTAATTTCAAATCTCAATTCAATCAAAAGTGCCGTCAATATGACGCAGTCTGGTCTTCATCGGGTGGCACATTTGCTTGACCAATTCAAAAAGGTGGATGCAACTGCTACGGATTGGAAGGCGCAAAACATCAACCTGATGGGATACTTTCATCATTTCCGTACCATGATTGAAGCGATTTTAGGTGAACACAAGCTGGAGCTTGATATTCAAGACATTGAAGTGTGTTTGTCGACGGAAGGTTTGACTCAGATCTTTCTGCATTTAATCGATAATTCCATCGTTCACGGTTTTGTAAACAAACCACAAGGCATGATCAATATTACTGCGTCGGTGAACGGCTCAGAACTCATTATTAATTACGCCGATGACGGCGTTGGTATTAATGAAGAAAACAATAAAAAGGTGTTTGAGCCATTTTTCGTTGAGAACCGCAATGCCAATTCGGTTGGGCTAGGACTTAACATAATTAATAACATTGTGCGGCAGTCATTAAAGGGACAAATCCTTCTGAAAAAATCGCCGGTAAACTCTGGAGTTCGCTTTGAAATTAAAGTGCCATTGGAAAAAATAAGCAGCGATTTTGAAGAATAAAAAAGGCCGCTTAGCGGCTTTTTTGTTATTCAGTTTACGCTCTTGGATTGCGATAGCTGATTCGATAAAAGATGCTGTAGAACACCGGTACTGCAATCAGCGTCAATACGGTTGCGAAGGCTAAACCGCCCATAATTGTCACCGACATGTCGGCAAAGAAGGCGTCTGTGAGCAGCGGCGCCATACCTAAAATGGTGGTGATAGCTGCCAGTGCGACAGGTCGCAAACGCGATGCACTTGCCGTCACAATGGCCACGTTTGGCGCTTTACCTTCGGCAATTTGTAAATCAATTTCTTCCAGTAGGACGATGGCATTTTTGATTAACATGCCGAATAAGCTGAGGAAACCGAGCAGCGACATAAAACCAAATGGCATATCGGTCGCGAGCAGGCCTGACACCACACCCACCGCAGCCATAGGTACAATCAACCAAATGATCAGTGGTTGACGCACTCGTCCAAACAGCACAACAGAAATCAAAAACATCACCAAAAAACCTGCCGGCAAGCCAGTTCCGAGGGCTTGCTGAGCGTCTCTTGAAGATTCGTACTCGCCACCCCATTCCAATTTGTAGCCATCTGGCAACGCAATGGCTTCAATTTGCGGTTGGATACGCGCAAAGGCCTTACCCGCGGTTTCTGCAAAGCCAGGCTCTGCGTGGACGGTAATGGTTCTCAAACGGTTACGACGATGGATTTGAGTCTCCTCGTTGACCAATTCAACGCCTTTAGATACCTGATGAAACGGTATATATGTGCGCTGCGCAGAACTCCAAACCTGACCATTTTCAATCGCTTCAACCTCGGAGTCGCTGGCGCCGGCCATTTTCGCTTTTATTGAATAGCTGTAATCGCCATCTTGCAAACGGCCAAGTTCTAGACCCGTTGATGCGTATTGAATCGACTGGGTAAAGTCCGTGCGAGAGACGCCTGCGATACCCGCGTTAAACGAGTCATAATGACTGTTAAGGGCTAAGCCTTTTTCTCGCCAATTATGACGAATATCGCGAATCTGACCGTCGGCTAACATGATGTCTTCAGCTTGTTTAGCTAAATTTCGCAATACTTCTGTATTTGGCCCAGAGAATCGAGCGGCTAACTTAGTACCACCGCCGGGCCCAAATTGCATGCGCTCGGTATAAAAACGCGCATTCAGATCAACGTTAGGTAATTGCGATGTCAGCTTTTCAATCAGTCCATCGATTTGACTGCGATCTTCCACTCGTACCAAAAAGAATCCATAACTTTCGTTTGGTTGCTGCGGTGCATAGGTTAAGGTAAATCGATCCGCGCCTCGGCCGATAAAGCTTGTAATGGAAACCACTTCGTCATGTTGCAATAATGTTTGTTCGGCTTCGGCGACCTTTAATGTCGTTGCACGAACATCTTGCGACTGTGGTCCCCAATAATGAACAAAAAACAGCGGCGCATTTGAAGCAGGGAAAAACCCTTGTTTAACCATGCCAAACCCACCGTATGCTACGACGGTGATAACCAGTAATCCAGCAACGGTCAACCAGCGGAATTTCAAAGCGCTATGCAAAACATTGAGGTAACCGCGGTAGACAAAACCACTGTTGGCAGCTTCTTCTTTGTCGTCTCCCACCTGATAAAAGTATTTACCAAACAGTGGCACAACGGTTGTGGCCAACACCCAACTTAGTAACAAAGACACCATGACGACTGCGAACAGCGAATACAAAAACTCACCGGTGGCGTCATCAGACAAACCAATGCCTGAGAATGCTGCTATACCAATAACCGTTGCACCCAGAAGTGGCCACTGTGTACGTTTGACGATAAAGCTCGCGGCTTCAATTGCTGACTTGCCCTGACGCATCCTTAACATCATACCTTCGGCAACAACAATGGCGTTGTCGACTAACATCCCCATTGCAATGACCATGGCGCCTAAAGAGATACGTTGCAATTGCAGTCCCATAAGCCACATGATCAACACTGTACCCATGACCGTGACCAATAATACGGAGCCAACCACAAGGCCGCTGCGCCAACCCATAAACGCCATCAAAGTGAGTGTGACAACCGCCACAGACATGATCAGATTGTTAATGAAACCCTTGACGGATTCGTCAACCAACGCTGCTTGGTCGTAAATCGGAGTTAATGTGATGCCAGCAGGAAGCTCTGTCAGTAATTGATTTACTTTGGCGTTGACTCGCTTGCCTACTTCCACGATGTTGACGTCATTCAACGCCGACACCGCCAGAGTAATTGCGTCCTGACCTTGATAGCGGATAAGGACTGGCTGTATGTCTACGGGTTCGAATTTCAGCTCCGCAACATCTCGGATTTTGATTGAGCGAGTTGTACCTGGTACCACCAAAGTTAAGTTGTATATTTCTTCAATTCGGTCAATTGGGTTTTCGACCAACAATCTGACTTTGCGGCCGTCAACTTGAATACGGCCACCGTTGAAGGGCTTCAGGTTCTCTGATAGCAGGTTGGTCAGATCGGGAAAGGAGATGCCTAAACCGGCAATTTGAAATGGGTTAATGTAAGCCACTAACTGCTCTTGTTGCACTCCGCTGACTTGCACCTTGGCAACGCCTTCGGTAACCAACAGTTCGCGGCGAATGATTCGAGCAAATTCGCGCAGTTCATTAGGCGAAAACTCTGGTGCACTCAGCGCATAGTACATGCCAAACACGTCACCAAAGTCATCATATACAACGGGTTGTTGGGCTCCCACGGGCAGATTCTTGCCAGCATCGCGCAAACGCTTTCTTAGTTCATCCCAAATCTGCGGAAGTACATCAGAATCATAGTGTGACTTTACCTCGACGGTTATTTCAGAAACTCCTGGTTTGGAAATTGACTCAAGCCTATGCAATTGCGACATCTGCTGAATCGCTATTTCTAGCGGCTCGGTGATTTCTCGTTCCACTTTTTGTGCGCTTGCACCTGGAAATTGGGTTACCACTTGAACTTGTTTGATGGTAAATGCTGGATCTTCCAAGCGGCCGATGTTGTTCAGAGCAACGGCGCCGCCGATAAGGAAAACCAAAACTAACAGCCAGACGTTAACCGGATTCTTTATTGAATAACGTGCGATATCCATTTTAACGCTCCGGCTGATACGGCTTTACAACGAGCCCTTCACGCATCTTTGCGGCGCCGGCGGCCACTACTAGATCGCCCAACTTTAAGTCGCCAGCTATCAAGGCATAGTTGTTTTCAATATGCAGTACGCTCACGGCGGTTTTAGTGACTTGAGAATTGGCGGTCTGATATTTCCAGACGTGGAAACCTGCAGAATCGTTGCCCACTATCGCCGAAAATGGCAGTAACAAACCATCGCCATAGGATTGATAGCCTAAAGTGACTTCCACTGCTGCGCGTGCGCCGGGTGTTAAGTTGCCATTGTCTGCTTCGGCGGCAAACACCACTTTATAGGTTTGAGTAATGGGATCCGGTTGGGTGTCGTGTTCGACATATTCGAGGGAATACTTTTTGTGCGGCGCAGAAATAATACTGGCCTCTGCCGAAACGCTAGCCCCTTCTTGGTAGCGGCTTAACAGGCGCTCGGGCACATTGATATTGAAGTAAAATCGCGACACATCTTGTAAGCGAGCAATAATGTCACCAGCTTTGACATAGCTGTCGTTCTCTACCAGTCGCTCCGAGACCTGGGCATCAAATGGCGCTTTTAACTGCGTGTAGCTTAAATCTTGATTGGCTTTGTTTAGGGCAATCTCAGCCAGCTCTTGAGTGGTTCTAGCGTTGTCCAGTTGGGCTTGAGAAGACAAACCTTTTTTAAACGTGGATTCCGTTCTTGCTAAGTCTCTGTTGGCTTGTTTTAAACGCGCTTCTGCTTCTTGTTGACGCTGTTGAAATGGTGTCGGGTCAATACTTGCCAATGTATCGCCTTTTTTAACCAGCGTACCGGTAAGCAAGTTTTCTTGAGTCATTCGGCCGGAAACCTCAAAGCTCACATCAACCGTCTTAACGGCAGAAACTTCCGCTGGAAAAGTACGTTGTGTTGAGTCTGGGCTGTCGCTGACCTGCGCTAGTTTGACCGCTTGAATGGTCTCTGTGTTGGTGGTTTCGGAGGGCGCTTGACCACAAGCCGAGAGCGCCAAGGCAATCGCGCCGTAAGTTGCAAATTTCAGCGCATTTGTGTCAAGCAAATTGCGGATTTTCATTGTTCTGTCCATCAATAACTCCGGTTTAAAATAAGGGTAGAAGAGAATTGAACAAGCGTCGCTTTTTAAGGCGACACTGTTTGAATTTTCAGTTCGGTGTGTTCTGTCATGACTTCGTGCCACCATAACTTCGTAACTTGCGGGGCTTTTACATTCAGTTGTTCACCAAAAATGGGCGTAGCCACCGTAATGTCGTTTTTTTCTGCCAATTGGTGGATCGTTTCCAGTGGTTCAAACCACTCGTGTAAAGCCAAATCGAATGTACCGTTGTGAATAGGCACCATAACTTTGCCTTTCAGGTCGATGTGCGCTTGTACTGTCTGCTCTGGCATCATGTGAATGTCTGACCAAAGTTCGTTATAGGCGCCTGCTTCCATCAATGTGATGTCAAACGGACCAAACTTTTCGCCGATTTCTTTGAAACCCGGGAAGTAGCCAGTGTCACCGCTGAAAAATATATTGGAGTCCCAGCCTTGAATGACCCAACTGGCCCAAAGTGTTCCGTCACGATCAAACAAGCCACGTCCAGAAAAATGTTGGGAAGGGGTTGCGGTGATCTTGATTTGGTCGAGTTGAGTGTGTTGCCACCAATCTAATTCAACGATTTTCTGCTCAGCGATACCCCAATCTTTCAGGTGTTTGCCAACTTTAAGTGGGGTGATAAACGTACCCACTTTGGCATCCAATTCTTTGATCGCGTTTTTGTCTAAGTGATCATAATGGTTGTGGCTAATCACAACGGCTTTGATCGCTGGTAACTCAGAAATGCTCAGTGGCGTCTGGTGGAATCGTTTTGGTCCCATCCATTGCACCGGAAACGCGCGTTCAGAAAATACTGGGTCGAGCAAGATGAAATCGCCGTCGAGACGCAACAAAATGGTTGAGTGGCCTAATCGGAATACCGCATCGGTTTGATCGGCTTCTAGGTTATCAGTTGATAAAGGCAGTACTGGAACTTGTTGTTTCGGCGTGGCCTGTTTACGATCGTCATTCCTGTACGCTTTCATGATGTCCCAAATATTAGTCCACGAAGACTCATACTGAATGTGAGTATTTTCAAACGTTTGTTTTTCGTTTGATGCACATGATGTAAGAAAGGTACTGGCCATGATGATTGCTCCTGCGATTAAAACGTGTTTGATCATTTTTACTCACTCAAAAGTAAACTATACGGTGTAGTTTATTTAAAAAAATTGAAAAGTAAACTGATCAGTGTAAAAATATTTTTAACCCCACATTGAGACAAGCAGATGACAGACGTTAAAAAGACACGCAGTGAATTGAAGCGAGAAGCAATTCTCAAAGGCGCACAAGCTGCCTTTCAGCAGTATGGCGTGCGTGACACTAGCATGGATAAAATTGCTGAAACTGCGCAAGTATCTAAACGTACGGTGTACAACCATTTTCCGAGCAAAGAGAATTTGGTGACTCACATCATTAAAGAAATTTGGGGTCAAGCTATTCTCGGATTTGAGGTCGCTTACGACCCTGCCTCTGACTTGAAGTCTCAGTTGATGGAATTGGTTAACAATCAGTTAAAAATGATGGGTGAACCGGAAATGCTCGAACTGACACGCGTTGCGATGGGCCATTGTTTATATAATCCGGATAACTTTCAGCAAGAAATAGCAGACTTTTTCGAACAAGAAACAGCGATGATCCGTTGGTTGAAAAAAGCGATGGCTGATGGACGTTTGAAACAGGCGGATCCATTGGTGGCAAATGAGCAAATTTTGAGTCTACTTAAAGGCCAAGCTTTTTGGCCGCAATTGTTACATGCCGAGTCGCCGCTGAGCGTCGAACAAAAACAAGGCGTTGCGGAGCAGACTGTGGATATGTTTCTTAGTTACTACCAAAACAACTAAGAGTTATCCCGTCTCAGGTGTTCTGGGGGCTCCAAACTGTGGATTTTATCTCCTAATTTTATTGCTAACCAGGCGGCTGGCAGATAGGCAAACACTAAGTCGACGACAATGAACCAAGTGGGGGCTGGGATCATTATCGCGGCGCTGATCCCACCAACTAAGTAAAACACGCCAACCGTCCAAACGAATTTATGATTGTGTTGAAACGCCAAGAAATACGCAATCATTGCGCCACTAAATGTGCCAATGCTATGAGCTAAAAACGGGAAGATAAAGTGTTGCGGCTCTAAACTGTTTTTTGCCAGTTGCAGAGATTCGACACTGCTCATATCCACACCCACAGGCGGAGCAATAACATGAGGCCCCACCATGACTAAGCCCATATTAACTAGGCCACCGGCAACAATGCCGACCAGCAGCGCAAATACATTACGTAATGTTTCGTTCATCTTTGACTCTCAAAAGCGAATCCAATTCAATAAGTGTAGACTATAGAAATCATAAACTTACGGACATTAAACTGAAATGCATTTTGAACCGAGTTGGCGCATTTTGACAGTTGGAGATGGCGATCTGAGCTATTCAGCCGCTCTTGCCAAGCATCACAAGGTGGCGTCCATAACCGCAACGACATTGGACAGTGAGACTGTTATCCGCGAAAAATATCAGGATCATGCGATTGATGAACTTCGCGCTTTGGATGTTGAACCGGTTTTCTCCGCTGATATTACTGATCCACGCACTTGGCGTGATCGGCTCAAAAAGTCTTTCGATTTGGTTATCTTTCAGTTTCCACTTATTCCAGCTATCGGCTCAAAACAAGACTATGAGTCAGGCCTGAGCATTAATCTGCGCAACCGACGCTTGCTGCACCTGTTTTTGTCTCACAGTGAGAAGTTTTTGTTAGATGATACCGGTGAAGGTATCGCTTGTATTAGTTCCAAGGACGTTAAACCCTATACTGAGTGGAACTTAGAGACTGCCATCGCTGTACACACCGGGATGAATTATGTTGGCAAACATCCATTCGAATTATCCGCATTCCCAGGTTACCGCATTCGCAACGTCGATAGAGATAAACACGTCAAACAAACGAAAAGCTTCAGCTACTTTTGGCGGCGGGCTGGTACAGATGGTCAACTGCCATTTGAAACGCAACAGTTTCAACCGCTGACAGGAGACAACTGCCAACTGTGCCTTGCCGGACCGTTTACGACCGAGCAAGAAAAGGACGGACATATGAATTCGCGAAAACACAAAAACATGGCGAAGTTTGCTAAGGACTGGCAAGATTATTTGTACTCTCAATATAACGATAACCATAAGAGCAGTAGATGAAAGCATTTGTTACCGGTGGTACTGGGTTTCTTGGTATCAATCTAATTTCGCAGTTACTGGAGCGCGGTTGGGAAGTCATCGCCATGCACCGTAAGGGATCTAACCTTAGGGATTTGTCGAAATTTAATGTCCATTGTGTTGAAGCAGATATGGCCAGCAAAGATAGCCTCAGAGCTGTTATTCCAAACAACATTGACGCCATTTTTCACGTTGCTGGCGATACCAATATGTGGCGCAAAAACAACGACCGCCAGTTTCAAACGAATGTTGAATCGACTCAGAACCTAGTTGACGTCGCGCTTGAAAAACAAGTGGGTCGTTTTATACACACCAGTTCTATTGCCGCTTATGGTTTTCATGACGATGTTGTCGATGAACAAACACCGAGCCGAGCTTTGCAAAGTGAGGTCAATTATTTACGCACCAAGTTTTTGGGTGAGCAAGTGGTAAAAAAAGCGGTGGAGGAGAAACACCTAGATGCCGTTGTGTTAAACCCATGCGCTATTATTGGCCCGTTTGATAGAACTTCTTGGGCGCAGCTGTTTATCATGGTAAATCAAGATGAATTACCGGGTGTTCCGCCGGGCGAGGGGTCGTACTGTCATGTGCGGGAGGTCGCCGCAGCGCATATCGCCGCGTACGAAAAAGGCCAAAGCGGGCACAACTATATTTTAGCTGGGGTTGATTGTTCGTTTGTCGATGTGGTTTCGAAAATCGGCAAGCTCTTGAACAAACCCGTGCCAGCAAAGCCAGTGCCTGCGTTTGCATTGAAAGCACTTGGTAGACTGTCGTATTGGTTGTCTTTGGTATCGAACAAAGAGCCCAATATGACGCCTGAAAAGGCTCTGATGGTCACCAAACGAGTGATCGCGAGCAGCGCCAAAGCCAGTTCCGAATTAGGCTATAACGATAATGTCAGCATTGATGAAATGTTGACGGACAGTTATAAATGGCTGAAATCGGAACAGTTGGTTTAATGTTTCAGATTCGCCAATAACTTGTCCATTGCTCTATAACTCAGCGCTTCCGCGATATGCGGGCGCTCGACTCGGGGTGCTTGAGCTAAGTCGGCTATCGTTCGCGCCACTTTGAGAATTTTGTGGTAACTGCGTATAGACAACCTTAGTTTCTCAAGTACTTGCTCAAGAAATAGGTTATCGGCGCGAGACAAATCACATACTTGGGTGATTTCTTTGCCACTGAGCTGGGCGTTCAGTCTGCCAGCTCTTTGCCGCATGATTTTTTGTGACTGAATTACCCGCTGTTTAACAACCGAACTGCACTCGGTATCGGGTGGAATATTGGTCAAGCTGCCTTTTGGCAACAAAGGCACATCGACTTGCATTTCTATGCGATCTAAGAAGGGGCCTGAGAGTTTGCTCAAGTACCTTTGGATCTGCTCGGGGTTAGTGCGGCCGTCGTCTATGCTGCCTGTGGGACTAGGGTTAAACGCAGCGACAAGTTGAAATCGGGCCGGGAAGTCCGCCTGTTGTGCTGCTCTAGAAATACTGACATAGCCAGTTTCCATTGGCTCTCGCAATACGTCGATTACCTTACGATCAAATTCGGTAAGTTCATCAAGGAACAGTACGCCGTTGTGCGCGAGACTGATTTCGCCGGGTTTTGGAATACTGCCGCCGCCAACTAATGCAACGCCGCTTGCCGTGTGATGTGGATGACGAAATGGCCGCTGCCGCCAACTGTTTGGGTCAAAATTGGATTCATTTATTGAACGAATAGCCAAGGTTTCGATCGCTTCATGCTCCTCCATTGGCGGCAAAAGGGTGATTAGGCGCTCTGCTAACATTGACTTACCGGTGCCTGGTGGCCCAAGCAATAGCAGATTATGGCCTCCGGCAGCGGCAATTTCCAATGCGCGCTTGGCCTGCTGTTGGCCGATGATGTCGGACAAATCCGGTACGCTTTCAGCGTTGGGTTTTTCAACGGCTTGAAGCTCGGGCGTGATTGCTAACGGCAATTGGTATTGACCGTTCAGGTGATGAAATACCTGCAACAAGGAGTCTGCGCCGTAACATTGGGCGCCTTCGACAAAGGCAGCGTAGTGGGCGTTTTGTTTTGGTAAAACCGCACTGTGGTTGAGATCTCTGCAAGCGATGACGGACGGGATGGCACCGAGGATATTTCGAAGTTCGCCGTTTAAGCTCAGTTCACCATAAAATTCATAATTTTTGATGCGTTCTGCTGGCAATTGTTTAGAAGCTGCCAATATACCTATAGCAATTGGCAAATCGAATCGACCGCCCTCTTTCGGTAAATCCGCTGGCGCAAGATTAACGGTGATGCGCGTCTGAGGAAATTGAAACTGACTATTGATGATGGCACTTCGAACCCGATCCCGCGCTTCTCTGACACTGGTTTCTGGAAGGCCGACGATTTGAAACGCAGGCAAACCGTTTGAAATGTGCACTTCAATAATGACCTCGGGGGAGGCAACACCAATCCTAGCTCTTGAATTAACAATGGCGAATGACATTCTCTTCCTTGTGAATTAGTCGACCACCTAAAAGTAGAACGATTTTGTGCAATCGATCGAGCTCAAAAGGCAGAAACTGGACGTTGAAAGGTTAAAACTGGCCCCGACTCAGGTCGAGATCTCGAATGTAGTCGCCCACAAAACCACCATAAAACTGTCGCGAAAGAGCCAATCCTTCGGATCCCGCGCTCTATTTAGTAACGGTACGATAAGCTCAGCATTGGAAAATGCTCTTCTTTATGTGCGTTGTAACTAATGCCGAGGTAGACATCTGAGCGAAACAAATTCACTTTGTAATTGACCGACAAGCCATACAGCAATTCGTCACGCTGACTCTCGCGATTGTTTTTCTTACCCATTGCTCCGCCGTATACGCCCCACTGAGAATTGCGATCGATTGTAAACTTGATTCCGCCTCCACTGAGATAGAAGTTATTGTCAGTTTCGTCTGCGTCAATCAATGTTAAAAGGCCGGCGGAGACATACACTTGAGCGTTTGACTTATTGGTCGAGGGCAATAAGTACTGAATGCCGATACCACCGTATTCGGTACCAATGCCAAACTCAGTAATGCCCGGTTTTGTTTTTTTACTTGATGACCACTTTAGTTGTTGCGCTGAAACGCTTTGAGATACTAAAACCAAAATGACAAGAGTGCCTAATCGAATCACAACGTAAAACTCCCTATTAACTGATTCTGACGTATGAAGTACTCTCTAAGCCCAGTCCAAACTGGCTTAGAGCCGTTTATATTTGCAACTAGAGACTGGTGAATTGGATATAAGTTCCACTGTATAAAAAATAATCTAAATTTAGGGGTTTGGTTAATGCTCCAAGTAAAAAATGAACCAAATCAGTCGCCTAACGTAACCTTTAAAACTTACTTGAGGTTAAAATTTGATTAATTTCTGAATAAAGCGTTGCAATCATCGAAAAATTTTATACACTGGTAAGACATCGTACCAGTTGAGCTGTCAATCAACTATACTTAAAAGGCAGCTTAACTTTGTTTAGCAGCCGGCATAATTCGGCAAATAGATAGAACATGAGGGGCGAATCATGAGCCTAAGACAGAAGTTTAAAAAAATTCTTCCTGAGATTTCTCGTACAGAGCAAGAAGCGTTGGATGCAGGTGATACATGGATTGAAGCGTCAATTTACCAAGGTACACCAGATTTTGATACTTTGTTACAGACGGCCCCGTCCAAGCTAACAGAACGCGAGCAAGCGTTTATTGACGGCCCTTTGGCTGAGTTACTGGAGATGTTGGATGACGTTGAAGTACACAACGCTAAGCACATTCCAGAGCACGTATTACAGTTCTTAAAAGACAACAAATTTTTCTCTTTCATCATCCCGAAAGAGTTCGGTGGTTTAGAGTTTAGCTCGTATGCATCTTCGACCATCGTTGCGTCTATTTCTACTAAGAGTAACCCCATTGCAACAACGGTTATGGTCCCTAACTCTCTAGGCCCAGGTGAGTTGTTAGCGCATTATGGTACGCAAGAACAAAAAGACCATTATTTACCTCGCTTGGTTGATGGTCGCGACATCCCATGTTTTGCACTGACTAGTCCGGAAGCAGGCTCTGACGCAGGTGGTATTCCAGACCGTGCGATCGTGACGAAGAAAGTCGTAGACGGTGAAGAAGTTATCGGTCTTAGCTGTACATGGGACAAACGTTACATCACGCTGGCTCCAATTGCGACGGTACTTGGTCTTGCAGTAAAAGTATTTGATCCAGACGGTCTATTAGGTGGCGAAGAAGATCTCGGTATTACTTGTGTGTTATTGCCAGCAGACTATGAAGGCGTACAGATCGGTAACCGCCACAAGCCATTAGGCGTAAACTTCTATAACGGTACAACTCGTGGCAACGACGTATTCGTGCCAATGGATTTTGTTATCGGTGGTCAGAAAAATGTCGGTAAAGGCTGGCAGATGTTAGTGTCATGTTTAGGCGCAGGTCGTGGTGTTTCTTTACCAGCAAACGGCTGTGCAACAGGTCACGCAACCTTGAAATCGACGTCTGAATACGCGGCGATTCGTGAGCAATTTGGCATGCCTATCGGTAAGTTTGAAGGTATCCAAGAGCAATTAGCGTTAATTGGTGGTTTGACTTACAACCTAGAAGCGATGCGCCACTTAGTACTGAATTCTCTTGACCTTGGCTTCAAACCGTCGGTTATCACCGCTATGGCGAAGTACCACATGACGGAAATGGGTCGTGTGTGTTTGCAAGCGGCGATGGATACACAAGCGGGTAAAGCTATTCAAATGGGGCCAAACAATGTATTGGCAACGGCTTACTTTGCGACACCAATCGGTATTACGGTTGAAGGCGCAAACATTTTGACTCGTAACCTAATGATCTTTGGTCAAGGTGCAACTCGCTGTCACCCACACGTACAGGATCTAATCACTGCAATTCACTCTGATGATGCAGACGCTGACAAGCAATTCAATAAGTTGATGCGTCAGACAATTGGTTACAGCGTGAAGAATTTCTTCCGCGGTGTGGCAAGTGCTTACGTACCAGGTTTTGGTGGCGGTAAGAACCCAGACAAACTAGTGAATAAGTTTGAAAAACGTATTAAGCGTCTATCGAGCATCCTAGCGGTACAATCTGACTTTGCTCTATTAGTGCTTGGTGGTGACCTTAAGCGTAAAGAAATGTTATCTGCGCGTTTGGGTGATGTATTGAGCTACTTGTTCATGGCGATGGGTAACATCAAGTTTTATGTTCAAAGCGAAAATCGCAAAGATTTAAAACCTTACTTTGAATACGGTACAACTTGGGCGCTACAGCAAGCAGAAGAAGCTATGACTGCGTATGTTGATAACTTCCCTAATCGCATCGTGGCTGGCTTCTTAAGCGCAAAACTTGGTTTGCCGTTTATGAGCAAAACTAAGGTGAGTGACAAGATGATCACTGACCTAGCGGAAGCGACATTGCGTAACGACGGTGCGAAAGCTGAATTGACGCACTTAGTCAGCATGAAAGGTCGCGATGGCTTTACGGTTCTGTCAGAAGCTTACAAGGCTAAGCTAGATGTATTACCGCTGTTAGACAAGCTTAAGCAAGCAATGCGTCAAGGTAAGATTGCGAAACAGCTTACGTTTGGTGAGTTGGTTGATGTGGCAGCAGAAGCTTACGTAGTAAACAGTGACGAGCGTGACGCGTTACTTGACTACAATGAAAAGCGTAAATTGGCAATTGCCGTTGACGAATACACATTCGACATGGAATTGTTAACAGGCTTAGAAACGGAAGAGCCAATTTTAAAATCAGCTTAATCGTTAGCAAAATCAAAAAAAACGCGGCCATGTGCCGCGTTTTTTATTGTCTTGTTGTGAATTTTTATTCACCCATGATGAATAATTCGAAAAAATGGCCTTTTTTAATGTCATCTTTTGTCCAAATGTAAAAATAAAAAAAGCCTTATTTTGCTTGATTTTTAAACAAGCCCAATCTATTTGAGACGTTAGCTCATTTTTCATATGTAACGATTGAAACACCTAGTTACATCCAGTTACTCAGCCTTTACAACCTTTTTCTCAGGATGCGCCACTATAGAAATGCGACCTGTTAAAAACACCAAATAATTTTTGAGGACTAGATCATGAATAACGTAAAAAAAGCATTATTAGCAACTGCATTAACATTCGGTTTTGCATCAATGGCGCAAGCAACAACTTATACAGCAGCGGATGACTCGGCAGCGAGCAAACTATGTGCTACCGCCGCAACTGCATCAAAAATGCAAATGCATCGTGAGGTGGCAGGGTTCACTTCGAACACTATGACAGCGAAGAACTATCGCCTTATCGCTAACGAGCTTTATTGTAACGGCCAAAATGTTGCGGACTTCGCTCGCCAAGCGGGCAACATCCATGTAGCAGAGAAGTTAGAGACTTATCGTAGCAAGTATGTTCAGATTCGCGATATCGCCTCTACACGCAACGGTAACGTTCACGTTGGCAGCAAATAATTATGCGCAGCCACAAAAAAAGCTCCCAAATGGGAGCTTTTTTACTATCTATCTGAACCTATTTGCCAGCAGCAAAGGTTTGACCAAAGAAACTGTCTTCTTTCCAATAGGGTCTTTCATCCTGATTCGCAACCGTTAAACCGATACGAATATTTACGTCAGCAAACATCTTTGCTGAGTCGTAGTTAATTGGCAGGTCAAGTGAATCACTTGGTTGGTGGTAATGATTCGCGAAGAAGTTACCCCATACTTTGCCGCCGTCTTCACCTTCTGTCTTTGATGTGAAACCCGTCATAATAAATACCGAAGGGACGCCTTTCTTTACAAAGTTGTAGTGATCAGAACGAGTAAAGATTGCTTGTTCTGGCATTGGATCTGGGCTAAGTCCGATACCTAATTGGCCAGCGGCTTTTTCAACGATTTCACCCATTGAGCTGTGATTTGCACCAAAGGCGATTACATCGGCAAAGTCATACAACAATACCGGCATGTCTAGGTTGATGTTAGCAACCATTTTGTTCAGAGGCACAGTTGGGTTGTTAGTGAAGTAGTTCGCGCCCAATAGGCCTTTCTCTTCGCCAGTTACTACCGTAAACAAGATTGAACGACGTGGATTCTGCTGCTTAAGGATACGAGCCGTTTCAAGTAAAACTGAAACGCCAGAGGCATTGTCCATTGCGCCATTGTTAATACGGTCTTTTTTCGTCACATCTTGAGCGAAACCAATGTGATCTAAGTGTGCAGTAAAGACAACGTATTCGTCACTTAGTTTCGGATCTGAACCAGGCAGTACCGCAATAATATTCGGTGAACTTACTTCTTCATGACGAGATTTAGAAGCCAACTCAAGTGACGCGTTAAGTTCAAAGCCTTTGATTGCTTTGTTGTCGGTATCGAGTTGATAGATGTCGTCAAGTGATACTGGTGCGTTAGCGAACAATTTCTTCGCGGCGTCAATGTTTAAGTAAGCGCCGCCTTTAAACTGCTTTTGCACGCCATAAACTTCACCGTTTTTGTCTAACCAACGCATAGAAGGGACGTTTAGGTAGTTAAGTGATGTTGTGTATGAGCGGACTTTTTCACGTTTTGGTGTGTGGATGGTGACATAACCAATCGCGCCGCGCTCAGCTGCGTATTTAGCTTTTTCACGACCCGATGCTAAGTGGGCACCTTCTTCCGATGGCCAAGCTTCTGGGCGGCCTGTTAATGCGACAACAATTTTGCCTTCAACATCTAAGCCTTCGTAGTCGTTGTGATCAAAAGTGTCTGCAACTAAACCGTAACCGACAAACACAACTTCCGCGTTAACGCTGCGCTCAGTCGCGTTCATGCTAGCGCCAGTCATAAAATCGGTTGGGTAGTTTAGATCAATGGTTTCACCGTTAATGTGAATTTTTCCAACTGGACTGTTTTGGTTTAGAAAGGCTTTACGGAACGGTACGCGTTGCATGTAACCGTCGTCACCGGCAGGTTGTAGGCCCATCTTTTTGAATTCGGTCGCAACATATTTGGCGGCGATTTCGTATCCTCGA
Source organism: Alteromonadaceae bacterium (assembly GCA_964229075.1). Taxonomy (GTDB): domain Bacteria; phylum Pseudomonadota; class Gammaproteobacteria; order Enterobacterales; family Alteromonadaceae; genus Psychrosphaera. Next base: position 12,268 of record CAXRBI010000096.1, on the reverse strand, counting down.
GAGCCGGTATCACGGCCTTCGAGCAAATCATCTGCTAGAAACTCTAAGTGTGCTTTAATTCGATCTTTTTCTACGTCGATGGCCGTCGTGTCAGCTGTTTGAGTTGCTTGTTGTGAGCAAGCAGACAACATAGCGACTGCCAATGCAGGTATCATTATGTTCTTCATAAGGTTTTGTCTTTATTATTTTTAAATCGGTTGCCATTTTACACGAATGAACAGAAGATAAAATCACGTCGCCCGGTCAATACCGGTTAGATATCTTAAAACTATGTGGGTGTTGTAATGAAGTCGTTTGTAATTGCCATTTTATGCGGGCTGTTTTGTACCAATATTTGGGCTAACACTAAAGTTGCAGAAGATTTTACGTTGCTTAATTTTGAAGGCGCAGCGATTTCTTTGTCTGACTATAAAGGCCAAGTGGTATACCTCGATTTTTGGGCAAGTTGGTGTAAACCATGTATCGCTTCGTTCCCAAAGTTAGAAGCTCTACAGCAAAAATATGGCAACCAAGGCTTTACGGTTTTGGCAATCAACCTCGATGAAAACAAAGCCAACGCTTTAGCGTTTTTGCAGAAACATCCGGTGACTTATCCGGTTTTATACGACAAGGACGCTAAAGTCGCCGAGTCTTATCAAGTGGCAGCGATGCCAAGTTCTTACTTCATTGATAAGAAAGGCAACATCCGGTTGAGTCATCGCGGCTTTGTGCCCGGAGACGAAGTCAAAATCGAAAAAGCGATCCAATTTTTGTTGAAAGAAAAGTAGTTTGCACAAAGCGACGTTTGCAAGGTATTCCTAGCATTGCGGATAGGCCAATGGAACCGCCAAGAAAAAGGCGTGCATGCACCTCTTGCAGATGAATCTTTTTTTAAACTGAATATTCTGAACTCAGATACCTCAAAACACCGGCTATATTGATCTGATTAGCGAAAAATTTCGTATTTTGTTTTGTCATTTGTTGGCAAATATTTCATTTCAGATTGGGGAAATCATGCGAATTGCGGTAATCGGTGCAGGTTTAGCGGGACTCTATTGTGCGCATCAATTAACAAAACATCATCACCACGTAACTGTCTTTGAAAAGTCGCGCGGGCGCGGCGGTCGTATGGCGGTCAAGCGCCTTGAGTGGGGTGAGCTCGATATTGGCGCCCAATATTTTACGGCTAGAAGCGACGAGTTTCGCGATGAAGTAGCCAATTGGGAAGCGCTCGGGTTGGCCAAACGTTGGCAATTTGACCCGCACAAGCTGACACCGGAAGGTCTGGTATTGTCACCCGATAATGAGCAGCGTTATGTCGGCTTCCCAAGCATGAACAGTGCAGCGAAGCACCTCGCCAGCATGGTTAACCTTAAGCTCGACACACGAGTGGGAAGGATAGAATTCAAAGACAGCCGTTGGCACCTCTTCGATGGTAACGACGACGTTCTCGGTTTTTTTGATTGGGTTATTGTCGCATTGCCGGCCGAACAAGCATCTGATTTGATTTTCGATCAGAGCCACATTGGCTATCTAATTCCCAATCATGCACACACTCCCACTTGGGCCCTTGGATTGGCGACAAAGGGGCAAGTTGCACCGGAAATTCAAGGTGTGTTTGGCGATGATACTGTTTCTTGGCTATCCCGCTTATCAAGCAAGCCCGGTCGGTCGGCACCAAACGATGCCAGCGACGTATGGATGTTGCATTTTACCCCAGACTGTTCCAGAGGTTTAGTGCCAGAGCAAGTTAAAGCCGAGGGTGTTAACTGGCTACAACAAACATTAAACACCGAACTAGAAGTTGTTCATCACTATCAGCACTTTTGGCGCTATGCCAATATTCAGCCCGGCGTGTCTGCGCCACCTTTGATTGACGAAGAACGACGCATTGTTGCTATTGGTGACTGGACCCAAGGTGGCCGAGTAGAAGGGGCATTTCTATCGGCGCAACAAATCCTGAACTACGTGTTCATATAGGGTAGGAGGTTTCATGGTGCGCAGTTTATATTGGTTTACCAACGATCTTAGGTTGCACGACAACCCGAACCTTCGACGTTGTTTGCAGGAGTCGAGCGATAGCGTGTTTGTCTACTGCCTCTATGATTTTGCCCGAGCTGAACCTACGACTAAGTCTGCGCCGATTGGGCTTTATCGAAAACAGTTTTTGCTTGAGGCCGCCAGTGAACTGAAATCGAAATTGCACGGGTTAGGTTATCATTTACATATGTTGTATGCGGCACCGCAGTCCGGTATTTCGGACTTAATCGTGCAACACAGAATTCAGCGTGTATATCGGTCGGCACAAGTGGGCGCTTATGAAAACCAACTGTGGACTTACCTGCAGCATTTACATCCAAACGTCGAGTTTGTAACTGGAGTTGGGTCGACCATGTTTGACGTTGAGCAGGTAAACCCAGACAAGTGTCGTGGCAGTTTTTCTCGATTTAGAAAATACCATGAGCCACTTCCGGTGAAATTCCCAGTACAGAGCGAGATATCGGAAGATATGGCAGACAACAAAGACGTATCAGTTGAGCCTCAATCTAGGACGTTCTCTGGTGGCGAATCAGCTGCTTTGAATCATCTCAATTGGTATTTTAATACTCATTTTCCGTCAAGTTACAAGCAGACCCGCAATGCTCTTGACGGTTGGACAAACAGCAGCAAGTTTTCAGCGTGGTTGGCCAATGGCAACTTGTCGCCGCGCACCTTGTACCAAGCAATTGTTGACTATGAATCCCGAGTTGAAGCCAATGACTCAACATATTGGTTGAAGTTTGAATTACTTTGGCGCGAGTTTTTCCATTGGCATGCGCTCGAAATAGGCCGAAGTTTGTTTCGTTTTGAAGGTATAGTTGGTAAGCGACAACTGACCAGTTATTACCCGGAGCGTTTGACTCGTTGGCAGAAAGGTCGAACACCCTTCGCACTTGTCAACGCCATAATGCACCAACTGGTGGAAACCGGTTATATTTCTAACCGGGCTCGGCAGATTGCCGCCAGTGCATTGGTTAATGAGTTGCAAGTTGACTGGCGTTACGGGGCGTTGTTTTTTCAACAGCATCTCATTGACTTTGACATCGCGTCTAATTGGGGGAATTGGCAATATATCGCCGGCGTTGGCTGTGATCCCAGAGGCGGCCGCCACTTCAATCTGCAAAAGCAAACACAGTTGTACGACCCAGATCAGCAATATGTATTGAGCTGGCAAGGTTTACCGACCTGCGCCCTGGACCACACTGATATGGTTGACTGGCCAGTTGATGAACCCAGTTAATATTGTTTGGCTCAAACGCGACCTCCGATTGTCTGATCATCTTCCTTTGAACTTTGCATCTGCCTCAGGAAGCCCTGTCGTCTTGTTGTATGTGTTTGAGCCCAGTTTGATTACAAATCCGCACTACAGTGAGCGACATTGGCGGTTCATTTATGAATCTCTAATAGACTTAAACAGGCAACTCGCGCCATTTGATGCACAAGTGTCGATAGCCTGGGGAGAAGTCCTCGAGGTTTTTGAGCATTTACGCCAAACATACAAGGTTGGTGCCTTGTTCAGCCATCAAGAAATTGGCCTTGGGCAGACGTTTGAGCGCGATATAGCAGTGAAAAACTGGTGTCAAACACACGCCATTGATTGGCACGAGTACCCAACGTTCGGGGTTATTCGCGGTGCAAAAGATCGTTCCAGGTTCGAAAAGCATTGGCATAAGCTGATGAGAGCACCGTTTCAATCCCAAGACATAAAGCAGGTGAACTGGCTCCATCACGACTACCAAACCGAGATTCCAGAGAGTTGGCAGAGCTCAAACAAACAATTTCAAACTGGCGGAGAAACCGAAGCGTTTGCAACGCTCAATAGTTTTTTTTCTGAACGCGGTCAAAACTACCACAAACACATCTCAAAGCCCGAGCTTGCGCAGATATCTTGTAGCCGGCTGTCGGCCTATTTGGCTTGGGGCAATATCAGTATGCGTCAGTGTTATCAGGCATTATTAGCCCACTGGCACAAGCCCGGTTGGCGCCGTGCATTATCGGCCTTTTCCTCTCGCCTTCATTGGCATTGCCACTTTATTCAAAAATTTGAAAGCGAGAGCGAAATGGAGTTTCGCCACGTTAATCAGGGTTACCACAACTTCCCGTTCCAACATGACGATGCACGGATGGAAATGTTAATGGCATGGTACCAAGGGCAAACAGGCTATCCTATGCTTGATGCTGTGATGCGATGTCTACATCAAACTGGTTACGTTAATTTTCGAATGCGGGCGATGGCTGTGAGCTTTGTGTGTCATGCACTGAATATGGATTGGCGACATATCGCCGCACCTCTCGCGCAACTGTTTTTGGATTTTGAACCGGGCATTCATTTCCCACAATTGCAAATGCAAGCCGGTGTGACCGGTACCAATACGATTCGTATATACAACCCAATAAAACAAGGTCAAGAGCAGGATCCCGATGGCAACTTCATACGTCATTGGGTGCCTGAATTGGCAAACGTACCAACGACCTTATTACATGCCCCATTTGAGATCACGGCAATGGAAAAAGTGATGTACGGCGCCGAAGATTACCCCGAGCCCATCATTGCACTGCCAACAAAACAGCAAACTGCACATTTCTGGCAGTGGCGAAATCGACCTCATGTGGTTGTTGAATCGCAACGAATTCTTCAGACCCATGTCGTTAGCAGGCCGAAAAGATGAAGAAACAACACCTCCCCGAAAAAACATGTGTGGTGTGCCAGCGGCCGTTTTCTTGGCGAAAAAAATGGGAAAAAAACTGGCAAGAAGTGAAGTACTGCTCAAAGCGATGCAGCGGTATGAGAAAGTTGAAAGGTAAAGACATATGACCCAATTTAGGACTCTGCGGCTGATATTGGGCGACCAACTCAATGCGTCGCACACTTGGTATCAGCAAAGGCGCGATGACGTTTTGTATTTATTGGCCGAACTGAATCAAGAGATGACGTATGTGCGTCACCACAAACAGAAAGTTGCGGCGTTTTTTGCTGCTATGGAAGCGTTTGCCAACGGCCTAAAGCAGGCTGGTCATCAGGTGTTGCATTTGGACTTGGACGCCACCGCAGAATATGTCGATTTGCCCGATTTGATTCAAAAGTTGATGTCGGAACACGGCATCGAGCAATTCGAATATCAGCGGCCAGATGAGTTGCGCTTGTTAAACCAATTACGCCAAATGCCGTGCTCATTAATGGAATATGACACCGAGCACTTTTTCTTGCCCTTTGAAGAATTCGATAAGTACATTAAGCCTCAGAAACACAGCAAGCTTGAATTTTTTTATCGCAAGTTGCGAAAGCGTTTTGACATTCTGATGAACGGTGACGAGCCGCGAGGTGGTCAGTGGAACTTTGACGCGGATAATCGCAAATCGTTTAAAAAAGCCGACATTGCGCAAATTCCAGAGCCTTTGTTGTTTGCCAATCCAGTCGCACCGATTTTAGAGCGGTTGGAAAGGCACGAGGTCAAAACACTTGGTAAATGCGAAGAACATCTTTTATGGCCTGTTACTCGAGCCCAATCTAAAGCCTTGTTACAGCATTTCTGCAAGGTATGTTTACCCAAATTCGGCCATTTTCAAGATGCCATGACTTGTAACTCTGAGCACAGTTGGTCGCTGTATCACAGCCGGATATCGTTTGCGTTAAACGCAAAGATGTTATCGCCACAACAAGTGTTAGATTCCGCCATCATAGCGTTTGAAAATGATCCTGAAATCGATATCGCCCAAATCGAAGGATTTGTCCGACAGATCTTAGGCTGGCGCGAGTTTGTCCGGGTGGTCTATTGGCAAAACGCTGAATATTACCGCGAGGCCAATTATTTCAATGCATCGAAGTCATTGCCCAGTTACTTTTGGGACGGCGACACTAAAATGCAATGTATGAAACAATCCATCGGCCAATCATTGGGTTTTGCCTACGCACATCACATTCAAAGACTTATGGTTACGGGGAATTTCTGCTTGTTAGCGGGTATCGAGCCAAGTGAAGTCGATGATTGGTACTTGGGCATTTATATTGACGCCATTGAATGGGTCGAAATGCCGAACACTCGAGGCATGGCACTTTTTGCTGACGGTGGTTTGTTTGCTTCGAAACCTTACGCTGGCAGTGGCGCTTACATCAACCGAATGAGCGACTATTGCAAATCTTGTCATTACAACGTCAAAGAGAAAGTGACCGAAGACGCCTGTCCATTCAACAGCCTATATTGGCACTTTATGAATCGAAATCGCACCGCGTTCGGTAACAACCCAAGGATGACGATGCCATTTCGGAATTGGGATAAGATGGCGCAAGAGCAACAAGATACGATTCTAAATCACGCTGATGGCTTGCTGGAAAAGCTCGACCTGTTGTAACTCAAAACGGAATTTCTTGGCCCTGCCAATCTAAATAAGATAACTCACCATCGAGCACTAATCTCGACTCAATGGCCAGTAACTGTTGTGCTACAAAATCTGGGGTAAACAACTTACCTTCCGGGACATTCTTTTGGAACGGTTTGGACAAGGAGGTATCGGTTGTCCCTGGATGAAAAGACACCAGTTTGACGCCCTTGGCGCGGCGCTTTAATTCGACACTGGCTGTTTTTAACATCATGTTTAACGCCGCTTTTGACGCTCGATAACCGTACCATCCGCCAAGTCGGTTATCGCTGACGCTGCCGACTCTGGCGCTAAATACGGTCACCCGGCATGCCGTCTGTTTCGATAGCAGTGGCATTAATGCTTTGAGCCATAACATAGGCGTGACTGTGTTGCTGAGATACAGCTTTTGCAGATAGTTGGTATCTAAGTCTTCAATCTTTTTCTCTGGCATATGCTCTGCGTCGTGCAACTGTCCATGACATAAGTAGACACTGTGAACGACATCGCAATCCACCATCAGTATGTTCGCACACTGCGTAATGTTGGCTTCATCGTAGTTAGTTTGATGCCAAGCAACATTGGTATTCACAAGGGGCTCTGGGCAGGGACCTCGACTGATCGCTATGACCCGCTGTTCCGACTGTAACAATCGAGCAATTAAGGCCTGGGCGATACCACTGCTCGCACCGATTACAATGCGACATGGCTGATTGACTGGTTTCATAGGTTATTTCCTTGGCAATTGACAGCTGTCACAGTGCTGTTTGCCCATCAGTAGTTTTGATATTCTGCCTCGGTGTTTGGCAAAGAAGTTGTAGCCGACGTCTAGTAACGGTCGTAACCAGCGCCATTTTATTGGCCGAAACCAAAATCCACGACCGACCAAGCGCCAGGCTTCGTAAGTCACATCAAGCCCCAAGAGCAGTTCACCGTTTCTGTCAAAACCGTGCAGTATTGCCATCGCTTTCTGAAAATCAATGTTTGCCTGATAAGCTGTAAACTGCTCAGAATGTAAGTCAATCATTCGAATGTGCTGATCAGTATCGAGCCTACGTAAATGCTGCATCTCTTTGTTGCACAAAGGGCATTTGGCATCATAAAAAATGGTGAGTTGCGGTTGGTACATGTTTGCTCTGACGTTCGTGTTTATAACACCATATACGTCCTCTACGGCAGAGCAGATCAGCCTATTGGTTTGTCAGTATTATGTTCTTCTCGCCTGTAAATTGGGCATATAATTTCTGATGCGCTTGTTTTGAAAAGGTGTCATTGCGGACATCGTATTGAGCAATCCAGTCTATCAGCATCTCCAGGTTGGCATCTTGGGCTGCTTTACTTTCATATTTGTGCGGTTCAAACGGTCGATTCTTGGCATTTTCGATGCACTGAGAGACCGGTAAATTGAGGAAGATAGCTTTCGTTGCACTGGCAGCAACCAGTTCAAGAAGGTCGGCATAACAGCCTTCGATAACCCAGCTTTCGTTTTCTTTTACGAAGTCATCAATCTGTCGTTGGGAGACGTCTAAAGATTGCCTTTGTGGCGGTGTGGTTGCTAGCCATGCGATAGTATCGAGGTCTAGATGGGCACAGCCAAATTGCTTGGTTAAACGTTTTGCTAGGGTCGATTTTCCCGAACCCGAATTGCCAAAAATTATAACTCTATTCAAAACAAGTCCTTTGTTTTTGGGTTGACGTAGTCACAAACTGCTTGGCAGGGCATCTGCCACTTGAGATATGCCTTTACTGAAGTTGTTCTTTTTTTAACAAATTCAATAAGATGATGCTAGAAAAAAGTGAAGTGTAACGAAAAACGCCCTCTGTGAGGGCGTTTTGTCTATCAGTTTACACTGGTACTTGCGCTACCAGAGTCATTGAACAATGCTTCAACGTCGATTGGATCGAACAAGTATTGTTTTAAACAGAAGTGGCAAACTATTTCAATTTGTCCTTTTTCCTCAACTAATGCTTTGGCGTCTTCGTAACTTAGGTTGGTAATCGCAGCCGCAGTTTTTTCACGACTACAACCACAGACGTAAGAGACCCCTTGTGGTTCAAACAACTGTGGGTTGTCTTCGTGGTAGAGGCGGGTCAATACTTCGTTGGCCGACAAGTTTAACAATTCATCGTCGGTGATGGTGTTTGTCAATGCTTCGAGGTGATCAAAATCGTCTTGCGCTTTTTCTTCCACCGGTAGAACTTGTAGCAGCATGCCAGCGGTCTTAGCTTTGTGCTCGGTCAAGTCTGTGCTAAGCCAAATGCGAGTGCGCAGTTGTTCAGATGTCGCAAAGTATTCTTCAACGCATTCTGCCAAAGTTGCTTTGTCTAGTGGTGCAACGCCTTGATAACGTTCACCGTCATCCGGGGCAATCGTAATGACCATATAACCTTTGCCGAACAATTGTTGGATGTCGCCGTCAGAGATGTCGTCCTGAAATCTGGCGACTGCTCGCATTTGCTGTTGATTGTTGCCGTTTACTACGGCATAAGAAAGTGGACCATCGCCTTGAATCTGCACACTAATGTCACCTTCAAACTTTAGCGTTGCAGTCAGTAAACTTGTCACGGATAAAAGCTCACCTAAAATGCGTTTGACCACCACAGGGTAGTTGTGGTTTTCCAGCATTTGATTGAAGCTATCATTTAATTGCACTAACTCGCCACGGACGTGACGCTGTTCGAAAATGTAGCGATGCAATAGATCTTGTTCAATAGACATAAAATTACTCAAACTTATCTGAATTCTTAAGATTAATTAGTGTGCGTCTCTGCTTTTTATCAGGCTTGCTTTCCGGACGCGGGGAAAATGCCGCGCTAGATTGTCTAGCTAACGTTTCTGACTCACGGTGTTGGATGCTTTCTGCCGTTTCTTCATACAGGGTTTGAGCCACTGTAAAGTTCTGACGTTTGGCAGAAATTTCTTTAATAACAACGGTTTTTTCATCCCAACCTTGTCTTAATTTTACCAAAGCGCCGACTTCAACCGTTTTCGATGCTTTACATCTTTGACCATTGTAGTGAACTTTTCCGCCGTTGATCATGTCAGTAGCAATGGAGCGAGTCTTGTAAAAACGTGCCGCCCAGAGCCATTTGTCTAATCGAACTTTTGTATCGGACATAATTTGTAAAGGTTTGTTTCATCAGAATGTAAAAAAAATCGGCGAGAATGTAGCATAACTAGTGATTTTCCGCCACTTGTAAGGTTATACTCAGCCTCCTTTACAACATTGTTAATACCCTGTACCTACTGGGTTTTGGTCGTTTTTACAGTCATTTAAGACCTACATTCGGAGATATTTATTAAATGGAGTCGTCTCGTCTTTTAGAGCAACTCAATCAGTTTTGGCAAAAGGTTCCGCAACAAAAGTTGAGCTTTGTGGTGTCTCTGTTATTGGTCATATATTGCGCACATGTTTTATCCAATATTATTTGGCAAATGGTGCCGACAGAGCAAGATAAAGGTCGGATTGTGGTTGCTGGTGGTGCTACCGGGTCAAATTCGGCATCAAGTTCGTCAAGTCGTGCGGATTTGTCACAGTTATTGCGTTTGAATATCTTTGGTGAAGAAAACAAGGCGCCTGCAAAACCAAAGCCTGTTGTACAAACACAAAGTGCACCGAAGACACGTTTAAACGTAACGTTAACTGGTATCGTTGCAAACAATGTCAGCAGTACCTCGGATACAAGTGTCGCGATTATCGAAAGTTCATCGGGCCAAAGCACTTATGGCATCAATGACAAAATTGACGGCACACAGGCGCGGGTTGAACAAATACTGATAGACCGCGTCATTCTTGTTGTCTCAGGTCGTTATGAAACGTTAATGCTCGACGGTATTGAATATTCCACCACTGTGCCTAGCAGTGCCGATGAGATGAAAGATGCGACGGCTAAAGCGGCCGCATCGCAAATCAAAGCAAGGCCAGCGGCTCAGCGTGAAACCAAAAAAGAGACGACAGAGCCAAAGCGCATGGATCGTCGCGGTGATACTGAGTTGTCACAAACACTGAGAGAACAAAGGGAAGAAATGTTCTCTGATCCAAAGAAGTTAATGGATTACATCAGAATTCGTCCGTTTCGCCAAAAAGGCGAACTGATGGGGTATCGCTTAACCCCTGGCAAAGAACCCGCATTGTTTAAGCAGGTTGGCCTAAAACACAACGATTTAGCGGTAAATATTAATGGTTATGATCTGACGGACATGCAACAAGCACTGTCTGTCATGAAAGAATTAAGAAGCATGACGGAAGCCACTATCACGGTTATGCGCGATGATTCTCCTGTAGAAATTATTTTGGCACTTTAGGCCCTGGAGTTAGAAGTAATGGGATTGTTTTCCAATAAATTAGATAACGTCATTCACGTATCCAAAGTTCGAGGTCGAACTGCGGCGTTATCGGCTGTATTCACCTTTTTAGCCCTTTCTAGCGTTGCGGTAGCGCCGGTGGCGAGCGCCAATCAATATTCACCAAATTTTAAAGGCACAGAGCTCACAGAATTCATCAACATTGTTGGTAAGATCCTGAAAAAGACCATCATTATTGACCCTTCTGTCCGCGGCAAAGTCAATGTGCGTTCATACGATTTGTTAACGGAAGAACAGTACTATCACTTTTTCTTGAATGTACTCGAAGTATACGGTTTTGCTGTTATCGATATGGGCGATGACATTTTAAAAGTGGTTAAAGCAAAAGATTCAAAAGCGGCTCCAACGCCGGTTGTTGGCGAGAATAACCCGGGCGAAGGCGATGAAATGGTCACCCGAGTTGTGCAAGTTAAGAACGTTTCGGTTCGAGAACTTGCGCCTTTGTTGCGCCAGTTGAGCGACCAATCAGGTTCTGGCCATGTGGTCCATTATGATCCATCAAATGTCATTATGTTGGTAGGTGCGGCTGCAAAGGTAAATCGATTAGTAGAAATCATTGCGAGAGTAGACCGTGCTGGTGATCAGAAAGTCGAAATCATTCGCTTAGAATACGCATCTGCAAGCGAAATAGTGCGTATTGTCGAGAGCATTTACAAAGGCAGTGCTAAGAAAGACCAGCCTAGCTTCCTAATTCCAAAAATTGTTGCAGACGACCGCACTAACAGTGTGATCGTCAGTGGTGAATTAAAAGCGCGTGAAAAAGTCACTGAGCTGATCAAACGCTTGGATGCAGAACTTGAATCCACCGGCAATACTCGCGTTTATTACTTGAAGTACGCTAAAGCCGAAGAGGTAGTGAAAGTACTTACAGGGGTTTCAGATTCAATCGCGGCCGATAAACAAGGCGGTACCGGAACCAAAACGACATCGCGAAGCAGCAGCAAGCGCGACTATTCGATCCAAGCCCACCCAGATTCAAACTCGTTAGTTATTAACGCTGAACCAGACATGATGCGCTCTTTGGAGCAGATCATTCGTCAGTTGGACGTGCGTCGTCAGCAAGTATTGGTTGAAGCAATCATCGTTGAAGTGTTCGAAAGTGAAGGCATTAACTTAGGTATTCAGTGGGGCAGCGAAGATGCAGGTTTCACTCAGTTTAGCAATGGTGTTACGCCAATTGGTCAAGTTGCGGCGGGCGTCCGTTTAGCAGACGATAGAACCATTACCGAAACCGAAACCAATATTGCAGAGGATACGGCTGATCGGGTTGATTATGAGGTTCAGCGTGTCATTGAAGGTGATAACGGTGCAGCACTGGCGCAAGTATTGAGCAGCATGACAGGTTTTGCGACTGGCATTGTAAAAGATGGCTGGGGTGCGGTGATCCAGGCTGTCCGTAGTGATACCAATAGTAACATTTTGGCCACGCCTTCAATCACCACTTTGGACAACGAAGAAGCGTCCATGTTAGTCGGTTCTGAGGTGGCAATTTTGACCGGCTCTGCTGCCAGTTCGAACAATGCTAAC
>CAXRBI010000095.1:0-16004 GCA_964229075.1 Alteromonadaceae bacterium | reverse complement strand
AAGGTGCATACGAGACAGCGATCTCAGTTACTGGCGGTTATAGCTTCCGTGCAGTTGAAAAAGAAAACATGTTCCTAGACTTAAATGCCGGTGCCGGTTTTACCGAATTAACACCACAGAATGGCACAGCGGAAGACTCTTCAGTTTATCGTGCTGCGGCAGCATTCGAGTGGCAAATCAATGACATGACTAAGTTCGTGCAAAACGTGAGTGTTGAGCGTGCACCGGATTTAGACAATCCAAACACACAAACCATCAGTGAAACTGGTGTATCTGCGTCGTTTAACAGCAGCATGCAAATGAAATTTACTTACAGAATCTTAAACAACTCATACGTTGCGGAAGGTTTTGAGAAAACCGACACTGAAACCAGTGTGACCTTAGTCGTTAACTTCTAATCGGAGTTAACGCTTTAACCAAATCCCCTGCGACTCAATCGAGATAACGCAGGGGCTTTGGCCAATGTATTCACCATCCGCCTGCAAATCTAATCCTTCGGTCTCAATTTTTACCGGTTCATTAATCGTTCGATATCGCACTTGTTTAGAGCCTTGATGTTTACCGAGCATCAGCAATAGTATAAGCCGCAATTTTGTCATCAGTGGATACTGCTCGACTGACACCACGTCCATACTAGACACTTTCGGATCTGCGTCTGGCGCAATGTCCATCCCGCTACCAAAATAACGAGAGTTAGCAAAAGCTGTGATCAAATTTAGATAAGTCTCCGACACCTCATAACTGGCCAAAGAAATTGACTTTTCTCTATAAAACGGGATGTTACGCACCGCAGCTAACAGATACCCGAGTCCTTGAAACCAACCTTTGTTATGACGCAACTCTTTCGCCAAACTGGAATCAAAGCCAGTGCCCAAAACATTATGAAAGTATCTAATCGAGCGTTTAGATTCACTGTTGTCGACTTGTTCAAATTCACATTTGCCTAAGTGAATAGATTCTGAATCTTGGCTCAAAATTATGTCCAAAATCTGATCTACGTTGTTCCGTTTCCTTCCATACCAAGCTCTTGCAAAGTCGTTTCCGGTACCCGCGGGTAATAAACCTACTTTGATATTCGTATTCACAAGGAAGTTAACCATGAGGTTAAAGGTGCCGTCGCCACCGACTATTATTAGGTCTGTGTATTGCTGAAGATGCTGTTTAAAGTAGTGTTCATTTGCGGAGTAATCTTCAGAGGTAGGATACATTTCCCAGTGCAGATTTTGTTCTCTCAGTCGTGTCACTAATCGGGACAAAATGCGCTTGCGTTTGCGGTTGGGGACGGGGTTAAACACCACCAAGTAGTTCTGCTGATTACGAGTAATACTCACGTTCCCGTCACCTTTTTATACCCACCGATAGGGTTCAACCATTGAATTTTACTGGCCTAAACTGTACCGGATCTATGTCATATAAAAAAGTAATAACCACGCGATTATAAGCTATAAGCCTGAATTTAAAGGACTTCGCCCGCTATATAACTATTTGGCATAAATACTACAACAACGATACTTTATCGATTTATAGATCCTTTCCTAAAATCCATTCTCTTAAATTAGCAAAAGTCCGAGATCGATATGAGTCCAGCACAACTTGTACAACAATTAAATTCGGCTGCGTCACCTTTATCTACGCAGCAGGTCGCTGAGTTACAAAACTTAGTCGCACAGTTAAACCCAATCCAACAAGCTTGGGTTAGCGGTTACCTTGCTGCAAGCGCTAATGCAGCACAACCGGGACAATTGGCAAGCGTTGCACCACAAGCGGGTGAAGCGGCCGTATTAACGATTTTATATGGGTCGCAAACAGGCAACGCCAAAGGTGTTGCGAACCAATTGAAAGAACAAGCGGAATCACGTGGCTTAGCAGTTAAATTGGTCAATATGGCAGACTACAAGCCAAACCAATTGAAGAAAGAAAAATTCATTGCCGTTGCCGTATCGACCTACGGCGAAGGTGAGCCACCGGAAGACGCAGAAAACTTGCATGAATTTTTGGCTTCGAAAAAAGCGCCTAGGCTGGACGGCGTTAAGGTTGCAGTGATTGGTCTAGGCGACTCAAGTTATGAGTTCTTCTGTCAAACTGCGATTGATTTCGAACAGCGTTTCACTGCATTAGGTGCTGAAGCTATCGTCACCCGCGCAGATTTAGATGTCGATTATGAAGATGCCGCGCCAGAATGGATCAGCGGCGCATTAGATGCGTTCGAGCCAGAATTAAAAGCGAATTCTCAAGGCGCTCAAGTTATTCCCATGACTGGGTTTGCAGCACCAGCGGCAACCAACCAATATACAAAGCAGAATCCGTTTGCCGCTGAGTTATCAGTAGTACAAAAGATTACTGGACGCGATTCAATCAAAGACATCCGTCACGTTGAGATCTCGCTAGAAGACTCAGGTTTGACTTATCAACCGGGCGACGCTTTGGGTGTATTTTTCACCAACGACGAAGCCCTTGTCGATGCATTATTAAAGAGCGTTGAATTGAGCGGTGACGAGAACGTTAAAATCGGTGACGCCGACCTGACCATACGCGAAGCTCTAATAGAAAAGCTTGAACTCACGCAGTCTTACCCAGGCTTTGTTGAGAAATACGCTCAAGCGACCAACAATGCCGAGTTACTGAAGTTAACAGAAGACAAAGCCGCACTTCGTGAATACATCGAAGCTCGTCAAATCTTCGATATCGTTGCTCAAAACCCAGCGAAATTAGATGCTCAAACCTTAGCGGACTGCGCGCGTAAATTGCAGGCGCGTTTGTACTCTATCGCTTCGTCACAAGCAGAAGTAGAAGAAGAAGTTCACTTAACAGTTGGCCTAGTTGAGTTCGATGCATTTGGCAGTGAGCACCTAGGTGGTTGTTCTGGTTATTTAGCACGTCGTGCCGAAGAAGGTTCAAACATTAAGGTGTTCGTTGAGCACAACGACAACTTCCGTTTGCCACAAAATGGCGACACTCCTGTGATCATGGTTGGCCCAGGCACAGGTATCGCACCGTTTAGAGCGTTCTTGCAAGAACGTGACGCTCAAGGTGCAGAGGGTGACAACTGGTTGTTCTTTGGCAACCCACACTTTACCCAAGATTTCTTGTACCAGGTTGAAATTCAGAAATACGTTAAGTCCGGTCTATTGAACAAAATTGACCTAGCGTTCAGCCGCGACCAAGAACAAAAAATCTATGTTCAAGACCGCATCCGCGAGCAAGGCGAAGCGCTTTATGCTTGGTTAGAAAAAGGCGCTCACTTCTACATCTGTGGCGACGCTAATCGCATGGCAAAAGACGTTCACCAGGCGCTTATCGATGTCATCAAAACCCACGGTGGCAAAGACGACGAGCAAGCAGAGCAGTACTTAAAAGACCTTCGCAATAGTCACAGATACCAGAAAGACGTGTACTAATTTAGCGGTCCAACATAACGATTGAAAAGAATTTAGGAAAAAACGTGAGCACCAATAACTCTAAGACTGAATTTCAGCCAAACAGCAAACACGACCCAAGTGCAAAGTTTGCTGATAACGAGCGATTAAAAACGGAAAGTAACTTTCTTCGCGGTACTATCGAAGCCGACTTAGTCGACCCTTTAACAGGCGGTTTTACGGCGGATAACTTCCAGTTGATCCGTTTCCACGGCATGTACCAACAAGACGATCGTGACATTCGACCTGAACGCACTAAGCAAAAGCTTGAGCCGCTTCACAACGTTATGTTACGTGCACGTATGCCTGGCGGTATTATTCAGCCAGATCAGTGGTTAGCGATTGACAAGTTTGCTGAAGAAAAAACCATGTACGGCAGTATCCGTTTGACCACGCGTCAAACGTTCCAGTTCCACGGTGTACTTAAGCCAAACATCAAAGATATGCACCAAATGCTGAATGCAGCGGGCATGGACTCAATTGCGACCGCAGGTGACGTAAACCGTAACGTGCTTTGTACGACAAACCCAGTGGAGTCTGAATTCCAAATGGAAGCGTACGAGTGGGCGAAAAAAATCTCTGAGCATTTGTTACCTAAAACAAAAGCTTATGCAGAGATTTGGTTAAACGGCGAGAAAACCGAAACCACTGAAGAACCAATTTTGGGTTCGACTTACCTACCTCGTAAGTTCAAAACAACCGTGACCATTCCACCAAACAACGAAGTGGACGTTCACGCGAACGACTTGAACTTTGTAGCCATTGCCGAAGAAGGCAAGTTAGTCGGCTTCAACGTACTTGTTGGTGGCGGTCTAGCCATGACTCACGGCGACGTAAACACATACCCGCGTAAGGCTGACGATCTTGGCTTTATTGTTCTTGACGACACCCTGAAAATCGCAGAGCACGTTGTCACTGTTCAGCGCGATTGGGGTAACCGTGTAAATCGTAAAAACGCGAAAACCAAGTACACACTCGATACGTTTGGTACTGACGCATTTAAAGCGGAAGTGGAAGCGCGTGCGGGCGTTAAGTTCGCGGAGAGCCGTCCATATGAATTCACCCACCGCGGTGACCGTTTTGGTTGGGTTGAAGGTATCGATGGTAAGCACCACCTAACCGTGTTTATTCAAAGTGGCCGTATCTTGGACTTCCCAGATAAAGCCCTTAAGACCGGTTGTCGCAAGATTGCAGAAATCCACAAAGGCGATTTCCGCATGACCGCAAACCAAAACTTAATCATTGCCGGTGTGGATGCCGATCAGAAAGATGTGATCGAAAAGATCGCTCGTGACCACGGCTTGATTGACGATACCCACACAAATCAACGTTTAGCGTCTATGGCGTGTGTAGCATTGCCAACCTGCCCACTGGCGATGGCGGAAGCAGAGCGTTATTTACCAACGCTCATTGAGCACACGGAAGCAATTTTGGCCAAGCACGGCATTGCCGATGACGAAATCATCATGCGTGTCGTCGGTTGTCCAAACGGCTGCGGCCGCGCCATGTTGGCAGAAGTAGGCTTTGTAGGTAAAGCCCCTGGTAAATACAACGTGTATTTAGGCGGTAACGTCGAGGGTACTCGTGTTCCTAAATTGTATTTAGAAAACGTCGGTGAAGACGTATACCTACCTGCGCTCGATGAGTTAATTGGTCAATGGGCCAAAGAGCGCAACGAGGGAGAATGTTTCGGTGACTTTGTGATTCGTAAAGAAATCGTCGCCGAAGTGAAAGTGTCGAAAACCGACTTTCACGCCTAATCCATATGGGCGCTCAGCGCCCAAGATAGGAAAAAATTATGACAACAGCCACAGTAATAGACAATCAAGCATCAGGTGTGAAACCTGAGCTCGTGGTTGACATCAATGAGCTTAATAGCCAACTGTCGCCACTCAATGCCGAACAGCGCATTACTTGGGCATTAGAAAATTTGCCACAACAAGCGATGTTGTCGTCCAGTTTTGGTATTCAGGCCGCCGTTATGTTGCATATGGTGACACAACAAATGCCTGATATTCCTGTAGTGCTTACTGACACTGGCTATTTGTTCCCGGAAACGTATCAGTTTATTGATGAACTGACTGACCGCTTGAAGTTAAACCTAAAGGTTTTCCGTGCGGACTTGCCACCAGCGTGGCAAGAAGCCAGATTTGGTAAATTGTGGGAGCAAGGGGCGGATGGCCTTAAGCAATACAACCAAATGAATAAAGTCGAACCTATGCGTCGTGCGTTGCAAGAATTGCAAGTGGGCACTTGGTTTAGCGGTATTCGTCAGGATCAGTCTCAAAGCCGCGCTGAAAAGGGCATTGCGGAGTACAGCTTCATCCGTGGTGAACATTCGCCGGTGATTAAGTTGCACCCGATTCTGGAATGGAACAATCGCGATATTTATCAGTATTTACAAAAACATGACCTGCCGTACCACCCACTTTGGGAGCAAGGGTACGTCAGCATGGGTGATACTCACACAACTCGTAAATTAGAGCCAGGCATGACAGAAGAAGAAACCCGTTTCTTCGGTTTGACTCGCGAGTGTGGATTGCACGAAGTTAATCACGGTGGTGGTATTTAATGAACACTTTGCCTTTGTTTTTTAACTTAAAAAATAAGCCGGCTTTAGTCGTTGGGGGCGGTGACGTCGCACTTCGCAAAGTCCAGTCTTTGTTAAAAGCTGGGGCGAATGTAACCGTTGTCGCACTCGATATCTGCGAGCAATTAAACCATTTAGCGGGCGCCAACTTATTGTTGAATCAGTCTGAATATCAGAGCTGGCACATCAATGAGCAACGTATTGTCATTGCAGCAACTAATGACTTAGAGCTAAATCAGCGCATTCACGACGAATGTGAAGAAGCGGGAATTTGGGTAAATGTGGTTGACCAACCAGAGTTGTGCGAATTTACGTTCCCGTCAATCATTGACCGCTCGCCGATGACCATCGCAATTTCAACCGGCGGCAAAGCCCCGGTATTAGGTCGTCTGTGGAAGGAAAAGCTGGAAAAGACCATCCCGTCTTGGACTGGCAAATTTGCCCAAATTGCCGGTGAATTCCGTGACGAAGTCAAAAGCAAAATCACGTCTTTTCAATCTAGACGTCATTTTTGGGAAGGTGTATTTCGTGGCACGGCAAGCCAACATGCCGCGATAGGTAATTGGGACGCAGTAAAGTCTGAGTTCAGTCAACAGCTAAACAAAGACACAAATGCTTCAGAGCCAGGTCAAGTTTACCTTGTCGGTGGTGGCCCAGGCGACCCTGAGCTATTGACCATCAAAGCCTTGCAAACCATGCAAATGGCCGACGTCATCGTTTATGACTACCTAATTTCGGACGACATTCTGGATTTGTGTCGCAAAGACGCCGACATGATTTCTGTTGGTAAAAAAGCAGGCAATCACACTTTGCCGCAAGAGCAAATTAATCAGTTACTTGTTGATTTAGCGAAAGAAGGCAAAGTGGTATGCAGGCTAAAAGGCGGCGACCCGTATATTTTTGGCAGAGGCGGCGAAGAAGCGCAACTGTTGGCAGCGCACCAAATCCCGTACCAAGTAATCCCAGGGATCACGGCAGCAGCGGCGTGTTCAGCCTCAAGCGGCATCCCACTGACGCATCGTGACTATGCGCAGTCGTTGCAGTTTATAACTGGTCATTGCAAAAACCCAGACGCAGTTGCAGGCGCAACAGATAAAGGTGAAGGCCCAAGTTCACAACCTGACTGGAAGTCACTTGCACAATCGCGTCAAACCTTAGTGATTTACATGGGTGTTATACGCAGTAGCATCATCAAGCAAAACTTGATCGACAACGGACGCGGTAAAGACACACCAGTGGCTATCATTGAAAAAGGTACGCGCCCAGACCAACGAGTATTTACTGGCACACTAGAAAACCTCGATAACATGGCAAAAGCCAACAACATAGGCTCCCCTGCCCTCATTATCATTGGTGAAGTAGTGGATTTGCACCAAAGCTTGTACCAAGGCGCCAAAGAGCAAAGTTTAACGGCGCTGGCGACTGAGATTGCAGAGCTGAAAAACGCTAAAACGGCACCTTAATCGCTGCCGTTTTTGTTTGTACTCAAACTAAGCTTGGATCCCAGCCTTCGCGACGCCTACAGGGACATAGGCGTTAGGGCGACGCAGGACGCTAAAGCCGAGGATGACAATGTTGAATAGAAAGCTTTTAGTAAAAACGTCATTGCGGCGTCGGCCGCAACCTCGAACAATCAAACTCTTGAAGTAAACCAAACGCCATTGACCGCCAATGCTAGGTCTTTCTAAATCATTTAAAAACATCCCCGCTCATGCGAGGATGTTTGTTTACTTTTTTCTCTTCACTGTTAACTGCGACTTAAATCACTTTGCCTTGCGAATATAAAGGTTGCCCATATAGGTCGTTAGTGAGAGATCTTGGCCACCGCCGTTGACTTTGGCCTGCATCGTGCCGCCCAATACGATTTTTTGTCTGCGGGACTTGTCTCTTCTATCCACGTTTTCCACTGCCATGAACTCTGAATCTAGGCCCGAGAAAATTTCGCCTTGGAATGTTTGCACATTGATATTCGCCGCAACTTTCGCACCTAGAGTAATATCAATGTTACCCAAATGGCTGGTAAGCGACGTTGGCGTTTCGCTATTAAATTCATTCAGCTCAATAACGACATCCTGGGTTTGTGTTTCAGCAACGATTGGGCCGGTGACATTCATAGCTTTAATTCCGCCTTGATAGGCCTGTAGTTCAAGTTCACCACTGACGTCCTTTACCTCGATTCCGCCACCTTGGAAAACCTCTGACTCGACCGCTGTGTTGTATGGAACCATCAGAGTTAAATGCACATACTGATTCATCGACATGCTCGAAATTTCTACTTCGTTGTTATCTTCTTCGATCTCCAGGTTAACCGTAACATTTTTTACCGCTTTTAATCCTTCAGTAGAACGTTCCGGCTGCTTGTGTTTATTCCAAGACTTTTTAACTTGTTTCTGAATCTTCTTGGCGTGTTTGGTTTGCTCAGATTCTTCACGGTCTTTCATCTCAGCTTTTATTTCAATCGTGCTGCCGTCGTAACCAATCACAGTTAGTTCCCCGCGATGCAGTTCGACTTCTACCTTTGCTGGCTGACCCGGGTTGGATAGGGTTAAACTGTAGTTTTTATCTGCTGCAAACACTGAACTAGCTGAAGTAATTCCCAAGCAGGCAACGGCAACTAGTGTTTTGTACATTAAATTCATCATCATTCTCTCCATTTTAAACTAGGCAAAGGTTTGTTGGTTTTTTGCCAAGATCAGCGCTTTAATATCTGGGTTTAAATTTTCATCTTTTGCCAATTCATTAAGTCGCTTTTGTATTGTTTTGTTATCACTGCCCAGCAATATGCGCACGGCGGAAAATTGCATTAAGGCGTTGTCATTATCAGCACTGAGCTCCATCAAAATATCCGCGTAAGGCTGGATGTCTTGCAGCAGCGCCAAGCGATTTAGCACCGCGAGGCGCACAGAGGTCGAACTGTCGTTTTTAATTAAATTAGTCAGCTTTTGCTGTAACACCGGATTAGTTAGCTCCGAAACCTTTGAATATGCGACGCCACTCAATCTCTCGCTGGCAGACGACCTTTCAAGTAAATTGAGCGCCAACATGGTGTTGAGCGAAGCCACTTCATGTTGCAATGAGGCTAACTCAGGCTCAGCTGTCGATTCGGGACCGGTGTTAAGGTTAAAACCGAGAGCAAATACCAAACCGAGAGCCGCAAATTGCGCCACGGGTCGAGGTGAAAGCCACCACTGTTTAAACAGCTGAAACCAATCCTTTTTACCTTGCTCCTGCTGACGGGTTTCCTGATGTTTTTGGCCTTGTGCTTGAGCTCTGGACAACATTTGATAGAAGTTGGCATCCATAGTCGCTGAAGGTGCTTGCTCTTGCACCTCGTGTTTAGCGTAAACGTTCTCTATAAAATCAAATTCTTGCTGCAGATCGGCATGCGCCTCTAAATAGGTTGCCATCTCTGGCGTCATTTCCGCCTCAACCTCGCCTCGAATCACCGCGAGTTTCCAATCAATTATTTGGTCATGTGTCATGATCTGCCCTCCCCAGTTAACGACGTGTAACACTGTTGCAAGGTGCTTATCGCCTTGCGAATTCGCGCTTTTAAGGTATTGAGATTGCAATCCAACATATCGGCTATTTCCTGATAGTTAAGCTGTTGAAAGCGGCTCAACACAATTAAATCTCGGTGTTCTGGTGGCAGTTTATTTAGCGAAGCTTCAAACAACTTATGTTGTTCAACTTGCTCAAACTGCTCACCCAATGTTTGCTCTTCGACTTGTTCATGGTCATCGATGTCATTGTGGATTTTTTTGTTGCTCGATTTCCTGTAATAGTCAGCCTGGGTATTTCTAGCAATGCCATAAAGCCAACTCTTAAAGGTACTTGAGCCCTGAAATCCACTGCGATATGCCAGTACTTTCATAAAAGTTTCTTGCACCAGGTCTTCACTCAGCGCTGGCGAATTGCCGCTGCGCAAGAAGAAGTTATAGAGCGAGACTTTGTTGCCTTCATACAACAATGCGAGCTTGTCTAACTGGCCTTCTTTGACCCGGAACATGAGTTCAATTTCATCGTTCATTCAGTTGTAAGTCCCTACCTGAATCGCGTTTGTGTTTACAAAGTTATTAATACAGACGTGAGTACGCCGCAAAGGTTGATATTTTTTTCAATTTTTTTGCAATCCCAATATTCGACCAATAAAAAAGGCCCGATGGGCCTCTTTAGTTACTTGCAGTTTTGGGTTCAATTTCCAATTGATATTCTTTTAATCGCACCACCGACGGACCGCGCTCTCGGTCATTGGCCTTGGTCTTGTCGGCGATTTCGAAATTGAGGCCACCAAACAAGGTATTATTAATCTGGACTTTAACGGCATTCATGTAATCTTTGCGGCGCTGAATAAAGGTCTTACGTTTGTTATTCATCCGATCAATTTTGTACTGCAGGTTTAAAATGTCTTCTTTGCACTCAGCTCGCTGAGTATCTGAAATCAAACCCTTGAGTCGTTTTTTAAGGCTTTCCAACTGTTCCATATGCGGTTCAATCTGCGCCCACATAATGTCTTCTTTTTGGCGGAAAACGTCATAACTGCGGTTCAAACAGATGCTGGTGTGAGCACCTGATGGCGCGCCCAACTGACCGAGCTCTAAACCTTTGCTCAAAATGTGTTTGCCGCCAATCAATTTGCCTCGCGGTATTTCGCCCTGACCAATCTTCATTGACGAAGCACGGACATTGCAGTGAGACAGCTGTTTATGCACAAATACATCGCGCTTGGCGATGATGTCGACTTGGTTAGCAAACGACACATTCACCCGGTAACCTGACTCCAACAGACAGTTAAACTGACGTTCATCGTTCGGCTGGTCAAGTGGTTTGCCAGACGCACCAGAGATAATGGTCAATTCGCCGCGGCAACGAATACTCGCTTGCTCAACAAACCCACCCACAATAACGTCGCCGGTGGCAATGATTTTCATCTCAGGAGATACATCCCCTGCGATCATCACAGTACCATTAAATTTAACGTGGCCTTGTTTCGGCGTCAGCTCCGGTAAGGTATAGACGTCATCAACTTCCATTCGATTGTCGATGACTCTGGCTAAACCTTCGCGTTTGGCCAGCAAAATATTGGCGTCTCTGGTGTCAATCACGGTGCCTTGCGAGGTCTCAAGAACAAGATCTTTGCCTGGCGCAGCGGAAAGCACTTCACCGAGTACATTGCGACCGTCGGTGCCGTTGGTTAATGGGAATTTGCGGAAAATGCGTTGGCCGGGCTTAACCGTGTCGATATCGCCTAAATCTTTGAGATCCACTTTGCCGCCTTCGATTTCGGTAGGACGACGGATCTTGTCGGAAAACAGTTCGACGAGCGGACGAAAATAGGCGTTTTTACCATTCTTTGGCTCTTTGCCAAATGCGATGGTTTCTTCAAACATATCCCCAGGCTCTGCGTCGAAGGTCTTTTCCAGCAGTTTTTCACAGCGAGACTTTTTCACTCCAAAACTGACGCCCATGTTTTGGCACTCTTTTTTGAGCTCCGCCATCGTGACTTCTTGGCCGCCATACGCCATTTCTATTTTGGCTTTGGCCGTCATCTTGTCGGCACCAATGCTAATGGTGATTACGCCGTCGCGAATGGTTGCAATTTTATGGGTAAATTCGCCGGGAGGGGATAATTCTTCTTTAACTTCTTCAATGAACTCATTGGCTTTTTCAACAAGTTCAGGAACCAGCTCACGATTGAGATAGGCTTTATAAAATGAACTGTGTTCAAAAGCTTTAACCACATCCTCTTCATTTAGAGGTTGTGTAGAATCATGGCAAGCCAATACAACATTGACGTCCGCCTGATCTTGAATAAAGGTCAAATCTTCCAAGCTACTACCTTTTTGCAAACAGTTTCATTTTTTAATTTGGGTCTGTACCCATTTTCCGTTATTTTATCGGCCTTTAGTCATAATAATTGAATAAAGACGACGCGCCAATCATACCTGATCAATTCTTTTTATTGAAAACCTTAGTTTAAGTCTTCAATTTAAAGCGAAAAATTTCGTAATTACACAACTGTGGTATGCTGAAATTGGTGACCAATATCGACGAAAATTATGGAAGAAAAATGAAACGCTTGTTGCTCTCGGGACTATTTTTATTGGTGCATGGCCAAGTTTTTGCCCATGCGGAACATGACAAGGCACGTTACGTTGCCCCTAACGGCGTTGACCAAGGTCACTGTGAAAACTACGCCACGCCTTGTAAAACCATTGGTTACGCCAGCTCTCGCGCCAACAAAGGCGACAAAGTGTTAGTGGCAGAAGGTCAATATGCAATCAAAGATCTAGATGAATTGTTTTACCTGACCAGTGAGTTGGTGCCAACCTATGGCGGTTACTCAGAGCAAGATCACTATCAACAAGCAGATCCAAAAAATCATCCGACTTACCTAAACGGCGTTCCTCTTGAATACAAAGCCCAGTTAGTAGAGCGTGGCTTTGCCGTTGTGACAGACACTAAGGCTTATAGCAAATCGACGGAAGATGCGTTAGCGGCGAAATTAGCAAACTATAAAATGCTCGGCGAAAGCCAAAAGAACCAGGCCTGTGTCAATGGCGATGCGCAAGGTTTCCCGTGTAACAACGTCGACTTGGTTTCGCACGTGCCGCTGTCGGGATTCTCGTCTAACCCATCGGCGGCTAACGACATTTGGGGACACGTAGACTTAAACACTGGTACTGAATACGCCATCATTGGCCTACGCAATGGCACCGCAGTCGTCAGCTTAGCAGATCCAGAAAACCCGACTGTAGTGGGTGTGGTTCCAGGTCTTAGTGCGGTTTGGCGCGACATTAAGGTGTATCAGTATTTCGACGCCTCATTCGGCGCTTGGCGCGCATACGCATATGTGTCGACTGATGGTGCCGCAGATAAAATTACCGTCATCGATTTGTCCGGCTTGCCAAATTCCATCGAAAACCTCGGCAAAACCTCGGACGACTCGAGCCTGCACAATATTTACATCAGTAATGTCAGCTACACCACAGGCGTTGCTATCAATGGCCGAACGCCACGACTGCATGCAATGGGCTCCAGCCAATTCGGCGGCGCACACCGCAGTTACTCGTTAGTGAATCCAGAGAGCTTAGCTGCAGAGTATCGCCCAACGGACGCCACACGAAGCGACTACACTCACGATGGCGCTTCGTTTGTTGTCACCGACGACCGAGTGGCCAATAACTGTCAGCGCGATGGCGACGAATGTGACGTGTTTTTGGATTTTAACGAAAACGAAATGCGTCTTTGGGACCAAACCGACGGCGATCAAGTCTCTGAGCTTGGCCAAAGCAGCTACGCCGATGCGAACTACACCCACTCGGGATGGTGGACAGAAGACAAACAATACGTTTATGTTCACGACGAGTTAGATGAGCAGAATGACCAGAATACAATCGATCGTACAAATGTAATTATTTTCAACGTCACCGACTTAAACAACCCGGAATATGTAGGACGCTGGGAAGGTCCAACCGCAGCCATCGACCACAATGGCTTTGTTCGCGGTAATCGTTATTACATGTCGAACTATGAACGCGGGTTGACCATTTTGGACATCACCGATCCGGAAACGCCTTCTGAAATCGGTCACTTTGATACTTTCCCGGTGTCAGACAACGACCAGTTTAACGGCGCTTGGGGGGTTTACCCATTTTTACCGAGCGGCCTGATCTTAGTCAGTGACATCAACTCGGGTCTTTATGTGTTGCGCGACAACACAAAAACGGTTTCTCAAGGCACGTTAGAGTTTGACGACCGCTCGATTTCTGCGGCGGAAGGCGACAGTGTCACCATCACGGTAAATCGCATCAATGGCAGCAGCGGCGCTATTACGGTCGAATATCAAACCTTAACCGGCAGTACCGACAGTGCCGACTTTGTAAGTCAAACCGGCATTCTGTCTTGGGCGGCGAATGACACCAGTGCCAAAACCATCACCGTTGAGGTAAACAACGACGTACTCGACGATGAACTGACCGAGCAATTCTCGGTTGAACTGTTTAACCCGCAAGGCGGTGCCACGTTGAGTTCACCGGGTGCGGCTTGGGTTAGTATTTTAGGGGCATCAGCACAAAGCGCGGTGGAGTTTAGTGCCGACAGCGCACAGGTAATTGAGCTGATTGATACCACGAACGGCAGTACCGAGGTGCAAGTACCTGTGCGCCGCTTCCCGCCGTTTGATCAGCAAGTGTCTGTCTCGGTGCAAGTCGTTGCCTCGAGCAACTACGACAGCGCAACGCTCGGCCAAGACTTTGAGTTAACCGAAACCACTGTTTCTTGGACAGCGGGCGATACCGAAGACAAAACCTTCAGTGTGACCGTGTTCGACGACGAAACCTCGGAAAACACCGAAGAGATTTTGCTGAATCTCGTGCACGGCGAGGACACCCGCGCCACGTCAAACCAAAGTTTCTCTATTTTGATCCGCGACAATGAAAGCAACATGGCACCAACGGTGACCAGTGAAGATTACAGTGCCGTCACCATTCGCAACTTTGATCTTAAAAACCAAGTCAATATTAACGATGACGACGCCGATTTAAGTTACCTGTGGACACAGGAGTCTGGCCCAGCGTTGACCATCAATGACGCCAATTCGCTCAATGCCTTTATATCCATCAATCAGGCCGGCGAATACGTGATTAAGTTAGTGGTTACCGACCCGTTTGGTCAAAGCGCAGAAACGACCTTCACCGTAGAAGACCTAGCCGACCCAGAACAACCGGAACCGGAGAAGAAATCCTCGGGCTTTTTAAGCATGGGTTGGTTGCAAATAAGCTTGGGCGTGATGTTGGTGTTATTGCGTCGTCGTCAGTGGCTGGCGAAACAATAAACAATTAATAAGCAAATTAAAATCAGGGAGTGACAAGCAAAGTCACTTTGCTTATACTCCCTGCCAATTCGGCAATCCACCGCCAAATCAACCAAGGTGACACCCTTTCTTGGGCTCACCAAAGAAACCACCGCAAGGCGCGTTTCAAACTCACTGCAAAGTGCCCCTATAGCTCAGTTGGTTAGAGCACCCGACTCATAATGACCGGGCAGGAGCAGTAAGAGTAGAAAAGCAAGTCCAAGCTTTAAAAATGTGGCCCCTTAGCTCAGTTGGTTAGAGCACCCGACTCATAATCGGTAGGTCCCGTGTTCAAGTCACGGAGGGGCCACCATTCCACTAGAAACGTGGGGTGGTCGGTAAACAACTACTCACTTTTTCTTTATTTACCAGATAAGTCGCCAATCCCTACCATGGTCAACTAGGACCACCTAGATTTTCCCTAAATTTCACTTTAAATAGTAACCACGTTTGATTGGGGATCGCCCCTAGTAACGAAATTCGTGTAATTTTTTGGTAACTATGAATTTAGTTGAAACCCTGATTTTAACAGGGCTTAATCTCTGACAGCTCTATCAAAACACTCATATCCAATAACAACATGGTCAAGCACATCGATACTGAACATCTTTGCGGCTTGTTTAATTTGTTCAGTAAAATGAAAATCTTGCTGACTTGGTTTTGGATCACCTGATGGATGGTTATGAATTAGAATGATAGCTGGTGCGTTAATTAAAATGGCTGTTCTCAATACTTCAGCCGGACGAAGTGATATCTGATTTACCGTGCCAATCGCTATAACTTCATAATTGATAGTTTGATGCTGGCTGTTCAAGTTCACCACGATAAAACGCTCTTTGGTTTCATGTTTCAAATGCTTAAACACTTGATAGACCTTCTCTGGACTATCAAGTGTTACATTCAAAATGTCATCATCTACTTCCCTAAAGGTATAGACACAGCTTATTTCACGTAATATAGCCACACTTAGGCCTTTGCTTTTCTTGGTCCAGTAACGGCTTTTAGCTGAACATCTAACTCTCCTTGTTTAATCGCTTCAATTAAGGTGTCGATTGTTGTCAGTAAATTTTCTTGCTTCCCCACTTCAATCGCAACTTTACCTTTCTGTAATTCCAATGACTTGTTGCCATACTTTATTTCAAAG
>CAXRBI010000094.1:0-15935 GCA_964229075.1 Alteromonadaceae bacterium | reverse complement strand
GTCCAACTATTGGGGGTCACTTCATAATGCGGGCTTTTTGCTAAATCTTAAACTAACGGTTGAGTCGATTTTCGATAAGACGAGGTACTACGCCCGGGTCAGCTAAAGTCGACGTATCTCCGAGTGCCTCATACTCATTGGCAGCAATCTTACGTAAGATTCGACGCATGATTTTGCCTGAGCGGGTCTTTGGTAGACCGTCGGTCCACTGAACCATATCCGGCTTTGCGATCGGGCTTAAATCTTTGCCAACCCAATCACGCACAACTTTAGTTAACTCATCGTTAACCTCAACGCCGTCGTATGGAATCACATAAACGTAAATGCCTTGGCCTTTAATGTCGTGCGGATAGCCTACAACTGCGGCCTCAGCAATAGACTCATGAGCCACTAAGCTACTTTCTATTTCTGCGGTTCCGAGTCGGTGACCGGAAACATTTAGTACGTCGTCGACGCGGCCAGTGATCCAGTAATAACCGTCTTCGTCGCGTCGAGCGCCATCGCCAGAGAAATAACGACCTTCATATGTTGAGAAGTAGGTCTGCTCAAATCTTTCGTGATCGCCATAAACCGTGCGTGCTTGTGAAGGCCAACTGTCCAGTATCACTAAGTTACCGTCCGTTGCACCGTCTAAAATCTCGCCCTCATTTGACACCAATGCCGGTTGAATACCGAAAAATGGGCGGGTTGCACTGCCTGGCTTTAACGCTGTAGCGCCTGGAAGAGGTGTGATCATGATGCCACCAGTTTCCGTTTGCCACCAAGTATCAACGATTGGGCATTCGCTATTGCCAATATTTTCGTAATACCAAGACCAAGCTTCCGGATTAATAGGCTCACCTACGCTGCCCATAACACGTAATGATTCGCGACTTGTACCTGCCGTCACGGCATCGCCTTTTGCCATCAATGCACGAATTGCAGTTGGTGCCGTGTATAAAATGTTTACTTGGTGCTTGTCGACCACTTGGCTAACTCGTGAAGCGTCAGGATAAGTCGGTAAACCTTCAAACAATACCGTCGTTGCGCCATTAGCCAACGGTCCATAAACCATGTAGCTGTGGCCGGTGATCCAACCAACGTCAGCCGCACACCAATAAATATCGCCCGGCTGATAATCAAACACATATTCGTGGGTAATTGAGGTATAAACCATGTAACCACCGGTGGAATGAACAACACCTTTTGGCTTACCAGTAGAACCAGACGTATAGAGGATGAACAGAGGATCTTCGGCGTTCATGACTTCCGGCTCACACGTCGCAGGGACATCGGCTACCAGTTCTGCCCAGTCGTAATCCGCGCCGTTACGAGATGAGTCGGCACCATGCCAATCAATGGCATTGCCGGTGTATTTGAAGCAAATAACCGATTCTAAACAAGCCGTGTTTTCCGCCGCTAATGCTTCGTCTACGTTCTGTTTTAATGGAATACTGCGGCCACCACGAATACCTTCGTCGGCAGTAATAATCGCCTTCGCCTGGCAGTCGTCAATTCGGTCGGCAATTGCGTTCGGAGAGAAACCACCGAAGATAACAGAGTGAATCGCACCGATACGAGCACACGCTAACATCGCATAAGCCGCTTGTGGGATCATAGGCATGTAAATGGCAACACGATCGCCCTTTTCAACGCCGAGTTTCTTCAAGCCGTTGGCGAGTTTTGCTACTTCATCATGCAACTGCTGGAAACTGATGTGCTCTGCTTTATTGCCTTCATCGTCTTCCCAAATAATGGCGGTGTCGTTGGCGCGTGATGCCAAGTGACGATCAATACAGTTATAAGCGGCATTCAACTCACCGTCTTCAAACCATTTAATCTCAACATTGCCTTTGGCAAAGCTGGTGTTTTTAACTTTAGTGAACGGCTTAAACCAATCAATTCTTTGTGCCTGTTCTTGCCAGAATCCTTCTGGATCTTGAACCGACTGTTTGTACATCTGTTGATACTGTTCGTCATTTAGAAGGGTGTCTTTTAAGAAACCTTCAGAAACGGGATAAATTGCTTCCATCGACTTGTCTCTCTGTTGTTTATCCAATTTGGTTTGACTATGTAAGTTGCCAACCCCAAAACACCGAATATTAATTTTTGTTTTCACTCAGTGTAATTTAGCAACCGTTTCGCGTTTGTCCTATTAGACCATAGTCGTGAAGATAACAATAACAGACCAAGGTAACGAAACAACCTACCTTAGCATCTTCTGTTTTATGGATTAGGAAAAATGGACGGTTCAAACACTGAAAAGAATGAGTCAAACCAAGCGTTGCAACGGGTACGCTGTCTTTGTTGTTGCAACGCTTGTTTTGACCCTAGTAAATCGTTTTACCAAACGCGCTTTTTATGCCCTTTTAACGCGAAGTAAAGAATGAAAGCGTACAATGGCAACATCACCACATAGGCCGTTTGACCATCAATACTCTCGGCCAACAAACCATAAGCCAAAGGCAGCAAGGCACCACCTGAGATGCCCATAACCAAAAGTGCTGAACCTTTGGCAGTAAACTTACCCAGGCCTTCTAGCGCCAATGGCCAAACCGCAGGCCAAACCAACGCATTGGCAAAGCCGAGTAGCGCAATGAACGTGATCGTATCCGGTAATGTTGGGATCCCCATCCAGCCCCATAACAGCTCAGAAACCAGTGTGCTGCTGCTGTCGCTGAACATCACCAACAATGAGAAAACAATGCCGGATACCGCCGACGAAATAAGTGCCGTCTCTTGAGTTACGTAACGAGGAATTAATGCAATACCAAGGGCATAACCTATTAACATGAATGCCATTGTATAAGAGGTTAACGACGTTGCATTTGCCACACCTAAACTGGAGGCAAATAGGCCGATGGTGTCGCCTGCAATAACTTCAGCACCAACGTAAACAAAAATAGTGACCGCGCCAAGAATTAAACTCGGGAACTGCATAATAGACGTTTTGCCTTCGGCATAAGATGCATCTCCAACCGCATCGACTTCATCGTCGTCATGAGACAACTCCGGTAATGGCGAGAACTTCAGCAACAAGGTAAATACCGCAAATATAACTGCTAGGCCAATGTAAGGAGCGACTAAGCCATTGGCTAAAGAGTCAATTGTGGCGAGCTTTTCGGTTTCTGCCATTGCTTGCAGAGACTTGGCAGAAACGTCGCCAAAGTCACCCAAAACGATTGCAGTGAATGCGAGAGGGGCAATGAAACCTGCGCCTTTGTTCAACAAGCCCATAAACATGATTCGAACCGCCGCACTGTCGATTGGGCCGACTTTTACAACGTATGGGTTGGCACCGGTTTGCAGGAGTGTAAGGCCGCTACCAATAATAAACTGGGCAACGAGGAAGATTACGAAATCTTGTGACAAGGCTGCTGGAATGTAAAACAAAAAGCCAACAACCAATGTCGCTAGGCCAATGGCCATGCCGTTTTTATAGCCAAACTTTTCTAACACCATCGCTGAAGGCAGTGCCATCGCGGTGTAAGCAAAATAAAACGCCGAAGCGACCAGTAAAGCTTGGGTTTCTGACAACTGGCAAACCATTTGAAGATAAGGCACCAGAGCCCCGTTTTGCCATGTGATAAAACCAAAGATAAAAAACAGCGCACCTATGATCGCAAGTGGCACGAAGTTGCTCTTCGGCTGCGCGGCCACCTGTTGATTTACCATAGAAGTCATAGACTTTCCCCTCTCATTTTAATTAATGGCTGTTGTGCCATTCACCTCGGTCTATTAGCCGCGGTTTATTAGTTTTTGGCGAACACAACCTGACCTTTAATCCAGGTTTTATTCACTTGATAATCTGTATCGAATAACGTGAAATCGGCTTGTTTGCCAACTTCAATTGACCCCATCTTGTCCGCCACGCCCAAATACTGAGCCGGATATAACGAGGCCATATTGAGCGCTTCGCCGAGTTCGACGCCCAACTCAAACACCGTATTTTTGACCGCAGTGATCATATCCAAAGCAGAACCCGCTAGTGTGCCTTCCGGAGTCGCAAGCTTATCGCCATCGCGAATCACCTCGACACCAAAAAATTCAAATCCTTGTTGGTCACTGCCAATCGTCGACATCGCATCCGTCACTAGCAGTAATTTGCCTTTGGCTTTTGCCGCATGAGCAACTTTCGCCGAGGAATAGTGCATATGGTGGCCATCCAAAATGATGCCACACCAGGCAGAGTCACTTTCCAATGCCGCACCTAACACGCCAGGCTCGCGACTGGTAAATGGCGACATGGCATTGAATAAGTGAGTAAAGCCATCGGCACCCAATTCCAGCGCTTCCAAAGCTCTGTCGTATGAGGCGTTACTGTGGCCAATGGATACTTTCACCGCATGCTCAATGAGTAACTTAATGTCCTCGTCGGTAACGTTTTCTGGTGCCAAGGTCACAATTTT
Organism: Alteromonadaceae bacterium; assembly: GCA_964229075.1. GTDB lineage: Bacteria > Pseudomonadota > Gammaproteobacteria > Enterobacterales > Alteromonadaceae > Psychrosphaera. The sequence continues at coordinate 11,547 of CAXRBI010000094.1, read as the reverse complement.
GATGCCCAAGTCGTCGCGTTTGAAAATTTTACGTTCAACCTGACCGATTGGGCGAACAAAAGACTCGGCATGAACGCCTTTTTTAGGTACCGACAAGTGTGGGCCTTCAAAATGAATACCCAACACGCCCGGTTCGCTAACATCAATCGCTTGGCTCACAGCTTCTGCGGCTTTCGCCATAACCTCTGCACTGTCAGTGATGAGCGTCGGCACCATAGCGGTAGTACCAAACCCCGCATGTGCTTTCACCATCGTCTGCAAGGTGCTTAGCTCCGGTTCAAAATTGAACAGTTTTGCACCGCCACCATTGACGTGGTAGTCGATAAATCCGGCAGATAAAATACCCTGATAATATTCCGCATTACGCAGTACTTCGTTGTGTATAGCGACAATCTCGCCCGCTTGAACTTCTAAAGTAACTCCGGTTAAAAACTCGGTTCCGGTAAATATTTTATCTGCTGTAATTAACATATGAATCTCTGTTCTCGACGGTTGCCTTAGGTTACTTTCCTTACAGGGTCTTTGTCACTTTGTTTAGACCTGCAGGTGCATCCGGATCAACGCCTCTGCTCACAGCAACATTGGCCACATCAATATAGAATCGTTGTAGCAGCGTGAGCGGCGCGATGCGCTTGTAAATCGTCGCATCCGTTTGCGCAATATGAGACACAGTCGCACCACGAGATTTCACTTCATTCACTTGAACGTCATGACTTTCTTGAGACTCATCCTGGATATCGAGACTGATGATGCTCAGGCCGCCCTCAACCAAGGTGACAGGACCGTGCAAAAACTCCGCAGATGAAAACGATTCCGCTTGGATTCCACACACTTCTTTCAATTTAAGTGCGACTTCGCGAGATAACGCATAACCAAATCCGCGTCCCATAACCACGCAATGCGCAACTTGCTCAAGAGACTCAGGCGTCAATTGAACAGGCTCATTTACTGTTTGCTCTAAAACCGCAGGTAACTGTTCCACTGCAATGAGAAGTTCTGGATCGTTTTTCCAGTTTGCTACTAACTGCAAAAATGCACTTAAAGTAGCTAAATAGCTTTTAGTGGCGGCGACAGCGGTCTCTTTACCAACGTTTAATGGCACAACAACGTCGGCCATTTCTGCAAGAGGTGATGTCTCGTCGTTCACCAACGCAATACACAGTGCGCCTTGCTGTTTAGCCAATTCCGCTTGCGATAAGATATCTGGGCTACGGCCAGATTGAGAAATAACGATAACAGCGCTGTCCTTCAGATTGACTTCAGAGCCAAATACGCTCTTGACCGAAGGCGCCGCTGCAACAACTGGAGTGCCGGTCTCAACTTCAATCAAATATTTGCCAAATACACCTGCGTGATCCGAAGAGCCACGACCTACCATGAAAACAAACTTAGGTGATAGTTCACGAAGCTTCTTACCTAATTCAATGGCTACCGGTTGGTTCTTCTCCAATTGCTCTTTGATTCGAGCCGGTGCTTCACGCGCTTCGCGCTCCATAATGGTATTCGTTAACATCTTAGTGTTCCCAATTTAATAATGAATAAATCAACTGCTTGCTTTGATTTTTGCAAACAACACAGCACCAATTTCAGGTGGCTGTTGCGCGGGTGTTAATCGAGATGCAACATCCGCCGTTAAATACTTTTCAATCAGAGGTGATAAGCCACCGATTAATGAGAGCTGAACATCGCGCCCTTCCAACAATTTGCTCGCCAATTGAGACAGATATTCGGCGCCTGCCTCAACAATTGACAGCGCATGTCTGTCTCCCGCTTGCGCGTGCTGAACGATAAGCGGAGCCAATTTGGCAAATTCGGTAGGTGTAAAGCGCGATACGACTTGAGCCAATTCAATCGCTTTATTAACGCCATAGTGAGAAACAATTGCTTGTGTGAATTCAGTTGCAGAATGCAGACCTTCCATCACTTTTAACGTCAGCTCGATTGATTTAAAGCCCAACCAGGCACCACTGCCTGCATCGCCAACAGGAAATCCGTGACCACCCATTTCAATAAGTTGCTGTTGCTCGGATACCAGTGCACTAGAGCCGGTACCAATGATCATCACAGCGCCGTCTTCACCGCCATGCGCACCGACACAGGCAATGTGTAAATCTGTTGTATAGAAAACTTGCTTAAACGGCGCGTTCCATTGTTTCATTTCGTTCATGCAAGATTCGAGATTCAAGCCCGCCAAACCAATGCCGGCTATTAACTGTGTTTTGTAATCTGCATCTAGACCGATTTGCGCCAACGCAATGTCGGTTGCTTCGATAATATGTTGTTGCGCCTTTTCTGCGCCTCTAAGCACATTTGCCGGACCAGAGATAGCATCTGCGATTACGCCTTCGTCATCACAATAAATCACCGCGCGACATTTGCTGCCGCCGCCATCGATTCCTAAATAAAGCTGCTTGTCGATGTAATTGTTGTTATTCATTTCTAATCCACTGCGTCCAAATTCTAAAAAAAAATGCTCGTCCTTGAGCGAACTTCACCACAACATGAAAATTTACCTTGCGCTTAAATGACAGCGCTGTCATTTAACTTATCATAAGAAACAATTAGATCAAGGAAAGATTGTTATTTTTTCTACAAGTTTTTTATAACCATATGATTAATAAACAACTTATTAAAATCCTTTCTCTGAGTTTCGTATCCATATGCAAGGGGGCAAGAACAAAAAAGCGGAGACTAGGCTCCGCTTTTTTACTTATTTGACTATAAACTTAAGCGACGAGATTTTCTCTCACCACTTGGAGCAACCGTACGCACCTCAATGTTGCCCGAAACGGACACAGGCTTTTCATAGCTTTGCCAATCTCCGCCGTCTACTCTGAATTCAATACCCAATCCTGGATAGAGAGAATTTGCATGAAGCTCACCAGAAACCAGCTTTGCTCCCGCCGTTGGTAGTCGATAAAACACGCCGAGTCTGTCCGCTTTCGGTAGAACATTTTGCACCAGATAGTTCGAGAACTTAATCCAATCGTGATTTTGGCGGCCTCGGTTTGCTTGGGTGAAATGGTTGGTTTCTTGGCTGTATAAACGGCCCTCATAGTCGTATTCCAACTCCCACTCAGCTCGGTGCCACGCCCGCTCTGCTAACGCATACAACCTAGGGAATACCATATAAGACGCCTGTTGATCCGTTCGAATCGTCTCGGTCCAAAGTTGGCCTTGCATGCCGTGGAAACGAGTACCGGCTTTCAGAGGCTGATGAGTCACCTTGCCATTTTCGTCAACTTGCTTTCTGTCGTCCGCGACATAAGGGTTCTCTTGTCTGTCGAGCCAATATTCAGCGTGCGCAGGCAGGTTTTCAGGCATCATGCTGAACACTTTCCGGGTGTTCACACGTCGCGCAGCCCAATAGTAGCCGCGCTCAAACTGATCTGCTTCGTATGGAAAGTCAAAGTAGAGTGCATCCGGTGATGATACAACCAAATCCCAGTTTCTGTTCGCTTGCTCATGCGCACTCTGGTGACCGTCCCACATAAGTGGCGACCAACCATTAGATTGCACCTTTGATGGCATACGCTCAATCTTTGTGTGGCCCATTCCATCGTTCCATCCCGCGGCTTCAATCCCCTTAGTCGCCAATAACCTAGATACCTTCTCGATAAAATAAGCTGAGATATCTTCTGCGGTTTCAATGCCTAAGACGTTGTTTGAAAGTAGATCTTTACAAGCGGCAGACTTAACCCAAGCACCTGCGGTCTCGTCCGCTCCTATATGATAGCGGGTCAATTCGTTGCCAGAAACAGCGTGCATTACCGCAAGTTCATCTACAACCTTGCTGATAAAGTCGTACGAAGAATCCATACATGCGTTGATAGTATTGTCGTTATAAAACTGTATGGACGAATAAACCGTGCTGTCTTCGACATCGTGCAGCAAGTATTGTTTCGCTTCCTCAACTTTGCCTTGCGCTTTGAGGCTATTGTATCTAGCCGCCATTGACTTAATTGCCGCTCTAGAGTGACCCGGCATGTCCATTGATGGAATGACCTGGATATGACGCGCCGCTGCATACCTCAAGATTTCTTTGTAATCTGATACTGTGTAGTAACCATTGCCTACCGAGTCTCGATTCGGGCCAGAGCCAAGTTGAGGTAGTAGACATGTCTGTTCACTTAAATCATGGCAACGAAACGCGCCAACATCCGTCAACTCTGGTAAGTCAGGAATCTCAACCCGCCAACCTTCATCATCTGCCAAGTGAAAGTGGAATTTATTCAGCTTGTAAGCTGCCATTTCATCTAATACTTGTTTGATGAAAGCCTTAGATTTGAAGTTACGCGAAACATCTACATGCATGCCACGGAACTCAAATCGCGGCGCATCATCGATAACCGCTGTCGGCAAGGAGGCGTTTTTATCCAACAATGCAGCAATTGACTGCAATGCGTAGAATGCGCCTGTCGCCGTCGACGCCTTGATATCAATACGTGTCGAAGAAATCCTTAACTGATAACCCTCACGTTCTATGTCGTCGCTTACTTCAACTCTGATCACGACGCCATTGGCGGTTTGCTCAACCCCTAAGGCTTGTAACCTGTCCAGTGCAGCCTGAGTTCCTGCCGCCCAGTCAGGATTGATTGAAACCTTGATACCAGACTCAAGAGACACTCTTGCTTCTGATGCTATTGAAATCGAACGCGGCGTCGGTAACAGGTGATTACGGCTATCGATGAGTTTGTCGTATGTTGAATTCTCTTCAAATAACCACTCTGCCGTAGCAGGCGCTGAGTTGTCATCTGGGGTGCGCTTAAAGTGTTTATCTTCAAGCGTCATTGGCACAGCATGGGGCAAACTTGAAAGCCCAGTTTCAGGGTCGATCTGCTCGACAGTACTTGAAATTATGTGACTTTGACCGCTGGCATCAACTAAGTAGTAGTTGGGCATTCTGTCCGTCTCAGATAAGGTCCAGAACCCAGCGACGACCGGGATAGTCCATTCTTCATCAGCTGCAAAACCATTGAAAGCGTTAGTTGGAGCAATCGAATGTAAGTCGCCATTTATGTGGGTAACATCGAATTCATCGCTTTGGTCAAGCTGAATAGGTGACATGTTACTGAAATATATCTTCCAACCGTTCTCGGAAAAATGTCCAGGCGACGTCAATTTAATCGATGCTTGATAACACATTCCTTCGGTTTGTTTCGGATCACACAACGCCGAAGCTCGATTGGATATCACTTCATGCTTCACAACAAGACTGTCTGCAAATTGTGCAGCTGACAACACGTCCTTTTTATCTACTGCGGAACTGTCTGGCGCTATGGCGTTATCGCCACAAGCACTTAGCAGTGCCAAAACAGATATTGATATTGCGAGTCTATTAAACATGCGTCCCCCTCTATCCACTGATAATACTTTGTGAAATTGTGTTATTACAACTTGAATTAATCCAACATAACAAATAAAGACAACGCTGTCATTTATTTCTGGTTACATTTTAGGAAATGTCCTAAAAGGCAAGCGCACGCGTCATGAAAACGACTACAAAACAACAAATTAACATCAGATCTTTCTAATTTTTGAAATTAAAGCTGGTTAAAATTTGACTAAAAACTGGACATTGTTAATAATCGATGACAACGCTGTCACCATTATTGTTTGTATAATTAGGTACGAAATCTAAATGCATTGAGCGGTGAAGCACATAAAGATAAGTGGTAATTTTATGAAAGTAACAAAGATATCAACATTAAAAACAAGTGTTTACATCGGTTTAATCGCATTTCTGAGCGCCTGTTCTAACTCCGATGACGAACAAAAGGAAGCTATTGAAGAAGTTGATTTGACGCAAGAACGCGATGGTCATTCAGTTGCGAGAATGTGGAACGAAGTTGTCTTGGACGCAATTAGAAATGACTATGCAAGACCTACTGTACACGCGCGCAACCTATTTCATATATCGGCGGCCATGTATGACAGTTGGGCGAGCTACAGACCCCTTGAGACCCCTTACTACATTGCCAACTCAATGTGTGATGCCGATGATTTAGAAGTGCCGACAGACGCACTCCCCGCGCAAGAGAAAGCCCTTAGCTATGCCGCATATAGACTTATCATTCATAGGTTTGCCAATTCTCCGGGCGCTGGCTTCTCAATAAATGAAGCAAATACTTTAATGGCAGAATTGGAATTCGACGTCAATTTCACAGATACCAACTATTTGACGAGCGCTGACAACGCAGCCGCACTCGGCAACTATATCGCTGACTGCTATATCCAATATGGGCTTACAGACGGCTCCAACGAACAAAATGATTATGCCAACCTGAAATATCAGCCAGTAAACCCCAACCTAAAGCTAAACTATGAAAACGCAGGTAATCCAGACATATTAGATCTCAATCGATGGCAACGTATCGAACTCGAGAATTTCATAGATCAAGCGGGTAACCCAGTCACAGACATCCCTGAATTCTTGAGCCCGGAATGGGGCAATGTGAAGTCGTTTTCATTGTCAGATGACGATAAGGTGGTGTATGAACGTGATGGAGTGAGTTACACCTTATTCCACGACCCAGGGCAACCGCCATATATTAATGGTGATTTAGATGCTGAGTACAAATGGGGGTTCGCATTGGTTTCTGCCTGGTCAGCCCATCTAGATCATGAAGACGGTGTAATGTGGGATATTTCTCCTGCAAGCCTCGGTAATATACAAACGTTTCCTGACAGCTTTGAAGATTACGAACAATTCTACGACTTGTTGCAAGGTGGTGATGCTAGCCAAGGTTACGCCGTAAACCCGGCAACGGAACAAGCTTACGAACCGCAGATGGTACCACGAGGCGACTATGCTCGCGTCCTTGCAGAGTTTTGGGCCGATGGTCCCGACTCAGAGACACCTCCAGGGCATTGGTATGTCATACTTAATAGTGTAAGCGACCACCCTGATCTGGAAAAGCGCTGGGGTGGCGAAGGCGAAGTGTTAGGTAACCTAGAGTGGGACGTAAAGACCTATTTCTCCCTTGGCGGTACAATGCACGATGCCGCCATCGCTGCTTGGAGCGTCAAGGGTTGGTACGACTATATTCGGCCCGTTTCAGCCATCCGAGCGATGTCTGATCTAGGCCAGAGCAGCGATGCAAATGCGCCTTCGTATCACCCAAGCGGTATTCCACTTATTTCTGGGTTTATCGAATTAGTCGCCGAAGGTGATGCGTTGGCTGGTGAAAATAATGAACACATAGGAAAAATAAAGCTCTATGCTTGGAAAGGCCCTGCGTATATTGATAACCCCGACGCAGATCAAGCGGGTGTTGATTGGATTTTGGCCGAACAATGGTGGCCATACCAACGACCGTCGTTCGTGACACCACCGTTTGCCGGGTACGTGTCAGGCCACTCTACTTTTTCTCGTGCCGCGGCAGAACTTATGACGCGAATGACGGGAAGTGAATATTTTCCGGGTGGTATGAGCGGATTTGAAATTAAAGCCAACGACTTTTTAGTATTTGAACGTGGCCCAAGTGTCGACATGACACTCCAGTGGGCTACCTATCAAGACGCATCGGATCAATGCAGTTTGTCGAGAATTTGGGGTGGTATCCATCCACCAGCCGATGATATACCGGGTCGAAAGATGGGTATGGTAATCGGCCCCAAGGCATTTGAACTGGCAGACAGATTGTTCACTGGTAATTAAGGGTAGTGATGATGAAACACCTAACGTTACTTACAGTATGCCTTTTACTCGGCGCCTGTGGTGGTGGCTCCGAGTCTTCAACCGAGATTGAAGTAGCTCCGCCAGTTAATGGAACGGATTCTCCCGTTGAAGTCGTATTGTCGTTTACCGACGTGACTTCTTCTGCGGGTATCAATCTTTATCACGCCAATCGATTTGGCTCGAATCCATCCATGCCATCCATGTTTTCCGGCGGAGTCGCGGCAGAAGACTACGACAAAGACGGTGACATCGATTTCTATATTGTTGGTGGCGAGTCGGGTGAGAACCGACTGTATCAAAACCAGGGCAATGGCACCTTCGTCGACGTTGCCGCTCAAGCTGGTGTCGATGTTAGTGACGAGAAAGGCTCGGGGCCAACGTTTGCCGACATAGATGGTGACGGTTGGTTAGATTTATTTGTTGGCGCTGTCGACTATGACGACGTGTTTGTTTTTCGTAACAAAGGCGACGGCACGTTCGAAGACGTCACTGCTAGCAGCGGCCTTGAATTTTCCGCGGACAATTCTGTCTCAGCGACCTTTGGCGACATAGATCAGGACGGCGACGTCGATTTGTTTATTAGCCACTGGGGCCACGTCCTAAATGAGGGCGACAGCCTTGAAATTATTTGGCGCAATGACTCGACCATAGGCAATATCAGGTTTGTCGATATCTCTACTGAAATGGGCTTGAGCGACGCCTATGCAGAGCAATTCCGTACTGAAGCCTCTCCCGAGGCTGAACCCGATTCATCCTTTGTTCCCAGTTTAAGTGACATAGATGGCGACGGTGACTTCGATCTGTTGCTCGTTTCGGATTATGGACTGACTAAAATCCTTCGTAACGATAATGGCATTTTTACTCGTGTTTACTCAGATGCACTTATCGATCAATTTGGTATGGGGTCTGCGGCTGGCGACATCGACAATGACGGCGATATGGATTGGTACGTCACCAGCATCGCGGAAAAAGAATACGATGGCGAAGACAAGAATCCTACTGAGGGTTACCGAGGCAATACCTTGTACCTCAACGACGGTCATGGTGAATTCAGTAACGTTTCCATGAGCCGTGGTGTTGCCGATGGTGGCTGGGGCTGGGGCGCGTGTTTCGCTGACTTCAATAATGACGGGCTACTCGATATATACCACGTCAACGGTTGGGGACAAAATGGCCAACTGTTTTCGATGTTCCAAGACGATGAGTCTAGGCTGTTTATTAATAACGGCGATGACACATTCACCGATGTAGCTGCTAATGTTGGAGTCAACGACAGTAACCAAGGCCGAGGGTTAAGTTGTAATGACTTTGACAACGACGGTGACGTCGACATCTTGATTGCAAACAATCAAGGGCCCGCGGTTTTATATCGTAACGACTTGAGCCAAGGTCACCATTACCTGAAACTTAATCTGACAGGCAAAGCCCCCAACACCGAAGCGCTTGGTGCCAAAGTAGAAGTTCGAGTATCAGACAACCTAACCCTGACGAAAGAAGTGAGAGTAGACAATAACTATGTGTCGCAAAATGCGAACGAACTGCATTTTGGACTCGGCAGCCATGATGGCGAAGTCTCAGTGAACATCACCTGGCCTGATGGTGAACAGACCCAGGTGCAGGTCCCAACGGTTGATCGAAGCGTGAATATCTCGCAATAGCAGCTGTCAGATTCCCAACAAACAAAAAACCTCCTAATGGAGTTTTTTTTGTTAGTTTGGCCAACGTTCTTTGTAGATTGATTGCAAATACTCATTGTGACCTGGAAATACGTCATCTACCAGTTGCTCGCAATAACCTCTGGCTTTCTGAAAATCAAACACTGGCGAATCCTTTGGTGCTTGCTGATTTTGAGTTTCGGCGAATCTGCCGACGCCCATTAACATAACGTACCAAGAAGGCCTGATGTAAACCAAGTGTTCATCGAGCTCATCTAACACTTGTTCAAATGCATCACTATTGTCCCAAGCATTCAAAAGCTTAGTTAGATTTTCAGAACGTTTGGCTGCTCTGCAGTCACACCAATACTGCGAATCATTCCGACTATTAGTAACGTAATGACAAACGATATAATCACGTATACCTTCCATCATATTATTAACTTTGTGGTTAAACTCCGAAGCAGTTACATGCCCTTCATTTTGGGCCGCAATAAACTCTTCAATGCTGTACTGAACAAGCATCAAAGCAGTCGCTTCTAAGGGTTCAATAAATCCTTGGGATAAGCCAATAGCGATGCAGTTTTGCTTCCAGTGTTCGGTAACCCGGCCTACTTTCATCTTCAAATGACGTGCAGGGTATTTATCCGCATTGTGTGCCCCCAAGTGTTGTCTGAGTTCGGCCTCTGCCTCCTCGGACGTCAAATAATCGCTGCTATATACATAACCATTGCCATATCGATTAACTAAAGGAATTCGCCAAGCCCAACCAGCACTTAATGCAGTAGAGCGAGTTTCAGCAGGAATTCCATTGGAAACGTCAATTTCGGTCGCAATCGCGACGGCAGAGTCGTTAAACAGATTCTCTTTGTACGTCTTAAATGGGACTTCTAACGCTTGTTGTAATAACAAACTGCGAAAACCCGTGCAGTCGACATAAAAATCGGCCACCAAAGCGCCGACTTTTTTAGTGTGAACAGCTTTAATGCCGGTCGAGACATCAGCTTCTATCTCTTCGATATCATCGACAATATGTTCCAGCCCGAGTCCTATTGCTCTGCGCTTTAAAAACTCGCCTAACAATCCAGAATCAAAGTGGTAACCGTAATCGATATCAATTTGCGCATATTTTTCAGAAATAGGAGCCGCGGGCCTTCGAGCCATTTCAGCGGTAACAAAATAATGATCAGGGTGAGCGTTGGCAGGTATACCCTGTTTTTGTAGTTTTGCGTTATAAAAAAACGGGTCGCCCGGCTTTATATCCAATTCTGAAAAAAATGGATGAAAGTAGCTTTCATGGTCCTTTACGGTAGACCAATTTGGGAAGCTTATACCCACTTTATACGTGGCATTGCACTGAGGCATCCACTCCCTATCGGCGATATTGAGGCGTTTAAAAAATTGTTTTAACGCGGGTGTTGACCCCTCTCCCACTCCAATAATGCCAATATTTTCAGATTCAATTAACCGAATCTTGCAATCGGGCCAAGCATGTTGCATTAAATTTGCGGCCATCCAACCAGCGGTGCCGCCACCGCAAATGAGAATTGACTTTGGTACTGCCATTAAGCGCTCCTCAAGGTGGTTCATAAATGAAAAGGGCCAATCTAATGATTGACCCTTCTTGCTCGTTTATAGTCTTTGTATTAACTAAAAGTCAAATTAGAACTTGAAGTTAGCACCAACGTAGAAACGACGACCGTTTTGGCTCTCAGTTGAAACAACTTTAGTGCCGTGGTACTGATAACCATCAACGCTACCTGGCTGTCCACCAGCGATTTGGAAGTTATTAAAGCTTTCGTCAGTGATATTGATGACTTCAAACTTCAAAGTAACATTTTCAGTTACGTCATAACTCACCTGAGCATCCCACTGACCGTACTCTTCTCGATACGTGTTACCGAACTCAGTCGCAGTTGTGAAGTAGTCACTGCGGTAGTTATAGTTCAAGCGTGCGCTGTAGGTATCAGTTTCGTAGTATACGCCAAGGTTGTATGCATTTTCAGAAACATCTGGGAATGGAACTTTACCGGCCACATCAGCAAATGAACCATCTTCCTGCTCAACTGATGAAGTATAGCTACCTTCCGATGCGTCCACATATGTGTAGTTAGCAAAGAAACCGAAACCATTGTCAAAAATGTGCTGTACTTGAAGTTCCAAACCAGTGTAATCAGCTTCGTCACCATTTTCAGGACGGTTTAACTGGTT
>CAXRBI010000093.1:0-19618 GCA_964229075.1 Alteromonadaceae bacterium | reverse complement strand
TAAACACTGTATTTTCCCATATTAGTGGCGCGTTTGTGCGAAAAAGTTCGGTTCACTGTCTGCCAGTCCAATAATTTGTCCTATATCAAATAGACCTTCTTTACCTCAAGAGATCAGTGTAAAAGCATCGGCTCTTGAGCTACCTTCAAGACAAAGAGCGTTTTCGCTTACATCTGCAGATGTTTAAGCCTCGCGCGAAAACATTGAAAAAAGAAGGCCCTGTAATGGAGATTAATCAATTAACAACGTTTTTCGGCTGGTGTAGTGTTATTAACCTGGCGTTTTATCTGTTGTCAGCGTTGTTTGTTCTCGGCTTCAAATCCTTCACTATATCTATCCACAGCAAAATGTCGGGGTTATCAGAATCACAGCTCCAATCTCTGTATTTTTCGTTCTTAGGTCACTACAAGATAGCAATTTTAGTCCTAAACCTAGTTCCATATGTGGCGCTCAAACTAATGGCACAATGAAACCCCACCGCGTTGTGATTGAAGAAAAAGTCATTGGTGTTATTTTAGGTACAGTGTCGCTCAATTTTACACATTGTGGAAAATGGAATTATTTTTATAATTAAAACAATGGGTTAAATTCTGGTTTGATATTTGCTTTTCCGTTTGAGTTCAACTTAATATAAGGAAATACAATGAAAAAAATTAATGTTTTGTTAGCCAGTTTGTTACTTGCAGGTACCTCTAATCTGGCGAATGCAGGTGTCATTGACACAACTGCTGGGTGGAACGGTGTTGATAGCATTTCCTCGTTTGGTGAATCGAACAGTGCGACATATGGTCAAACATTTTTGGTAAATGGTACGGACACCCAATTAAACAGTTGGACCATGTATATTGATGACCAAGTTAATAGCGATTTTGTTGATTTTGCTTTTTACGTTATGGATTGGGATTCAAGCACTTCTCGTGCGACAGGCTCGGTTCTTTTCCAAAGTTCAGCGGTCACTTCGACCAATAACGGTGGTGCAGATGGCATGGAAGAATTCACCTTTAACACAGGTGGTCTGAACCTTGTCTCTGGCAATGATTATGTTGCCTTTATCAGTGCCAGTGGCCTTTTCGATGGCGTAAATGGAACGGCGGTCGTCGGCTCATTACGCGACGAAACTGTGTATGCTGATGGCGGTTTTTTCTGGCAGAACAACGGCAATGATTCGAGCACGTGGACGACTCAAACCTGGTCTTCCAGTGTTAATTTTGGCGATTTAGCCTTTACTGCAAACTTTTCTGCAGTTGATGTTCCAGAGCCTGGCAGTCTTGCTGTTTTAGGACTAGGTCTTGCGGGTTTGGCATTTTCACGTCGTCGCAAACAAGCGTAGTTAACAAGTGATATTTATGAAGGGGCCTCGGCCCCTTTTTCTGTTAAGGTAACTCGTAATTGAACAAAGAGTAATTCTTGAATCAAAGGAAGATACGTTGAAAGCGACTCACATCAGGGCGTTTGTACCATGTAAAGATTACCAAGTGTCACAGACGTTTTATCAAGCCTTGGGCTTTCGTTTAGAATTTGTCAGCGATGAAATGATGTTGGCGGAACTCGGTCAATGTAGCCTGTTTTTACAACGTTATTATCAACCCCAGTGGGCTGATAATTTTATGCTGCAAATTATGGTTGACGACATACAAGATGCGTTAGAAACGATCACGTCGATTCGAATTCCTCAAATTAGATATGAGGGAATAAGACACGAGAGGTGGGGTAAAGTGATTTATCTCTGGGGGCCTTCAGGGGAATTACTGCACATCACTCAGTTAAATCCTATAGACTAGTTTTGCCCGATAACCGAAGGGTAGAGTCGAATGCAAGAAGCTGGGGTAGACCCAGCTTCTTTTTTGTTCGGTTATTTTGCCGCAATGCGGCGTCTCCAAGATAATAACCCCAGTATCAGCAGTATAAAATAGCTCGCGGAGCCACCAGAAGGTGATGGTTTTTCAGCTTCAACGGATTGCTCTTGCTCAACCGTTTGTTGTTCAAAATAAGCGACTATATCCATGTCGGAATCTGTAGAGATACTGCACTCCTGGTAACTTGAAGTTGGGTAGTAGTAGAAACGGTTGTCATTGAACACGCCAAGCGCTATATCTTTCATCCCATCGTTATCTAAGTCTGCAATGGCTGTGGCGGTTAAGCCTTCGCTTTGAGTGTCGACTGTAACACTTCCTGCAAACGCATAGCTTCCAAGATTCCGAGCCAATTTAGAGCGACTTGGGTAATAAAATGTTGAGAGAATGTCTAATGTACCGTTGTTATCAATATCGCCAAGAGTTGCTCCGTAGGGATCGCCACCAGACTCAATAACGCTGCGTTGAACTTTGCCATCTTCGCTCAAGTACAAAGCTATTTCTGTAGTTTCCAGTTCAGCGGCAACAACTGCCATTTGGTTATTTTGGTCGGTTGCAGCATCTAAAGTAAATGCAGCATTGTTGGAGAGTACCAAAAACTCTGAGAATTCCCCTTCATTTTGTATATACCAGGCGGTTTTTGCGTTCTCTATACTGTCAACCAAATTATATAGGTCGCCACTGATGTCGCTGTCAAAAGAAGATATAACCAAGTCGGCCAAGCCATCATTGTTTATATCTTCGGCTGCAATTGCATAAGGCGTGATGCCATCAATGAAAAGGTCTCTTGCAAAGCTAAACTGGCCATTGCCATCATTTAACATGAGTTTTATACCTCCCAGGGCATAGTCTGTTGCAAATAAATCTTGATCACCATCATTGTCCCAATCATAAAACGTCAACGCGGCAGGGTAATCAAATTTTGTGATTGTCTCGCTTTGTGAGAATTGACCATTGCCATCATTTGTATGAATGCTGACGATGCCAGTGAACAATTGAATTGAAGCCAGATCCGCTATGCCATCCCCGTTAACATCTGCACTGGCCAACGTTTTTGCTCCTCCGTTAGTGGTATCGAAGGTAATTGCGTTAGATGAGGAAATAATGCCGTTTCCAGAGCTGCATTTACCAGCTTGCCAACCGATAAATTTCCAGTTGGTTGCTGGCGCCGCTATCAAGGTTTCTGATGAGCTAGCGGGCAAGAGTGTGCAGGACTCGTTGCAACTTTGTTGGAGGTTAACTGCAGTGACTTGACCTTGGCCTTCAATTTCCAAGGTGAGTTCGCTCGCGATTGAGTGTTGTGATAACAATACAAATAGCAAACTAAACGACGTTTGATTGCGCATAAGTGTGTCCCTTATTTATTGACAATGGATTTCCATTTGATTTCTAATGCGCGGTGCATTGAACTGCAATAGAGTCAAAATTAAGTTTTAATTAATTTATAATTCAAAATAAAAACAATAGGTTATAAGTCTGGTGGGCAACGGGAATTTTTCCATAATGGAGTATGAAGTCTTTCCTCAACACAATAAATTGGTGTTGTTGGGCAAAGAGTTTAGATTGGAACCAAAGGTAATGGAGGTACTGTGTTTACTCTGTCGCCACCAGGGCAAAGTGCTGTCGAGAGATGACATTGCAACCACTCTATGGCCAGATAAAGTCATCAGCCTAGAAGTGGTGACTCGAGCAATTTTTGAATTACGGCGGCTGTTAAATGATGACGCTAAATCGCCAATTTTTATCGAGACAATAGCTAAGAAAGGTTATTGTTTTATGAGTTCAGTGGAAATTCGGCCGTTAGAGACCGCTGTGGTTAAAGGAGCGAAAAAACCATGGCGTCATCATGCGACACTTTTATCGCTTCTGATTGTTATCATTTTTGCTGTTGTGCTGCAGTGGCCGAGTGATGAGCAAGATGTCGTTGCCAAGTTAAACATTGCTCCAACTGTGCTCACACCGCAGAATCACTTAGTCGATAAACCTTTTAAGAGTCGCAACGGTGAACGTGTTTTATACATTAAATCGAACGGCGATGACGCGCAGAAAAAACAGATTGTTTCGATAGAAAAAGAGAGCCTTATCGAAACCTATTTGCCATTGCCTGAGAGTAACTACCTCTACGCCATGTGGGCAGAGGGAGAACAACAGGTCTATTATGTCGATTGTCCACGCTCAGACTGTGTTTTCAAACAATTTGACCAAACTTCACAACAGGTTGAAACAATCGTTGCTCTGCCTTCGCCTCTGCTCGGTATGAGTTATCATCCTTCGAGCGAAAGAGTGTTAGTGAATCACAGACTGGATAACAGCAATGTCTTTTCCGTTTTAAACATTTCGAACAAAACCCTAATGACAATCGATCTGCCGGCCGGTGAATACCGAACCCCCTTGTTTGATTTGGACGCAAATGGCTTTTATTTTGTGAAGCGAGACGCGTTCATAGCGTCTGAGCTTTATTATTATGACTTTCACACCCAATCTTCAAACATGATCTCTGCTGAGTTTGACGCGGTGTCGGGAATTGCCATGGCGACGGAGACGCTGTTGTGGGTCGCTGGTAAACGTGATGGCGCTAATGGAATTTGGTTATACGATACCCAAAGTCAAAGGCTAGTGGCGGCAGAGCAATCGTTTAATGGCCGTTTTCCTACCGATCTATCCGCTTCCGCTGAGCAACAGAGTCTGGTATTTGAACTTTGGCAACGTGACATTGATATTGCGGCAACCGGATCACTGACACTTCCAACGGGCGCTGACAGCACAACAATCGACATTCGAGCGACATATCACCCAGAAACCAAGAGTTACTTCTGGGTGTCTAATCGAACTGGAGCGTTTGAGTTGTGGCAATATGCCGGGCAGGGAGCTCGTAAACTGACTAACTTACGGGCAGATAGTATTAAGCAGCCGGTAGTATCAATTGACGGTAGGTCAGTGGCGTTCGTCGAGAAAGGACGTTCACACCCACAATTAATGATATTGGATGTTACCGCTAGTAAAATTCAGCATGCAATGGCTTGGCCTTACGAAGGACAATTGTTGGCTTGGGGACCTGACAACAAAACCATTTACTTCAGTTCGCTGGTGGATGAGCAATATCGTTTGAGCCGTTTCAATATCGAAGATCAAAGAGTTGAACACTTAGCGCTAAACGCTGGAGTTTTTGTTCAGTACCAAGATAACCATAGGTTCTATTTTAATTTGAAGAACCACACCGTAATGCGGGAGAACGCCAAAGGAGAGGGCGATACTATTGTTGATTTGAGCGGGTTGAATGCTGTCATAGCCGCCAATACTATCGCGATGGATGCAACCAATGTGTATTTTGTTCGTCGTCAGCAAGCGAAGCAGGAACTTGTGCAACTCGAGTTGAATTCAAGTCATCTAAAAGTCATTGAGCAAATGCCGTATGACGCGATCGTCACAAAAGTTGGAGTGGATACCGGGCCATACGTAATTTATGATTTGCTCAAAGAGGATGTATCGCAATTAATCCACTGGCAAATTTCAGGTTTTCCTTACCACACCGAAGAGCAGTAGACGTGAATAATTTGCCCAGTTAGCCTTGGCTAGCTGGGCGATCACTGCGTTTGTTGTGAGGCTTCTTTCGAGCGCGGTTGGAAAGGCCGTTATTTTTTCTACTGCCGTTTTCTGCGCTGCCGTTACCTGACTTTTTATTATCACCTGTTCTTCGAGATTTTCCCTGGTGATTGCTTTTAGAATCTGCAGACGCACGTCTTTTACCGCCATGTCGAGAAGGTTTTTTAGTATCACGGCTACCCGGTTTAGGCTGCTCATTGCGAGTGTTAGTATTCTCGCCGTCAGGTTTGTTTTTCTTTGGCTTTTTAGGTTTCTTCTTTTTCGGCGGCTTGATCGGTTTTGAGTGTTGAACTGGCACCAATGGCGCAAGTTCATCGTCCAAGGTGCGCGGTATGTGCTTTTGGATCAGTTGTTCAATATCGTTCAGGTTTGGGAACTCATCTGCACAGACAAAAGATATTGCCTTACCCTCACTACCAGCGCGACCCGTGCGACCGATTCTATGTACATAATCCTCAGCCACATTTGGTAAATCGAAGTTTACCACTTGCGGTAATTGATCTATGTCTAGGCCTCGCGCTGCTATGTCAGTAGCTACGAGTACACGAATCGACTTATCTTTAAAAGCCGCAAGTGCCTTTGTTCGCGCTCCTTGGCTTTTGTTGCCATGAATCGCTGCGGCGGCAATGTTTTTGGACTCGAGATTACGAGCGATGCGATTCGCACCGTGTTTGGTGCGAGAAAATACTAAAACTTGCTGCCAATCGTTCTGCTTTATCAACTTAATCAGTAACTTGGTCTTTTTACTTTGATCAACTTCATAAACGATCTGTTCAACACGTTGAGCCGTGCTATTGGCTGGCGCAACAGAGACTTCGACAGGCGATTGCATTAAACCTTTAGCGAGCTCCCGAATCTCTTCCGAAAAAGTCGCAGAGAACATCAAATTTTGACGCTTTTTAGGCAGCAACGACAGTATCTTTTTGATGTCGTGAATAAAGCCCATAAACAGCATTCGGTCGGCTTCGTCCAACACTAAAGTTTGAAGCTCGTCGAAACGAATCGCATTTTGTTGATAAAGGTCGAGTAGACGTCCTGGAGTTGCTACAAGTATGTCGGTGCCTTTTCTAAGCGCCATCATCTGTGGATTAATCTTGACTCCACCATAAACTAAGTTGGTGGTGAGCTTAGTGTGTTTACTGTAGGTATTAATGTTTTCGGCGATTTGTGCTGCAAGCTCTCGCGTTGGCGTTAGGATCAATGCGCGTGTCTTGTTCGCGGAAGCCTTTTTGCCATTCTCCAACTGATGAATTAATGGCAAAGTGAAACCAGCGGTTTTGCCTGTTCCGGTTTGGGCCGCGGCCATAACGTCTTGCCCTGACAAAACAACTGGAATCGCCTGCTGTTGAATCGGTGAAGGAGTTGTATAACCTTTTTCTTCTACAGCCCTTAAGATGTTAGAAGATAACGCGAGATCTGAAAATTGCATGAATACCTGTGAACGAAAACAAAAACAGCGCTTGAATAGCCTCAAGCGAAAGGGAGCGTACCCTACCGCAGGGGCGAGCGTGATGCAATGGAAATCCCCGAATATAGGGGATTTCATTACAGATTTGGAGGTTGTGGATGCGTTTGGCAAACAAACGCCAGAGGTGTGTCTTAATTTCAGACCTATGGTCTCAGATTTGACTACTGGATATTCAGCCGAAAACAGGGTTCAGCGACCGTAAATCGGGTTTTTGAAGGCATCGGGCAACGCCGGCGTGTCTGAACGCTCTGGTGTTTGACTTTGGGCCTGTAAAAATCGTTTTTCCAGTGGCATCACTCCCGCCCATGCTGGCCAATGTAGGTCGCTAGGGTCATCGTTGGCACCTTCAGCTCGAACTTTAACGGAGAGCTCATCCAAGGGAATCCATGCAACAGAGGTGACCATGAGTTCTTTGTCAGTTACGGGGCGTAATTGCGGCCATCGGCCCGGACTGATTTTTTCGATAAACTTTTCTAATTGTTGCTTTTTTTCTGCATCGCACTGGACAATTGTCGGCTGACCAAAAACGGTAACCGAGCGATAATTTACCGAGTGGTGAAATGCACTTTTTGCTAAAACTAAGCCATCTAACTGGCTGATATTGATACAAACTTCTGCCGTCTTCGCGCCAATGACATTAAATGCTTTGGCATGGCCGTGCCAATACAATCTATCACCGTCTCGCCAATGACAAGTGGGTGTCACGACAACAGAGTCTCCACGTTTTTGCCCAACATGACAGAGCAAGCTGTCATCAATAATGTCAACCGCCACGTCAAAATCGTCAACTGCGCGATTTCGACCACGTTGAATTTGTGTTTTTTCCCGAAGTTGATGAGTGCCCATGTGATTTCCCTACGAGTTTTTAATAAGCACTGGTATGTTAGAATTTTGTGGATACAATAAAAATGTCCAGTTTGATATTAAATATAGATACCAGATGTCCTCTTCCATACTTAGCCTCGTGATAGACAAAACGGTTAATGAACCAAAGTATTTGCAGCTGCAACGTCAGATAGAACAACTGATTCAAGTTGGTCGATTGTTGCCAGAGGAAAAGATCCCTTCCTCTCGTGCACTGACAAAAGAGCTCGGTATTTCTCGCACCAGTGTATTGAAAGCGATCGATAATCTAATCGCCGAAGGCGTACTTGTTAGTTTCGCTAAAAAAGGCGTCTATGTTGCGCGTTTTCAGCCGCGCGTAGATTCGATTAAGACGGAGCCGCAAAACAAATACTGCAAAGACGCTCAAACTCAGCATTTGACCTTCGATTCGGGCGCGGACGTTGATGTATTTCCCAAATTACAATGGGCTAAATGCCTTAAAAAAGCCTGGGTGACGTTACCAAATGAATTCATGGAAGGAGGCTACCAGTCCGGTATACCTGAATTAAAACAGCAGATTTGCGAATACCTCAGACAGTTACGTGGACTGGATTGCGAGCCGGGCCAGATAATCGTGACGGCAGGCAGCCGCGATGCTCTGTCGATTATTACCAATGCGTTGTTGAACAAAGCCAATAATAGGGTGTGGTTGGAGCAAGCCTGTTACCCACAAATTCCCAAACTAATGCAACTGCTGCAAGCTGACATCCAGAGCTTGCCTATTGATAACGAAGGCGGACAATTGCCTCGCAGCGAAGGCCTTCATAATCAAAACTCGGGAGGGATCGCAATTTTGACGCCTTGTCGACAATACCCGTTGGGTGTGGCCATGAGCGGAATGCGTCGACAACAATGGTTGGATTGGGCGTTAAATTCGGCCAACAACGCGCCGAATTGGATTGTTGAAGACGATTATGACAATGAGTTTGTCTATCAAGGCAGGGTCAACGTTCCCTTAATGCAACAAGATAATAGCGAACGAGTTTTTTTCGTCGGCAGTTTTTCCAAGGTGCTTTTTCGAGGACTGCGTTTGGGCTTTGTTGTTTCGCCGATGTCTATGTCCGAGGAAATTCAAAACAGCCAACGTTCATTAGGCGCATCTAGCAGTGTCGCGATGCAACCTGCACTGGTCGAATTCATGCGAAATGGCTCTTTCGTCAGTCACTTGCGCAAGATGCGGCGTCATTACGTGCTAAAACGTGATCTCATCATTCGATTATTACGGCCCGTTGCCGAGTTTTATGATTGGCAAAACGTAAGCGGCGGTATGCATGTTTGTGTATTGCTCAAGCCGCAGTATGCAAAAAGAGAACAAGCGATATTCGAGTTAGCAAGGTCTCAAGGTGTGGCGCTAAATTGTTTGTCCAGTCACTACATCGCGCATCCACAAAGGGCAGGGTTTATTATAGGATTCACTAAGCTCAGTGCGGAACTGCTAGAGCAAACAATGGAGATATTTATCGACGCTACAAATCAGGTTTGCCACTCTGGCCCAAGCTAAAAAAGCAAAGCAATTGAACCATCGTTATTAACGGAATTTCTTGATACATTAACTGCATTTGAAGCATTAACTAGCCGTTTAAAAAGGGAACAAGATGGAATTATCAGCAGGGCAGCGATTGCAATATCTGGATTTGATCAGGGGTATTGCGGTACTTGGATTAGTGCTGATGAACGTGACTCATATGGGCATGTTTGAGCTCGGTTATGTCCAGCATGTACCGCCGCTGTTGACGGACCAAGTGGTCACTGTGCTCAATGCATTGTTGTTTGACGGCCGGTTTCGAAGTTTGTTTTGCTTGTTGTTTGGTATCGGCCTGTATCTGCAATACCAGTCGTATCAGCGCCAACAGCTTAACCCACGGCAAATACTAAAGACCAGATTAAACTGGCTTTTGTGTTTTGGTTTTATCCATTGCGTTTTCATTTGGCCAGGCGACATTTTAATATTTTATGCGCTGTGTGGCTTCGTGCTTTTGCGTTATCTAGATTCATCACATCAGATTTTATTGCGGAAAGGAATTTGGTGGTTTGTCCTTGGGATAGGGATTTTCTTAGGAGAAGTGGCCATGTCGGCGCATTTTTCCGAACCCGTACTGCGCAGTTCCAATGATTTTACCGATTCCTACCAAACACTACTGGAGCCTTATTGGCAATATGCGGGCTTCAACTTTGCCATCGCGCTTATTTATGTTTTTACTTTTCCACTGCTCAGTATGTTCTATTTAACTGGTGTCATGATGATTGGTTTAGCCTTGTTCAAGTCAGGTAAACTTCAATCTGGATTTGAGCCTCAACAAACTCGGGTTCTGTGGAGCGTAACTGTGTTGGTCTCTTTGATTGAAGTTGTCACTTTTTTACTCGTCCCTCAATACAGTGAGTATTTTGTTGGCGTTCCAGGTGCCATTGCGGGATTAACCATGGCATTACTCATTTGGCATTATGTCATTGTATTGAAGCTTGCAGAACGGTCGACGTTTTTAATTCAAGCGTTAAAACGCTCGGGCACTCTTGCGTTCACTTTATACATCGGCCAGTCAATCATATTAGTCACGCTCTTGAGGTTCTTATACCCACAATGGCACCTGTATTTTAGTCTTGCCAATTATCTCGCACTAGCAATACTCATTATTGCATTACAACTGGTATTTGCTTTTGCCTACAAATCTCGATTTAAGCAAGGTCCGCTCGAGTCACTATGGCGGCGTTTGGTCGCAAGGCGGATAGACAAACTGAACAAATCCTTAGCTGATAAAATCGACCAAGCGCGAGGCTCTCACAGTGCCTAAGTTCAGTTTAAGCGAGGACGAACAATATTATTGCGGTTGAAAATACTTATTGATTTAACGCAAAGAGGCTTAAAAAAAATCAATAAAAACAAAATTGTTCACGAATTTGAAACTGGAGTCAGGTAAAATCCGCGCGTTCAGTCCAACGGCAGTAGTTAGGCGTGTCTTATTTTGTAGGAGCAGTACGTGATAGAAGTAAATGATGCAGTGTTAGCTGAGGTGAACAAGTCGTTTGTTATTCCGCCGCAGCCACAATTATTAGTCGATTCACAAAACCTTCTTTCAGAGCCAGAACCCCTGCTTGCTGACGCCGCCGATATCATCGTCAAAGGTGTGGCGATAGCGTCGGCCATTTTAAAAATAATCAATTCTCCAGCCTATGGTTTGTCTAGAACCGTTTCTGACATAAAACAAGCCACTATGTTCTTAGGTTGGGACGGCATTAAAGCCATCGTTCCCAGTTTAAAGTTGAAAGAGGCTTTCAGTCGCTCGAACAGCTGCATTTCATTAGAGCGTTTTTGGGATACCGCTAATGAAATTGCGGAAGTGAGTATGTATATCGGCAAACTCGTTAAATCAAAAGTGCCCGTTGAGAACTTGTACACTTTAGGTTTGTTTCACGATTGTGGCGTGCCGCCCATGGCGATAAAGTTTGACAATTACGCGCAAACGTTAAGAAAAGCCAACGACGACATTGATCACGGCATTGTTGAGCTTGAAGAACAAAAATACCACACCAACCATGCAGTAATCGGTTACTACTTGGCCAGTAGCTGGAACTTACCGAAAGACATTTGCCAAATAGTTCTGCGACATCATGACCTCAGTTTTTTAGAGACGACCGAAGATTCAGTAAGTCACATAAGCTTTGCCGTCTTAAAGATGGCTGAGAATATTGTTAATTACGAACGCCGATATGCGAACCTGAGAGATTGGGTGCATTTGAAAACCGATATTCTCGATGTTCTAGGTATGTCAGAAGAAGACTACCATGACCTCAAAGACGACATTACGGACAGTTTGTTAGTCGCTTAAATTTATTGAAGTTTTCAGCGAAAACTCGACGCATTTACTATAGTGAAGAACAAGGACGTTATACTGTTGCTGAGGACCCTTCATTTGAACCTTTGGTTTAAAGGCTTACTTGCACTCGTTGTGCATTTCGCATTTTCTGAAATTGGGATTCTATTCGCGATACCCCATGGCTTTGCCAGTTCTATTTGGCCTGCAGCGGGTATTACACTGGGTCTATACCTGGCGTGGGGCTGGCCAGTCATCATTGGCGCCTTTTTCGGTTATTTGTTGGCTATGTATAACGTCAATTTACCTGTTATAGAGCAAAGTTTAACGGTTCCGGCGTTGTTCGCACTTGCATCCTGTGCTCAGTTTGTTGTGACAAAGCACTTCATTCGCCAATTTGTTACGACGCCAGTCAAGATAAATTCTTTGTATCAAGCCATCAAGTTCCTTCTAATTATTGGTCCCGTTTCCTGTCTCACCGCCAGCCTGTTGGCAACGTTTGTGTTGACTCAACTCAATAATTTCAGCCTCGCAGAGATGTTTTTTACCTGGGCCGTGTGGTGGGTTGGTGACTTTACCGGTGTGCTGTTTTTTGCGCCGATTGTACTGTGTTTAGTCAAAAATGATTACATTGCTCAGCCGAAGAGAGCGATAACGTTGGTAGCAACTTCCATCACTATTTTTTTGCTGGTGTCTTTGTTGTTCTCATTCTCCCGGGATAAGTATCACAACGAGAAACAACTGGAGTTCGATAAACTCAGTCAGTCCTATGTAGAGAAGTTAAATCGTACCGAAATCAGTTTGACCCAACACTTGAGAGCGCTAAAGGGGTTGTTTGATGCCTCTGACAACGTCTCTAGAGCAGACTTTGAACGATTTAGCCGCGAGATAAACAGCGGCGAAGTGACCCTAAGGGCGCTCGCTTGGTTGCCAAGGGTAGAAGGGAACGACATATCGAGCTTTGAAGCCCAGGTTAGAGCATCTGGCTTTGATAGCTTTAAAGTAAAACTTGTCACTCCAGATGGGATTAAAGAAGCCGCAATCAGTGATGTTGAGACAGTTTACCCAATTTTATACACCGAACCTCTCGAACATAACTATTCGGCCTTGGGCATTGATGTCTTCAACCATCCAGTTGCCGCCAGTGCTGTTAGAAAAGCAATTAATACGGGAAAGCCTGCGATTACGCCTCTGCTCAAACTCGTGCAACAAAAATCTAAGGCAACAGGCATCATTGTTTACTACCCGGTCTATGACACCCATAATCGAGAGCGTGGTCAAGACGTGATCGGTGTTGTTGAGGTTGTGTTTGAGATGGACGTGGTGTTAGAGGAGCTGCACCAAGATGATTTTGAACGCTTTTTAACCTTTGATGTCGTATTAGGCTCTGACAACGCAAATATGGTTGCTGTTGGAAATAGAAACCCTTTTGCCCTGTTTCACAATCAGCAAACTTTGAACTGGTTTGATGCCGATATTCACATGCGCTTTGCGAGTACGACGGCCTATGAGAAACAATTTGTCGATTGGACAAGTTGGATTTTGATCATAGGTGGCAGTGCCATTGGAATCGTCGCACTTGCTTTTATCTACTCGCTGATTTCATTTCACGATACCTTGAGTATGCAAGTTGAAAACAAGACTCGTGCACTCACCCAGACCAACCGTCAGCTTATGGAGGCGAGTCAGGCGAAAAGCTTATTTCTTGCCAATATGAGCCACGAATTGCGAACACCGCTGAACGGCGTGATTGGAACCCTGCAGTTAGTCGAGAGTGCCAGTATGGATACACAGACACGAGAACTGGTTAATCAAGGGTTAGTGTCTTCAAAAACTTTGCTTAGCGTTATCAACGATATTCTGGATATATCTAAGATTGAGGCGGGGAAGGTGCAACTTGAAGTGATCCCGTCGGATGTAAAATCTCTGTTTGAATCGACGGTGGAAAGCATGCGAATCCGCGCCGAAGACAGTGGTTTGTCTTTGGAGTTAAAGGTCGATTCTGATTTTCACCCGTATTGGCATATTGACCCCACCAGAATAAAACAGGTCCTGCTCAATTTACTTTCTAATGCGGTGAAGTTTACCAGTGAAGGTCAAGTTGAAGTCGCGCTTTGGCAGGATAGCGAGAAAGTCTGTTTTAGCGTTAAAGATACTGGAGTCGGTATGTCAGATGTGGAGATGCAAGCAATTTTTTCCCGATTCGAGCAGGCCGACCAATCGACCACAAGAAAGTATGGTGGCACGGGCTTAGGCATGGCAATTAGTAAACAATTGTTGGAGCTCATTGGGGGGGACTATTCGCGTTCGAAGTGAAAAAAGCCAAGGCAGTGAGTTTACTGTGGAGGTTGAGCTAACGCCCTGTCATGCAGATGACATTAAGAAAGAGGAGGACATCAATTTTAGTCCTCCTGATCTGTCTCAGCATAAGGTGCTTTTGGCCGAGGACAATCCAATCAATCAGAAAATATTTTTGACTATGTTAACCAGAACGAACGCTGAATGCATTGTCGCGAATGATGGTGTGGAAGCCGTTTCTCTGTACAAGCAAAATCGGCCTGATATTGTGTTTCTGGATATTCAGATGCCGAATATGGATGGTATTGAGGCATGCAAAGCGATAAGGGAATTAAACTCCCATATACCAATTATTGCCGTTACAGCGAATGTGTTTAAAGAAGATGTGGTGAACTATTTGGCCAGAGGTTTTACGGCCCATATTGCCAAACCGATAGATATAAATACCTTGTATAAAGAACTTACCAATTTTTCTACCCTTTGATCTTTCTTTTTCTGGCGTTAATGCTTGGGTCGGCATTAAAACTTTGATAGCTTTAGCGAAATTTAACGATACAAGAGCGAAACAACATGCCTAAGGCAAGTGAAATTAAAAAACACGCGGCGATTGAATTCAACGGTCGCGTTATGATCATCAAAGATATAGTGCGCAGCGTTCCTCAAGGACGCGCAGGTGGCAGTCTTTATCGCATGCGCATGTATGATGTTGTTACTGGCGGTAAAGTCGACGAAACATTCAAAGCAGAAGAAATGCTGAAATTGGCGGATTTAACTCGTCGTTCTGCGATGTTTTCATACGTTGATGGTGATCAACATGTGTTCATGGACAACGAAGACTATACGCCCTACAACTTAAATACTTCCGCAATTGAGGAAGAGCTTCAATTTGTCAACGAAGAAACTCAAGGCATCCAGGTGGTTCTTATTGAAGGGACGCCGGTTGGTATTGAATTACCAGCAAGTGTTGAACTTGTTATCGAAGAGACCGCACCCTCAATTAAAGGAGCTTCTGCAAGTGCAAGAACAAAGCCGGCGACACTGACCACAGGTCTCGTGGTTCAGGTACCAGAGCATATCTCTCAAGGTGACAAAATTAAGATAAATACGACGGATCTCAAATTTATGGGACGTGCGGATTAATCATTGACCTAACGTCAGTTTGAAATTGTGAGAGGGCAAGCTATTGTCCTCCGCAATCAGCTCGATAACATCCTCCAGATCGATTTCAACTTGGCCGTTTTTTGTGTCGACTAGCAAGAACTGTTGGCCACTTCGGGTTATTAAATCCACTGCCTCGCCCCTATATAACAAGTTATCTAAACGCACGGTTACGTTTGAATGACGCACACATACAAGTTCAAAGTAGTCTGTAATTTCGCAGGTAATTAAATTTTTAGCCACTGGTAAAACCTTCTTATCTTCCGAGTTTCGTTGTTGTGACAAAAATGCCATTTAACAGCTAGACCGAGATGGCTCGCAATTAGTTTCATTCGAGCTAATATTCAATTATTGTCGTTCCAATATAGCTAACTCTGGTTGAGCTAGCGATGCATAGGAAGCTGAAATGGAAAGAAAAGATTTGTTAATGTCGCATTTGACGGAGATTGATGGGGCAAAGCCGTGCTTCAGCTCGCCACTGGCGAAACACCTCAAAATGTCTCGAGACCCATTTTTATTTTTTCGTGGTTCTGCCAGTTTATTTTATCGAGATATAAAGCTTGGTACTCTTGCTCTACCAAAACGCTTGTTGGAACTCCCGAAAACCTTTGTTATGGGGGATTGCCACTTATCTAATTTTGGCTTTTTTACGGAGGAAGGCTCTCATGGCGATACGGTCATATTTGCACTGAATGATTTTGATGATGCGTGTGTTGGTCATGCAACATGGGACATATCACGGTTTATTGTCAGTTTGTATTTGGCGGCCGACTATGCAACAGGGGTTTTATCTGGGGCGTATCAGAGTGATAAGTTCATCAACAAGAACAGTGCAGTTGAAGCTCGTCATGCAGAGAGTGCCGCAAGCGCTTTTTTAAGCGCATATGTCGATACATGCGCACATTTAGACAGCGGCGAAAGTCACTACGCTCAAGCCCTAGACGGCTTTGAGTCGCCTCATATATTGGCTAAACGGTTCGATAAGGCAATGTCTAGATCGTCAAAAGGCCGCTCTTTTATGACCGAAAGTACCATTGCGCGTGCAGTGGCGTTAGACAGCCAACCACTGAGCTTCAAATTGCTTGAGAGCAAGTTTGAACGGCTGGATTCAGAAGAATACACCGAGGTGGTCCATACTTTTGCTCCGTTTGTCGATGACGAAATCATTGATGTCGTAAAACGTGTTGGCGCTGGCACGGGTTCAAATCATCTCGGTAGGTATTACCTTTTGGTTGGCCCGAAGGCAGCCAATGAACTGCAGCTAGACTTATGCCATGTTGTAGAGGTGAAACAACAACAGCAAGCGGCAGCACTGAGATACTTCTCAGATGTATCTTCGGTTAACCGTCTGAATCCGGCGCATTTAACGGTCAAAAGCCAATGCCGTATGCAACGAAATCCTGATCTAACGCTGGATGAAACGACCTGGCGAGGGAAACACTGGCTGATTCGCTCGAGGCATCACGCTAAAGTGTCTATCAAACCTGAACACGTGTGCTTTGGCAAAAAGGCAACACAGAATAACGGTTTTGTTCAGTTTGCAGCAACTTGCGGTGAGGCGTTGGCCTTATCCCATGCCCGGGGAGACCGGCGTTCTACCTCGTTCGAGAAAAAAGCGGTTGAACTGGTTCCTAAGGTGTCCAAAGATTTAATTTTAAACTGTAGCCAATATGCGGAAGTTGTAAAGCGGGATTGGGAAATGTTAAAAGCTAGTTTGGGTTTGTAAGAAGTGAACAAACTTTTTAACTTCTTTAGTGTTTGCTAACGTTACGTTTTTAGTACCTTCCATATCGTCAAAGACTACGTGGTTTTTGTTTACCGATATGAAAGCGACAGGGTGGCATACATGTACAGGGTGTTGTGATTTATTTAGATTCATTATGAATTACTCTTGTTACTTAAACAGGTGCATCATAGTGCGGGTATGTTACATATTTGCGACAACCAAAAACTTTTTTCTCAGATTCTGTCTCCATAGATTTCAATTACTCGTCGAATTGAAGAAATCTGCCATACTAAGAAACAGTTACGACGATAGCTGGTGGAATATTGGACGTTCAGGCTTCGATTTTAGATGC
Organism: Alteromonadaceae bacterium; assembly: GCA_964229075.1. Taxonomy (GTDB): domain Bacteria; phylum Pseudomonadota; class Gammaproteobacteria; order Enterobacterales; family Alteromonadaceae; genus Psychrosphaera. The sequence goes on along the minus strand of CAXRBI010000093.1, from coordinate 2,466 downwards.
GGAAAATCAGTGTTCCAAGGTTAAAATGAACCAATATTTAATTATTCACGGCGAAACTTTCCTCTTTAGTGTCATCAGTCTGATATTCCTCGCTTTTACATTTGTGTTGCCACGGCCAAATGACAGTATAAAAGTGAAAACCATGTTGTATTTGCGTCTGTATATCGTCTTTGGTTTCTTTGCTCACCTTTTTTTCGGCGTTCGTCTTTTTATTGAGGATATGGCGGTCGTCTCCATGTGGGGCTACAACATATTGACGCTGTTTATGATGTACAGTTTGTTGTACGCATCTCTACATCGCTTTGCGATAAAAGTATCAAACCCGATTCGGTTGATATGCCTTGCTCATTTCTTGTTGGTAACGGGTATGCATTTGTTGATTCAGGTAATGCAGTGGCCAACTTACTTTAAACAAGTCAACGTCATATTGGGTATCGCGGTAATCTTAATGTTCAATTACGGCATTATTAGGCAACAAAATCAGGCTCGTCAGCTAGGTGAAAATGTCTTTGGTTTTACCATTCTGCTTTGCAGTGTAATAGTGCTAGTTGCCGCGCCTTTGATGTTGGTGTCATTTGAGCCGACTGAGGCGCATTTCTTCTTTATCGTGACGTTAATTTCTATCGCATGCAGCAGTCTTATCATGTTTGGCTTTGCCGTCAGCATAATACATTCCCTGGTGAGACGATTGCGACGTGAGATGAACACCGACCGTTTAACTGGCGTTAAGAATCGAAATTATTTTTACGATGTTGCCGCACAGATCTTGGCTTACGGCTCACAGCGTCAGCAGAGTGCGGCTATCATTATTTGTGATATCGATGATTTTAAGCAGATTAACGACAATTACGGTCACATCACCGGCGACCTGGCTTTAGTGAGTTTCGCCGAGTGTTTACAATCGAAAATGCCCGATGAAAATTCCGTAATTCGACTCGGTGGCGAAGAGTTTCTCTTGTTGTTACCTGACTCGAGTGCTGAAACTGCGATGACGATGGCTGAGAACATTCGACAAGCAGTGTGCGATATTGAGACTGACACTGGCATGCAAACCGTTGCTATTACTGCGAGTTTTGGTGTGATGGCGATTGATCCCAATCGCAGTGTCGACGACAACATCAGTTATGCTGATAAAGCCCTATACAAAGCGAAAGCCATGGGTAAAAATCAAGTTGTTGCCTTTCACCCAGGAATGGTTTGAACGGATCATTTTGGTGAATTTGGCGTAAACTAAATGCGACACTTGGTTGCAATGCTCTGTGTCTTTGCCTCTCTAAATCGGTGTCGAAATAAGGTAAAGTGCGCGGAATTAATAGGGGATTAAAATCCTTTGACATCAACTTATTGGACGAATTGAGCTAAGACGTTTTGACAGATATTACCCAAATCAATAAACGAGCATTTCTGCGCCAAGAACTGAGCGGTTACCGACGCATGGTTGTATTTGCCGGTTTGCTGTTAGTCGCGATGTCTATTTGGCAGTTTGTAAACACTTTGTGGGTTCACAAAACTTATCAAGACTCGTTAATGGACACAATATCTGACCAAGTTATTGATGATTATGGAAAACACCTCAATCACCTACGTACTCAAGTAGATAAATTCCAGATTGAACACAAAGAACAGTTAGTGGCCTTGTATCGAGATGCCCACTTTGCATCCAGAGAAGATTATATTGAGCTGCTAACATTGTTGCGAAGCGCAATTGAAGATGTGCGCCTCTTTGCGATTATCGACAAAAATGGCGATGGTATTTTAATCCATATAACAGGTGATTTTTTACCGGACTGTAAACATGAGATAGAAACAACCTTACTCCATGGCAGTCAAGAACAGTTGTTCTTTCATCATTCATTGTCCAGCGTTCATTACGATCTTTTACAACCTTTTGTGGTGAATTCGGACAACGCGCACTTTTTCGTTGGCCTTAACATCGACAAATTCGAAGAGTTGCTCAAACGCTATCGCCTGCCACAACAAGAACTGTTTTTATTGCGCAATGATGAGCAGGGTAAAGTTGAGCTGAGCACAAACACCGAATATCAAACTCAACCATCCGCTAACGTTATTTTGTCGGAACAAGACTTAGCGACACTTAACTACGTCAAACCGATCCCAAATACTCGTTGGAATGTCTCGATTCGTTTGTCTGGAGATTACTTAGATTCGCTGGTAACGCAGAGTTTAATCAACACTCTGTCTTTGTTTTTTGTGGTCATCGGTCTGTTGTTTTTTGGTTACAAATTCAAGAAAAACCAAATCATCAAGCATTACGACGTTCTTAAAAAAATGGCGTATGCCGAGTCATACGACGAGCTTACTGGTTTGCCCAATCGCACTGTATTTGTGGAGATATTGCAAAATGAAATGATTGGTCTTGAGAAGCAAAAGGGCAATTTGTTTTATATTGATTTGGATAAATTCCAAACCATCAATAATGTCGTCGGATACAGCAAAGGCGAACGG
>CAXRBI010000092.1:0-33721 GCA_964229075.1 Alteromonadaceae bacterium | reverse complement strand
ATCCAATTTGTGAATTGCATCCGCTGGGTGTACTTCCGGCTCTCCTAAGTCTCCCCAGACGCCGGCAACGCCCTGGCTTGCTAAGTCTTTGTAAATATCGCCAAACCACTGTCTTGCTTCATCGCGAAACACATCAACTAATGCGGTGTTACCAAAATAAAAGTCAAAGGTTCGAGGTTGTTTAAGTGATAAATCGGTTGCCAATACGTCGGCAGTTTTCGCTTCTTGCCAACGCTTTGAGGTGGTCAAAATGAAAGGTTCGGTAATAAGCGTTGTCTTTACTCCAGCGGCGGCTAACGACTCGATCATTTTATTCGGTTGCGGGAAGTTGACTCTGTCCCAATCTAAATTACCCATATGGCCCTGAATGTCGGGTCCGAACCAGTACAAATCTAATATCACCGAATCCACCGGGATATCCTTCTCTTTGTACAAAGCAATGGTGTCCATAACTTGCTGTTGACTCTTGTAACCAAACCTTGAAGCATGATTGCCCAGTGCCCAGCGCGGCGGCAGAGGTTGTTTACCGGTAACGGTGACGTAGGAGTTGATCAGCTCAGGGTAATCGTCGCCAGCGAAGAAGAGATAGGCCTGACGACCACCATCGGCTTCAAATTGCAACACATCTTTCTGGGTTTTTCCTAGGTCAAGCCAGCCATTTGCGCTGTTGTCAAACAACACAGTGTATTTCTTATCTGACATTACCGCTGGGATGCTAAAGTTCATCTGATGCGATTCGGTGGTATAACCGTAATGCGCTCGGTTATACAAAGGAACCCTTTGGCCTCGGCGATCCATCCCCAATACTCGCTCGCCGCCGCCCATCAACTTTTCAGTCTCAGTCAGTTTAAACCGAAAACCTTGAGCAGTACTGTAGTCAAAGTGGCCCAATTCTTCTTCCAGAAGCACTTCACCGTCTTTGATAAAACTAATACGCAAGGGCGATTTATTAATTTTGGCCACCAGTCGCTTACTACCGAAAAGTAAATGATCTTGATTATCGACTAAACGAACTGCGGTAGGTGAGTTCTGATAATTCGCTACCTTAGCAAAAGAGGGAAATGGCACCTCAGCTGTTTCATGACTGACTTCAATCGCCAAATCATGCAGCAGAGAAACTTGTACTTGACCTTTGTTGGTATCGAGTAGAAGCCGGTTCTCTTCGAGTTTATGAGCGTTGACTTGCTGCCCATAAGCAACAAAGCTAAATAACAATAAACTCCAATAATATAAGTGTTTAAGTGCTTTCAATTAAAACTCCGTTAATTTCAATATCGTCGCTTTTTTGCCTTCGACGATGATAGTGTCAGTGACCGCGCTTTCGGAATCTTCCAAAGCGTTGACCGCTCGATATTTTGCCAGCGGTAAAATTTCCTGGAAACGAGCCAAATCAAGGGAATATTCGTCTTGATTTTTGTTCATAATAACCATAATTCGGGCGCTACTGTCTGGCAGATAGCGAAAGTAAACATAAACGCCATCGCGCGGTCCAAAATGCATCAGCTTACCTTGATGCAGCAGAGGTTCTTGCTTACGAAAGTTGAGTAACTTACGCACAAATTTCTGGGTTAACTGTTGCTGTTCGGTTAACCCTTTACCGGTAAAACCATTTTTCTGATCCCCCGGCCAACCTCCTGGAAAGTCACTGCGAATAACGCCGTGATCGTCCGCCCCGGCCATTAAGATCTCAGTGCCGTAGTAAATCTGCGGAATTCCGCGAGTGGTTGCATATAACGCCAGCGCCATTCGAGTTAACTCGGGGTCTTGTTTGAGTAAATCGTAAACACGTGTCATGTCGTGATTGTCAGGAAACGTCACAAGATTGCTTGGATCGCCATATAAGAAGTCGTTGGCCAACGATTGATAAGTCGTTATCCATCCAGAATTCCACTTTTCCGGCTCCGTCAGGCTTTTTATCACGGCGTGCTGCAATGAAAAGTCGAATACGCTGGGCAGCTCCGATTCATAATCGTCGTGCCGTTTTGATCCTCGTTGCCAATAGGCCGTGATTGCGGGATTTAATGACCATTCCTCACCAACAATGTTCAAACCGGGATACTCCGCCATTACTCGCTTGGTCCACTGACTTAAAAATTGTTTGTCTGGATAAGAATAAGTGTCGACACGAATCCCAGACAGATTGGCGTACTCAACCCACCATATCGAGTTCTGAATCAAATAGTTTGCAACAAATGCATTTCGTTGATTCAAGTCGGGCATGGTTGGGACAAACCAACCATCATCAAAACCCCGGCGATCAATCTCCGCAGCGTTAGGGTCGTGCAGAGCTTCTCTTAAATGGGTCGTACCGACAAATTTGCCCTGATGGTTGGTCCAATCTTTCATCGGCATGTCTTTCATCCACCAATGGTTTGAACCAATGTGATTCAAAATAACATCCATAATCAAGCCAATCCCCTTGGCATTTGCTTGTTCAGATAAAGACTTGTAGAGTTCGTTGTCGCCGTATCTCGGGTCAACAGCATAGTAGTCGGTGGTGGAATAACCGTGATAGGAGTATGTTTCCATTGCATTTTCCAGCACTGGATTCAACCACAATTGAGTAAAACCCATATCCGCGATGTAATCGAGTTTGTTGATGATCCCTTGTAGGTCACCACCATGACGTCCGCCGGGTTCATCGCGGCTAATGCCCTCAGACATTTGAGGAACTTCATCGTTTGATAAGTCACCATTAACGAACCGATCTGGCGTAATCAGATAAATCACATCTTTATTACTAAAGCCGTCGCGAGCTGCGGAATTTGGATCTCTTGATAATAGCGGATAAGAGACGGATGCAACCCTCTGTTCATCGCGCCAGAATTGAAGCGGTACCTCGCCTGCTTTTGCGCTTTCACTGATTTCTAAATCGACAAACACGTAATTGGCATTATCGACGTAATGGGCCTTTTTAAGCTGAACGCCAGGATAGTCTATGGTAATTTCTAAGTGTTTAAGATTATCGCCATATATCATTAACTGCAGGTTTGGGTTAGCCATTCCCACCCACCAGTTGATTGGTTCAACTCGAGTAACCTTTTGTTCAGCCTCAGAAAAGATGAAGCCGTAAGCCATCAATAGGAGCAGTGCTGTTTTCATTATTATCCCCGCGCGTATTTTTCCCCATCACTAGGCTACTTACTGAAATATAGAAATAAAACCAAAGTTGTAGGGAAACATACGTATTCAAAGCGGGTTAATTTTTTCGAACGAATTCGCCACTAAGTGCGGGTACATCTTCATCTAGGCTTTGTCGTGTCCAACGGTAATGATTTTCGCTGGTCTTTACCCAGATTTCAGAATACAACTGAACGCTGCTGTCCGTTGCGATTGAACGGACTATAAACTCGACGCCTTGTTCGGTGACGGTGCCAAAATATTCAAACAAGACAGGCGTTTCATTGTCGACTTGTAAGGTTGATATACCTTTTATCGAGAAAGCATCAGGCGAATAATAAAAGAAACCTTCAGATACCGGCGTTTCCTGTTCTTCGGAAACTACTACTCGGCGCATTTTGATTTGGCTTCGACCAAGACCCCACTCGAATTGAAGGTAAGTATCCGATCCGCTCCACCATTTTCCACCAATTAAATGCGCGAGGCTCGCAAGCTGCTGCTCCGACTCAACTTGGGCCGTCATTACTTGAGGACAAAGGCAAACGGCAAGAATCAGAAAACGAAGTGAACGAAGCATAATGTTGGTTCTGTTTTGATGTACTTATCAAAACATATTCCAACATTCTAATTTAGGCAAACGAGTTGTTTAGTCCTCTTGGACCACTTGTTCAAAACTGAGCTCCGTCAGTTTAGTGATAATTTTGACAACGTAGACCAAAATACCAATCAACATAATTAACGAAGGTATGGCGATAACGGGGTAACTTAACATCGTCATCTTCCCGAGTTGCTCATTGAATTCAACGGTTCCAGCCGGTGATGTGACAATCATTTTTGCTAGCACATAGTTAGCGGTCGAAGAAAATACAAACGTCGACGCCAACAAGTGATTAGCCCGGCCGATCTTAGTCTTAAACAGTTCAGTGCGGCCTTTCTCTGCCAATGTGTCATAGATCAGCGATAAGTTGAACACCACTGGGTTCAAAATCAATTTTGCCAAAAGCGGTTTGCTACTAAATCCAGAAAGAAAAACCACCAGCCCTATAACCGCGGGAATAGCAGCTTCCTTAACAGCCAACCATTGAGCATCGAGTTCATAAAGACCTATTCCCCCCGTCAGCAAAGTGCTCAAAAAACCCAGCAAGGAGAAAAAGTTCATTGTGCGATGTTTTACAAAGTCATATAGGCCATAACCGATGGGAAACGCGAGGGCGACAATAAGTGCATATACGGTACCCAAATACTCGTCGCCGGATAACTTCATTAAGATCAGCGAAGGAATGATAATGTTAAAAATCAGCTCTAGCAGAGTATTGCTAGCGCCTTGGGGTTTACTGGCCGTTGGTTGTGACATAACTGCAAATCAAATCTTGTGATGCGCTAGAGTGTATCAATACTTAATTGTGCAACCAAGTCTTTCGTGGTTGCCAATATATCATCATAATTGGGTATCTCTGGAAGCACGGCAACTCGATTGCAAACATCTGCTTTCTGCAAAGGCATCCAGGTGCAATGCCGTTAAATTACCGTCGCCACAGGCCCCTGTATCGATAAAAATAGCATTGCCATTAAGCGTGGGTTCGCGAAATACTGTGTGTCCGTGCACCGTAAAATCGATACCTTGGATTCCAGCTAATTCGCCGGGCTCCGCTTCGGCTGTATCGCGGCGCCACATCATTTGTCGGTAAAACAATGTATCCATTTTGTGATTCAAATTAAACCAACTTTGATGCAAATAGCCGGCGTGAGTAATACCGAATCTCGTACCATCCAATGTCTCGGCTTCAACAACATAGCTCGCCTGTTGCATGAGTCGCTCCGCAATCTCAGACAAAATCGGCTTGGCGATACTCTTAGTCCACTGGCCATCATCTTTCAGCCAATAATCCAACATTTCCGGATGGATGGATTGAGCCTCAGTCACGTAATCCACCAGTAAATCCTCGTGATTGCCTGCAACCAAGTGAAAGTAATGCTTGTCTAAAACAAACTCAAAGACTTCAAGGTGTTTATGCCCCCGGTCGGCCAGATCGTCAACAAAGATGGCTTGGTCCGTCGTTGAGTCGAAGTTAAGCCGGTCTAGTAGAGTCTGCAATTGCTCTAAACAAGCGTGAACGTCACCAATTGCGAATAAACGGCCTTCGTCGCTCTGCACAACACGTTTGTGAGTATTGAATAACAAACCTTTATCTTGCATCACTTGGACCTAATGACTTCTTGTTCCCAATTGATTGAGAAAGTTATTGATAATATTGAGCATAACCGAATTCCGCACAAAAAAAAGCCAGCGTATCGCTGGCTTTATCAATTAACTCAGTGATTAATCACTGCACTGCTCAATCAACAAAGTACCGACTTCCGCACCTTGCGCTGGGTCAGCTTCGTTTAGTGATAACAAGAAGCTGTATGTGCCAGCGGACACCGACATCGCATTATTTGACGTGCCAGCATCGTTGTATGCAACAGAATAGCTTGTGCCTACCATCAAGTTCGAAGTCTCAATGTTGCCTTCATTATTCTGAGCCCAAAGCTGTGTCGTCCAACTGCCATCGCTTGACGCTAGCTTAAACTGGAAGTCACCGTCAAAATCAGCAACGGCTTTGTATTGATTGTTGCCAATGTACGTCATGCGGTATGCATCAGTTGCATCCCAACCAGAATGATCACCACGAACATATAGGCTGCCATCTCCAGCAATGCTAAACGGTGCCGCACCAGCTGAAACTGGCGCTTCACAGGACACTAATGCATTTAACAATGTCACGCTTAACTCTGGCGTATCAGCGGTTACGTCTAGCGCAATTTGATAGGTTCCCGACGTGGTAACGGTAACAGCAAAGCTTTCACCACTGCCTTCGCTGACAGATAATGAATCGTCAGCAACGGCTACGTCCGATAACATCAAATCAACTGCTGATGCATCAGCATCCGCCACACTGAATTCAGCGTCTCCAGCATCCAAGGTCACTGAAGCTGAGTAAGTGCCACGACCGTCGTATGCAAACTCAATCGCACTATCCGATAAACCAGAAACAAACAGCTCGGCATCACCATAAGGCGAATTTACATATTCAGGATCTGCGGCTAAGCCGGTGCCTTGCTCCGCGCCTTGCTCTTTAACAAACACAGCAATTGTGTATGCCGGGACAGTGAACGTCCCCTCACCTGTGCCTTCAGCGAAACTCGCCGATTGTACGGTTGTATCAGCACTGTTCATTTGTACAGGATGCAAGCTGAATCCAGTCGCCGAGGTAACCGTGTGGCTTTGTTGTGAATCGGTGCCATTGATGACAACCACCACAGCGTCATGATCTGAGTCTAAATCGGTCACGCCAACGCCGTCATCGATGCTCATCACAATCAAGCCCTTGGTCTGGTTAGGACCAGTATTGTGAAAGCCCAAACGACGAATAACTTGCGATTCATCTGTTAAACGGAACAACTCACTCGATTGGCGAATCTGTAAGAACTCATTAAATACTGAGCTAGAACGCTCGATAAGCGCTTGGTCAACAGCAGAATTTGCATTGCTCGCCAACGCCTCGTTAAATGAATCGGCACGCTCAATCGGTAAACCAACATTCCAATTGTTGCTCATATTGGTGTAGTCAATGGCATTAAACCAGTCTCCAGCGTCGTAGGTGTTTCTGTCCAATGACTTTGAACGCAACTTATCTACGCCCAATTGGAAGAATGGCAAACCTTGACTCAATACTGGAATCGCAGCCGATAAACTGTGGATGCGAACACGCGAATCCGCCGACATATCCGTTGGCAAGTTTTGCGTATACTGAAGGAAGTCCCATAGCGTTTCATTATCGTGTTTCGAAACATAGTTAATGATATCTGCTGGATCTAATGCGTAAGACGATTGACCAAAGTTAACGCCCTTGCGCTTATCACCGTTTTGATCCACGAGTTCGTAATTTTGCAAAGTACCCGCTAAACCTAGGCGAATATGATCGATATCCGACAGTGAACTGGTCGATTTACTCAGTGCTGCGGCACGAATCGTGTCGCGAGGTCGGTCGTTGAACGTACCCACTTCACTGTCTGCCAAGTTGTATTGAGTCGCTTGGAAGAATAAACGATTGTTCGCCACCTCACCCCAGTTCCAGCCTTCGCCGTAAAAATAGGTGTCAGGATCAATTTCAGCAACCGCATCGCGCCCGTCTAAAATCACATCTGCCGGCATATGACCCATAACGTCAAAGCGGAATCCATCTAGGCCATAGTACCTAGCCCAGTGGACCAAAGAGTCGATGACAAATTTACCCATCATACGATTTTCAGTTGCCGTATTTTCACAGCAAGTTGAACGTTCGATGATTCCAGTCACTTCGTTGTATCTGTGATAATAACCAGGAACAACCTTGTCGAATACCGAATTATCGTAAAGACCAGAAGAACTGGTATGGTTGTATACAACATCCAGTACAACGCGCATTCCTTTAGCGTGCAACGCTTGAACCATTTCTCGGAACTCTTTAATTCGCGCTACGCCATCAGGATCTGAAGAGTAGCTGCCTTCAACGACATTGAAATGATGTGGGTCGTAACCCCAGTTAAAGCCATCTAAACCTCGAAGGCTATTGATCAAGTCGCGAGCGTCATTGGTACTAGGATCGTAGCCGGCTAGCACGTCTTGGATAACTGCGCTGTCGCTTTCAACACCGCACACAGGAGCGCTAGAGTTGCGAGCACACAATTCGCCAACTGTATTGGTTAAGTCGATACGTTGCGATTCATCTTCTTCTATCGTTGCAATGTCATTCGCTGGCAGCATATGGAAGATATTGACGCCACTGCCGGCCAAAGTATCAAGGTAGTTGTTTGCATCAGTGCCATTCTCTGTAAACGCCATGTACTTACCTCGGTTCGCCGCGGTCGTTGTCATGTCATTAATTGAGAAATCACGAATGTGTGCCTCTAAGATCACGCTGTCTTCTTTGTTTGCAAGCGTAGGTGCAGAGTGCGCATCCCAACCTGCTGGCTTAAGATCTTCATCCATCATATTCACAAATTGTGAATAGCGGCCATTGGTTGATGTATTAGCAGAATAAGGGTCAGTTGCAGTTGTTGTTTCAACGCGCTTGGTCACCGGATGATAAACTTCAACTTGATACTTGAAGAACGAGCGGTCGTAGTCTTCACCGTCAGCTGTTGTATAAGACCAAACACCCGTCATATCGTCGTAATTCATGTCATGACGTGCAATTTCCGTTTTGTTGGCATCGTATACAACCAATTTAATGTCTGTGGCTGTTGGGCCCCAAACTTTGGCTGTTATCGCGTCACCGTCGTAAGTGATACCGTAATCAGTGACTTCATCCGCGTCCGCTTCACCAGCAGTGTAAAGGACATCCAAAGCCTTAGAAAATTGAACAAACGTTGCTGCCACAGGAGCTTCTTCTGCATCGAAGCTGGCAACAACTAACTGTTGCTTCAATAGTGCTTTTTGCTCTGCCGTTGTTGCAGTGAATTCATACGCATTCCATGACGTCGTCAAATGTGGAACTCGTGCTTGCTGTTCAGCGGTAAGCGTTGTTGAGCTGAGCGTTAACGCGTTTGAATCGTCAAAGTTTTCATCCAACGAACCATTGCTAGATGAAACAAGTTTCAAACTATCGCCAGATAATTGGGTCACGATTATGCCATCGCCGATAAAGTGCGCAGCAGCGTCTTGAATTGCAAACGGCGCATCGGTTGTCACATCGTCAGGGTCAGTAAATAGACCTACACCTGAGACTGCAAATACCCAACGGTCGCCAGTGAGAGATAACGTATGATCGCTATCGCCTGGATCTTTTGCGTCACCATTATGAATGATGAAGTTAGCACAATCCGCCCCCGCTTTAGTATCAAACAACCAGTAGACGCCATAGTTGTCATCAGTACCCGTTGGCTCTAGTCCTGCCGCCCACTCTGTACCACCATCGTTAGCGAACTGGTCGTAACCATTACAGGTTTCATTGTTCCACGCATGGAGTGCCCAACCGGTATAATCGCCATCTTGTCTAAAGTAGTAGATAGCCCCTTGAGATGAAGTCGGTGTGACAGAAGGAGCTTCGCCACCACCACCATTACTGCCGCCACCATTTAAAGCGCTCTGAGCATCATAGTAAATAGCATCTCCAGATACGACAAAAACAACATCCGTATCCGAACTGTCAAGGTCAAACAATTGGTCATTGTCATCAGGATCTTTGGCATCGCCATTGTGAACAATATAGTTTAAGCAGCTTGCGCCGTCTTTAACGTCTATAAGCCAATAAGCACCAAAGTTGTCATCGGTGCCATCTGGAGTAAGTCCAGCGGCCCACTCTGTGCCTTCTTCATCACCATAGGCGGCATAACCATTACATGTGCTGTTATTCCATGCGTGGATTGTCCACCCTGTATAATCATCATCTTCGCGCAGATAGTAGATCACGGCTTGGTTATCACCTGGCATCACTGAAGGCTCAGGTGTTTGCTGTGTAGGGTCTTCATCGACCGTGACAGTGATTGTCAGCGAGTCTGATTTGGCATCTGAATTATCGTCTGTCACCGTAATCGATATCGTATAACTTGGTAACGTTTCAGCCACTAAATTGGTGTTGTCAGAAACAGTAATCACGCCCGTGGCCGCATCAATCGCGAAAATGCCTTGGCCATCGGTTAGGCTCCAACTCAGGGAATCACCGTCAGCATCCGTCGCCACTGCGGTATACACAGTTGAGCCGTTATCGCTGCCTTCAGTTACTGAGAACGCCGCAGCGGATGTGATTTCAGGTGCATTGTTTTCTTCCGGTGGGTTCACACATGCGGTTCCTGCACTGTTCACAACTTGTGGGGCAGTACATACAACCCGTTCGGTATCGGGGCCGTCAGAGCCGCCTCCGCCGCATGCAGAAAGAAACAAAGCAGCACCCATGCAATAGGTAAGTTTGCTTAAACCAAATTTAATGGCCATGTTGTTATCCTGTCGATTTTCTTTATTTTCAACATGACACTATATGTAGTTAAACGCGCAGGATCTGTTGAATACGTATGTAAAAGGGACAGTAAGTGCGGTTTTCTATGGCCTAGCAACCGCCCTAAGAAAATCCAGGCCGGTCGCTTTTTTGCGAAAATTATAAACAAACAGTGGTTATTTTTTCAGAAACTCTCGTAGCTTGGGTAAGTTTTCTAAAGCGGTTTTATTGGCAGGGTCGAGCTTTAAGACTTGTTCCAACAGACTCAACGATTGCTCGTACTTTTTAATCTCAGAATAAGCATGAGCTTTTGCCAACATGGCATTGGTGTTCTTTGGTGATTCCAAGAGGACACGATCGAAATATCGAAGCGACTCCAGTGCGCGTTTATTTTGCAGCAGTACCAGCCCTGCGTCGAAATTCTTTTGTTGATCATTGGGGAGCGCATCGGCAATCAGCTTGGCCGCCTTTAAGAAGGTTAAACCATCTTTATTGGTCATTGCATAACGTTGAGTTTGTTGCGCGATATCCAACCAACCAATCTTTTTCTGATAGGCGGCATAACCCAATTCATCGTGCCAACTATTACGTACGGGCAGTTTTACATCCGTCGGCTCAGCCACAAACGGATAATCCGCCATCAAAGCAGCAATTTTTGCGGCGCCCCAATAGTGCTCGGCTTCAAACATTGGAATGTCCCTCTGCGCACTGAATCGATTGACCGGATATGGAAACGAACCGATTAACTTGCTGTCTTGCAGGGCTTGATAAAACGAATCGGCAATTACAAAGTAACCTTTCACCGTAGGATGCAAATGTTCCAACATTAAGTCAGCGCCAACAATTCCGTTTTTGGCCGATGCCGCAAGTGCGGCTTGAGCATCTACCAAATAAACATTGCCGTCATCTGCTAGACGCCGAATAATCTCGTTCAATTCTTTTGGCGCTCTAAATCGCAGCAGGTCATATTGTTTTGCGTTTTCAAATGCGGTCTTTGCCGCTTGAATCTCTTCCCGATACAAGCGCTCCTGACCAAGTCGAAAATGGATGTCAGCGATATCTGTAGAGGCTTGCTCAAGCTGTTTCAGCTCCTGATTTGACAGCGTACCAACTTCTTTTTGCAAAAGCGGTGTTAGGTCGGCATTGACCGGTTTTGAACTGAACGGCGCTTGATCGCGAAGGTTGGATTCGATGGTCGCTATCATCACCGGAATATTCGCAGCTTTATATTTGGCTAACAGGAGTTCCATGTTGCCTTCAAATTGAGCGAGGCCTTGGGCAAATAAAGACGACTGCTGTTCAATGTATTTATGTTTCGCCACCTTCGCCATCATGGTGCGCGACTTACCGGTTTCCTTTCTAATCTCCGGCGTCACAAACCAGCCATAAAGATTCTGCATCAACTGAAAGATTCGCAAATCTTTTAGCTTCAAATACATCAAGGTCGCACCTCGAGAATTCGCCGCCGTATATGCGGAACCTGCGCCTAAGATGCCCAAATACTCGTTGTGACCCGCATAAATCAGCACCACATCCGGTTGCTGTGCAATGATCTCATCGGCGAAGTCCAACAATGTATATGAGTTCACCGCCGCCAAAGCTGTGTTTATGACCTCAATCGGTCTCTCAGGAAAGGTTTGCTTAAGCCGATAGTCTAGCATTCCAGCGATAGAAGCGCCCAAACCATAAGGAAAACCAGCCGCGGTGGAGCCGCCTTGAACCGCAATTCTCAAACCGTTTTTCGGTTTATCCTGCAAAAAGAAGTTCGGCTCTATGGTGACATTTGGAGCAATACTTTCATCAGAAAAGTAACGTTTGATGACATCGGGCGTCGGCAGGAGGTAATGTGGAGCAGCAGGATTAGGCATAAACAGCGGAACCGTTTTACCATAACCAATTGCACGCAGACCAAACTCTAAACCCACAAAAAACAGTAGCGGGATACAAATCGCGATTGCGCGGAACAGCCAAGTTTTACTCACCCTTTGACTCCTTATCGCGCAGCTCTGCTTTTATCTTGTCGATGAAAAAACGGGCTTTGATTGGGTTTTGCAGTTTGCTTTCCGCTTGTTGCAGTAAGTTCAAGCTCTCTTCCAACGCCCCCAACATGTATTGGTGTTGGGCTTGATTCATAAGGTATTGTGGGTTTTCAGGTGCCAATGACAAAGTTCGCGCCTGATAGTATCGCGCCATCAGTAATTCATTCTGCGCTCGATATATGGCGGCGGCGTGATTCGCAAACTCTGCATTGCTAAGCATGGCATCGGACAAAACGCCCGCAACTTTGGCCGCTTCAGAAAGGTTATTAGCTTGTAAATAGTACCCCAACATCTCTTGTTGCAGTGTCAACCAATTCTCCCCTTGGGCACGCCGCATCAACAGTTTGCCTTCAAAGGTTTTGGTCTCAGGTGGATTTAATTGTACTGGCGTTGCTCGAAATGGATAATCGCTTTTCAGTTGCGCAATCTTCAGCTCTGCCCACATTTTGTCTAACTGATTTACTGGTACATCCTGCCAAGCTTGGTTTGTACTGAAAGTGTGTTGCTCTTTTCCTATGAGCCCGCTTTCTAACAAGGATTGATAAAAACTCTCGCTCAACAAGAAGTACCCTCTTAGGGTCGGATGAACGTGCTCCAGCATGTGCGATAAACCAATAATGCCGTGTTCCGAGTCGTTGCGAATCTGAGTCTCGACATCCACTAATGTTATCCCTTCTTGTTTCGATAAATTACGTACTATGTCGTTAAAAGCGCTTGGCGCGCGGAAACGCAAACCATCAAGATCTCGAGCGCGTTGGAAGGCGGCTTTGGCTTCTTCATAGTTGCCTTGTTGCAAAGCATCCAGTCCAAGCTGATACGATTGCCCTGATGAATGCTCATCAAGCGATTTTCCAACGGTAGAAAATGGCGGCATTTCACGTTCAATGCTCGCTAACGTACCAAGAAACACTGGGATTCCTGCCTCAACATAATTTTCAGTTATGTCGTGCAAATTGCCAGCAAATTGCATCAAACCGAGTTGATAAAGCTCTGAGTCGTATTCAATTTGTTTGCCTTTTGCCACTTTCGCCATCAAAGTGCGTTCGTTGCTTGCTGCCTCATTAACCTCTGGCGAGAACAATTGCACCAGTTGTTCAAGCAGTTGATATAGCTTTAAGTCTTTTAGATACAAGAAACTCAAAGTTGCGCTACGTCCTCCTTTGCCTGCCAGCGCCGACCCTGCACCAAGTACCCCCAAGTATTCATTATGACCTGTGTAAATAAACACGGCATCCGGTTCTATGGCTTTAATTTCCTCAACAAAATCGAGCAAAGTGTATGAGTTTACTGCCGCCATTGCGGTGTTAATCACTTCAATTTTTTTGTCTGGGAACGTGCGTTTTAAGCGTTGCGCGAGCATACCTTGTAAAGAGCCGAAACGACCGTATGGGAAACCCGCGGCACTGCTGCCACCTTGAACGACAATGCGAAACACGTCGTCGCCTTTTTCCAGCGGAAAATACTGGGTATCAGGGCTCACCCGAGGCGCCAATTCTGGCGAAGGGAAGTAACGTTGGATAATGTCTGGGTTAGGTTGCATGTATCCGGAAAAGTCTTGGCTTTCCACAAACAAAGGATAGTGTTTACCGTAACCGATGCCCCTTAAAAAAAGCTCGAGCAACAGCAGTAAAACGATAGGCAGGACAAAAGCGATAAAGTAAAAAATGGGTTTGTTATTGTTATTTTCGCGCACAGACATGGGTCGATATTTTTTAATACATAGGTATGCAACGGTAGCCAATGAGGTCGCGACTCGCAAGATAAAAGTGTTAGACTGGCTTTGTATACGAATGCATAAAATTGCCAACAAGAGCAAACATGACCAACAAAATTCTCGGAATATCTGCCTACTACCATGACAGTGCCGCCAGTATCACAGTGGACGGTAACATTGTGGCCGCGGCGCAAGAAGAGCGCTTTAGCCGCCGTAAACACGACCCCAGCTTTCCAGCCCAGGCCATTTCATTCTGTCTGGAGCAGGCAAACTGCCAAATGCAGGAGCTGGACGCCATTATCTTTTACGACAAGCCGCTGCTTAAATTTGAGCGGTTGCTAGAAACTTACTTCGCCAACGCGCCATTTGGCATCAAGTCATTTATTCGCGCCATGCCGATTTGGTTGAAAGAAAAACTGTATTTGAAAAGTGTTCTGCGCCGAGAAATTCGATTGATGGCGGGACTCGACAAAAAAGCCAAATTACCGAAGTTATTGTTCAGCGAACATCACTTATCGCATGCGGGCTCAGCCTTTTTCCCTAGCCCATTTGAAGAAGCCGCTGTGCTTTGTCTCGATGGTGTCGGCGAATGGGCCACGTCGACTGCCTGGCATGGTAACGGTAACGAGCTCAAGCCTGTGTGGGAGATTCAGTTCCCCCACTCTCTTGGCTTGCTGTACTCTGCATTTACCTATTATTGTGGATTTAAGGTGAATTCCGGCGAATATAAGCTAATGGGGCTTGCCCCCTATGGCGAACCTGAATATGTCGATACGATATTAGACAATATCGTTCATGTACATGACGACGGCAGTTTCGACCTAGACATGTCGTATTTCGATTACGCCACCGGCGACCGAATGACCAATCGAAAATTCGACGACTTATTTGGTGGCCCAGCCCGGCTCGATGAAAACGAGGTGACGCAAAAAGAGATGGACTTGGCTCGCTCGATTCAGGTTGTCACCGAGGAAATTGTACTCAAAATTGCCAAACACCTTCATAAACAAGTGCCTTCCGACAACTTATGCTTAGCGGGTGGAGTCGCGTTAAATTGCGTTGCCAATGGTCGATTACTGCGCGAAGGCCCGTACAAAAACATTTGGGTTCAGCCAGCCGCAGGTGATGCCGGCGGCAGTCTTGGCGCTGCACTGGTTGCTTGGCACCACTATTTTGAAGGGCCTCGGACAACAGACTCTGACTCCGATCGGATGTGCGGCGCGTATTTAGGCCCAGATTACAGCAACGAAGCGATAACCCAAGCGTGTGACGCTCAACGCTTACCGTAC
Organism: Alteromonadaceae bacterium; assembly: GCA_964229075.1. GTDB lineage: Bacteria > Pseudomonadota > Gammaproteobacteria > Enterobacterales > Alteromonadaceae > Psychrosphaera. The sequence continues at coordinate 18,603 of CAXRBI010000092.1, read as the reverse complement.
AATGTGGAAGAGCCAACCGAACTGTATTCAAATACGGCGAAGCGGATCAGCAACGGTAACGTGATCGGTTGGTTTCAGGGAAAAATGGAGTTTGGCCCAAGAGCGCTCGGCAACCGCTCAATTATTGGTGATCCGAGAAATACCGACATGCAAGCGACAATGAACCTAAAAATAAAGTACCGAGAGTCATTTAGACCCTTCGCGCCTGCGGTTTTAGCAGAAGATGTGTCCGAATATTTTGACCATGATTGCTCTAGTCCTTACATGTTGATGGTTGCAGACGTAAAACCGGCTCTTCGATTAACCACAGACGATAGTCTATTTGGTATAGATAAGCTGAACCAGAAACGCTCGTCACTGCCAGCTATCACCCATGTCGATTATTCTGCTCGGATCCAAACCGTTCATGAGCAAACCAACCCAGAATTCCATAAACTATTAACGGCATTTAAAGCACAGACCGATTGCAGCGTTTTGATCAATACTTCCTTTAACGTACGTGGTGAACCGCCGGTATGCAGCCCGGAAGATGCGATTCGATGTTTTCTCGCCACTGACATGGATTATTTGGTGATGAACAACATTGTCCTGTCGAAAACAGAACAACCGCAATCCGCCATCGACCGTGCCAAAGCGGTGAAATTTGAGAAGGATTAGTTATGAGTTTACAAATAGATAAGACTGACACTAAAGCCTTAAAAGACTTTTCCGTCACTATGAGTTGGGCCTTTCCTTTGGTCTTCAGCGCCCTTTTGCCATGGTTGTTCAGCTATTCAATCCACTATTGGCCGTTCGCGATCAGCGCCATCTTGATGACCTTGTATTTTGTCGCACCAAGTGCGATTTACTACCCGTTTAGAGTCTGGGCGGTCATAGGCGGCGTATTGGGCTGGATTAATACTCGAATTATCTTAGGCTTGAGCTTTTATATTCTCATCGCGCCAATTGGCATCTTGCTGCGATTCATCGGCAAATTACAATATCGACGCAAAATGCCTACGAATTCATCTTCAAATTACCGCGCCCCTGAGGCAAAATCGAAGAAACAGTCTTTGGAGTTTCCGTTCTGATGTTAGAATTTATTAGCGATTTGTGGGCATTTCTGAAAGTCCGCAAAAAGATCTGGCTGATGCCAATCATTGTTATCTTAAGCCTACTGGGCGGATTGGTCGTTGCGACTCAGCAATCTGCACTGGCCACGTTCATCTATACCTTATTTTAGAAAATCAGACGTTATCTCCTGCGGATTCTGCGCCGCAGGAGAACCACATACCTCTTTGGCTAAATGTTAAGCAGCCTTCGCTTGACTCCTACGCCATTCTCTAAACCTTTTCCAGAAGTGAGTTTTCAATAAATAAAATACCATCACCGCCAACACTAACATTGTCGGTAGCTCCAACATCCCCGAGTCGCGCACGACTTTAGGTATCAAATCGCCACTTTGTTCGATAAACGAACCAATCGACAAATAAAACGCAAAACTTATCCGCCACAAATGACGCGCTAAGCGCTGTGTTGGGTTGAGTCCGCCAGTGATTAGCATGCGGATATCAAACGCCAATGCGATGGCACTTAATCCCGCAAAGAAAAAGAAAGCGCCATAGGGAATGCCGTCCAAGGTTTGTTCTGGAGTGTTCATGACATTAACGCCATAGAAACCGCACCCGAGCATAATGGCCAACGCCACCAACGCACTCACATAGTCTACTTTTGAAACAGTGTTAGGTTTTGTCACTATGATGCGCCAAGCCGTGACGATTAAATAACAGGTAAATAGGCCGGCGAATGCGGTAATTACGAAGTTTGTCATTATCGCCAACACCGTCCCAGAAACGCCCATCAAAAGCATTGAATAAACAAATACTTGGCCGGCTTTGCGGTGTATCGGGCTGCCTTTTCGACTAAACAAGCCGATAAAACCGCTGACCACAGAAACGGTACCAAATATGATATGAAAAATGAGTATCATAGTGTGCATAACGTCACATCCTTATGCTTTTTTTTCTAAGCTAACAACACATAAGAGTCGCTTCAAGCCCTCGTTTGTATCCAGATGTATCGACCATAAAAAAAGCCAGTCACATGACTGGCTTTCAAATATTGAGGCAGTGATTACGCCAAGGTAATTTTGGCAAACTTGCGTTTACCCACCTGATAAATATCAGTGCTGCCCACTTCGATTTGCGTCTTAGCGTCTTCGACTTTTTCTTTGCCGTTTAACTTCACCGCGCCTTGTTTGATCATTCGCATCGCTTCCGAAGTACTCGCCACCAAACCAGCTTCTTTCAACAGATTACCAATTGGCATTGCTTCACCAGATTCAACTGTAACCTCTGGGATTTCGTCTGGTAACGCATTTTTCTGAAAGCGTTTAATGAAGTCTGCATGCGCTTGCTCAGCGGCATCGTCGCTGTGGAAACGGGCAATGAGCTCTTTTGCTAAGTCAATTTTGATGTCTCGAGGATTTGCACCCGACTCAACTTTTGCTTTCAATTCATTGACTTCAGCGATTGGGCGGAAACTCAACAAATCGTAGTAACGCCACATCAAGTCGTCAGAAATCGACATAACCTTGCCGAACATGTCATTTGGCGCGTCGGTAATGCCTATGTAGTTGTTCAACGACTTTGACATCTTTTGAACACCATCTAAACCTTCCAATAACGGCATCATCAGAACTGACTGAGGACGTTGACCTTCTTCTTTTTGAAGTTCACGGCCCATCAATAAGTTGAAGCGCTGGTCGGTACCACCTAGCTCTACGTCCGCTTTCAGCGCAACAGAGTCCCAGCCTTGTACTAATGGGTACAAGAATTCGTGAATTGCGATAGATTGGCCACCGGCATAACGCTTTTTGAAATCGTCGCGTTCAAGCATACGAGCAACGGTTTGACGCGCCGCTAACTTAATCATGTCGGCAGCATCGAACTCATTGAACCATGTAGAGTTAAATGCAATGGTGGTCTTTGCAGGATCTAAAATCTTAAAGACTTGTTCTTTGTAAGTTTCGGCGTTTTTAAGGATATCTTCTTTAGACAATGGTTTACGAGTCACACTCTTGCCTGTTGGGTCGCCAATCAAACCGGTAAAATCGCCAATTAAGAAGATCACTTCATGACCTAAATCTTGGAACGTCTTAAGCTTATTGATTAATACCGTATGGCCTAAGTGCAAATCTGGCGCTGTTGGATCGAAACCCGCTTTGATTTTAAGAGGTTTGCCCTCTTCCAATTTTTTGATCAAATCTTCTTCAGGTAAGATCTCGTCGGCACCGCGTTTAATTTCTGCTAGCGCTAGGCTGATATCCGTCATCGTTATGCTCGCTAATTACTGCTGTTGGTCTGCCCACAAGCAAACCACTATAAACTTATAATAAACGCCCGAGTTTACGACAATTCCGGCGCTATTTGAATGCTTGCCAAGACCTAATTTGGATATAAATTGCGATATTCTTCTAATGCATACTGATCGGTCATACCGCTGATGTGGTCTTGTAACAGACGACAGCGATAATAGTACTCGTTGAGGACAAAGTCGGCTTGTTCTTTAAGTGGCTCGACCGCCACCAAATACGCTTTCAGATGTTTGTTGGCCAAACGTTTGAATAATCGTGCTTCAATCAACCCTCCGCGTTTTTGGCCTTTGGCCATCAAGTAAAACTTTTCAGTTGGATACATCAGTAAGGGTTCAAAGCCATTTAACAGACCAGAGATGATCTGAAAACCTTGCAATTCTTTCGTCTCCACTTCATCGGTTGCAAAAATATGCTTGATTGCCACCTTCTTAAACGTTGCAATTATGTGGTGGTATAGACTGTTATCCTCCAGCAATGCTCGATTCAGACTACCTTCATAAACCGCTTCAATTTCATCGATAAAGTTATCCGCCGCATGTTCCACCAAGGGGTGTATCAGCTGAACTCGCAACCACACGAAAAACTCATGAGCTTTATTGATTGGCTCTTTATCGCTGCGACCCAACGCGTAGTCAACCGCATCTGAAAAGGTCTTATTACGTACAAATTTATCTTCCGATTGTGCTCCAGCAAGTTCATTGAATGCCGCTTTGAGATGAGTAGCCAATTGATGGCAGTCAAGTAGACCTTTTTCAACGCCATCTTCAATGTCGGCCAAGCAATAGCTGATGTCATCGGCCGCCTCCATCAGATACGCCAAAGGAAAACGATGACCTGGTTTGATTTGCAAATGTTCGCTCATCGCTTGAATCGAAGGCGTTTCAGAGTAGTAAAAGCCGACCTTTTTCTTTAAGTAAGATAGTGGCTTGTCTTTATCTGGTTTTTGCTCCAAGCCGCTCCGAGTGTATTTCAAGATACTGGCAGCTTGTGAATAAGTTAAATTGAGTTTGAGTAAATTAAAGATGATTCGAAATGCTTGAGCATTGCCTTCAAAGTTTTTTAGCTCGTGTTTGAGCTGCAACGCCAACATCTTATTGTCCGACTGAGCAAACAACACGTGTTTGTCCAAGTGAGCATCGAACCATTGATTGATCGCCGCTTCGCCAAAATGACCAAACGGAGGATTGCCAATATCATGCATCAAACAAGACATCTCGACCAAGGTCTCAACTTCGCGCTCAAGGCCTGCTAAGCCAAGTGTTTCCGCTTTTGTTCCAAGCTTTTTGAATATAGTTCGGACAATATGGCGGCCAGTTTGCTGAACTTCGAGCGAATGAGTCAAACGACTTCGAACAGCCGAATTGTTTTCAAGTGGAAACACCTGAGTCTTTTGTTGCAAGCGGCGAATCGCGGCAGATTGAATGATCCGTCCACGGTCACTTTCAAACGCATCTGCCAGGTAATTTTTGTCGTTGGTTTGATTCTTTGAGTACGCCCGCACCGAACTGATTTTCTTGGAAAAATCCATAAACTAAATAAACACTTAAAAACTTTAGAAAAATTGTCTAGGCTCAATCTAACTGGCTAGCGTCAAAGTTGCAATCAATGACGTATATTCCAGCCCACCAACAAATGGGTTCGATTATTAAAAGTAAGATCTGCTTCTTTGAACTTTTTGTCTTGGCAAATAGGGGCTTGTTTGTAATTGTAGTAGGTGAGTGAGGACTCACGACTCACCTCTTTTCTTTCAGATTCGGGCAGTATGTTCCAAGCTAAATACACTTGCTTACGGGTCATCCCCCGGGTAATTCGACACTCCAAAATGGCTTGTTTTATCTCATTTTTCAAACTCGGGTAACCGTTAACGTAGGTCTCAGCGCGAGCCTGACGTTCATCTAACAATTTTTGCAATTTGCGCTTTTGTTTTAGCCAGTAAGACTCTATTGACTCTGAGCGGCTGACATCATACAAGGTCATTTTGGAGTCGTCCCCGCAGGGCAACGCTGAAAACTTTGTGATCCCCTGTTCTACACAACGGTACACTTCCTCCGCCTTTATCTCAAAAGGTTGAAGCAACACGACCAAGCATAAAAGTTTGACCACTGAGTTCATTGTTATTTGGGTTCCTCACACTCACTTTGATATTGCAGCAACGAACTTAGCGACCTCCCCCAGTTGTTATGGCATAATACTGGGCTTCGGACACAAGTTTCTTGTATCACTTCAGTGTAAGCGCAAATATCGAGAACAACAACTCAGGCGCGGACAGAACTTGTTTAAGCGCAGTTATTCAATGGGATAGTCATGACCCGGTTTGTAATGACCAACGAAGTCCAAAAGAACTTGGAAGTAAAAAAAAGCGACTTTATCACTTGGCTAAAAGCCGTTGATTCCAGGGAACAAGCGATGGCTTACTTACAACAGGCCAAAGACGCTTACCCTGATGCTCGACATCATTGTTGGGCCTACATTATGGGGGATTCCGCAAACTCGCAAACTGCAGCAATGAGCGATGACGGTGAGCCGTCAGGTACGGCCGGAAAACCTATGTTAAACGTCCTTCAGCACAAACCGGTCAATAATGTCATGGCCATCGTGATACGTTACTTCGGCGGAATCAAGCTGGGAGCTGGAGGGTTAGTAAGAGCTTACTCTCAGGCGGTGGAACAAGCGTTCGGTGAAGCTGAGCTGGAGCCCGTTGTCGTCAAGAGCGAACACCGGCTTCGACTGGATTTTGCACAGGAGCAATGGATAAGGCATCAGCTGTCATTGCTAAAGGGACAAGTCATCGAGATAGACTATAGCAATGACGTTAAGATGACGGTGGCACTTCCCCAAGCGCATGACGAAACATTTATAGAACAGCTCAACAGCAAGAGCATCGAACGATTAACTGACTAAACTGGTTGGGATTCATCCCATCATCTATTGAAATTTTGCAATTCGTACTTAAATAGCGAGCAACCGATTTAAAGCGTTAACAATTATGCAAGCATCAAAAATTCAGAACACTCTATTAAAAATTCGCCATAACAAAGCATTTGAGTTGTTTGTTATCACAGTCATCATCACTTCCGCATTGCTTGTAGGCGTAAAAACCTACGATGTTTCACGAACAGTGCAAGTCGTAACTATGTCCCTCGATTGGTTTTTTACGGTGTTTTTCGTGATGGAAATCGGGTTGAGATTTTCCACTGAGGAAAACAAAAAACGATTCTTTCACAACTTTTGGAACACCTTTGATACCTTGATTGTCGCGGTCAGTTTGATCCCAATTGACAATTCAGACATGGCACTAATTGCTCGATTAGTTCGCGTATTCAGAGTCCTCAGAATGGTCTCTTTTATCCCGGAGCTCCGCATTCTTTTGACCTCTTTGGTAAAAGCCTTGCCCCAGCTCGGCTATGTTATGTTGTTAATGTTTATCATTTTCTATATCTATGCCGCCATTGGCAGCACACTGTTTGAAGCGATTAACCCTAACTTGTGGGGCGACATCACGATTTCGCTATTAACCCTGTTCCGGGTCATGACCTTTGAAGATTGGACGGACGTCATGTACGAAACCATGACAGTTTACCCGATGAGTTGGATTTTCTATCTCACCTTCATTTTCTTCACGGCCTTTGCGTTCTTAAACATGGTCATTGGCATTGTAGTCAACGTCATGGAGGAAGAACACGCAAAAGCGAGAGAAGAAAAACTGGCCGAAAAACAACAAGAAAAACAAGCGAAAGAAGATGACAAATTTAACGAAATCTTAGAAGAGCTCCGCTACCTAAGACAGCAAGTTGAAAAACAACAATCTTCATAACTTCGATATAAAAAGAGGCCTACGAGCCTCTTTTTATTTTAATTCACTTCTTGTTCCTTGGGTCTCCCACAATTGCTTTGGCCTTTGAGCTAGGTAAAGAATTCCGGTGCTATGTGTTCACAATTAACGCATTGTGCTCTGACCCAATCGATGTTCTGAGTCGCGAATCAAGTTGACACCTACGTAGATTATTCATTAATTTGGATTTAATTGTGTTGCACCATTTAGAATCACAGCCAATGTACTCATAACGTTTACAAAAGGACACAACAAATGACTGATAATAAGCAAAGTAAAAAGGCAATCGTCAAAGCCACTGCCATAGGCATCGCTGTGGGTGTGATGTTTATCGTAGCCGCTAAATTGGTCAGCATCGCATTAGCGCAGTAGACTTTTCTGAATAAAAGCACGCCCGAAAATGCGACCGGATGAAATCCACTTTTGAGGTTAAAAACACCGATAAAGCACTTGGGCAAGGATTACCGTCGCATTCATAGTTGTTTTCTGAGTTTTAGAATCCCTCCAACTTCTGACGAGTTGCCAATGAAGATTGAATTATCGCTGCAACCTTCCAAACAAGATTTGGACGCCATCAGCAAAGGCATTAACGAATTTAACGCCGATTTCTTGGCCGATGACGGCTGTTTTGACTCCGGTTTTCGTTTTACGATTACGGCGAAGAATGAACATGGAGAGCTTGTTGGCGGCTTGCAAGCTAGCATCGTTTGGAGCTATTGCGTATTAGAGCTCATGTGGCTCAGCGAAGCAGCTCGAGGAAAAGGCCTTGGCTCTGAGTTAATTGCAGAGCTGGAGAAGTTCGCAAAGGCAAAAAAACTGTCACAGTTAAGGACAGAAACCTTAGATTTTCAGGCCAAACCGTTTTACCAAAAACAAGGGTTCGAAGTCTACGGCGAGTTACAGGATACGCCCAAGGGCCATACAACGTATTTTCTGGTCAAACGATTGTGAGTTAGTCGATGATAATTATCAGAAACTACCAAGAAGCCGACGCACCAATACTGCGTAAACTGTTCGTTTCAAGTGTAAGACGCGTCGCCATACGTGACTACTCACAAGCACAAGTGGAAGCTTGGGCACCTCAAGCTTACGATAAACAGACCTGGGACAGTAAAATGGCGCAAAACAGGCCATTTGTTGCAATCCTTAACGATAGAATTGTCGGTTACGCCGACCTGCAGAGCAGTGGCTACATTGACCACTTTTATTGCCACTGGCGGCAACAAGGTCAAGGGGTTGGCACAAGCTTAATGCAGTTCATCATCGAGGATAGTCAAAGACGAAACATATCTCGTATCTATTCAGATGTGAGTATTACCGCAATGCCATTTTTTAAACGTTTCGATTTTGAGATAGTGTCAGAGCAGACGGTATCAGTTCGAGGGCAGACACTTAAAAACTATAAAATGGAAAGAACATCTCCAAAGCATCAATAGAATCGATTAGAATCGTAAAAAGCGCGGATAGTCAGCTCAATGGTCTCACTTGTTTTATTGTAGATAGCTGTTTGCTCCATCCAATGCACCGCCATTACTGCTAACGATCAACAAACGTCAGGGACGTATTTTATTCATGAACGCTAAAACCGGCTTTGCCTTACTGGCGATCGCCGCAACGATTGCCTTTGCTACTGCCTTAGCGCACCTTTCTTGTATTTTTCTAGGGCCTGAATGTTATTCCGCACAAATGGCACCGCCAATCATTGTTGAATCGGCAAAAGCCAATACCTTACTTGCCCCGGTCGGCACCGTCATAGTGTCCGCTATTTTCGGGGTTTTGGGATGTTATGCGCTTTCCGGTGCCAAGTTATTGCCGAGGCTGCCTTTGCTCAATATCGGCATTTACGCCATCGCGACAGTGTGCATCATTCGCGGACTGCTACCACTTCAGTATTGGCTGCGCTTTCCAGACAGAGTAGATACAGATGTACTGATTGTAGGACTGGTGTGGCTATTTGTTGGGCTGTGTTATGTCCTAGGCTTTAGGGCAGTAACGGCAAAGCACTGAATGTCTTTGCACTTCATATATCGTCCGCTAAATACATTGGAAACTTATTATGCGACACAATACACAGCACTTTGCAGCACCAACTGAAATAACCTTCTATGAAAGATTTGTAGAAGATATTTTGGCGGGCAACAAGACCATCACGATTCGGGATGACTCCGAAAACAATTACGAGATTGGCAGCACCCTCGACGTATTTACCTACGAGACCAAGAAGTGGTTTTGCCGTCTACAAATCTTGGCAGTGACCCCTATCAAGTTTGAGGCGTTGAACGCGGAGCACGCACTGCAGGAAAACATGAGTCTTACAGAGTTAAAAACAATCATAAAAGAGATATACCCAGACACTGGCCAACTCTTCGTCATTACCTTTCGACTGTGTCCTTGAGCCTTTATCAAGAAGGAGTCGTTTTGGCGCACTTGGAAAAGCTTTTAAGGCCAACCACTGAACCAATGCATTATGGCTTGCGTAGTTTTTATAAAACCTTGCCCTTATCTTGCTTAGGCCGCGATGGACAGAGTAAAATAGCGACGGTTACTCTGACCACCCTAAAACTTTTGGAAAAAGGCTGCCTCTAAAACTGCTATGAATATTGTCATTATTACTATCCTTTTGGCCCTCGGTATTATGTTTTTCTTTGTCGGCTCTCTCATCAGTGCGGCGACTGCATTGGGCAATAATCACCGGTTAATGGGTTGGGGAACGATCTTGTTTGTACCGCTGTCGCTTGTTTACTGCGCGATGCATTGGGACAAAGCGGCTTATCCTGGTCGTATGGTGTTTGGTGGTATGGCGTTGATTTTGATTGGCTTGGGCTGGTTTGTTCTGACCGAAGTTTACTAGCGAAAGTGGTCCCAGTTATTGGTCGCTAGTGTCGTCATGCTCTGGCGCTTGAACTGGGATATTTAAGCGAAAAATCACGCCTTGACCTCGGTCACTCTCCAGTTTGATTTTTCCTCCGAGCGATGAGTGAACGAGGTTGTAAACAATGTTCAAGCCCAATCCACTGCCTCCTTGTCCTAACTTTGTGGTGTAAAATGGATTAAATACCTTATCTAAATTTTCTCTGGCAATGCCTTTGCCGTGGTCCTTGTAAACAATTTTTACCTCATCACCTTCAAGTTTGGCGTCGATTGAAATCGGTTTTCCTGCCTGACCATCGTAGCCGTGAATCAAAGAGTTTAAGATCAAATTCGACATCACTTGCACAATGGCACCAGGAAAACTGTCTAACATAATTGTTTCCGGAACATTCACCTGCAACTCAACCTGTTGCCGCGATAGTTTGTGGTTTAACGTGCCAGAAATCTCAGATATAGTTTGAGCCAATTTAAACTGTCGACGACGATCGCTGCTTTGGTCCACTGCCACCATTTTAAAGTTACCAATCAGCTCAACACTTCGTGCAACGTTATTTTCGATCAAGCGGCTACTTTCATCGAGGCCTTGCAGACTCGTTTCGAGGATCTTTTTAGACAACTTGTTTTGATTAAATTTCTCCGTCAAACCCTTCAAATTTTCACGCAATAACGACACACCGGTATACGAAATGCCCAGTGGTGTATTGAGCTCATGAGCAACCCCCGCCACCAAGTTCCCCAATGACGCCATTTTTTCAGCATGAACAAGCTCCTCTTGGGCTTTGACCAACGACTCGTTTTTTTCTTTAAGCTCTTTGGTTTGACGTTCCACTGTGAGCTTAATTTTCGCTGTCTGTGAACGTAACACATAGACAATAACACTTAACAACAGAGCCAGTGCAATGCCGGCATATAAAGTGATATTAGCCGCCGAGCGGTTTATTCCACCCTGATAATTCGAATGGACACGCCAATCTAACACCCAGTCGACATCAGAATGAAAAATTCGTTGTTGATATTCAAACGCTAAACGCCCCTGTTCGCCTTTGGCGACCGTCACTGCACGCGGCTGCTGCAGACTGATTTCATTGGATGCAGACAGACGAAGTGCTAAACCATCGGTAAAGTAGACTTGCGATAAACCGTCTAACATCTCAGAAAGCGGCAAAATCGTCAGTAGCAATCCACCGAGTTGGTCGCTTGGAGCCAAGCTGGCCACATAGGACACCGCCTCTCCGTTTTCCCTAACGACAATCGGGCCAATGGTGAAATCGTCGGTCTCAATCAGCAAGTTGTCTACGGTCAACAATGCTTCTGGGTGCTGGGACAACTTCATGCCCTTGTATACCCAAGGGCTGTCCTGGCTTACAAACAAAACTTCCATGTCGCCTTCGCCATTTTCGTCCACGGTGCCTACCGACCGAGAATCGTAGTTTTGTGAAATAATGCCACTGTATCGAGTCAATTCTTCCAACTGTGATTGATTAACCCCGGAAAAGGCGTAAAACGCCGCGGCGACTGAATTAATACTGGCCACTTCCAGATCAATCCAGTACGCAAAGATCCTAGAAATTCCATCCACTTGCGACTTTGCTTCTTCTTGCCATTCGCTTTTGGCCACCTGATACAACACCCCTGAAAGCACAGCGGTTAACGCCAATACGATACTGAAAGTAAGAACAACGGGAAGCCACAAGCGGGGTTTAAACTTAATAGCCATGGTCAATTCCCAGAATTATAGATAACTCGGTAACCGTAAGGCACTAACGAGTTTGGCTGAGAAACCTGTGAGAGCTGCGACGGCTTGAGAATTTGCATTTGAAAGTCGACTGCCGGTTTTTCGGTGATCTTCTCTTGTTTCAGCCAGCTCGCCAACCACCGACCTTGCAAAATCGGCTTATCATCAATCATCGCCAGAATTCGGTCTTGTTCCATTAAAGACACGATAGGTTTAGAAACGGCCAAAGATATCAAACCGGTGCGGTCCAATTCTCGGCCTGAAATAATATTACTGGCCTGTTCAATCGCCGTCGGTGTTGCCACAATAAAATCAACTTCTTCTTCATCCACTAATAATTGCGACATTGCTAGATATTGCTCAAATTTACTGTCATTGCTGTAAAACACAGCAGCGATGATTATGCCGTCGTATTGATTAAAAGCCTGTCTAAGCGCCCTTACTAGATCTTGCACCGCTTGGATGTTTCTTGGCCCTAGAACCAAAGCAACAGTCATTTGCTCGCGGCCATTGCGGTGTTGATGGATAAAATCGGCCAACAGCTTGGCTTTGCTACTGGGCTCAAAGTAGGCGCCGATATTAAAGTCCGGTTTTAGTATCTGACCATCAAAGCTGTTGCCGATAAGAGCTAATCGGCCCGTGGAGCCCAAAGCGGCAAACTTGTTGTGTTGCCAAGCATTGACGATAACTTCACTGTTACTCGGGCACGGATTGCGTTTTTTTTCATCGTCGAGCCAAGACTGCGAAAAACTGTAGGTCGCCAATTGCAATTCGGAGTTAAGCAAGCCTTGAGAGGTACCATAGTGCAACGCTTGCCAAGTATCTTTGGCAATATCGTCCACCAGCAAACACGCTTGTGCACGGCCATCCCCCTCAGTTGCTACTAAGACACGATTGGCGAATACACCAGCAATTAAAATGATTGGCGCTAACAGCCAATAGACTAGATTGCGCAGTTTTTTATTCATAAGGCCGATTAAACAAATATCCTGAATTAAAGTTAATCTCAGGTCGGCAAATCCGCCACCCAAACTGCAGAATTTTTTATGTTTGACAGCGATTTAAACAATTGTTGTCGCAAGTAACAGGCAACAAAAAAGCCGTCTTATCGACGGCTTTATAAAAACTTGGAATTGATTACCACATGAGGTCATCAGGAATGACGTAGTCTTTGTACGGATCATCCTCGTCAACCGACTCTACTTCAGCCTGGACAATGAGCAAAGACGCGTCGCGCTGGGCAATTTTTTCCGCCACGACATTGGGTAACAACGCATAATCGTCACCCTCTTTGATAATAGTCAAAAAACCTTTCGCCAGTTGCTGTTGCGTTTTGTCATTAACATTCAACTTTTTGACGGCGGTACCATCTGTGAAGTTGTAAGCTAACTCGCCCATATAATCGGTCAATTTGTGATTGCTGATCAACTGAGCAATCTGAGCGGCAATCGCCTTTTGATCGGCTTTTTGCTTTATTTCTGCGTTCAGCGCTTTGTCACGCTCAACTTGCTGTTGCCTTTTGTCTTCGGCCGCCGCCTTAACTTCGCGTTTTAAATCACGCGTTTTTTTGCTCGATTTTTTGGCTTTTTTTGCCTTTTTTTCGTTTGTTAGGCCAGCTTTTAGCAGTTGCTCTTGCAGTGAGTTTGCCATCGGTACTTCTCTTTCAAATAGGTATCGGCGCATTATCTGAAACTGCGCCGATTTTGCAAGTCTTGAAGCCGATTAGTATCGATAGCGCAGACTTAACCAAGCCTGTCCGTGATACTCCTCAAGAGCGTCTTCAACAACCGCTGCTCCATAAGAAACATGGAAGTTAGTTAATCCTGCACGCACAAAGTTCAACTCAAAACTGTCTTTCACCCCATAAATATCCGCGCGGGTAAAGCCATCGCTGATAAGTTCGGTGTAATAGAACTGTAAGCTGCTGTTGCGTTTACCCGCTGAAATTGAAACCACTTCAATGTCATTTGAACGCACATACCCAAACGGCAGTTCCGGCATAAACACTAAATTTGGCTCGCTACCAGAGTGGACTATCGTTGACTGGATTCCACCTGCAGACAATAAACGGCGGTCGATATCATCGCGCTTATAGCCGTGATATTGACCGTATAATGCGAGCCCCATATAGTGACCACCTAAACCAGCGGAGACGTTGTAGCCGGTGTAAGCTTGCCCTAGTCCGTCAACTTCAGCGTCATACTCGCCATCGAAATAACTCAATTTTGAGAACTGATAGATGCCCCAGGACTGTCGGTCCAACATCCAGCTTTGTTCATGATTTAAATAGAAACTCTCGGTTTGCTCAACTGCAAATCCCTGCGGTTTCCATTCATTAAAGTCATAACCTGCAGCAACCTTGCCTTGGTAACCAGACACCTGTGCAAATCGATATTTCTTGAATATATCGGCACCAAAACCTGCGTATTCCGTATTTAAACCGGCAATTGACCAGTTCTGTTCGCCGTGGTCGAGTTCATAGTTGTGAACATCAAAGCCAATACTGACAGGCAGGCCATGATATTGCGCAGCCGCTGAAAAGCCACTGTGTGAACCGTCGAAATCCATGCCCGCATGAATTCGCCAATTCACTCTTTGCAACAAATCAGAGCCTTTCACACCAACTTCACTGAGCCCTGTAGATGCCGAACTCAGTGCTCCTGATAAGGTCAACGTGATTTCTTGTCGACCTATGCCCTGACTCGAGTTGTAATCATATTCTTGACCAATGCTGTCATCGAGATTGTAACTGGCAGGAGGCATTTTCACAGCAGAGTCGCTGATGTCGTTCAAGTAGCCGTAGTCGGTTTGATCAGCCAGTTTCTCAACCTTGGCCCAACTCTCTGGCGCAAACTCGCGGCTATAAACATTAGGGCCAGTTGAACGATACGACAAGTAGAGCAACGCCTGCTCGTCGCCCTGACTCAGCTCCATTGGCCACGCGACAGGTGTGTAACCTTCGGTGATGACATGCAATTCATCACTTTCGGTGTTAAAGCGATAGAGATTGAGCGCTTCACCTTTACCCGCAACAAAATAAACACTTTTGCCATCATTTGACCAATTCGCAAACGACAAGAACTGGTATTGATACGGCATTGGCACCAATTGCTCTGAACCATTGTTCAAATTTCGTATCACAACTTGCCACGGTTGGTTAGATGCTCGTTGCATGTACAACATTTGGTTCTGATCCGTCGGGTTCAATCGAATAAAGTCGTACCCCTCGTCCAACGAGGGTGTTAATAACTCCTCGCTGCCACTGAGGGCGAAATCTTCGTCGAACGTTAATTTAACAATCGAAGACTTACCAAAACGGTTTTGCTCTGCGAAAATTGTTCTTGTCTCCTTGGAGACATCAAAACGTCGCAGGTTCAATTCAGTGGTTAAGCGCTGGACTTTGCCAGATTTGAGCGACCACATATACAAATCTTGATGCAAAAAGCCGTCACCATCGACGGCGTTAGCACCAAATACGATGGCATCATCGCCAAACCAGCGAGGGTTAGCAATGTTGCTGAAATTGGTCTGCACTAAGGAGTGTTTGACTTCGCGTTTAAACACTTCAGGTGCATTGTCAACAATGTCTTTGGGATCGGCTTCGAGCAACTCTTTGTTACTTTTCTCAAACTCTTCTTTGGCCTTGACATTGTCCGTGGTCGAGTAGATTTTGAGTGACACCTTTTGCTGGCTTCGCGGTGACTTTTCAACAATCGCCAGCATGGATTGATCTGGACTTAACGCCGGCGCCGCTAACTCAAACGCGCCATCGAGCCACAACTTCGATTTTGCCAGTGCTTCTGTATTTTCACTGTTCATCACTTTCTGAGTGAATTCCGCGACAAACCGTTGATACAACAGAGCGGGTGATTGATTAAATACTCCACGGAAAGCTTCGTCAAAACTGCGCCCTTTCACTGCCTGCATCCGAGTCCAAACAGCATCTAAATTTTGCTCTGAATAGTTTTCCTCCAGCCACGCCAAATAACGCGCACCTATCAGATATGCCATATTGCCCAATCGATATCGTCCTTCGGTTGAGCTAAGCTCGCCGTAAGTTGGCCAACCACCCTCTCGAGCAAACTGTTGCAACATCATTTCTACTTGCACGTCGTATAAACGTCCGCGGCCAGTCAGCTTTGACTCCAACAAAGTTGCGTAACCTTCAGCCGCCCAACGATCTAACATTGACGACGTTACATCGTAGAGATCGTAGAGGTGACGCAGTTTTTGTTTCCATTCGTTCCGAGTCGGCTGAGCCAAATGCACTAAGTGAACATATTCGTGTAAGGCCAATAACTGCGCCCAGCTCGACGAGTTGGAAATTTGCGAATCCGATAGTGGTGGCGTGGTGTACAAGGCCATAAATGGCTTAGTGCTAAATGGCATTGCAAAGCCGTTCGACGTATTTAACGGGTCAAAAACCACCACGTCTACCTTCTCAGGTAAGGTTCGATTCTGATGTTTTATGATAACGTCACGAGATGCTTCCATTTCGTGAGTCGCAGCGATACTCCAATCGCGATATTCCGGCATGTAGTGAACCCGAAAGTTTTCGGTCTCGAACACTTTCCATTCTTTACTTGGGTCAATGCCAGTTGCTGCAGATATTTGAAAGCTGGCGATTAAAGTGGTGACCGCTAGGCTGATAGTTTTGAATTTAGATGGCAACACAAACTTGTCCTTTTTTGTCATTACCCGAACGATTCTAGGGACACAGAATTTCGCCGTCAATCAAGAACCCCCTCTTAGTTAAATTTAAAATGTAAGAAAATCATTTAGTTGATATGCTGTGTGGAATAAGGACATAAGGGGCAAAGGTTATGAGCACCTATTTAAACAATTTCACCAACTGGTTTAATCAATTCACCAGTGGCCAAAAACTATACCTAACATCGTTATTGATCTTCGTGATCATGCTGTTCTCAGATGAGGATAAGACCAACTTGTGGGTGATCAGTGGCTGCATCGCGTTGGCGGCATTGGCTGTAGAGCTATGGCCGAACTTTATTCGCACATGGAATACCTTCTTAGGCCGCATCATCATCTTAGTGACCTATGCCATTATGGCCAACTTAGCCATTGCCCAGGCTTACCAAGAGCTCAATAGAATCGTCGGTATTGACCCATCACCTCTATTTTATTCACTGGGATTCGTTACTCTTTTAATGGCGCCTGTTTACATTCTTGCAATCACGTTACTGGTTATGATGTTAGTGATGATTTGGCAACAAATCGTGCTGATCATCAATCTAGTGTTTAAGCTGATCCGCTTAAAATCGATTAGAATCAATAGCCAAATAAAACACCCTACGACCACCGCCTTCGTAAAAATGGTACTTATCCCGGGCATGTTTGCCGCAATTATTGGCGCATTAGACGTTTACGGTAATAACATAAATTTTGGTGGCGCCAATTTAGGTATCACCTGTACAGACGATGGCAAAGTTGTCGATTGCCCTGAAGATGCACCGAAAACCTATACAGACTTGGCCTCTCGTATTAATCAAGAAATGAAAGAGGAATTCGATGACAAACCTAGAGACAAGAAAGTAGAGACTGCGGTCACTCTAGGGGGCAGTGAGAATTCCGCTCAAGCGCTGCCAACGGAAGGTTCAAAAGACTCGGACAAAAATAAAACAGCAAACCGAATGGCCTACGCCACAGCTAAATTTGTCTACGACTACGAACTGTTTGCCAACACGCAATGCATTCAAGCGCCCGGCGAAAAAGTCATGTTTATCGGTGAATTCGACATTTTTGTCGGCAAGCCAAACAAACAAAGTCCTACCGGATTCGATTTTTATGTCCGAAATTGTATTTTGAAAAATTACGATTAACGAAAGGCGCCATTGGCGCCTTTCGTTTTTTCTATCTCCAGAACTTATTTACACTTAGCGAGCTTCAAGTTACTCTCTACCGGGTAAGGATGCATTGTTGGACACGGAAGAATGTCTTCACCGCCACATTGCGTTCCTGCTCAGATTACTCACAAACAACAGGGACCGATATGAGAACCTTATCTAAATCTATTTTTGGCCTATTTACATTAATGGCCATGATCACATTCAATGTTCACGCAAAAAGCCAAGTTAGCGACGCTCAAGTGAATGAATTGCTGCAGAAGTCTGGTTCTGCACGAGCACTTGAAAGCTTACCAATGCAAATGAGTGGTATCAGCCAGCAAATGTTAATGTCGACTGGCGACCAGAAAGCGGCTGAGTTCATGAGCGGTGCATTAGACAAAACTTTAGACCCGAGCGCATTAATTTCAGACTTAAAGTCTCACATTAAGAACAATGTAACAGCTGCTCAAATGAACGACATCTTAGGTTGGTTGAACACCGACTTAGCCGGTAAAATTGTGAGCGCAGAACTGCAAGCAACAGATCCGCAGTTCCAACAGTTATTCTTGGAATACATGGCACAGTTACAATCTACGCCACCATCGCAAGAGCGCACACAAGCCGTTGTTGCCTTCGTTAAGAATTCACAAATGGTAGAGCTGACAACCAATATGATGTTTTCAATGATGAAAAACATGTTTGACGGTTTCAAGTCTTTGAATCCAGAAAAACCGCAACTAGGCGATATGTTAGATGCACAACTAGAGCAAATGAAAACCTCAATGACGCCGATGATTGAACAACAAATTGTGATGTCTTCTTATTTCATCTACAAAGACATCAGCGAGCAAGAATTAGCAGAATACGGTAATTTCTATCAAAGCTCGACTGGCAAGGTATACATTGAAACAATGATGGGTGGTATCGCGGAAGCTATGGGTAAGTGGGGCCAAGCTTTGGTAAC
>CAXRBI010000091.1:0-27958 GCA_964229075.1 Alteromonadaceae bacterium | reverse complement strand
CACTTAGCTCGAATTGGCAACGATCAATTCGCCGTATTTGAACCAAACCAGGGCCATGGTGAAAGTTTGGATCACGGAGAAGCTTTACGGAAATTGATTAAGTCGATCGATTTTTCTGATGTTGATGAAGCGATAAACATTACTGCATGCGTTGGTGTTGTCGAGCTGCACAATGACTGGGTGGATGTCCACCAAGCTATGTCTGCGGTAATGTTAGCGGCGGACTTGGCGAAGTCTAAAGGCAGAGACAAGTGCCAGCTGTATCAAGCCGAAGATCCGGCGTTGACACGACACTCTCAGGAAATGGAAATTCTAAAACACATTCGCAAAGCCATATCTGACGACAGCTTTGTTTTGTATCGACAGCAGATTCAGAGCGCAAATGGTGACGACAACGAGATATTCGAGGTCTTGTTGCGATTGGAAACCGACAGCGGAGAAATCGTTTCACCAAGTATTTTTATTCGAATCGCAGAGCAACACCATTTAGTCGCCTCTATTGATAAGTTGGTGATTCAGAATACTTTAGAGCGAATTTCTTTAACTCAAGATAAGGCGCATTATTGCATCAATTTGTCAGGCCAAACCTTGGCAACGCCAAATCTGATTGAATTCGTCTCAGAGCAATTCAAACTGCATCAGGTACCGCCGCAGCAGATAACGTTTGAAATTACCGAAACGTACGCCATAACTCACTTAGAGTCGGCGATTAAGTTTATTACTCAAGTCACCCATATGGGCTGCCAGTTTGCTTTGGATGATTTTGGCAGTGGTTTGAGTTCGTTCAGTTATTTACAGCAACTGCCCGTGCAAAAATTGAAACTCGATGGTACTTTCATAAAGAACCTAAATTCAGAACCGAAAAACCGAGCATTCGTCCAAACTATGGTTGCGTTGGCAAAGTCGATGGAGATGGAAACCGTAGCCGAGTTTGTTGAGACGGAAGACGAGTTTAGTGCACTTAAAGAGTTGGGACTGGACTATTTTCAAGGTTACCACTTACACAAACCAACTCCTTGGTAAAGTGCCTTAAAATTAGATTAAGTAATTGAATTACTCTAAATATTTTCTGGTTCGGTCGATAACCTAATGAGCAAACGATAACAATAATAATAAATATAGACACAAACGGATGGCGTGGCGTTCATTTGTAGGAGGGCAGTTATGTTTCACAGTTTACGATTTACCTCAAAAGTGACGATAGCCGCGTCGCTCGTGTTAGTCGTTGTTTTATTTGGTTTCACATTCAACAACTACGTTGTTATGCGCAGTCAGACTCATGATCAGCTGACCTCTGTTTTGCATGAGATTTCGCAAAGTGTGTCACAAAATATCGCCAATTGGTTGAATTCTAAATTGGCTATCGTTGAAGGGATCGCTGATGTTTACGAATCTTCACATTCGAAAGAGCAAGTGTTAAATCGACTGCAACTTGCCGAACGGGCAGGGAATTTTAAGAATGTGTTCGTTGGCCGCACAGACGGCAGTTTCATTTTGGATAATCAAAGCATCCAACTACCTGCTGACTATGACGCTCGCACTCGCCCTTGGTATCAGTTAGCAAAAAGTCAAAATTCGACAGCATTTACTGCGCCTTATATCGATGTTACTACCAATGAACACACCATCAGTGCCGTTGCACCAATCAAGGTTTCTGGTCAATTTGCCGGTGTTGCTGGAGGTGATATTGATATGGCAACCATCACGGAAACGGTTAACAGTATCGATTTTATGGGATACGGCTACGGATTCTTAGTTGATAAAGACAAGAAGATTTTGAGTCACCCAAATAATGACTTAAACGACAAACCACTTACCGCCCTTGTTTCAGAGCCGCTGAACCTTGTCAGTGAATTTACCGAGATTGACCACAATGGCGCAGAGAGTTTAATTTCATTTGTCAAAATCGAAGGGATTAAAAACGTAGATTGGTACCTAGGCGTTGTGATTGAAAAGCAAGTCGCCTATGCATCGGTATCCTCCTTCCAGCGTATGGCGGCGATTTATATGCTGATCGGGGTGGCGGCAATCGTAGTGATGTTGCAATTGTTGATGAAGTATTTGATGAAGCCGGTTCAACGTCTGAATGATGCCATTCAAGATATTGCGCAGGGAGAGGGCGATTTGACCCGACGTTTAGAGGTTGAATCTGACGATGAATTTGGCCAACTCTCTCGACACTTCAACGAGTTTATCGAAAAAATTCATAAGTCGATTGTTCAGGTTCGAAATACCACTATGACCCTGGAAAAAGGGGTCGAAGCTTTGGTGTCTTCAACAGAAGCAACACAATCCATGTACACAGAGCAATCTAAGTTAACTGGCTCAGTGACTCAAGCGATAGAGGATTTGTCTTCCAGTGCACAGGAAATTTCGTCAAACGCTACTTCAGCATCAGATTTGGCATCTGATGCAAGTTCCGAAGCTGACAAAAGTCATGAGACCTTAGAGCACAATATTGTCGCAATCCGTGAACTCGCTGAGAAAATGGAACGGACAGAGCAAGAAATAGAAAACTTAGCCGAGCACACAACGTCCATTGGTCAAGTACTTGAAGTGATTAAAGGCGTGAGCGAACAAACTAATCTATTGGCACTTAACGCAGCGATAGAAGCGGCGCGTGCGGGAGAAGCGGGACGAGGTTTTGCTGTGGTGGCAGATGAGGTGCGCCAATTGGCTCAGCGCACTCAAGAATCGACTCAAGAAATTCAGATAACGATTGCTCAACTGCAGCAGGGTACCGATTCTGTGGTAGAAGCTATGAAGTCCTCACTTGTTGACACGGAAAAGAGTGTAGAGCAAACCGCGTTGGCCGGTACGCAAATGGACCGCGTTAGTGAAGTAATAGGCTCGATAGATCAAGCTAACCACAATGTTGCATTGGCGACGACCGAGCAAAACGATGTCACCAAATCAATTGACAGTGACATTCACCATATTGGTGAATACGCTAACAAAGGGCAGCGTAACCTCAACGATGTTCTTCAAGAGTGTAACAAGCTGCGGGCAGAGTTTTATGAATTAGAGCAAATGGTGCTCAAGTTCAAAGTATGAGTTTAAACCAAACAACAGGTGCCAGTCGCGGCTGGATAAGGGCACTCCATAAATGGCTGATGTTGTTTATTGGCCTGCAATTTCTCATATGGACAGTGACCGGACTTTATATGGTATTGGTCAATATCCATTTTATTCATGGTGAGTCACTGGCAGAAACACAGACAATCAGTGCTCATCAACTCCAAAATCATCAGATACCCGCCGACGTCTTGCAACACTGTCAAGACGCCCAAAGTGCTTCCGTAGTGCCGCAACTCAATCGTCCGGTGCTCGTGTGTCGTGACACTAAATCTGTAATGCGTTTAGACTGGCAAACTCAAACTGAATTGGGACCAGTCACAGAGCAAGAGGCGCTTCGCATTGCCAGTGAGCGGTTTTCAGGCGCTGAAGCAGTCACATCAATAAAATACTATCAAGACCGCGGGGTTGGTGAAGTGTCACCGCGTCACTTACCGTATTGGAGAATTGAATTTGACGGCTATTTAGGCGCGACATTTTATGTAAGCGCTCAATCAGGCGAAGTTGTGAGCAAGCGCCATCACTTTTGGCGAGCTTTTGATTGGATGTGGCGCTTCCACATCATGGATTATGACGATGGCGAAAATGTCAAAAATGGTCTGTTGACGGTTTTGGTTGTCGCCGCACTGGTTACGTTTCTATCTGGCACTGTACTGCTTTTTCAGCGTGGTAGAGCTGAACAGAAACAGTCTTCTCCTTGGTTCGTCAAATACCATCGAATCTTTGCTGCCTTGGCGGCGTTACAGTTTGGAGTCTGGATCATAACGGGTGGTTTTTTTAATCTACTCGATGGCAAAGAATATTCGGCCAACACCTACAGACAATCGACAGGTGCTGAGATGAATATGCTTGCACTGCGCGAATTGGAAATCCCAAACGGCGATTTCCAACAAATCGATTTTACGGCCATTAACAACAAAACCTATGCAGTCTTTTGGCAATTTAAAGGCCAACACACTTATCAACCTCGTTCGGCAATTGTGGTTGAAGCAATAAATAATAAAGTAACGAAAATTGATTCGAATCTTGTTGCTAACGTTGCTGAGAGCTCATACTCTGGGCCAGGGCAGATTATAGACGTAACATTGCTATCGGCTCACGACGGCAGTTTTCCGCAGCAGGAAAACCCATTCTGGCGCATCAGTTTTGACGATGAAATTGAAACCAAGGTGTATGTCGACAGTGTTGATGGACGCGTATTGAAACACAGTAATCAGGGTTCAGAATTAAAAGCACTGATGTTAAAACTTCATTTCATGGATTACTTTAATCAAGGCGGTTTCAATCATGTTCTGATTTATGTGTTTGCATTTTTGGCGTTTGGCCAAGTCGTTACAGGTGCTGTTTGGGTGGTGAAGTTAATTGGCAACTCCCAGTACAAGATCCAACGACAAACTGCACGCAAACAAGTAAACATCGTGGTGAACAAAAAACCTTCAGTATGGTCACTATCTACCGGTTTAAGTCTATTTTCCGCGTTGAGACAACAAAACGCCTTCATGCCTTCCAGTTGCCAAGGGGCTGGAACCTGTGGTCATTGTCTATTTTTGTCTGATACAATATTGCCAGTGACAGATGGAGAACGTCAACTTCTGAGCGAGAATAAGCTTAACCAGGGATATCGTCTCGCCTGTCAACACAATGTTGAGTCAATTCAAACCTGTGAAATAAAGACGTTGAAGGTTACTGCAAAAGATTAACCTATCAAGCGCTGTTTCTGTTGTTTACATATTGTTGTAAAAAGTCGGAAAGCGCTTCTTCGGGTAACGGTTTAGAGAAAAAGTAACCTTGTATCTCTTGGCAACCCATTTGTTTTAAGATGGAAAGGTGACTCGATTCTTCCACTCCCTCGGCGATAAGCGTAAGTTCGAGGTTGTTCGCTAAGTCAACCACGGTGTTGACAATGGCTTTATCGGCATTGTTTGAATCAATGTTCTTGATAAACGATTGGTCAATCTTCAGTTTGTCGATAGGGAACTGTTTTAGATAGCTCAATGACGAATAACCCGTTCCAAAGTCATCAATAGACAGTTTTAGACCAAGCTCTTTGAGCTTGTGCAGAAGCAAAATAGTCTCAGCTTCGTTATACATGATCACGCCTTCTGTGATCTCCAACTCAATGTTCTCCGGCGGAACTTTTGTTTCTTCTAACGTTTTGACTATCATGTCGAAGAAACTTGGGTGTTGGAATTGCTGTGGTGAAATATTGATAGCAACAATAAAGTCTGTGTAACCTTCAACAATCAGCGACTTCGCCTTGATACAGGCTTGAGTCACGATCCATTGTCCAAGAGGAATGATGAGTCCCGTTTTCTCTGCAAGAGGGATAAAGTCCACTGGCGGAATAAAACCGCCTTCATGGGGCCATCGTATCAGTGTTTCTACTCCGACAACTTTGTCCGAGCGAATGTCTAACTGCGGCTGAAAGTGCAAGGTTAAATGCTGCTTTTCAATGGCGATTCGAAGCTGCTCAGCAAGTTCAATTTCTTTCGATATCGCATCGCCCAATTCTTTGTCATACACCACTAATGACGAATGTTCGATAGCGATTGCGTGGTCTAACGCAATATTAACGCAACGAATTAAATCCGTTGCCGAGTTTGCGTGTTCTGGATAGCAACAAAAGCCGAAATCCAACTCGGTGTGCATGCCGTTACAAAACGTTTTGCTTTCTACTGCAGATTCGACAGTTTTTACCAACTTGCCGATGGCGTCTACGCAAAAATCAGTATTAATGATGAGTGAGAATTGTTTGTCTGAGGTTTGGAAAAATTCGTAATCTTGCTCGCTTAACGCATCTTTGAACAATCTAGCCAGCAAATCAGCAAGTTCGTTGACGACGTTATTCGCAGATTCAAAACCGAGGCGGGACACCATTTGGCTGTAATGTCGAATCTCCATCGAACCGATCGCGACATGCTCGGAAGATTTTGTCAATTGCTCAAGAGATTGGACAAACTTGTTGCGATTAAGAAGTCCTGTGTCGACTCGGTGGAACGCTTGGTAAGCGATTTGCGCCTCGGCTTCTTTTCTCTTGGTCACATCGACTAAATGCAGATCCCAAGTTTCCAGATCTTGTAGCCAATGCAGTTCACAATCTAGAATTTTACCAGATAAGGCAAATTCAAATTTGTTGCTGGTCAATTCTTTCTCTCGAATTTGTACTTGATGTTGCTCAACGTGATTGAGCATTGTTTGGCAAAACTCGTCCATTGAAAGATTCAAACTGCGCAACAGTTTATGAGTCGCGGGATTGGCAAAGGCAACATGATTGTCACTGTCGAGTGACAAAATAGGATTTGGATTGCGCTGTGGGAAGAGGGCGAGACGCTTGTTTCTTACCGATACAAAAATATAACTCTTAACATAGCGACCGATAATGATTGCGAAAATTAAAATCATCACGCTGTAGGCTAATACAATCTGACTGGTTTGGGTCAAACTGGACCGGGTTTGTAAATAGGAATCTTCAACGCGTTGGTTGGTCTCGGCAATAATTTCTTCGACGATTGGTTTTACCTCTTGTCGGTACATCGCAAAACTTTCCAGATGCTGACGAGCTAAGTCCCACATTTCTGTGGTATCGCGATCGCCAAACTCCATGTTTTGGTCGAACTCAACCGCCATATCTAGAATGTTTTTTTGAATCGCTTTTAATTTCTGTATCTGTTCGGGCTTAACATTCTGTGCATGTAACTCGTCAAGGGCATGTTTGGTAAGAATCGAAGCTTGCTTGAAGTCTTCTAAATACACGTCGCGGTTTTGATTGGCATAGTATTCATTGAGGTACAGTTCTTCTTCGATAAACAATGTGTCTAGACGTTGTAATTGTTCGAATATCGGAATTTCTTGCTCTACCAAAGACAAGGTGTTTTTTTCTGCCTTTTGTGTCGATAAATAGACGAAACTCGAGAGTAAAACTCCCAGAGTGATAATAACACCGTAGATTAATCCTGCGTTGCGCTTCATTGTCGCGCTACTAATTTCCATTTACCGATCCTTTTCGACCCAGCTTTGCAATAAGACCGCCCCGACAGGAAATAAATTACAAAGTTTTAGCTGCATAATCATTATTATTCAGCGACATGGGAGGAAGTTAAATTTGTTTAGAGGATATTACGGTTTCTGGGGGAGTATGGTTTAGTGCTGCTTTGCACCAAACCACATCTTAATACTATTAGAGTAGGGCTGGTGAGGAGTTTAATCGCATTTGTTTACGTTTAACAAACGGCACTAAAACGATGAGCAATATTAGCGCATAGCTCATCTGCAATCCGAGACCCCAAACCAGCATAAGACAGAACCCACATCCCGCAAGCACGAAAGGCGTGTACTTGTTGTCGAGTAATTTCAGAGCGGCGAGCATGCTTGCGAAGTAAATAATGACAAAAACGCCGTTTACCCAGCCGACGAGTTGCTCAAGATCAAATTGGAGGACAAATGTCGCGCTGATCACAACTGCCATAACGGTCAGTAGTGTACCTAATGACCGAACTGAAATGCCATGACGGTTAGTTTTGGCGAAGTACCTTGGCAAGAAACCATCGTCGGCGAAGCTAGTTGCTAGACGGGTTAGACTCGCAGTGTAAACGTTAACTGTGGCTAGACCACCGGCAATCCCTAAAATGCCGATGATAATTGCGCCATGGCCGCCAAACAATTGGTCAAACACGGAGACCATTGCGAAACTGCCGGCTTCTGCGTAGTGGAACATAAGGTAAGTGCACCCGATGTATATCAGACCCACTAGAATCGTGCCGATGAAAATAGCGGGGATTAAATCGCGTTTAGGATCCTTAAAGTCATTGGCAAGGTGCGACATGGCTTCAATGCCGAGAAAGCTCCAAAATGCCAACCCGGCCGCAGTAAATGCGGTTGAGAATTGGTGGTTACTTGGCGTTTGGGCGCTATATGGCTCTAAGTAACCTGAAACCACCAACATTAGAATGACGATTGCGGTTATGACTAAAGTTAATGTTAATTGCATCACCGCGGAAATCTGAATGCCTCGGTAATTTAACAAGAATATGACCAGTAAAAAACTTAGTTGAATCAGCAGCGCGCTTATACCGGAGGTTTGGAACATCACTTCGACGAATTGGTAAGTCATCATTAATGCCGCTGGCGCGCCGATCGGAACAACAAATAGAAAACTCATCCCAATCGTTCGACCATAAGTGGAACCGAACGCTTGCTCGACAAAGTGTGCGGGTCCGGCCGAATGAGGGTAAGCCGCAGAGAGCTTGGCAAAGACCAAAGTTACGGGAAGAATAGTCACTGTCAAAATAGCCCAAGCCCACACTGCCCATTCGCCAGCAATATCTACAGTCATTTGTGGCAGGATAAAAACACTGGTTCCCAACAAAGTGGTGGTTAATAAACCTGCGCCTTGCCAGCGGCCAATTTTGTTTGTCATAGTTGATGTTTCCCTGAAGTCCTTGTTTAATGCAGAGTTACTATAACTTGGATCGTCTTTTCAAAGTGATGTCACTCCACGACAGTTTAATGGATGTGCCGTCATTATGAAGGTTAGATGAATGAAATTAGTCAAAATGAAGGTTAAAATGGATAAATTCGATCACGCCATTATCGAGGCATTGCGTAAGAATGCTCGAGCTAGTATCTCGTCGATCGCCGAAGACGTTAGCTTGTCCCGCTCATCGGTGACAGAACGACTGAAAAAACTAGAACGAAACAATACAATTCGTGGCTACCAAGTGTTGTTGTCCAGTTCCCAGCATGATGGGGTGTCGGTTTATTTTGAAATACAACATCGTTGCGCTCGCTGCTCTGAAGTCATTCCACATTTTCGTGCACTACCTGAAGTTGTTACCTGTCACGGTATTTCGGGGGATATGGATTTGCTGGTATTTGTTAAAGCGCCAAGTATGCGTCGCATACATGAAATTCGCGAATATTTTGATGCAATGGACGACATTGTTAAGATTAAGACGCATGTGGTTATGAGCGAGTGGATTGACAATCATTCCGTGGGGTAGTGTTGTTTCAGAATATTCTCCAAGGTCTTTTTGTGATTTAACCATGGGCTTTTTTTAGATAGGCCCAAATAAAGCGGCATTTTTTTCATGTAATCGTATATCTCCGTTTGATTTTACCTTGTGTGTCGAAGGGAACTATTTCCCGTTCAGCAAACGAAGGCGGGGCGATGAAAACATCTATTCTTCCCGCTAACATCATCTTTACCATATCTTCCAAACGCAAGAGTGATACTTTTCTAATCCGCGGGTCCTGTTCAAATTTAGGAAAGTGCTTATAGTCCCTTAGGTGTCCAACAGCCTTTGCGTGTAAGTCTTGATATTGATTAATGGATTGGCCAACGGCATAAAATCGAAATCCTGCGGTTTGGAATTCGAAACTGGGGTAAAGATATACCAAGAATTGTTTACGATCTTCAGTTAAGAACAAGTCGTCTATGATATCTGCTCGCCCAGATGCAATGGACTGAAGGCAACGAGCCCATGGACAGGGGTAAAACTCCACTTGCAGAAGATTTGCAATTTTAATCACTGGGTTATTGGGTAAACCGTTTTAGTGAAATTGTTTGATATAAACCGGGTCGACTGCAAACACAATTTTCTCGGGCACTATCGCCGAAGCGCAATTGGGCAGGAGCAACAAAAAAACCAACAGAAAGTGTTTCACACGCTTGCATAGGTTGATTAACCCTAGTTAAAGCATAATCTAAAAGTCTAATTAGAGTAATGAATATTTTTCACTACACTAAACCTTAGTGACTGAGGTGATTGATATGAAACGATATGCGATATTTCTGTTTTGCTCTTGGACCGTCTATTCGCAAGACATAACGCTGACTCTAGAAGCGCCAGAGGGGGCTGAGTATGCGGTTGTAGGCAACGTAGCACCGTTGAATTGGCAAGCACCATTGGCGATGACTAAACGGGGTAATGTATGGTCACTAAATGTTGCATTAGAAAATAGTAGCGGCACACTTGAATACCGATATTTACAGATTGGCAAAGGACAAACTTTTTTCGAACCCATAACAGGTAGTCGAGATGTAGAGCTTCAAGGGACTAGAAACATAGTAGATACCTGGGGTGAACGTGAGCTTTCCCATGCAGTTGCGTTAACTCCTAGCCAATTGCAGCAAGAACTTGAACTCTTGGCGAAATACATAGAACAATCCAATGAATTGATGGGGAATGAGTCCAAGTTACCTCTGCAAGACCTAGAACCTGAGCTGAATAATGCGGCGTCAAGCTCGGATCCCCTCGCTTACTTTTTTCAAGTAGAACGTATCGTAAACTACTACACTGCAGGTGCTGTGAGCTTACGTCTAGAAAGCCAGAGTAAATTGCTGCAGAGATCGGTATTGGAGCAAGGCAATAAGCTGCCTTTTGAATTTTCCCTTGCGGAAGGTCGAATGATAGTTACACAGAGCTTGTTTCCAAAGCAATTGCCGATTGGTGCAGAGATTCTTAAGATAAATCAAAAGTTTGTATGGCAAGTTTTGGAGTTGTTTGAATATAAAAACGGCGGGGAGGGCTTTCGTAATTTAAACTACGACAAAGAATATTACGATATGTTTCTTCCGCAAGTGTTACCTCCTCTCGCCATGGGTTACGTTGTCACCTACCAAGGTGTAAAGAAACCCAAGACTGAATACTTGCCCGCCACGTCCTTGCCCAAGCGGCGTTTAAATCTTGGTAACGGAGAGCCGCTGTCTCCAAAACCATCTGGATTTTCTCGGAATATGCAATCGGATAAAATTGCATACTTAAATTTGAAGCAAACAAGGGGTGGCAGTTTGCCGACCAACTGGCAGAATTATCTCACCCAAAGTTTGCAAATATTTGAAAAAAACAAGGTCCCAAACCTGATTGTAGACCTTCGCGATACATCTCCTGAGAATATAGTTTTACTCAAGTTTCTGGCACAACAGTTTGGTGTCGATATGCTAAAGACCCAGCAGTCGCGATACCAATTAACCCCTTTTTTAACCGATGATTCCTCGCATGTGACTGCGGGTCAAAATGAAATTGGACCAATGGTCAGTTTGTACTCTGGCGCTGTATGGTTGTTATATGGTGAAGCTGCAGGTAGAGGCCTTGGCCTGTTTCTTTCATCCATGTCTGAAAACAAGAACATGGTATCTATCGGTCAAACGTTTAATGCCAATACGCAGAGTTTGGCAAGTGGAGAAACCATTTCGATGAGATTACCATTTTCGAATTTAGAGATGGCTTTGCCGAAGTCCGCATGGGTCAATCCGGAGCAGAGTCCTCAATCGGTATTGGACTTCAAGCCGAGGATTCAATCGAAAACTCGGGTGACGGATATTACTCAACAAAAAGATGGCGAATTGCTGAGATTGATTGGCCATATAACAAACGCAGAGCCAAACTAACGCTTGAACGGCCAAAATAGTTGTTGCTTCCAGTCGACCGGTTTAAGACCTTCCACTCCGAATTGACTCGGGCATTTGCGTGTGATCTTACTGGTGCCAAACAAAACGTCCCAGAAAAACAACAAGTTTCCATAGTTGCCTTTGTAATGCGTTGCCGGATCGGATTGATGACGGCCGTGATGGGCACTGTGCGTGCTGGGGGTGGAAATTGTGCGTTCAATGACCCACATTAGCGGCGACAGTTTGGGGATTTTATATAGGGCCGCATCCCACTGCCAAGCACTGTGAGCAGAGGTAATAACGAGTAGTTTAACTACAAGATATCCTGCATACACAGAGCCTAATCCTAAATAAATCAAAATGCCTGAGAACCAGATACCAGGCATTAGAAAGTAAAAAAACAGGTTATTCCGATAGACGATCCTAACACTCATATAGGGCGCATTGTGATGCGCTCTGTGCAGTGGATATAAGAGAGGGAAGGTATGACAGGCTCTGTGCCACCAATACTGCATCATGTCATCAAATACGAGAAAGAGTAATACAGCATAAAGCCAAGGGAGGTTTTCCAAAGCGTCTTTCATTTGAGGCAATGCTGACCCTGCAAATTCGCCTGCCAAAAATAGAATCATGGGTTGAGTAAACGTCAACAGCGCTAACAGACTTAGGCTTTCAACAACGGCATCATCCCTGGTTTTTAACGCTTTGTCGCCAAACCGGCCTTGCCGAATTTCGATGGCTGCGAACACTGCAAATATGACAATAATGATTACTTTTTCTGACATGGAATTAACCTCCGTTGGCGCTACGCTAACAAATGCCATATGGTATAAAAATATACTTGTATATATTTGGAGTAGAAATGAAATGGCCCGAATGTTGTGGCGAAGTCGCTGTTTTGGTTCGCCACCAAGCTGGAGAAGTGATTCACAAACGAGGTGATCTAAAACCTGGTTTGACCGTAATTTTGACAGGTAAAGTTAAGGTCGGTAACTACGGTTTAGACGGGCGCTACTATTTGACGACATACCTGCACGCTGGCGACATGTTTGGAGAGTTTACGCTTTTCGCCGACCTGCCCAGAACGCACGACGCGGAAACGGTGACCCCTGTAGAACTGTATCAATTAAGTCCCGAGCAGTTCGAACAAATGTGTCAGCGTTACCCTGAACTGAGTCGAAAAATTATGCGAGACATGGCTCAGAAACTACATGCTAGCTTGGAAGCGTTGGACGACCATAGAAGACTGCCCGTGCGGGTTCGTTTAGCTAAACAACTTTGGCATCTTTCTAACAGCAGCAAAAGTTCAATGTTAACAATGCGGCAATCGGATTTGGCCGATGCGATGGGCGTTACCGTTCTTGCCATTCACAAAGGGCTGAAAGATTTCGCCAAACGCGGAATTATTTCGCTCGGATACGGCAAAGTTGAAATAATTGACAGAAAGGCATTACGTCTGTTTTTCGAACGAAAAGCTCAGCTATTGCCGGTCAAAAAGTTAGACGAAAATTAACCGGATAATCTATTTTAAGCTACTCTAAATGAAAGGGATTCTTAGCGAAATGTTAGGGATGCAGTGTGTGGTTTTGTGAGGTAATACCGTCAGGAGAGCATTATGAATTATCCTTGGGTTGCGAAAGCAAACAAGATATTTACCGGAGTATTAATAGGACAAATCGCGATTGCGCTTGTTATCGCTTTTCTCACCGATACTTGGGGCAGCGCTTTTATGCTGGGGCTGCCTATCATTGCAGTTCCTCTGTATTTAATTATCAGTAATCCATACCTTCCAGTCACTCGGCATGCCGTGGGCATTGCAGTTCAGTTGATGACAGCATTGCACATTCAGCAAACCATGGGCATGACGGAAATGCATTTTGAGGTATTCGTGGGGTTGGCTTTTCTAAGTTTTTACCGCGATTGGCGGGTAGTTTTGTCCAGTACCTTAGTGGTTGCTGTGCATCATGTCATGTTCTACGTTATTCAGTCGCAAGGTGCTGGCATCTATATCTTCGAAGAGAGTCGTGTAATGTTCCATATCTTGCTCATACACGCCCTGTTTGCGATAACTGAAGGCGGTTTGTTGATGCACGTCGCTAACGTCAGTTTTAAAGAAGCGCAAGCCGCACATGTGTTATCCAGTTCGGTTAACAAAATCCTTTCAAATGACAATACCTTACATTTAAACGTTGAGTTAAATAAAGATAATGAAGAACTTAGCGCATTTAACCGATTGATCGTAGCGTTTCGCGATTTGATAGACCACGCCAAAGTGATCAGTGAACATGTACAAGAAAAATCCAATTCGGTGGAACAGCTGTCAACGCAAGTCAACGCTTCAACCACCAAAAGTTCTGATCAAATTGATTTAATCGCAACGGCGATTGAAGAGATGACCGTGACTAATACCGACGTCGCTCAACAAGCAAGTGAGGCGTCAGGCTACACAAATTCAGCACAAAACAGCACATTTGAAGCGAAACAGATTATTCAAGATTCGAGTTCTGAGATATCACAGTTGAAACAGGAAATAGCGTCAACCTCGGATACGATTGGCCAGTTGGCTGAGAAATGTAACCGGATTGAGGAAGTTATGTCTGCAATCAAAGCCATCTCAGAACAGACCAATTTACTGGCACTAAACGCTGCGATTGAGTCTGCTCGCGCTGGAGAGCATGGTCGAGGTTTTGCCGTGGTTGCAGATGAAGTGCGGGGACTAGCATCAAAGACTCGCGAAAATGCTGAAGAGATCAGTGAGGTGACCTCGTCTCTGATCAGCGACGCCAGCCTTTCAGTCAACCAAATGCAAAATTGTATTGAACGAGTCGAAAGCGCAGAATCTGCAGCAGTCAATGCCAGGGACGTAATGGATTCCGTTGTCGAAGGAATAGGGGCCGTTACCGATAATATTTCTGCAGTTGCAACTGCAATTAACGAGCAAAGCAGCGTTTCTGGAAGTATATCGGAGTCTACCCAAGAGCTTCACCAAACGGCGGATCAGCAACGGCAGGACGTTAGCCTGAGCCAAAGTCAGATTCGGGAGCTCAAGGAAGAGATAGGGAATCTAAATAACGAACTCGCTCGATTTAATGTCTGAATCTGACGGCTTTTCGTTGTGGCATGGAAAAGGACTTTGGCTGTTTACGCTGGTGTGGTTGATCGCCATGTTAGCGGCTTTATATGGCTTCTCTCGGCTGCAAATGCAGGTGTTTGACTACGATGGCCGGTTGGTAAATAGTTCGGCGTCGATGGCGTTTGATCGAGAGTTTACAGAGTTGTTGAATCGCGAAATTGGTGTGCTTGAAAGTAAGATAGTTCACTTTTACCAACAAGACTGCGCTTGCCAAAGCGTAGGCTCGATACATATCAACTCGGTAAAACTTTTAGCAGATGCGTCTAAACGCGAGAATGTGGAAATGCGTTTAGAGCCGAACTCCCCGGTTTCGAAAATGGTGCCATCGACACCCGCGGTCGCCGTATTCGATGAAAACGGAAAGTTGTCTTACTTAGGTCCATACTCTTCTGGATATTACT
The DNA here is from genome assembly GCA_964229075.1 of Alteromonadaceae bacterium. Lineage (GTDB taxonomy): Bacteria > Pseudomonadota > Gammaproteobacteria > Enterobacterales > Alteromonadaceae > Psychrosphaera. The sequence continues at coordinate 12,960 of CAXRBI010000091.1, read as the reverse complement.
GCAGTGTAGGTAACGGCATCGTGGAGCCGTATATTGAAAAAAGAGCTGGGCCTGGAGCGACGATTGTCGCCCAAGCAGCGGGCTGTTATTGTCCTTTTCCGTGAGCTTCTGAAACGACACATACCTGATCACCATAGTAGTTGTCGTCGTAGTTGCAGTGCGTTACTCGTTCGTTATTCTGAGTAGTTAGTAAGTTCTCGATAATATCAATTAGTACATTCATTTGAGTGTCCTCTTATGTGTTTGCTTCCCTGTCAGATTAGACATAACAACTTAAACAATAAAATTGATTGAAATGAATTTTACCTTCTATTTTTTTGAACAATGAACTTCCAATTGCTCTGCAAAGAGCCTTTTCAGTTCTTCAATATTGGCAATATTGACGTAATTTGGACGGACGATAAAAGCCAAACGACGATGAGGGCCAGGTTCGTTTAAATGAATAGCATGCAACTCGGATGCGTCGTGAAGAATTTGATCCAGCGCCATATGTGGAATGAGGGTACTGCCGAGTTTGCCTGCGACCATTTGCACCAGTGTGTGTAGACTGGTAGAGGCAAATTCATTGCCGCCGGTTTGTTGAGTTAAACGGCAAGCCTGCAGAGCATGGTCCTTCAGGCAATGGCCGTCTTTAAGCAACATTAACTTTTCAAGTTCGAGTTGGTGGGAGGTGATTTCGGTCAATTGTTTAGGGCACTGATCTTTGTGGCTTACCCAATAAAAGTCTTCCTGCCAAAATTCAAAGCTCAGCAAGCCATCCGTTGGATAAGGCAGCGCGATAACTGCTGTGTCTATGTCTCCGCTGCGCACCATGTCGACAAGGTTGTGACTTTGCTCTTCAACTAAACGCAATTGAAAGTCTGGGTATTCCGCTCTTACTTGCGGTAACACCTTTGGCAACAAATACGGCCCTATCGTTGGAATAACGCCAAGCGTCATAGGCGTTGACAGTTTGGATTTGCCAATTTGAGCCAGTTGATAAAGATCTTCAATCTGTAGCTTTATAGATTTGGCCTTGTTCAAAAACACCAATCCTTCCGGCGTAATCAGTACTTTTTTATTATTTCTCTCAAATAATACCAAACCAAGGTGTTTCTCTAGCTCACTGATAGCTGTGCTTAGCGCCGATTGTGAAACCGCGCACATTTCCGCTGCCCGTTTGAAGTGCAATGTTTGTTCAACGGCTAAGGCATAGTTTATCTGTTTGAGCGATATCACGTTGGATCACTTTTTAATGTTCAAAAATATTGAACGTTAAATTCTAGTTAATCAATTTTATTAAATCAATCTGAGCCATTAATCTTTCCACATCGAAGCAACACAGCGCTTCAAATTAAACAAACTAAATATGAGGAAATACACATGGCACAGATCGGAAAAACAATCCCAGAGTTTACAGCAACGGCTTTTCACAATGGCGAATTCCGTGACATCAGCTCTGAAGACGTAAAAGGCAAGTGGTCTATCTTTTTGTTCTATCCAGCGGACTTTACTTTCGTATGTCCAACTGAACTTGAAGATATGGCTAACCAGTACGACGAGTTACAACAGCTTGGTGTTGAAGTTTACGCAGTATCGACAGATACCCACTTCTCGCACAAAGCGTGGCACGACTCAAGTGATGCTATCGGTAAAATCCGATTCCCGATGTTGGGCGACCAAACCGGCAAAATTACCCGAGGCTTCGACGTCATGATTGAAGAAGATCACATGGCGCACAGAGGCACATTCTTGGCAGACCCAGACGGCGTTATTCAAGTTGCTGAAATTCATGCAGGCGGCATCGGTCGTAGCGCAAAGGACATGGTTCGCAAAGTGAAAGCAGCACAGTACGTCCGAGAGAATGACGGTGAAGTATGCCCAGCGGCATGGGAGCAAGGCGAAGAAACATTAACGCCTAGCCTAGACCTTGTCGGCAAAATCTAAGTTGAACGCTGGGGGTCGCCCCAGCACTTTTTCTCACCAGGAGTAGTGCAATGTTAACAAACGAATTATTAAATGCAGTTGCAGCGTATTGTAAAAATATGCAACGTTCAGTGACACTGGTTTTGCAAACTGGTGAGCATGAAAAAAAGCAAGAACTCTATGAGTTCTTAGCAAAGTTAGTCGAAGCGTCAGACAATTTGAGTTTAGAGCAAGTCGATACCCAAGGGGTGTTGTCCAGTCCAATTTCGTTTGGCTTAAAGGTTGATGGCGAGTACACCGGAATTCAGTTTTCTGGCATTCCAGGCGGTCATGAGTTTAATTCTCTGATTCTGGCGATTTTACAAAGCGGTGGATCGGAACTGAAAATAGACGATGCGATTCAATCATGGCTTAAAAATGTTGATGTCGACCTTAATTTTGAAGTGTTTGTCAGCTTGAGTTGTCACAATTGCCCAGAAGTCGTGCAAGCGGTTAATCAGTTTGCATTAATAAATCCAAAGATCAGTAGTGAGATGATCGACGGTGGTTTGTTCCAAGAAATGGTAGAAAGTCGCGGAATTCAAGGCGTGCCTTCGGTTTACTTAAACGGTGAGCCGTTTGCGATTGGTAAAGTTGAGGTTGGGCAATTGTTTGCGAAACTGCAGGACAAGTTCCCAGACGTGGGTAAAAAGGTCGAACACCAGCAATTACCAACGCAAGATGTGACTGTGATTGGCGGCGGTCCTGGTGGCGTGGCGGCAGCGATTTATGCGGCTCGAAAAGGTTTAAAAGTAACAATGATCGCCGATCGATTTGGCGGTCAGGTCAAAGATACGGTCGATATCGAAAACTTAATTTCGAACAAGAAAACTACGGGCACTGAGTTGTCAGGCAATATGATGGCGCACCTTCAAGACTATGACATCAACCTAAAAGAAAATGTTCGAGTGGACGGTATCGAAAAAGGTGATATCAAAAAATTGAATCTATCATCCGGTCAGTCGTTTGACTCTAAAACTGTCATCGTGGCAACTGGCGCAAAGTGGCGTGAACTCGGTGTTCCAGGTGAACGCGAAAATGTCGGCCAGGGCGTAGCTTATTGTCCACACTGTGATGGCCCGTTTTTCAAAGGCAAAGACGTCGTCGTTGTTGGAGGCGGTAACTCCGGTGTTGAAGCGGCAATTGACTTGGCTGGTATGGTAAATAAGGTTACTTTGATTGAGTTTATGCCGAACCTTAAAGCAGACCAAGTATTGATAGATCGTGCAAGTTCGACCAAAAACATTGAGATCATCACCAATGCTGCGGTTCAAAGCATCGATAGTGATGGCAAAAAGGTTCAAGGTGTGACTTACACTAATCGCAGTGATGGCGAAGTGAACCAAATCGAAGTTGCTGGCGTATTTGTTCAAATAGGATTGCAACCAAACAGTGAGTTTGTAGAAGGCGTCGTCGAGAAAACCCAGCATGGTGAAATCGTTATCGATGAACGAGGGCGGACATCAGAGCCAGGCATTTTTGCCTGTGGAGATGTGACCACTGTACCTTACAAGCAAATCGTCGTGGCGATGGGAGAGGGAGCAAAAGCGTCACTAAGCGCATTTGATTACCTAATCCGCAACTAGGGACTGTGACTGATATCGGGAGTAATATCCCGATATCAGGATATTTCAAGCTTCCTCCCGTCACAGGTTTCGCTCGAAACCCTTTGTTTTCCTTAAGGTTGTAACTGGTATTAAATTTGTATTAATTGAGATTTTGCTTAACTTTAAGTCAGTGTAATACACGTTTATTAAATAATGTCGTTATAAGAATGGACTATGGAAAATCGAAGCGTTACTGAATAATGATAAAAATAAAACCACTTCCACTTTATCTTGCCACTATGTTGTTGACGGCCTGTACCAGCAGTCAACTCAACATTGATCGGGAAAAATTGCCTCTTCCTGATACCTGGCAATCAATCAAACAACAACAGGCGCATACTCAAATGGCGGCGTTGTCAGAGGCTGTTTTGAATCCAGAGCTTCGTCGCCACCTGTCGTTAGCGATAGAACAAAACAGAAGTCTACAACAAACTGAGCTCTCAGTTGCAATCGCGGAAAAAACAGTTGAAGCGACGGGAACTAATGTTTGGCCTAGTTTGGATTTAAATCTATCAGCCAACCGCTCCAAGTCGGTAAATGACAGTAGCAGCGTGTACAGCACTTCGACTGGGTTAAATCTGGAATTAAAATATGAGCTTGATGTTTGGGGCAAACTAAGCGCCGAAGAGAAACAGGCAAATTACCGATTAAACGCTACTCGTTACAGTTATCAGCAGGCGAAAAACCAACTAATTGTTGATGTGATCACCCGATATTATGCTGTGATTGAGGCACAGATGCAGTTGGATCTATTCTCCAGACGGGCAAAAAACACTTCTGAAAACCTCAGCATAATAGAATCCGGATATGAACAAGGCCTGAGCAGTGCACTTGATGTCTATTTAACCCGCAACGATCTAGCAACTGAACAAGGGCGTGTCGCACAACAGCAACAGCAGCTTCGCAACGCCACGAGGGCGTTAGAGTTATTGATTGGGCAGTATCCGGCGAGTACCTTGCAGCACAGCACCGTAGAGTTACCAGCAATGAACAGCCTTTGGTTACCCGGTAATACCTCAACCGTCGCCGCCAGTAATCCAGCCTTACAAGGACAATGGGCAGAGCTATTGGCAGCAGATGCCCAACTTGCAGTAGCTCATAAACAAAGGTTTCCGAGCTTTCAATTGACCGCCAGAACCGGTACTTCAAGTGACGCTCTGAGCGACTTGCTGTCGACATCGCAACTGACTTGGTCATTATTAGGAAACATCACAACACCGCTTTTTAATGCCGGGCGCTTAAAAGCAAATGAGAAAAAGGCCGAATTGGAACTGCGACAAGCGGAAGTCGGCTATTTGGACGCTTTGTTTTCGACCTTCAGTCAAATTGAACAGAGTCTGGATAGTTATAACGCGCTCAATACGCAACTCAAATCAAACATTGATGCAATGGAGAATGCGACTGCGGCCGAGCAACTGTCGTTCGAACAGTATCAAAGCGGACTGGTAAATTATGCGACTGTGTTGACAGCCCAGACCAGAGCCTTTAACGCGCAAAGTGCAGTGATTCAATTGCAATATCAGTTGATTGAAAATCAAATGAACTTACTTCTTTTGTTGGGCGGCGACCTAACGAACCTAATTGAACAGAAAACGATGTAATCATGGGGTCACACGTGGAAAATCAGATGAATAAAACATTTAAACGCCTACTCCCTGTGGTGATATTGGTGCTCACAGCGGCAATTGTATGGCTACTTTTCAACAACCAACCGCAGTCGCAACGACGTGGGGGCGGTAAGTCTGCGCAAATGACTGTAGAGGTATTGCCGCTCGAACCTAAGGTCTATCAAGTTAAGCTCGACAGCTTTGGTGTTGTCCAACCTCGAACCTCATCAGTCGTGGTGGCACAGGCCAGCGGCCAGATCAGAAGCATTGCTGACAACTTTCGCGATGGTGGTTTTTTTGAGCAAGGTGACATTCTTGTACAACTTGATGACCGTGACCATATAGCGGATGTTAAAATAGCCAAAGCCTCATTGCTCGACGCTGAGCAAAACCTAGCGGAGGAGAAAGCTCGTGGTGAGCAGGCTCAGCGGGATTGGCAGCGCCTCGGTAAAAGCGGAAGTCCAAGCGATTTGGTCCTTCGAATCCCTCAACTTGAAGCGGCAAAAGCACGTGTGTTATCAGCGGAAGCGCAGCTGCAAAAAGCCGAGTTGGCGTTAGAGCGCACGACGATAAGAGCGCCTTATGCGGGACGTGTCCTTGCTAAAAAGGTTGATGTAGGCCAAGTCGTGTCTATGAACTCACAGTTAGCGGACATCTACGCGGTGGATTACGTTGAAATTCGATTGCCTCTAACTAACTTAGATTTACCTTTGATTGACTTGCCAGAAGAGTTTCGCAATGGCCAAGAAAGCCAGAACCAGTCGCGCGTTCGCTTTTATCCGGAAGGCCGTGATGATGTTCAATGGCAAGGGCGAGTCGTTCGAACAGAGGGTGCAATTGACGCGCAATCTCAGCAGCAATATGTTGTCGCCCAGATTGATGATCCATATGGCGTTAGCTCACAAGGTAGCGCGATTAAAATTGGTCAATATGTTAAGGCCGAGATCAGCGGCAAGATTCTATCAGACGTCATGATCATCCCGGTACAGTCTATTTACCAAGGCAGTTACGTGTATGTTGAGCAAGAAGGCGTAGTGATTAGAAAAGACATCGCTCTCTTATGGAAGAATGCGACGGACGCAATTGTAGCCACAGGTCTTGAGTTTGGCGATAACCTTGTGGTCACGCCTTTAGGTCAGGTGAGTTCTGGCACGGCGGTCGCGGTTGCCGGTGCTAGCAATAACAAAGGTGGTGAAAAGACCGCGAAAGGCCGGTCATTTGCAGATTTTCCTCCACATGTGCAGGAGCGCATCAAAGCCCAAGCTCAAGAGCAAGGGATCAGTGTTGAAGAGGTTATGGCACAGAGACGAGGGCGTGGAAATGCTGGCGCTGATAGAGCTGCGGGAGATAAATCATGATTGCTTGGTTTACTCGAAATCACGTCGCTGCAAATTTGTTGATGATCAGCATATTAATGGCGGGGCTGTTTTCATTATCATACAAGATTCCACTTGAGGTCTTCCCTTCAATCGAGTCCGACCGAATTTCAGTGTCTATCTCTCTGCGCGGAGCCACCCCCGAAGATGTTGAAAAGGGCGTTGCTATTCGCGTTGAAGAAGCCGTGCAAGATTTAGAGGGAATAGAGCGCATAACCTCGCGTTCAGCCGAAGGCTCTGCCAATGTTTCTATTGAAGTTGAAACCGGTTATGACCCAAGGGAAATGTTGGCAGACATTAAATCCAGAGTTGATGCAGTTAACACCTTCCCAGCCGATGCCGAAAAGCCGATTGTTGCCCTTGCTCAACGAAAACGCGACGTAATTACGGTTACTGTTAGCGGACAATACGGCGAGGCTGAAACGCGTGAGTTTGCAGAGCGGGTGCGAGACGATTTGTTACGTATCCCGGGGGTGACCCAACTTGAGCTTGATGGCGTACGTGATTATGAAATTGCCATTGAGATCTCTCAAGACAAGCTTAATCAATATGGCCTAACTATTAATCGTATTGTTTCAGCGATCAGCGGCAGTTCGCTTGACGTTTCCGCTGGTAATTTGCGCACCAGTGGTGGCGATATACTTTTGCGTTCCAAGGGGCAGGCATATAGAAAAGACGAATTTGCCAAAATCATCGTGAAGAACAACCCCGACGGCAGTACCATTCGGCTAGAAGAAGTTGCGACGATCAACGACGGGTTTGAAGAAAGCCCAATTCGTACACGATTTAACGGGCAACAAGCGGCGTTTATTGAGATTTACCGCATTGGCCAACAAAGTGCCATCGAAGTGGCCGACAAGGTCAAGAATTACATTGAAGAGCAGCAAGACAGTTTACCTGCGGGTTACCAACTGAGCTATTGGGATGACGATTCAACAATTGTGAAAAATCGTTTGGCAACCCTTACAAATAGCGCTTTGCAAGGCGGTATTTTGGTGCTGTTCTTGCTCACCTTATTCCTCAGACCTTCCATCGCGTTCTGGGTATTCATTGGTATTCCAGTGTCATTTATGGGCGCCTTTATTTTCATGCCAATGGTCGGTGTGACGCTCAACATCATGAGCTTATTTGCTTTTATTCTGGTGTTAGGGATTGTTGTTGACGATGCCATTGTCACCGGTGAAAACATATACACCCACATGCGCAAGGCAGAAAACAGTGAAACGGCCGCTATCAACGGTACACGAGAGGTCGCAACACCTGTTACATTTGGTATTTTAACTACAGTTGCGGCGTTTTTGCCGCTCGCGTTCATTGAGGGAAACCGCGGGGCGCTATTTGCACAAATCCCTGTGGTGGTGATTCCGATCTTGTTGTTCTCTTTGATTGAGTCCAAGTTTGTCCTGCCCGCCCACTTAAAATACGTGAAACTTCGTGGTGACAAACCGTCGGGTAAGCTCAGTAGATTCCAGCAACGATTTGCGGACGGTTTTGAATCAGCAATTATCAAGTACTATCAACCCGTTTTGAAAAAAGCGCTTCGAAACAAAGGAACCACACTATCGCTGTTTATCGGCGCTTTAGTGGTGGTTATTGCTATGGTAATGAGCGGTTGGACTAAATTCATTTTCTTCCCGAGGATCCCAAGTGAAACGGTTCGAATGAATTTGACCATGGCGACAGGAACCCCATTTGAAGTCACTGACACCTATGTTCAAAAGATATCGGATGCCGCTTATCGCTTGCAGCAAAAATACGTTGAAGACGATGGTCGTAGCGTGATCATGAACATCTTGGCAACCACAGGTGGTCGAGGTGGGGCGACAGACCAAGGCCGCGTAAGATTTGAAATTATTCCTCCAGAGCAACGAAAATCAACAGTGACATCGCGTGATTTATTGAGGGAGTGGCGGCAAGAAATTGGAACCATTCCAGGCGCTGAGTCTTTGACTTTCCGAGCCGAAATCGGTCGCACCTCTGATCCTATTGATATCCAGTTGTCCGCTACCTCAATTGAAACGCTGCAAGAAGCGGCGGAGCGAACCAAACAGCAGTTGGCAACCTATCCAACCGTGTTTGAAATTAGCGACAGTATGTCGAACGGCAAGCAAGAGTTACAGCTGGAATTAACCAATCAAGGAAAGGCATTGGGTTTGACTCGAAGCGACGTTTCAAGACAGGTTCGAAGCGCCTATTTTGGCTCTCAAGTGCAAAGGATCCAACGAGGTCGAGATGATGTTCGAGTGATGGTGCGTTTACCTTTGGACGAGCGCCGTTCGATATCCGATTTGGAGAGTTTGTTGATTCAAACGCCTGCGGGAGGCGCTGTACCTCTGAGCCATGTAGCGACGCTGCAGCCAGGTTTAAGCCCGTCGTCGATTCGACGAATCGATCGTTACCGTGTACTTAACGTCACCGCAGATGTTGATAAAGAAAAGACCAATATGACCATAGTTAACCAAGAATTACGTCAGTTTTTGGACGAAATGGTCGCCCAGTATCCCGGGGTAAGTTATACCTTGGAAGGTGAAGCGAGAGAGCAGAGCGATAGCATGGGTTCGTTGGAAATTGCGCTGTATTTCGTGTTTTTCATTATCTATTGTTTGCTAGCTATTCCCTTTAAGTCGTATTGGCAGCCTCTAGTCGTTATGAGTGTTATCCCGTTTGGCGTATTGGGAGCTATGCTCGGCCATTGGATCATGGGCTTTGATTTATCACTGATGAGTCTGTTAGGCATGTTGGCCCTAATAGGTGTGGTCGTGAACGATTCGTTGGTACTTGTTGATTACATCAATAAAAAACGCTTGGAAGGCATGGCCCTGATGGATGCGGTTTCAACCGCTGGGGCCGCGCGATTCAGACCGGTAATGTTGACGTCGTTAACAACCTTTATCGGTTTGATGCCGCTATTGTTCGAAAAATCCACGCAAGCTCAATTCTTGATTCCAATGGCGGTGTCTTTAGGGTTTGGTATTCTTTTCGCCACCTTTATTACCTTGATATTGGTGCCGGTTAATTATGTGTTGCTCGACAAAGCAGGAGATGCGCTGAAACGACTATTGATGGTTTCTAAACCAGTTGAGTCTTAATCCTTGATTTCCCGTAGCTAATCTTAGCTACGGGGTTTATATTTGTAGTTATTTTGCCGACAAAGCTGCAGTTAACTATGCTCATTCAATCTCACATTAATGATTTGGAAACCCCGACCGGCACCATGCGGACTTATGTTTACCGACCGCAAGCGGAAGGTAAGTTTCCTGCCATTATCTTCTACTCCGAAATTTTTCAACAAACGACACCAATTGCGCGAGCCGCTGCCATCATGGCGGGGCACGGTTTTGTTGTGTTGGTCCCAGAGGTGTTTCACGAGCTCAATCCCATCGGTACGGTGCTTGAATATGATGACGCTGGCAAGGACAAGGGCAATCAAGACAAATGGACTAAGCCGCTTGAACATCACGACAGTGATACACACGCGATGATTCATTTTGTGAAATCGCAATCGTATTCCAATGGCAAAGTTGGGGCGATGGGGGTCTGTATTGGGGGGCATTTAGCCTACCGGGCTGCGTTGCACTCTTGTGTATCTTCGGCGTGTTGCCTTTATGCAACCGACATTCACTCAAATACTTTACCTTGCGAAGAAGGCAACGACTCCTTTAGCCGCACCAAAGACATTGACGCTGAATTGTTAATGATATGGGGCAAGCAAGACCCACACATCCCTAATGAAGGCCGATTGAAGATATACAGCAACTTATTAGCGCACGATAAAAATGTCACTTGGCACGAATACAATGCCCAACACGCATTTATGAGAGATGAAGGAGACAGGTACGACCCTCAGTTGGCGCTGCAAGTATATAATCTTGCGGTTAATCTATTTCACCGAACGTTAGGCTAGAAGTAATGAGTTATCCAATCGGGACCCCAGGGACGCCCTGGGAACAAGCAGAGCGCGATCAATGGCGCAACATACAAAGTGTTAAGCGCTCGTACCATGAGCAAGTGATTGAAAAAATAGACGTGCTGTCAGAGCTCCATAATCTGACCCAGTACGGAGCCTTATCTTACGACACTGAAAGGTATCCACTTTGGGTAATTCGTTCAAAGCCTTGGGACGATAACAAGCCAAATGTTTTAGTCACCGGCGGGGTGCACGGTTACGAGACCAGTGGTGTCCAAGGAGCGATCAAGTTCGCTGCAACCGAGATGTTGAAGTATCAAGAGCAGTTTAACTTTGTAGTGTTTCCATGTATCAGTCCATGGGGCTATGAAACAATAAATCGCTGGAATCCAAACGCAGACGATCCAAATCGTTCATTTTACCCGGACAACAAAGCCGGTGCGACAAAGGTAGAGGAGTCTGCGCGTGTCAGGGACTTTATCGAAGATTTGGGGCTTGAGTTTGTAGCCCATTTTGATTTGCACGAAACCACCGATACTGACAACTCGGAGTTCCGACCTGCGTTGTCTGCCAGAGACGCAAAAGAGCAGTTTTCTTGGAATATTCCCGATGGCTTTTACGGGGTGGGTGACTCAGAGCGCCCAGCAGCGGAGTTTCAAGCGGCAATCATAGCGTCCGTCGCGCAGGTGACACATATTGCGCCAGCCGATGAAAATGGCCAATTGATAGGCAGCCCAATGACGCAGTTTGGAGTGATTAATTATCCATGCAAAAAGCTTGGCTTGTGCGCGGGGTTAACCGATGCGCCTTTTGTTACGACAACGGAAGTGTATCCTGACAGTCCCAAAGTGGATGATGAAAACTGCATTCAGGCGCAAGTCGCTGCTATCGTCGGTGGATTGAATTACATCATTGCAAACGCCAAGTAGTTCAATGCAGGGGGGCGATGTCAATAAAAGACGAGATCGTCGCGGTCTTCTGCCTTTAAATGATTGAGTCGTGACTCGAGGTTGCCGCAGTGTACCTCGAGTTTATTGCCGCTGGGGTCAAGCAAGTAAAAAGAATCGCCTTCACTGCGGTTTTGTTTCCATTCGACCACTCCCAAATCTTTGAGCATTTGTGAAAATTCAGAGAAGTTTTCTGCATCGATAGATAAGGCGATATGGCTGTAATCTTGACTGGGAAGCGCTTGGTCTTTACTCAAACAAAACCACGTATCGCCAAGGGTGAGATACGCTCCCGTTGACCAACGCGCTTTGGGTGTCATTTGCAAGACGTCGACATAGAATTTAAATGAAAGTTCTAGGTCATTAACGGCAATAGTGATGTGGTTTAGTCCAGTCATCATAAAAAGAAAACCTTTCCTTGTTTATTCGCGTGAGAAAATCTTGAGGTCTGAGTGAGCATACCATTTGGTTATGCCAATAAAAAAGCCTCTAGATAGAGGCTTCATATTACAACATCGTTCTTACTTCCAGTAATTCCGGGAAAAACGAAATGTCTAAGGCTTTCTTCAAGAAGGCAACACCAGAACTGCCGCCAGTGCCCATTTTATTGCCAATTACTCGCTGAACCGTGTACATGTGCTTAAAACGCCAGTTTTGGAACACGTCTTCAATGTCCATGAGTTTTTCTGCCAACTCATAAAGCTCAAAATGTTCATCGGCATTTTGATATACCTTAAGCCATGCATTTAAAACCGATTCATTGCGCTCGTAAGGTTGATTAAAGTCTCGCTCTAACGCACTTGTATCGATAGCAAAGCCTTTTTCGGCCATGACTTTGATAATTTCATCGTAAATACTTGGGGCTGCTGAGATATCAGAAAGCTCTTGATGCACAGTAGGGTTCGATTCATGAACCTTGATCAAATCTTGGTTCTTATTGCCCAGTAGGAATTCCAATTTACGATAACCATAAGATTGGAAGCCGCTAGAATGACCTAAGTCATCTCTGAACTTTAAATAGTCCACTGGTGTTAGGGTGGAGAGAATGTTCCAAGCTTGAGTTAACTGCAGGAAAATCTGTTTAACCCGAGAAATCACCTTAAACGCCGGTCCAAACTCTTGGCGTTTGATCATATCAATTGCGGCACTCAGTTCATGGCCCGCTAACTTTAACCAAAGTTCGCTGGACTGATGGATGACGATAAACAGCATTTCATCGTGCTCTGACGATAGCGGATGTTGAGCAGAGAGGATCTGATCAAGTTTTAAGTAATCGCCGTAACTCATGTCATTTTTGAAGTCTGTTTTTATCGATTGTTCGACTTCTCTAAAGTTTTTGCTGTCGGAGTGTGGACAAACCATTAAGACTGCTCCGTAAGTGTTGTTTTTGCCAATTCGTAGAGTTTGTCGTAAACAAACTCTTGCTGCCAGTTTTGCTCGATGTTTTCTATCGCCATAATCTCATCCATGATGCGTTTTTGCATGTCACCAACCTTAAGCGCGGTTGCATAAGGGATCTGTGGAGAAAACGTGACCATTGAATACAGCGGGATCCATAAATCTGGATAGATC
>CAXRBI010000090.1:0-18696 GCA_964229075.1 Alteromonadaceae bacterium | reverse complement strand
TGAGTTGGCAAATGGTTTTTACGAACTCGATAACGCTGCTGAGCAACGTCGACGTTTTGAGGATGACAACCAATTAAGAAAAGCGGATAACAAGCCACAGAGACCGATTGATGAGCGTTTTATCGCTGCTCTAGAGCAAGGATTACCGGATTGCGCTGGCGTCGCGGTTGGCATTGACCGCCTGTTTATGTTGGCACAATCAAGCTGTCATATCGAAGAAGTACTCGCGTTTCCAGTTGATAGAGCTTAATTCGCTTTGAGCGTGCGGGCTAACGCCAATTGCAATTGTTCACGAGTAATTGGTTTAGTGAGATAGCCATCAAACACTTCGGTTTCTTCTCTGGCAGCAAAAACATCGGCGGTTAAGGCTACAACTGGGGTGGCAATGCCGCGCTGTTTTATTTGAACCGTGGCGTCTATGCCACTCATACCGGGCAAATTAATGTCCATCAAAATCACATCATAAACATGTTTCTCAAGCAGCGTTAAGGCGTCTTCCGCGGTTTCTGTGAAACGGGCATCGACGTTTAAGTTATCTAACATAGCGCCGACCAATCGTTGATTGAGTAAATTGTCCTCGACTACTAAGAGCTTTTTGCCAGAGATTGTGAGCTGTTCAACTTCTTCGGGTGCTTCTGGAGAACATTTGGCCGTCAGTGGAATATTAACCGCGACTTTAGTACCACTGTTTTTATCACTTTCGATGGTGATGTTTCCGGCCATTAACTCTACCAAACCCTTGGTAATACTTAGGCCCAGGCCCGTACCACCTTGTTTGTTCTTTCCTACCTGAGTGTATTTGTCAAAGACGGTCGCGAGTTCTTGTGCCGTCATTCCAACGCCTTGGTCTTCAACTGTGATCAGCAGATTATTGTGGGCGGTGCTGACACTTAAAGTCACTTGTTTGTCAGCTTCGGTAAACTTAATGGCGTTGCCCACTAGGTTTATTACGATTTGAGACAGCTTGTGTTGGTCGAGACAAATGCGATTGTGAGCGTGGTCGTCCAATTGGAAATTGAGTTCAACACCTTTTTCTTCGGCTTTAACTGAGAGCATATTAACTAACTTCTGCAAATTGTTGGCAACATCGAACTCTTTAATATCAAGTTCCATCTTCCCGGCTTCAATTTTACTTAAATCCAATATTGAATTGACGATGGAAAGCAAGTGACGGCTGCTGTATTCAATGTTTTCCGAATATTCCTTGGCAGTATCACTAGTGAAGTATTCGTCTTTGTGCTCTATCAACAGTTCGCTAAATCCGACGATGGCATTGAGCGGTGTTCGAATTTCATGGGAGATGTTCGAGAGAAACTCAGTCTTAAATTGATTCGCTTGTTCGAGCTTGCGGGTCTTGATTCTGAGTTCAAGTTGGGTGATGACCTGACGACCTAAGATTTTTAGCGCATTCTTCTGGTGTTCGCTGAGCTTCTTGCTCTTGTCGGAGATCACACACAAAGTACCAATCGGGAATCCATCCGGTGTGGTTAGTGGTGTACCAGCATAAAAGCGAATGTTGGGATCTTCGGTCACAAGGGGATTGTCATGAAACCTCTCGTCTTGTAGCGCGTTACTGACTTCAAAAACGTCCTCTTGTAGAATTGCATGCGCACAAAAAGCGATGCTGCGTGGGGTGGAGTCAGCATCGATACCCACTTTCGACTTAAACCATTGGCGGTTCGGGTCGACTAGGCTGATCAATGATATGGGGGTTTCACAAATCGCAGAGGCGAGCTGAGTCAGGTCGTCAAAGACCTGTTCGGCTTCTGTATCCAAAATATCATAATCGCGTAAGGCTCTTAGGCGCTCTGATTCGGAATAGTGTAACGGCGCTTCGATCATGACTCATCCTCCCTGAGATTAGAATAGTTCGATGTCGTCTTCGTCCTGTTGTTCAGCAAGGACATTCTTAAAGATTTCTAACGCTTCGTTTATGGTGGCACCTTTCAATACAGCTTCGTGCATCTTGTGCTCAGTTTCCATAGTGTAGGAAGACTTAATTTTCTCGCGAAGTGTTTGCCAGCCAACAGAATTTTCGATTTGTCCTTCATCGGTTATGAGGTCAGATAACATGTGGAGGTTGTTCTGTACGTGCTCTAAACGCTGACACAGTCGGTCGTAGAACTGAAAAGCCATGATAGCGGAGTCAACTTGAGTCGACATGCTTGCCGCGATGTTCTTTATTTCATCGACGTCTAAATTCGAGTTGTTGGAATCACCAGTTGAGTTTTGAATTTCCATGCAAAATGTTGCCAACTGCCGAAACGAAGAACTCAGTGTTTCGATTGAAGCATCACCTTCACTCAGCCCGGTATGTATTTGAGCGACATTTAAGGCAAGTAATCTAGCTGTTTCCGAACGAAAGCACCACTGGGAGTTAGGTTCATTTGACTCTGACATGCAGTGTGGTTCCCTGTTGAAATGGTCTGTCTTTTAAAGGTATAGCGAAAGTTTATAAATTGGCAACCTAATCGGACAAATTATTAATAATTTTATAGGCTTGGCGAGGATCGTTGGCGAATATTCCGTCGACCTGTTGGTTAAATAACCATTCTATTTCAGACGCTTGGTCGACAGTAAAAACGAATACTTTTAAATCGCGTTGTTGGAGGTAGTGAACAAAATCTGCGGCGATGCAATTCATATCCAAATGCACGCTAAACAACTTAAATCTCGGTAAAAATTGGTGGTAATCAGAGGGTAAGTGAGCGCATAACAATCCGAGTTTTAACTTTGAGTTGAGTGCCGCGAGTTTCATTAAGTGTTGATGGTTAAATGCGGAGATCACCAAACGTTCGAGGTCAAATTTTAGAGTTTCTGCCGTGTTTGTTAACTGTTGGTAAAACAACTCGACATCTTGGATGTTTTTCAACTCAATATTGAGCCACAAATCTTGTGCTTTTGCGGTTGCGAGCAACCAGGTGAGTGTCGGCAGAGGTTGACCATCGCGACCAAAGATTGAGCTCAGATCCTCTTCAGTGAGCTCGACCGCACGCTTTTGCAGGCCAAGTACGCGCATCATCCATCGGTCATGAAAAACAATAAATTGGTTGCCAGCCTGTTGCAGGTCGATCTCGATGCCATGCATTTCTTGATTGTCGCAATGAAGAATTGCATCTCGGCTGTTTTCAGGGTAAATCGCTGATTCACCTCGGTGTGCAAATACCCACATGAGTCTGTTATTTATCCGTTTTTCTGCCCGCGTATGTTGTTTCGTATATCGCGGCAGCCAAAATAATGCTGCCTCCTACCAAGGTAGTCCAGATCGGCACTTCTGCCAAAATAATAAGAGATAAAACAATGCCATAAAGCGGCTGAAGGCATGCCACAAGTCCAGCAGTTTTGGCGCCAGTCGTGCCAATGGCGTTTGAAAACAACACATGCGCCATAGCAGAGAAAAAAATGGCAAACAAAACCAACAGCTCTATGGTGCGAAGGTCTAGCTCAATAAACTGGGTATCGGCAAACGGTATGAACAGTAATGCCGCAATACCGAACTGATAAAACATGTTTTGTGTGCCGGAATAACCTTTAAAGTAGTGTTGGATTCCAATGTTTCTGAGCGCAAAGCACAGCGCTGAAAATAACCCAATCACTACCCCAAAAGTAAAATCTGGACTCAGTTCAACGTCGGTTTGCCATAAGTTGGGAAACAACAAGCTAATTCCAAACAGAACCACCAAACTGATTCCAATGTCCGAAAGTTTAGGCAAACTTCGGCGCACAAGGGGTTCGAGTAATACAATCATTACTGGATAAGTAAAAAGCGAGAGCATGCCAATGGCAACCGAAGTTTTTTGAATGCTGAGAAAGTATGTCCACCAATGGACTGCGGCAAGAACGCCCAAAACGACAGCGACAACATAGTCACGTTTGCTTCGTAATTTTAGGGTCTGCTTGCTATAAACTAAAAATGCACCGAGTGCGACGGCAGTAAACACGCTTCGGTAGGCAATAATGTCTAGGGCGGGCAAGTGGATGAGTTTGGCAAAGATGCCTGAAACACCAAGGAGCAGCACTCCTAAGTGGAGCTGCACCATGGGGGACAAAACAGAACTGGAAGTGGAAGAAGTGGAATTCAATGGACTGCTTTGCCCCTATTTATGGCTTACTTTTGATTGGCGAAATGCGCACCCATGCGAGTTACTGTGCCAGTTTTCATTTCTTCCAAAAATTCAACTTTGTCTTTAGGGAACAAACACACAACCGTTGAGCCCAACTTAAAGCGGCCCATTTCTTCGCCTTTGTCGAGGTAAATCGCGTTGTCACCTTCACTTGGATATTGCCAGCGATTTACAGAGGTGCCACGTGGAGGTGTGATCTCACCAGCCCAAACCGTTTCGATACTGCGGACAATAGTAGCACCGACAAGCACCATTGCCATTGGACCTAAGTCGGTATCAAAGACACAGACGACTCGCTCATTTCGAGCGAATAGGTTTGGTACATTTTCCGCTGTAAGTGGGTTAACTGAAAACGCATCACCAGGCACGTAAACCATGTCAGTTAATGTCCCAGCAATTGGCATATGCAGTCTATGATAATCGCTCGGAGCTAAGTATATGGTCGCGAAGTCGCCGTCTTCAAATTTGTCCGCCAGGTCTTGGTCACCACCTAGCAATTCGAGTGCTGTGTAGTAGTGGTTTTTTGCTTGAACAAGGTTTCCGTCTTTAATCGGCCCTAACTGACTTACGGTACCGTCGACTGGGTGGGCAATCGTATTATCACCTTCTACGATAGGCCTGACTCCCGGAGCCAATGCTCGAGTAAAAAAGTCGTTGAATGTTTCGTAGTGTTTTGGATCTGGGTGTTGCGCTTCATTTATATTGATTTTGTAGGCTTTGATAAAGCCTTTGATGAATCCTGTTGTCACAAATCCCAATTTATAACGTGCTAAAAAACCGACGAGTTTGGAAACGCCATGTTTGGGTAATGCGTACTGAAACGCTATCTTTAAATTGTCAAAGTTCACTTTGGTAACCTTTTATAATTCTTACTTTTAACTCACAATTTGCTGTAGGCAAAACCGCACTAGTGTACCTGAGCACAGCTCAAAAAGAGACTTATTTTGAATCTTTTGGCTGATGGCGCAAGGTGATATCTGTAACGGTTTGTAAAATTCTCAGGTAACTCTGATAACGAGTGTCGGTGACCTTACCGTCTTTAATTGCCTGTTTCAGGGCACAGCCTGGGTCGTTCTGATGTTTACAATCTCTAAATTTACACAGGCCAATAAAGTCTCGAAACTCGATGAACCCGTTGATGATTTGTTCGTGCTCTAAATGCCACATTGCAAACTCCCGAACACCAGGGGAGTCGATGACCGCGCCACCATTTTCTAACCGATAAAGTCTGGAGGCGGTCGTTGTGTGCTGGCCAAGTCGGCTGTTATCAGACACTTGTTTAGTGGCAATTTTAGCCTCTGGTAAAATGGCATTCACGATTGATGACTTACCAACGCCAGATTGACCAACAAAAACACTGGTCTTGTTTTTTAACAGATTGGTCACTGTTTCAATGCCGTCCTCGTCTTTCGCAGATACAGTTTCCACTCGATAGCCAATGTCTTGATACAAGGCGATAGTATCTTCCACTAACTTCCTGTTGTTGTCGTCCAACAAATCCATTTTGTTAATCAGAACAACCGGCTCTATGTCTAATTGTTCGACAGCGACAAGGTAGCGGTCGATGATGTTTGGTGTCAGATCTGGAAGTAAAGCGGACACGATAATGATCTGATCGATATTAGCGGCGACGGGCTTTAAACCGTCATAAAAGTCAGGTCGTAAAAATTCGCTGCTGCGGGTTTCTACCGCTTCTATAACACCAGCAAACTCGGTCTCAGTTTGGTTGTAAGGACGCCAAATCACCTTGTCGCCAACAACAAGCGAATCTACCGCACGTCGTATCTGGCACTTCACTATGTCGCCTTGATCATTTTCTAAATCGGCGTGTTGGCCATAACGAGTAATGATCTGACCGAACGATTGAGGGCCTAACTGACTGTCTTCAACTACCTCTTCCACAGTTTCTTTGCTCTTGGCTCGCTCGATTCGTTTGCGCTGATTTGCGCTGATTCGGCGGCTTTGAGATTTTGATAATTTCTTTTGTTTTGCCACTTTTGCTCTATGATTTATTTATAAAAACTTGTGAAAATTGTTAAAAAGAATAACAATGCGGTTATCTTATACGTATCTACGCGTGATAAAAAGGATTGAGTAAGGCCTTTATATGTCATTTAACGAAAATAACTTGGTTTGGATAGATCTTGAAATGACAGGATTGGAACCCGCAACCGATAAAGTATTAGAAGTCGCAACCATAGTTACTGACAGTGACCTGAACATTCTGGCAGAAGGCCCAGAGATAGCGATTTATCAACCTGACGAAGTTCTAGACAACATGGATGAGTGGTGTATCAATCAGCACGGTAAATCTGGACTAACTGAGCGTTGTCGTCAAAGTAAGATCTCTGAACAAGAGGCGTGCGAAATGACCATCGATTTTTTGAAAGACTACGTGCCAGCCGGTAAGTCGCCAATGTGTGGTAACAGCATTTGTCAGGATCGTCGATTTATGCACGTTCACATGCTTACCCTTGAAGACTTCTTCCATTATCGCAACTTGGACGTGAGCACAGTGAAAGAGCTGGCAAGACGTTGGAAGCCAAGCGTATTAAACAGTTATTCAAAAAAAGGCACACACTTAGCGCTAGAAGATATTCGCGAGAGCATTCAGGAGCTCAAGCAATATCGCCAAGAGTTTTTTAATTTGTAATTAAGGCCGCTGAACAGCGGCCTTTTTTATTGCTCCGAGCCTCATTTCGCTGTGTTTCATTGCGTTTAGTCTTGTTGGTTATAATTAACGTAATAACTCTAAAAAAAACGTTATTGGCAATAAACCGGTCGTTCAATACAATCAGTTCACTCTAATTTATCGAAGACGAAGTTTTTGTCCCAATCGTTACCAGTCACTAAACGCAGACAATGGTTTTTGTTTGCGGCCTCGTTACTTATCTTTGTTTACTTGATTGCACAGGTGGACTATGCACCATTTTCTTTGCTCGGAGTCTTAGGTGCTATCTTTGCCAATGCCACTGGTGCTGGTGGTGGCGTCGTTTTTATTCCAGCATTTCAGGCGTTAGATATCAGTGCTGAACAGTCCGTAGCAACCAGCTTTGCGATTCAATGTTTTGGCATGACGACAGGTGCACTGCTTTGGTCACGTTTTGCCAAGCAGCAAGCAAAAACAGAATCGGACTGGCGATTAGCGGTACCGTTTCTGCTTGCCACCGTACCGGCCAGCATACTCGGTTTGTGGTTCGTTTATG
Organism: Alteromonadaceae bacterium; assembly: GCA_964229075.1. Taxonomy (GTDB): domain Bacteria; phylum Pseudomonadota; class Gammaproteobacteria; order Enterobacterales; family Alteromonadaceae; genus Psychrosphaera. The sequence goes on along the minus strand of CAXRBI010000090.1, from coordinate 11,366 downwards.
GTGGCGGTTTAGCCTCACCTGCCAGTTTGTCTTTGTTGTTCGCGTGGTTTTCTATCTTGCTGGGCTGTGCACTCTTTGTCGCGGTGCTGAAGAAAAACCTGCGTCATCAAGTTGACATTGAATCAAGACAAGCAAATCGTGGCGATTTGTTGAGCTTGCTCTTAATCGGCTTTTTGGGCGGAATTGTCACCGCTTGGTTGTCAGTGGGAGTTGGCGAATTTGTTGCTTTTTACTTAATTGTTCGCGGCTACCGAGTTACTTTGGCCGTAGCGGTGGCTGTGATTTTGTCAGCATTGACCGTTTGGGCCGGAATCGGTTTTCATTTTGCTGCTGATACGATTCACTATCAGATCCTTATGTTTGCAGGACCCGGCGCTGTATTTGGTGCCATTATCGCAAAGTTAATTGCAACCCGTTTGCCGGTTATGCAACTTAAGCTGTTTTTTGCCGGTTGGGTGTTACTGGTTGGTGTGATTGAGCTCATTACCCACTGAACGACACACTCAGTCGTTGGGGTCAGGAAAGGCATCACGGACGGCGATAAACTCGTCTACGTGCTCTAACAAAATATCGACCAGCTTAGGTTCGAATTGCTTTCCGCTTTCCTCACGCAATAAATCCAATACTTTTTCAAGCGGCCAAGCGGGCTTATAGCACCGCTCAGAAGCGAGGGCGTCAAACACATCAGCAAGCGCTGTAATACGGCCCACAATATCAATGTCTTCACCAGCTAAGCCTTTTGGGTAACCTTTACCATCCCAACGCTCGTGGTGTTGGTGGGCGATGTTAGCGCCAATCTGCAATATTTCGTTTTGCGATTGCGACAGTATGTCATAACCTAGCTGGGCGTGTGTTTTCATCACTTCCCATTCATCCGGATCTAGTTTTGCTGGCTTGTTTAACACCGCGTCAGGGATGCCAATCTTTCCGACATCGTGAAGGGGCGAGGCCAATTTGATTTGCTCGGCAAATTTGCTTGGCAGACCGTAATAGAGCCCGAGCATGTACGAATAATTCGCCACTCTTTTTACGTGACTGCCGGTTTCTTTGGAACGTTTTTCAACGGCTTCACCTAAAATGTAGCTAAGTTCCCTTTGCGAGCTTTCAACCATTTCTCGCATCCGAATGTTGTCATACGCAACCGCAATGTTATTGGTGAAAAACTCCAAAATATCGTGGTCCGTGTCGGTAAGATCTTCTTCGTGGCTTACGTAAAGTAAGTTTTCGAGACCGCTGTTATTTACAAAAAAGCCAACAAAGTGGTCTTTGTCGTGTATTGAGCTCTTGGCGTTATGGGCTTTTTCCAACAGTTTTTTTATTGACTCTGGCATCGGTGTGTCGTCATACACCCCTTTTTTATCGCCGGCGCCGGTTATTGCCAATAGTTTGAAATCAATGCCTTTATCCGGTGTCGTAATTGCTGCACAACACATGATGCGGGTGTTAGTGATACCCATAACATTGGTGACTTGATCTAGGACGGCGGAGGCAAACTCGGTAATGGAATTACAATCCAGGAAATTAATTGTCGCGGAGATGATCCGCTCTAGGCCTTGTTTGTGTTTTTCTATGGTCAAAATATCGCGGTAAGAACGCAATGTTGAAAACATTAAGGTTTTCATTTTTGACGCACTAAGTTCTGTCTTATTTTTGTAGTCGTTAATGTCGTAATCTTTAATCACTGTATCTTCAGGCGCTTCACCGGGCTGGCCTGTACGCAACACCAAACGCATGGTGTGGTTTTGCGCTTCATCACGAATGTACTTTATGAGCCTTAGACCAGCGTCACTGGTTTCCATTACAACGTCGATAAAACCGACGGCGATGTCGTCGTGTTCATGGATAATTTTCTTCGCTTCTTCAGCTGAATAGGCATGGATTAACTCGAGTGGAACAGACTCAAGCTCAAATCCAGCCAACACCAGTTTTGTGACGTTATGAATGTCCGGCTCATCGTCGACAACCAAGACTTTCCAAGGTTTTACACTTGTTAACTGTTCTTGTTCGAACTCTTCATCGGCAAAAAGAAAATCACTCACTACACAAATTACCTTATCGTTATTTCAGACATTTCTGTGGAAGATTAAAAATATCTAATATAAGTAAAAAATAGTCGGTTATTCCAAGCTTTCCAGTTCTATTTCGATTGCTTTGCAACTAATTCTGACTTCATAGAGGGAGATCAATAACGACAAGGTAAGAGCAATCAGGCTAAGACCAAAGGCAACAGAACTTGACTGTGAAAAATCAAAAAAGTGCAAAATCATCGAAACCGTACACAAAATGAAGCTAACTACGCCAACTGTTTGCATTGAGCGGATCAAATGTAGTCGACTTCTGAGATTGGTGATTTGACGTTTTACCACGACTTCGAGTTCTCGATTGTCTCTTTGATTTAGTTCTCTTATAAGTTGCGCGAGTACTAGAAAGCGATTGGTGTATGCCAATAGCAACAACGAGATTGCAGGAAAAAGAAAAGCAGGAGTGGTGATGTCCATAAAAATAACCAGAATGTGGATTGGATTTTAGAAAGTAACAAGCATTGACAGTTCAAGCAATCCCGTTATTAGCTCATGGAACACGTTAACTTCAATGTTCTTCGACAGTTAGCTAACGGAATCTGATTATTGAGCTAGACTGAAATGGTCTAGGAGAGGAATTTCAATTGTGAATCAATCTTGAGGTCTGGTTTTTGGCGGAAAATAACCCGATTCAAAGTCCCTTAGCCAACTTATCAGTTGAACAGCTGCAAGCACTGAGTCAGGACGAATTACATCAGCTGCATATGAACATCCAGTCGGCATTGGCGACTTGGAGTCGTCGATACGATGAGTTGCAGTCGGAAAAGCAGGAAGCGGAAGATGCCTTGCTCGCCTTGTCACAGCAACTCTCAGACTACGAAGAACGGGGGCTTTCTCCCTCCTCTGATCCACTCACTTCACCTAGTCTAAACTCTTCTACAGAAAGCGAGTTAGAGCGATGTTCCGAGCAATTGCTCGCAAAAGATCTGTTCATCTCCCAACTGCAAACTGAAATTGGCGACCTTCAAGATCAGTTGAGCGGCCAGCTAGAGCAGGAAAGTGGCACAGCAAATGGTAACGAAGATTTAGAGTCCATAGAAAAAACGCTCAATGTAACGAGGGAGCGGCTGGCCGAACGTGAAGCAGAGCTGGACTCATTAAGGCAATCTTATGAACGCGAAGCGAAAGAATTCTCTGCTGTTAATCAGCGCTTAAGTCAAACCACAGCGGAGTTGAGTGCTCTGCAGGAAAAATTTGAAACTGAGGTTACAGAATTAAAATCAAAATTCACGGGGGAGTCAGTCAGTAAACAAGCATTCTCTGAGCAGATAGAGGTGCTTCAAGGTCAACACGGTGAATTGCAAAACACGATAACGGAAAAAGAGTTTCAGCTTAGCCAATGTCAGATTCAGATCAAAGCACTGCAACAGCAACTGCAGCAGTTCGAACAAGACCTAACGGTAGGTGCGAAAAAGCATAGCGAAGAAAAAGCCGAGCATTTGGATAAAATTGAGCATTTAGAACAACAGATATACGAACAACAACAAACTATCGAAAGTCTTGCAGACAGTAAGACACAGGTCACCGAGCAGCTATTGCAATCTGATAGAGATGGGATTCTTTTATCGCAACAGTTTGCTGAGGCGAAAGAAGTCAATGAGGCGCTGAAGCTTAGTCTAGATAACAAGGAAGCGGAATTACAATCGGCCCTCGAATTACAGACGTCCTTGTCTAGTGAACTTGAGCAATTGCGAACAAATTTAAAAGAACTGACTGAGCGCTGTGAGCTTGAGGTTGCCGAGAAGCAAACGGAGACTGAGAAACACCAGACTCTTGCTCAACAACTATCATTAGCTAATCAAACCTTGGAAGCCAATCAAGACGAGTTGAGTGAAAAGCGTCGTGTAATAGAACTGATTAAACAAGAGCTCGAGCAAGCGCAGTTAAACCAAGCGCAGATGCAACAGGAGTCGGATGAACAACAAGAGCGCTATCGTCAAGACACAGAACAATGGCAACAACAGCTCAAGGAGCAACAATCTGAGCATGAGGCAGAGAAAGCCGGGTTGGTCGAGCAACACCTGTTCAGCTCGGAGCAATTGCAGCAACAGTTAGATGATGTGAAATCAGAAGCGGAGCAAGCTGCCCAGCGGTTCGAACAGAGTGTGCAAAGTACCCAAGAGCAATTGGTGTCCGAGCAAAATCGCAGCGAATCTTTGTCTCAGCAATTGCAGTCGTGTCAAACCCAGTTAAATGAAATGCAATCCAGTGCATCAGATTCCAGTGAAGAATATCGCGTTTTACTGACTCGATCAGAGCATTTGCAAGCTGAACTAGAACAAGCGCAGCAAAACTTATCCAGCCTCACCGAACAATCAGCTCAGCAAGCGACTGACTCGGAAGCGATATCTCGTGATTACGAGCAGCAAGTGGCCGAGTTACGTGAACAATTCACAAGTGCTCAACAACAAAGTGAGCAACTGCGGGCCCAACTAGAAGATACAGAGAAAGCGCAAGCTCTGAACTTGGATGAGCTGCGCCAAAAATTATCGACACATGTAACCAAACTTGGGTTGGCGGAAGATGAAATACAGTCGCTACAGCAGCAACTGCAAGAGCAGAGTGAGACGTTGAAGGTCAATGAAGTTCAGCAACAGCAACTCAATGACACACTCACCGAGCGGACTCGTAATCTGGAACTTGTAAAACTGCAACTGCTAGAAACCCAGCAGACGTTGGAACAAGGTTCGGAGCAAACCGAAGTTCAACGCCATGAACTTCGCCAACAATTGTTAGAAAAACAACAAGAGCTTGAGCAGCAGCAGAGAATAAATGAGGAGCTGCAAGAGCGCATCGCGGCGCAAGTCAAAAAACAAACTCAGTATCAAATTGATATTGAAACTTTGCAGCAAGCCCTCTCTGCAGCTCAGCAAGACGAGTCCGCACTTGAGCAAAAGGTGGACGAGATTGCCGCTGAAAAACAAGCGTTTTTTCAGCAAGTGCAATTGGCTAATTCAGAGCTAACAGATCAACTCGAGCTACAGAAAAATCAGCTCAGTGATTTGACCGAAAAGCTGATACAAACAGAACAAACACTGGCTGATGCCCTTGATGAAAAACAAGAGTTGGCAAAGCGTTTGGCAGAGATGACGGCGACCGATGAAGAGGCGATTGAAGCACTAACTAATGAAATTAACGAGCACAAGGCTCAATTTATCCAGTTGCAAAAGCGTCAACAGGAAGCTGAAGCTGGGTGGCAGCTGGTGGAAGGGCAGTTGCAGCAATCAGAAGCATTGTTCGCGCAGGAAAAAGCCGCACTGATTGAGACAGACACAGAGCAACAGACTCGTCTTAGTCAATTAGAGCAAGAAAAACAAACGCTGCAACAAGAGCTTATCAACAAACATAAGGAGTTAGATGCGCTTGTAGAGCAGCATCAAGCGCTGGATGCGGACAATTTACGACTGCAGCAATCGCAGGAACAGCAAACAAAAGAGCTCAATCAATCTTTGCAAGCCAGTGAGGAAGCGCACACTTTAACCAAAACCGAACTGAGCGAAACTCGTCACGTTAGCCAAGAGCAAAAGCAACAGTTGGAAGAGCTCGAGCAGGACTTTGCTCAACTATCAGAGCAACATCAACATACTCTGTTGGAACTTAAAGCAAGAGATGAGGCATACCAACTGACGGCGGCGGAGTTAGTTGCCAGCCAACAGCAGCTTCAAGCGTTATCGGCGCAATTGCAAGAGCATGAGAACAAGTTAGCGACATTAGAAACGGAAAAATCGCAAATCGAGCAGGCCAAAGGCCGATTGGAAAGCCAGTTACTCGAAACGGAATCTAGCGTTGAAAAGAATGAGCAAACGTTGCGACACGAAATGAGCGTTCAAGCTGAAGCTCTGGCTGCGGCGGAATCCCAAATAGCGCTGTTGCAACAACAGCTGAACGACGCTAAGGAGGCGCAGAGCCTGTCTCAGCAAAACTTCGAGTCAGCGACAGAGCAACAACAGAGCTTGCTAGCCCAAATATCCGAGCTCAAAGCCGCCAACACACAACTTACTCGAGAGTTGCAACTTGCCGAACAAACATTAGTCGACGTCAGATCAGAAGCCTCTGGTCATTCTGAGCAATGGGGAGAAGCCAAACAAAACCTTGAAGTTCAGAACAAACAGTTGCAGCAGCAGACAAACGAACTTCTCGGTAAAGTCGAAGAGATCAGTCAACAACTTCGTGACTCAGAAGCTCAATCCGCGCAGTCACATGAACGTGAGGCAGACTTGCAACAGCAATTGGCAGAGTTAAAAGCCTCATACGAAAAGCAATTGCAACAAGTTCAAGAACAGCTGTCCAAAACTAGCGACACCAACGCCGATATGACCAGTTTATTGGCGTTAGCCAACGATAACGATAATCAGCAACAAGCTGAAATATCTGAATTAAAGGCCGAACTGGCGCAACTAAAGGCTCAAAACACGGAACTCAAAGATGAAATCGAGTTATCCATTAATTTGGATAAACAAGAAATCGCACAACTAAAAAGTGCCGAACAAGAGGCGCTGACTAAGGTCGACGCGGTTAAAAAACAGAAAACGGAAATGGAAGGGCAGTTGGCTCGATTGGAGCATCAAGTTCAGTCGTTGCAAGAACAACTGTTGTCTACCCAAAACTTCAGCAATGAGCAAAGTGATCAACTGTTCAGAACCAATATTGAACTGACGGAAAAACTCGAATTTATCTCTAATGAAAACCAGAAAGTTAAAGTCGAATACGACCAAGTCAAAGTGAGATTGGACGACTCCTTAGGCCAACTTGCGCAAGTAGATGAAGATTTAGTTGCAAGCCAAGAGGCATTAGCGCAAACTCAAGCAGAGCTATCTAAAGCACTGAAAAAAGCCGATGTGTTAATCGAACAACTGCAAAACGCCAATGACGCTGAGCAAGAAGCGGTGGCGAAATTAAAAGAGGTAACGCATCACAAATTGGCAATATCATCGGAAAAAGCCGAAGCTGAGGTTGAGAATGCTCGAGAGGTCATCAGACAATTGCGTGCGGAGAATAGCCAGTTGAACTCCGACCTATCAGAAAAAGTCTCAGAATTAGAAGCCAAAGTCACTGAATATCGGTTAAAATTCAATTTCGCCCAGCAACAAATAGAAACGCTCACCGCAGCAGCTGAACAACAAGAGAAGTAAATTGGCCAAACAAACCCCAGCACCTAAAAAGTCGAACAATTTCCAACGTATTCGTGAACTTAGCTACAAGCAACAGGGCATTTTAGCACTGACGTTGATTGAGCGAATGAAACCCAATTACGAGTTATTCGCAGAGGTGGTCGAATTTCCACAAGAGTTTAACTTAGACAATATGATGGACAGCCTGTGGCAGAGGTTGTTGGTGAAAGGTACAAAAGTAAGCCTTTCAGCAATGGAAGAGAAAGTTGAAGCCTTAACCCCAGATGAGGCAGACTTTGACATGTACGGTGTTTACCCTGCGATCTATTTTTGCACCAGCCTGTTAACTTATATTAGCGGCGAAATGACGGAGGCTGAATACGACCCTGTTGCCATCGCCAAAATATCGCAAGGTGCAATTGTCCACTTAATTGAATATCAAGCTGATGGCGAAATCAGTAATGAAGCGCTGCGCGAACATGAGTTGATGCAAGCGGAGATGGCATTGTTAGGTGAGTTGTTAGACTGGTTAGAAACAACACCATTGAAAAAGTTGAGTCAAAAAGAAGTCAAACAGGCGGCGCTGGAACTGGCTTTTGCGGAAGGCGTCACTAACATTGGCATTGCAGTAGAGTAATAGAGTAATGACCAATAACGATATTCTTCGAAGATTGCGCTACTGCTTTAATTACAACAATCACAAAATGCTAAAAGTGTTTGACGCTGCAAAAGTGAGGCAAGCATCGACTGCTGAATTTAAAGAATGGTTGAAGCGCGATGACGAAGACGGTTATAAAGCGATGAAAGACGTCGACTTCGCCACCTTTCTTAACGGCCTAATCAATTTTCTTCGCGGCGAAAGAGATGGTTATGAGGCAGTTGCAGAGACGAAACTGGACAACAACCTGATTTTCCGCAAGCTAAAAATTGCACTCAATTTAAAGTCCGACGATATCTTGGACATCTTAAAATTAGCGGACTTTCGTTTCAGCGAACACGAGTTGAGTGCTTTGTTCCGAAACCCTCAGCATCGACACTATCGAATCTGCAAGGATCAAGTATTGAGAAACTTCTTGGTTGGTTTGCAGGCAAAAATGCGACAAGCGTAACGCCATAAGACTTGGTATAATGCCGATTGCATTCCTAATTTACCTAAGGCATTCCCTTGTCAGAACTTTCTTTTGCCAGTCTCAGTTTAAAGCCTGAGCTAACTGAAAACCTCGCGTCGCTTGGTTACCAACAAATGACCCCTATCCAAGCACAGAGCTTGCCTCGTATTTTAAAAGGCAAAGATCTCATTGCGCAGGCAAAAACCGGCTCTGGTAAAACTGCTGCGTTTGGTCTCGGGGTGCTACAAAACCTCAATGTTAAACGATTCAGAGTTCAAGCCTTAGTGCTGTGTCCAACCCGCGAGCTAGCTGACCAAGTAAGTAAAGAAATCCGCAAGCTTGCACGAGCTATTCACAACATCAAAGTGTTGACCTTGTGCGGTGGCGTTCCCATGGGGCCACAAATTGGCTCTTTGGAACATGGCGCTCATATTATTGTGGGCACGCCGGGGCGTATTTTAGATCACTTAGATCGTGGCCGAATCAACTTAAACGAATTGAACACATTGGTGTTGGACGAAGCCGATCGAATGTTAGAGATGGGATTTCAAGATGCGGTGGATGCGATAATCGAAGCGGCGCCAACTCAGCGCCAGAGTTTATTATTTAGCGCCACTTTCCCAGACCAAATTCAGTGGATTGCGGGTAAACTTTTGCGCCAGCCAGAGACTGTGAAAGTTGAATCAAATCATGACGATAATACGATTTCTCAGGGCTTTTTTAATGTCGATGATCAAAGCCATAAGTTTGAAGCCACTCGCCTATTGTTAATGCATCACAAACCTGAGTCTTGCGTCATTTTCTGTAATACCAAAAATATAACTTTGGATGTGAGCGACTTTTTAGCGCAACACGGTTTATCCGCCATCGCGTTGAACGGCGACTTGGAGCAGAAACAACGCGATCAGATCTTAGTCAGGTTTGCCAACAAAAGTGTCTCGGTTTTAGTTGCGACCGACGTTGCCGCGAGAGGCTTGGACATTGATAAATTAGATGCGGTCATTAATTTCGATTTGGCGCATGACCCCGAAACCCACGTTCACCGCATCGGCCGAACTGGTCGCGCAGGCGAATCTGGCCTGGCGTTTAACCTATTTACCCACAAAGACTCTCATAAATTGGTTGAGATTGAAGACTACTTGAAGATCAGTGTAGAAGAGACTGCATTGCCTTCAGAGGCTTGTTTAACGGATGAGCCATACGCACCAAAAATGGCGACATTGAGAATCGATGGTGGAAAGAAACAAAAAGTACGACCTGGAGATATTCTGGGTGCTCTAACGGGCAAAGATGGCATCGATGGCAGTGCAGTTGGCAAGATCAACGTATTTGATTACTGCGCGTATGTTGCAGTTGATAAAACGTCAGCAAAGGCGGCATTGCACAAGTTGGAAAAAGGGCGACTAAAAGGGCGTCAATTCAGAGTGTGGCGAGTACGATAAGCGGGTTTAAAGCATTCGCATTTTTCGGTTGTGTTTGAGTCTTGAACTTTTAATGGGGCGGTTGCTGTAGATAGCAAATGTTAGCCCCCAATGATCCGGGTACCACCCGATTTGCTTGAATGTTCCGTCGGCAATGACGTCTTCATGGCAAATTGGGTTGAGGTATATGATAACGGCCTCTCTAGGCTGCTCTTTCAATGAATTGAGCAAAGAAGCCATCACTGGTCGCATGACTATGCTGGGAAATGGATTAAAAAGATAAATGAGGTTGTAGTCGCCAAAGTTGCTAAATAGGGCAGCATTGTCGTTAAACACCGCAGTGTTTTTTAGCCCAAGTTTGTCAAAATTACGCTTTGCAATCGTGGCTAATTCGGTCGATAGTTCAATGCCATCGACTTTCGCAAATGCAAATTGTGACATCATTCGCATCGCACTGCCTTTACCGCAGCCAATGTCCAAAATTGCGTCGTTAGAGTTGATTGCAAAGTCTCGCAACAATCGTTTTAGATGTTTGTCCCCAGATGGCGTGTAGCAGTATGACAAATTCGCGTCCAATCCGAGAGACTCTGGCTGACAACGAGTAACAAAATCGAGCCCGAACATTCCTTCGTACCAGCTTTGAAGTTTAATAGCCGCTTTAGATTTCGGATTAAACATAATTCCAGTCAATTACTTACGCCATGCAAAAAGCTGGCTAGAGACTTGCCCTGCACTTTTTTCTTTCAACAATTCAAAATACTGTCCGTATTCGCTGGTGGCTAAGTTGAAACCGCCGTTGCTTTCCTGCTCTAAATAAATCAGAGCATTCTCTGCGAGTAAGCTCTGTTCAATAAGCACTTCGAACACTTTCTCCACCATATTTTTGTGAAACGGTGGGTCGATAAAGACGAGGTTGTATGGGGTGTTGAGGGCCTTAACCTTGACGAAAAAATCGCCCTGCAAAACTTGTATTTGCTTGTCGGCTTTCAATACTTCACAGTTTTGCTTTAACTGTGACGCCGCTTGTTTATCTTTCTCGATACATGTGACGTGCGATGCAAACCTCGAAGCGGCTTCAAAACCCAAAGAGCCGGCGCCTGAAAAACAATCGAGCACAGTAGCGTCTCTTACATCGGTCATTAACCAGTTGAACAATGTTTCTTTGACTCGATCGGTCGTCGGGCGCAATCCTTCTCTATTAAACACTTTTAGGCGTCTTCCTCGCCATTGACCACCGATGATTCGGATATCGCCGGAGGCCTTGCCTGTAGACGTTTTCTTTTTTGGACGACGAGAGAAATTGGATGCCGGTTTCACATTCAGACCTTTGACTTTGAGTGAAAAATTAACTGGTTAATTTTTACGAACAATTGGGTTACCATACGCGCCTTATTATCCCGTTCAATCCGCGTCTTTTAAAGGTTTTTTTAATGGCTAAGAAGTCTGGCTTTTTTTCCTGGTTTAGAAAAGATAAACCCCAGGAGCAAGAACAAGCGACCCCTGTTGTTGAACAGGAAGAAATGGCACAACAAGAAGTTGCAGAAGAAGTAGCTCAAGAACAAGTAGCTCAAGAACAAGTAGCTCAAGAACAAGTAGCTCAAGAACAAGTAGCTCAAGAACAAGTAGCTCAAGAACAAGTAGCTC
>CAXRBI010000089.1:0-23876 GCA_964229075.1 Alteromonadaceae bacterium | reverse complement strand
GGCCGGTATTCTAACCAACTGAACTACCGCTCCGCAGCAAGTAGATTTTAGATTCGAAAGTGGCGGAACGGACGAGACTCGAACTCGCGACCCCCGGCGTGACAGGCCGGTATTCTAACCAACTGAACTACCGCTCCAACCTTCGAAGTGTTTAGGGATTGTGATTAAGTGGCGGAACGGACGAGACTCGAACTCGCGACCCCCGGCGTGACAGGCCGGTATTCTAACCAACTGAACTACCGCTCCATCTTAATCAGCGACTGGTAAAAGTAAGTGGTAAAAGGATATACCTCCTGAGATACCAAAAAGAGTGCGACTACGTCGCGAGTTCTGTCACAAACTCTTAAACTCTCGGCAAATTTCAACCCCGCAGTAAACTGGGAAATTGGCGGAACGGACGAGACTCGAACTCGCGACCCCCGGCGTGACAGGCCGGTATTCTAACCAACTGAACTACCGCTCCATTGCCTACTTGTTATCAGCTTCGCTAAACAACGGCGCGAATATTAAAGTTTGATTTCGACACCGTCAACCTCTTTTTTGAAGAAATGTGTTTTTTTGGTCGTTTTCTAATCTTCTGGCAACGAAAGGTCTAAAATATCATCAGAACCTTGGTCATCTGGGGCTTTTTTGTCCACTTTTTCTTGTTTTGAATCAGTCTCTTGGGCGTCCCCTTCCGGTTTCTTTTTACGTTTAATTAAATTTAACGGATTTGGGATGTCTTTATTTAGCACAAACAGCCAAATCACTAAGAAACCAAGAATTAACAATACCAAATTAATAATAACAATCAGCAGAACTGGCACACTCTCTTCTTCCGGCTCGACCGCAACCTCTTGTTGAGATTGCTCCATTGCCTTTTGCTCTGGTGACATTTCATCAGGGATCATTGACTCAATATCAGGCTCCATGGAAATAAACTCGAACTCAGGCAGCATTAAAGTAAAGTCTCGTCCAGCTTTGTCATAGCCGTAAACTTCCGTCGAGATTCGGTACGCCCCATAGTCGTTTTGAAATATCTCCAACATGCGCGGATCAATTTCCGCTAAATTGTAGGTTTGGATTTCGCCGTTAGGAAATCGAATCGAACCTTGAAACAGCAGTGTCTCTGGTTTCAAATAAGTATCGTCAATCACAATATCGACGTAGTGGTAACGTTCGCCCGGATCGGCAATTCTTGCTTCAAACGAAATTGGATTGGGCAATACTTCTATTGGGTCTTGTTCTAGCTCTCGAGTGAAAAGTTCCGCTTCTACCCTGTACTTGGGAAGCCAGCCGCCAGTGACCGTATTTATGTAGTAACTGACCGTAAAAATCCCATCCCCAGGTTTTTCATCTAACTCTTTACCGTTATCTCGAAACTCTCCCAAACGATAAATGTCCGACGCAAAATTATCTGAGTCTGAATTATTGGTGGAATATAAAGACGCCCGCAGTGTCACTACATCACGAAATCCATTGGCGGTGATCATTTCATTAGCGTTGACGACCTTGGCGCTCGATTTAATTTTTTCGAACTGAAAGACTTGGCTCGGAAATTCTTCTACTTGAAGTTCAACATCCGAAAGTACCAGTATTTTACTCTCTGGCAATATCCGTCCTAAGGCTTGCCAAGGTCCAGCCATAGGTGCTTTGAGCTTGATTAAGTCGTAGTTTACGTCTGCATGCCATTCAATGGTCGTGCCGTCAGCATGCTGGGGGTATATTTTGGAACCGTCAGGTCGCACAAGTACGACAGGTGCAGAACCATGTTTTCGAAAAAACAACATGGTCACTTCATCAACTTCGTAATCAACTCGAAAACGATTGTTCAGAAGCTTTATTTGATTTTTGCCCTGAAAGTTTTTCAAAAACTCCAGCTTGGGCTGAACTTGAGGGTTTGCCGGGTTCACCGTTGAGGTGATACTCGGATTAAACGCACCGGCTTGGCCGACTGATAAGGCCAATAACAAGAAGGTTGATGTTATGATTCGGGGGATTGCCGCCACAAAGCCGCTCCACTTTTTTCAACGAGATCCAATCTCGCTTCGTGTTGTTCCAATTCACTCTCAGATGCTGCGACTATGGTTAAATCACGGGCTTTAAAACCGGTATTGTCGCCTGTTCCACCGCCGGACTTGAGCTGTTGAGCTAAATCCATAGCAAACTGGCCTCCCGTCATTCGCAGGTATACATCTGCTAAAATTTCCGAGTCGAGCAATGCGCCGTGCAAACTTCGGTGCGAGTTGTCAATCTCATAACGTCGACATAATGCATCGAGAGTATTCTTCTGGCCAGGGTGCTTTTCCCTTGCCATCACTAATGTATCGACAATTCCGCAGAAATCTGCAGTTTGACTCCAATCACGCCACAAAATACTGAATTCATTGTCCATATGACCAATATCGAACGGCGCGTTATGAATGACCAACTCGCCCCCGCGAATATAGTCAAAAAACTCGTCGGCAATGTCTTTAAACAAAGGCTTGTCTACCAGAAATTCATTGGTAATACCGTGAACGCCGATGGCTTCGTCTTCGATTTCTCGCATTGGGTTGATATAAACATGAAAGTTGTTGCCGGTTAATCGACGTTCAATCATTTCAACACAACCGATTTCGATGATGCGGTGGCCTTGTTTTGGGTCGATACCTGTCGTTTCTGTATCGAGAATAATTTGTCTTTTTGCCATTGAGATATTGGTTTTATTTCAATTGATTGGTTAGAGTATACCCCCTCTTCCCGCATAAAATCATCCCATTGGAGTATTTGATTAATGAAATCTGTGCAACTTTATACTGACGGTTCGTGTTTAGGTAACCCAGGTCCCGGAGGTTACGGTGCATTGTTGATATACAACGGTCACAAAAAAGAGTTGGCCAAGGGATTCAAAACCACCACCAACAATCGAATGGAGTTAATGGCGGTGATAGAAGGCCTCAAAGTGCTAAAAGAGCCGTGTTCGGTCAGTGTCACGACGGACAGTAATTACGTCAAAGACGGCATAACGAAATGGATATTCAATTGGAAGAAAAACGGTTGGAAAACGGCATCAAAACAGCCGGTAAAGAATGTCGACCTATGGAAAGCACTAGACGACGAAGTGGCCCGCCATCAAATCGAGTGGCATTGGGTTAAGGGCCATTCTGGACATCCAGAAAATGAGCTTGTTGATGACCTGGCGCGGGAAGCCGCAGAGGCCAAGCCCACTGCCGAAGACGTTGGATTTAAGCAATAAAAAAGGAACTCTAGGGTTCCTTTTTTTGATCCAATACTGTCTTAGCCTTTGGCTTCTTCAATCTTACCGCGCCAAATTGCTGGGCCCGTTTCGTGTACGTTGTTGCCAGTTGAATCAACCGCAACAGATACCGGCATATCTTCTACTTCAAATTCGTAGATTGCTTCCATACCAAGGTCTTCAAACGCAACCACACGAGACTTCTTAATCGCTTTAGAAACTAAGTATGCCGCGCCACCAACTGCCATCAAGTAAACCGCTTTCTGTTTAGCGATTGAATCGACTGTCGCTGGACCACGTTCAGATTTACCAATCATGCCAATCAGACCAGTTTGCTCTAACATCATGTCAGTAAACTTATCCATGCGGGTCGCCGTTGTTGGGCCAGCTGGACCTACAACTTCATCACCTACCGCATCAACTGGACCTACGTAGTAAATAAAGCGATTTGTGAAATCAACGCCTTCTGGTAAACCTTCGCCTTTATCTAACATGTCTTTAATGCGCTTGTGAGCGGCATCACGACCCGTCAAAATTTTACCGCTTAGAAGTACGGTTTCGCCCGCTTTCCACTCAGAAATATCTTCTTTAGTGAAATCATCAATGTTTACGCGACGAACGTTGTCACCAAGCTCCCAAGTCACTTCTGGCCAATCTTCTACACGAGGCGGCTTAAGATCCGCAGGACCTGAACCGTCTAAGTGGAAATGTACGTGACGAGTTGCGGCACAGTTAGGGATCATAACCACTGGCTTTGACGCCGCGTGAGTTGGGCAAGATTTGATCTTAATATCAACCACCGTTGTAAGACCGCCCAAGCCTTGCGCACCAATACCTAAATCATTTACCGCATTGTAGATGTCAACACGTAACTTCTCATCGGTCGTCTCAGCGCCTTTTTCTAATAGATCCGGCATATCAACTGGGTCCATTAATGACTCTTTCGCCATTACAGCGGCTTTCTCAGCCGTACCGCCAATACCAATACCTAACATGCCCGGTGGACACCAGCCCGCCCCCATTGTAGGAACAGTTTTCTTGATCCACTCAACAATGTCGTCAGATGGGTTTAACATGACCATCTTTGATTTGTTTTCACTGCCGCCGCCTTTCGCCGCTATCATAACTTCGACTTCATTACCTGCTACTAACTCCATATGAACCACTGAAGGAGTATTGTCCTTAGTGTTTTTACGAGCGCCTGCAGGATCAGCAACAATAGATGCACGCAGAGGATTGTCTGGATTCATATACGCTTGACGGGTGCCTTCATCCACCATTTGCTGAACCGTCATGTCGGTTTTGTCCCACTTAACATCCATACCCACTTTTACAAAACAGGTCACGATACCAGTGTCCTGACAGATAGGTCGGTGACCTTCTGCTGACATTCTTGAATTGATCAAGATTTGCGCCATTGCGTCTTTCGCCGCAGGGTTTTGTTCTTTGTTGTAGGCTTGCTCTACCGCTTTTACGTAATCAAGCGGATGGTAGTAAGAAATGTATTGCAGGGCATCTGCGATGCTCTCGATAAAATCGGATTGGCGGATAACCGTCATGACGACCTCTGTTTATGCTAGTTGATTTCAACTCAATGATTATAGTTGGATTGTTCACGCCTGCGCAGTCTAGTGTCTAATCAAACTGACACTCTGCGTCTAAATCTCGCGCAAACAAGGCGCTAAATTTCATTTAGCCCCTGAATTTTGGGTGAGAGAATGATACTCTTGTGCGTAAATTAAACCAAGGTGTTAAGCCCACAATTCGACTAATTAATTAGAAGAAATTGTTTAGATTTCCACCAGATAGCTATATTTATTTCGAATTCACATGTTGGTAAAAGCGTTAAATCTCAACCCATCACAAATTGAACAACTTTTTACATCGTTGCAACAAGCACCGGGATGCGTGTATCTAGACTCTGCTTCGCAGCACCATGAAAACAGCAACTTTTCAGTGTTTGCATGGCGTCCAAAGTACATAATCAGTGCCGATCTCACATTAACAACGGTAACGGAAAACGGTCAAACTATTGAACAAAGCACCGACGATCCACTGGAAGTGATTGGTCGATATTTAGCATTGTTACCAAAGGACAATAACAACCTCCCGTTTAGTGGTGGCGCCATCGGCTATTTTGATTATGAGCTCGGTGGCCGATTCGAAGCGTTGCCATCTCCAAAGGCTTCAGAGATTCAACTGCCAAATATGTATGTTGGAATCTTCGATACCGCCATCGTCATTGACCAGGAAAGTGAAGCTGCGCACTTTGTCAGTTCAGACAATGATGCTGAACGCATATATGCGTCGCTGATAGAGCAAAATGCGAAACTTAATATCGCGATCAACGCCTTTAAATTGACGTCTCAATGGCGTTCTAATATGAGCAAGGAAAGCTACGCTGTAAAATTTGCTCAGGTACAAGAATACCTGCGTGCGGGGGATTGTTACCAAATCAATTTAGCACAGCGCTTTAGTGCCGATTATGAAGGCGATGAGTGGCAAGCCTATCAAGCACTGCGAGTTGAAAACGCAGCGCCTTTCTCTAGCTTTATTCGAACAGATAAAGGCTGCGTGTTAAGTGTCTCACCAGAGCGTTTCTTGCAAGTCTCTAACGGTGTAATTGAAACAAAACCTATTAAAGGTACTCGTCCTCGTTCAAGCGATGAAAACAGAGACTCCAAACTTGCCGCTGAGCTTGTGTCTGCAGAGAAAGACCGAGCGGAGAATCTTATGATTGTGGACCTACTTAGAAATGACCTTAGCAAAGTGGCCACTCCAGGCAGCGTTCAAGTGCCATCAATTTTTGCGATTGAAAGCTTCCCCGCGGTGCATCATCTTGTTAGTACCGTCACAGCCAAGCTACAACCGCCGTTCACATGCCTAGATTTAATCCGCGGCGCATTTCCGGGAGGTTCAATTACCGGCGCACCGAAGATTCGGGCAATGGAAATTATTCATGAGCTTGAACCCCACCCTCGCAGTATATATTGTGGCGCAATCGGTTACATTCGCTCGAATGGCGATATGGACACTAATATCACTATCCGAACTTTAGTTTGTAGCAACGAACAGATTCATTGTTGGGCTGGCGGTGGTCTAGTTGCCGATTCTGAATGCGATTCCGAGTATCAAGAAACACTTGATAAGGTCGGAAAGATACTGCCAACGTTGGCGAATTTATAAGGGATTCCATTGAATTTAGACGAGTTTTCTAGCCGCTTTAGTTTGCATCAATCCGCCGATCTAGACGGCCGATTTGATGGTATTTTTACGCCAAACGCCCACTCAAAGGACGCAGCAGTGCTCGTGCCAATTGTAAACAAACAAGATGGCTTACATGTCATTTTCACCACTAGAGCATTACATTTGCGCCATCACCCAGGTCAAATCAGTTTTCCTGGAGGCCGCAGAGACGATAGCGACGACAGTTTGATCGAAACTGCGTTACGTGAAGCGGACGAGGAGATTGGCCTCAGCCCAAACAACGTTTCTGTGCTTGGATGGCTCCCTTCTCTTCATACCATATCAAATTACACCGTTTATCCATTAGTTGGATTAATTAAAGAGGACAGACCATTCACCATTAACGAGGACGAAGTTGCAGAAGTTTTCTCCGCGCCGTTACGTCACTTCCTTACTCGAAAATCACACACAACCATAAAGCCTAGAAGGCATGGCGCAAGCCAAACCGTGCACTTCATGCCCTATGACGACAAGCTCATTTGGGGCGCCACCGCCGCTATATTGGACAAACTCGCGTCACACTTCGAATAAATATTTCTCATATGTAGCCTAATGTGAATCCTTTCAATGTAGGCTACAATACTGCCATAACTTCATTATTCGTAGACTTTTTATGTTAAGTGTTTTTGATATGTTCAGCATCGGCATTGGGCCGTCTAGTTCACACACCGTTGGTCCAATGCGTGCGGCCCGGGAGTTTGTTGAAGAACTTGCTGATAAAAACCTGTTAGGCAACATCACCTTTGTAAAAACCGAGCTTTATGGTTCATTAGGTCAGACTGGTATTGGTCACGGCAGTGGCAAAGCCGTCATTTTGGGTTTGTTGGGTGAAAAACCAGAAACCATTGACCCGGATTCAGTAGCGGGAAAACTGGCCGAGATTGAGCGTAGCCAGGAAATTAACTTAATGGGTCGTCAAAGTGCTGCTTTTCCTAACAAAGACGCCATTGTGTTCCACCGCCGAAAAACCCTGCCGCTGCATTCAAATGGCATGACATTGTTTGCATATTCAGGAGACGAAGTCGTTCACGAACAAACCTATTATTCGATAGGCGGCGGCTTTATTGTAAAACACGAAGAATTTGAGCAACAGAAACAAGCTGCTGTAGAAGAAATTGCAAGCAAGCCAGTGCCGTACGAGTTTTCTACCGGTAAAGAGCTGTTAGATCTATGCCTAGAACATGGACTCTCAATTCCTGGTTTGATGATGGCAAATGAAGTTGTTTTCCAATCGGAAAGCGTGATCAAATCCGAGCTAGTCAAGTTGTGGCACGTCATGAAAGCGTGTATCGAACGCGGCATTCGCACTGAAGGCATACTTCCCGGTGGCCTTAAAGTTAAACGCCGCGCGCCTTCTTTGAATCGTAAATTAAACGCTGAGCAATCGAGCGACCCTTTAACCGTAATGGACTGGGTTAACTTGTTTGCTCTCGCGGTGAATGAAGAAAACGCTGATGGTGGTCGTGTAGTTACTGCGCCGACAAACGGTGCGGCTGGCATTATTCCGGCGGTACTCATGTACTATCACAAATTCGTAAAGCCTTTAACCGATGAGCTTGTCGTTAGATACCTTTTAACAGCCGGTGCTATTGGTATTCTTTACAAGAAGAACGCGTCTATTTCTGGCGCTGAAGTGGGTTGCCAAGGAGAAGTCGGTGTCGCTTGCTCTATGGCTGCAGCTGGCCTTGCGGAGCTTTTGGGGGCGAGTGTTGAACAGGTTGAAAACGCAGCGGAAATTGGCATGGAGCACAACCTTGGTTTGACCTGCGACCCAGTCGGCGGTTTAGTTCAAGTACCGTGTATCGAACGTAACGCAATGGGAGCGGTTAAGGCTATCAATGCTGCACGTTTGGCACTTCGCGGTACTGGCGGTCAGAAAGTTTCACTCGATAAAGTCATTAAGACCATGTGGGATACAGGTAATGACATGAAATCCAAATACAAAGAAACTGCCCGAGGCGGTTTGGCTGTTAATATTATCGAATGTTAATAAAACAAAAAAAGCCGACCTAGTCCGGCTTTTTTATTGCGACTTAACCTTGAATTGCAATGTTCGTTGTACCTCTTCGATGTTATACTTCCGGCAATAAAGCCTACTTTCTATTACGTATGACTATTCGCCAACAGTTTCCTTTTTTTACTCAAACTGACACTGTATACCTTGATACGGCAGCCACCAGCCAGAAACCACAATCTGTAATTGACGCACTTAGTACTTTCTATAGTTGCCAAAACAGTAACGTGCACCGTGGCTCCTATCAATCCGCGAACCAAACCACCAGTCTGTACGAGCAAACTCGAGAAGATGTTGCTCGCTTCATCAATGCGGACGCCCCTGAAAACATAATTTGGACGTCAGGTACAACCGCTGCGATCAACAAGGTGTGTCGAAGTTTGAGCCACGCTTTTGACAAAGACGATGTCATCGTGGTTCTAGGCTCAGAGCATCACGCCAACTTTGTACCTTGGCAACAACTTGCGGCGACAAAGCAGTTGCGATTTGAAGTCGTTAACATATTGGCCAATGGTGACGTTGATATGACCCATTTTCGTCAGTTGATGCACTTAAAGCCGAAACTTGTTTGTATGCAGCATTGTTCCAATGCTCTTGGAAACATTCACCCAATCGAGCGATTGGTTGAAGAAGCGAAATCCAGCGGAGCAATGACCTTGGTTGATGGCGCACAGGCGGTTGCACATTTATCGGTTGATGTACTCGATATCGGTTGCGACTTCTATGTATTTTCTGGCCATAAAATGTATGCACCAACCGGCATTGGCGTAATGTACGTCTCCCCAAATGCAGCGCCCAAATTACTGCCTAGCGAGTTTGGTGGTGAGATGATCTCCGTCGTTACAAAACAGAAAACGAAATTCCGCCCTTTCCCTCATTTTATGGAAACTGGGACGCCGAATATTTCAGGTGTCATTGGTTTAAGTGCGGCTCTGGAGTTTATCCAAAGCGATGAATTTCAGCGTGCACAGAAATCTGAAGCAAAACTATACCAATATCTGTTGGATAAACTTTCAGCGCTGCCGAATGTAAAACTGGTTGGCAATCGAGAACGTAACATAGGTGTAGCCTCGTTCTACATTGATAATGAGTCAAATGCGGATGTTGGTGCACTACTGGATCAACAGGGCATAGCCGTACGTGTCGGTCATCATTGTGCGATGCCGCTAATGACTGCGCTCGGGTTAGCCGGCACCATAAGAGCTTCGCTGGGTGTTTATAATTCTGAAATAGATGTTGATCGATTTATCGACGCCCTGAGCAAAACTATTGAACTACTGGATATTTGATAATGAACATTGTGGAATACAGCACGCAATTTACGTTAAGTACTGACGACATCAAACAAACACTGCTGAGTTCTAAAAGTTGGGAAGAAAAATATAGAAGCCTGATGTTGTTAGGCAAAAAAATAGCGCCTTACCCTGTCGAGTGGCAACTGCAAGAATTCCAAGTACAAGGCTGTGAGAGTAACGTTTGGCTGCAACATGAATGGAAAGAAAATCGCCTCTTTCTAGCAATTGGCAGCGACGCCAAAATTGTAAAAGGCCTAGTCGCGCTGGTATTATCGGCTTTTAATCAAAAAACCGCTGACCAAATCAAAGACTTTGATACTCAAGCCTATTTCGCTGAACTCAGCCTAGGGGGTCAGCTCAGCCCTTCTCGCACCAACGGCCTTCACGCCATCGTTACTCAAGTCATGGCTTTGGTTGCGAACCGTTAAGCTCTGCCAAACACCGCGCCAATTGCGCGAGATACGGCTTCTGGCCGCATGGGGTCGCGCAATAGTCCTAATACCGTTTTTCTTACTTCTGGGACCGCAACAAGGTCGGCAAACAAGCCTGAAAATAATTGCTGATTGGTGTGGCCAGCAGCTTTTTCGAAAAATAAGTGCAACAGGCTAGTGTCGTTCAAATATGGCCAAAAGCGCCCTGCTATAACGATAAACAGAGCCTCATCTTCTGCCTCAAAGCTTTTTAATAGTGCATGTAGTTGTCCCGCTACCAAAGACTTTGACTTACTGCCCGCCATACAGCGCAGAGTATTGATCACCTGCTCTTTATCACCACTGTCGATAAAATCATTTTGGGCATCCACGAGTCGCTGTGTCAGCTCGACACCAATCTCTTGGTGTTCAAGTGTTGCAGCCAGTGTTGATAGAATTTGCACCGGCATGTCATCTAGCTTCGCAATCAGTGCTTGCTCGTTTTCCTTGTCATCGATTCGAGCAGCAAAATCTGCAATGCCCTGAACCGTCAGTTCTTGCCATTTGTCCGCCTCTAGTTGGCCTTTGAAATACGCTTGAGCATGCTCATAATACATCGAGGCGGGTTGCTTTAAGGCAAGTTTAACATTGGCATTAAACGCCGCTTGTCGATTCTGATCGGGGGTAAAACTGTACGGGTGATTATCTAGAATGTTTTGCTCGTCCTTGGCGTTGATCAAGTTACTGCCAAGCTCTTTGATCACCAATGAAATAAAATGGTCTCGCTGTTGAAGCTTCAACAATCCCATTTCATCCAACTCAAATTGCAAAAACCAAATAAACGGGTTTTTCATTGCTGCTTGGGCATTTTCTGATTTGTCCCAAAACACCATCGCAAAGCGGGCTGTTTGTTGCAATGGAAATGGATAAGGCTTTTGGTTGTTTTCGATTAACTCGAAATCTGATTTGCCGATGGTTTGGATTCGACGCCCTAGATCAAACACACGCCAATTTGCATTCGCTTCCGACATTAACGCCGCAAGAGTAGGAACCGGATTATTTGCTGATGTAGTTGTCATACCAAACCTTATTAATCTAGATTTAAGCCGCGCATTATAGGGTCAAAATGAGATTAGTGGTATCCTATCGGCAATTATTTTCCAAGGTCTATTATGTCAATTCAATCCACTCTCTCATTTCTACTCGATACGTTGATGGAACAACTGGCGCATGCAAATCTATACAGTGAACAGCCCCCTACGACTGCTCAACTTGCCAGTTCCGAGCCTTTTGCTGTGGACACCATGCGATTCGAGCAATGGTTGCAATTTGTGTTTGTTCCTAAACTTCGTCAAATGATTGAGGAATCGCAGGCGTTGCCCAAGGCGATAGCAATATTGCCAATGGCAGAGCAAACTTTCTTTGCCCGCAATATTGACGCCCCGATGGTGCTTTCAACACTTGCCAAAATAGACGCCTTATTGAGTGTGCAACATGCGTAACATTGTTTTCTCAGAGGCCCCTGAAATTCCAATACTTTACCAAGACGAACACCTGGTCATAATTGACAAGCCCTCAGGCTTGTTAGTACATCGCAGTGAGATTGATAAACGGGAAACACTGTTTGCAATTCAGCTAACGAGAGACACGATCGGTCAACGAGTATATCCCGTCCATCGCTTAGACCGACCGACCTCTGGCGCTTTGATGTTCGCGCTTAACTCAGACGTTGCTCGTCTATTGTCTGAAATGTTCATCCAAGGCGAAATTAAAAAAACATACCTAGCCGTTGTGCGAGGTTACGCTCCAGATGAATTGTATATTGATTATCCACTGAAGGAGATTTTGGACAAAAAATCCGATAAACAGGCGAACAAAGACAAGGCCCCCCAATCTGCACAGACCAGATTGCAACGACTTGCTACATGCGAACTGGATTTTCCTTCGGGACGATACGATAAAACTCGATACTCTTTGCTGCAGCTAACGCCAGAAACGGGCAGAAAACATCAATTACGTCGCCACATGGCGCATATTCGTCATCCTATCATTGGCGATACCAACCACGGCGATGGCAAGCAGAACCTGGCCGCCAGGGAACATTTAGGGCTGCACCGCCTAGCCCTTGTTGCAAAACGTCTCGAGTTCATACATCCGGTGACCGGTGCCAACATTTGTGTGGAGAGCAAATTAGACGACAGTTTGGTACGCGTTTTTACTCACTGTGGATGGGCAACCGAGATTTAAAGTGATCGCTTCACAAATGCGACACGTAGTGAACATTGTTCTTTTTTGCCCTTAGGAGCAACCTCATGAACCGTATCTACTTCGCCAGTGACTCATTGGAGCGAGTTGAAGACGCAGAAAGGATCCTGACCCAATCAGGGGTATCACCCCATCATTTTCACCTGTTTTCAAATGACAATGACAGCGCAAAGGCAGAGTCAAAAGGTCTTCACACATTGAACTTATTTGAAAAAACCAACGTTTTATCAGGGCTATCCAAAGGCTTTGCTGTTGGCATCTTATTGTTTGTTTTGACCATAAGTGCCGGACTTTTTACCAACCTTGCCGACACCTACACTTGGACACCTATCGTCATGCTTTCATTGTTTGTCCTGGGGTTTTCAACGTGGGAAGCGGGTTTGTATGGCGCGCAAAAGACCAACGCTTCATTGACCAAACACGAGCAGATTATAAAAGACGGTCGACACGTCTTTTATGTGGATTGTCCCACCGAACAAACCGCGATTGTCTGCAGTGTCTGCCACGACAAACTTCATATGGATTTCATTTAGCCAATTTAGTAATTGTGATACCGTGTTGAAAAACCTCTGGGAGTGAAACATGGCGACAATAGCAATTATTATGGGTTCGGTGTATGGCGCAGCGCAAGGAGTCGCGCAGGAGATCCACAGCGCCATTACTGCAGTTGATCATGACGTCGTGTTTAATACGCCAGCCTCTATAGCCGATTTGACCAATGCGGATGCTGTATTGGTCGTAACTTCAACCACCGGACAAGGCGACTTACCTAGCAATCTAGAGCCATTTTATTTCGCTGCTAGAGAGCAAATGCCGCTACTTAACGGCAAGCCGTTTGGGGTGATATGTTTAGGAGACTCGAGTTACCAAACCTTTTGCGGTGCTGGCGACAAAATGGAAGAGCTGTTGTTCGAGCTACAGGGCAAAGCGCCTTTGGCCATGTTGAGGATTGATGCGAGCGAAACGTTAGACCCGCAGTCAAAAGCCAACCCGTGGTTTCAAAATTGGCTCACAGCCATCGAAATTGAATAGATGTTATAGCAAAAAAAAAGCCTTCTGCTGAAGGCCTTTTTTTATTTCTTTTTCTTTTTCGGTGCAGCTTTCTTTTTCTCTTCTACTGCCCACTTGTCATCGGTATACCAAGCACTCCAACCAGTTGCCTTCCCCTCAGCATTTTCTGTCATTACATACTGTTGCTTAGTTTTACGACTGTATCTAACTACGGCTTTATTGCCTTCCGAGTCCTCCGCTGGCGCATCCGCTAAATAATAAAACTTAGGGCTAATGCGATCACGGAATCGTTTTAGCTCTTCAACCAATGGCGCTCTAGTTTCACGAGATTTCGGGAAAGTGGACGCCGCCAAGAAAATACCTGATGCACCATCACGCAGGACAAAATATCCATCGGACTTAGTGCAAGGTAACTCAGGAATGTGCACAGGATCTTCTTTCGGTGGCGCAGCTTCGCCATTTTTAAGAAGTTTACGTGTATTTTTACATTCCTCATTGGTACAGCCAAAATACTTGCCGAACCGACCGTTCTTGAGCTCCATATCAGAACCACATTTGTCGCATTCGATGATTGGACCGTCGTACCCTTTAATTTTAAACTCACCTTTCTCAACAACGTGGCCATCACATACCGGATTATTACCACAAATGTGCAGTTTGCGAGTTTCATCAATTAGGTAGCTGTCCATCGCAGTTTCACACTTAGGACAACGCTTCATTTGACGTAGCGCTTCAGTTTCCATCTCTTCTTCGTCAGAGACACTCACTGCTTCGTCGCCATGAGTCAGGTTCATGGTATTAGTACAGCGCTCTTTCGGCGGCAATGCATAACCCGAACATCCCAAAAATACACCGGTTGATGCAGTCCGAATATTCATTTTACGACCGCACTTACTGCAATCTATGTCAGTAGGCACCGGCGAGTTTTCTCGCATACCACCGTCTTCTAGATCGCCAGAAGCAGTTTCAAGCTTCTTTTTAAAGTCTTTGTAGAAATTATTTAGAAGCTCTTTCCATTCCAGGTCACCGTCTGCCACTTCGTCAAGGCGCCCTTCCATGTTGGCGGTGAAATCGTAGTTCAAAAGATCCGTAAAGTTTTCAACTAAGCGGTCAGTGACAATTTCACCCATTTTTTCTGCGTAAAAACGACGATTTTCCAAGCGCACGTAACCGCGGTCTTGAATCGTTGAAATGATCGATGCGTATGTAGACGGGCGACCAATGCCACGTTTCTCTAACTCTTTAACTAAACTCGCCTCAGAGAATCTAGCGATTGGCTTAGTAAAGTGTTGTTTTGGCAAAAACTCTTCCGCCGACAATGTTTCACCAACATTTACGTTTGGCAATTCAATATTGTCGTCATTCGCTTTCTTCACGGCATTCTGAACTCGTGTCCAACCGTCAAACTTTAATACTCGACCTTTCGCTTTCAGCTCAAAGTCGCCAGCCTTTACTGTCAAATTGGTAACATCATATTCTGCAGGTGTCATTTGACAGGCTACAAATTGATTCCAAATAAGCTCGTATAGCCGTTCTGCATCGCGCTCCATGCCACTAAGGTCGCCTGCTTTGACTGCAACGTTAGAAGGTCTAATCGCTTCGTGAGCCTCTTGGGCACCGTCTTTACTGCCGTATACAATCGGCGATGGAGGTAGATACTTTTCGCCAAATTCACTTTGAATCAACATTCGACAGGCGCCAACAGCCTCACTGCTCAAGTTGGTCGAATCTGTACGCATATAAGTAATGTGACCCGCTTCATACAGTCTCTGTGCCATCATCATGGTTTTCTTAACACCAAAACCAAGACGGGTACTCGCAGCTTGTTGCAGGGTCGAAGTAATAAACGGTGCGGACGGTCGACTTTTAGACGGCTTGTCTTCACGATCTGCAATGGTGAATGTTTGACTTTGAATATCAGCCAGGACAGCGTCCATTTCAGCCTTGTTTTGAGGCTTGAAGGTTTTGCTGCTTTGTTTAGCGACTTCAAGCATAATCTTATCTTTTGCCGCTGTCGCCGTATCGACATGCAAACGCCAAAATTCTTCTGGTACAAATGCCTTGATTTCACGCTCTCGTTCCACTACCAATCGAACAGCTACCGACTGTACTCGGCCCGCAGACAAACCTCTAGCAAGTTTTTTCCATAACAATGGAGACACCATGAAGCCTACTACTCGGTCAAGGAATCGACGAGCTTGCTGTGCGTTCACGCGAGCAACGTTGAGTTCACCCGGCTTAGAAAACGCCTGCTGAATTGCGCTTTTGGTAATTTCATTAAATACAACGCGTTTGAATTTATCTTCTTCGCCACCAATAATTTCCCGCAGGTGCCATGCTATAGCTTCCCCTTCGCGGTCCAAATCGGTTGCGAGATAAACGTTATCAGCGTCTGATGCAAGTTTCTTTAACTCCGCGACAACTTTTTCTTTGCCCGGTAAAATTTGGTACTTGGCCGCCCAACCTCTCTCCGGGTTGATGCCCATTCTGGCCACTAAAGCGTCTTTTTCTTTTTTCGCTTTTAGTTTGGCTTTCTCTTCCGCAGACAGTCCTTTTGTCGACGTTCTTTCCGCCGGCTTTTTCGGCGCGCCAGACGTAGGTAAATCTCGAATGTGTCCGACACTCGATTTGACAACAAAATCTTTACCTAAATACTTGTTAATGGTCTTTGCTTTAGCAGGTGACTCCACTATGACCAGAGATTTTCCCATAATTCCTCAAATACTTAACAGGAGTGATTGCGTAGATATACTGACTAATAAGATATATATGCGATTTTATTCCACTTCAAGAGAAAATCGCCATCAATTTATCGTTTGCTTTTAGATTTTTCGGCCTGACTGCGTATAATATAGACAGTTCTTAGCCCGCTAACGGCAGTATTTACGGGGCATCCAGAGGATCTCCCAAAATTTTTAGAAGTTTTTAAATTACACAAAAATAAATTTTTATAGCAAAAAGACTTCGAATCGTTAGCTCATAGAAAAAAAAGCAAAATTTTTTTTCTGAATAAAAATGCGAAAGCAGGATATAGAGACATAGGAGTAAGATCAAATATGAAATTTTTTGAAGCGAATTTCGATGGCTTAGTAGGCCCAACCCATAATTACGCTGGATTATCTGTAGGTAACGTAGCCTCGCTGAAGAATGCGAAAGATGTCTCAAATCCAAAAGCCGCCGCCAAACAAGGTCTACAAAAAATGAAAGCCCTGCACGACATGGGCTTAAAACAAGGTGTTCTAGCGCCTCAAGAACGTCCTGATTTATCGGCGCTGCGTCGCTTAGGTTTCGGTGGCACAGACGCCAATGTCCTAGAGCAAGCGGCGAAACAAGCTCCTCAAGTTCTTCGTGCAGTATATTCAGCATCGAGCATGTGGACAGCGAACGCAGCGACAGTTTCTCCTAGTGGCGATACCGCGGATAATAAAGTTCACTTTACCCCGGCTAACTTAACCAATAAATTCCACCGTTCGTTGGAACCAGAAACAAGTGGTCGTATTTTGCAGGCAATGTTCAATGATGAGAATCACTTTGCCCACCACCAGCATTTACCGGATAACGACCATTTTGGTGATGAAGGTGCGGCGAACCATACTCGTTTCTGTTCAAGCTATGGCGACAATGGCGTTGAAATGTTTGTTTACGGTCGATATGCCTTTGATGCCAGCAAACCTGCTCCGCAAAAGTTCCCTGCCCGCCATACCTATGAAGCATGTGAAGCGGTTGCACGATTGCACCAATTAAACGACGACAATACGGTTTATGTGCAACAAAACCCAGACGTTATTGACCAGGGCGTGTTCCATAACGACGTTATCGCGGTTGGTAACCAAAACGTTCTTTTCTACCACGAGCAGGCGTTCTTAAACACTGAGCAGAAGTTCCAAGAGATTAATGACAAATTCAATCGCTCAACCGGCCAAGACATGCACTTTGTTAAAGTTGCAACGTCACAAGTGAGCGTAGAGGAAGCGGTTAAGACTTACTTATTCAACACTCAACTAGTTGATATCGGCAATGGCCAGATGGCGATCATCGCACCGATGGAATGTAAAGAAAGCCAAGCAGTTTCTGCATACCTTGAGCAGTTGGTTACGCAAAACACTCCAATTAAACAAGTGCATTACTTCGATGTTAAACAAAGTATGCGCAATGGCGGTGGTCCTGCTTGTCTTCGTTTGCGCGTTGCATTGAGCGAAGCAGAGTTAGCAGCAACAAACCAAAACGTGCTTATGTCTGATGCCTTATTTGCCAACTTAAACACGTGGGTCGACAAACATTATCGTGACGAGTTATCGGAAGACGACTTGCGCGATCCGCAACTGGTTATTGAGTCACGTGCCGCACTTGACGAGTTAACGCAAATTTTGGCGCTGGGTTCAGTTTATCCGTTCCAACGCTAATTTGATTTACGAATGAAAAAGCCGCCTCAATAGGCGGCTTTTTTGTTTATCTTGCTTAATTTATTGTTGCACAGTTACCATCCGAACCAAATTGATTATGGGTTGGTGGATTGTTTTCATTGGTCGTATCCTCTGCTGAATATGGCAGTGTGAAAACCTCTTCTCGAAGATACTCAGTGCCAGAAACCTTAGCCGTTACGCTTAATCTAACCCTGACCCAGCCGCCAAACGTTTCAGCGTATCGTATCGCCACCGAAGCTGTACCACTAGCATCGGTCGTCAAATTGCCTAACACTGCCACTACATTTCCAGGTTCTAAGGTGCCATTGCTATTAATATCTTCATTAATTCCATCGCTGTCGGCTACACCATTCTGATTGTAATCCACCTCAATCACGTCCAGTTCTAAGTCGTTATTTACGTCCTCGTTAACATTGTCAAAGTGGCCATCGCCATCAATGTCTTCGTTAAATTCATCAAGGCGTCCATCATTATCCACATCTTCGTTCGTGCGGTCGTGACGTCCATCGCCATCCAAGTCTTCCGTAGTATCTAAAACGCCGTCGCCGTCAACATCTTCACCTTGATCTAAAATGCCGTTACAGTTTAAGTCTTCACCGACATCCAAGTTTCCATCCGCATTAAGATCTTCTCCGGCGTCTAAGATACAATCTCCGTCCAAATCTTCATATTCCCGGTCAAACACGCCATCGCCATCAATGTCTTCATTCACATCAATGTTGCCATCGTTGTCTAAATCTTCATCGACATCCAAATTGCCATCGCCATTGAGATCCTCAGTTAAATCTAATGTGCCGTTGCCATTGATATCTTCGCCGTCATCCAACACGCCGTTGTCGTTTACATCTTCGCCGCGGTCTAGGTTGCCATCGTCATCTAAGTCTTCATCCACGGTTGAAAAAACACCGTCGCCATCGACATCTTCGATTCGGTCGAGTACACCATCCCTATCAACATCCTCATTAGGGCAGTAGCCACTAGAAAATGGCGAGTAGTGATCAAAGTCACCGTCTTCATTTAAAACCACGCCCCAAGCGCCCTCAAAATAACCATCAGGCAGAGCCGAAACTGATAACTCAACCCCTTCGACTGGGTTTGAATCCGCATCGGTGACAATCACCGAAAACACCTTTTCATACTCCTGATCATTGGCAGAACCAATCGTATTACCAGTACCTAAGGCAATAAATAGCTCTCGATCAGCAACCGTCAAGCCAACGTGGTCTTGCACGCACTCTCCGCTCTCGGTGCAGCTATAAACATCGTTCTGTCGATTATCATCCCCTTGGTCATCGAGAATATTGACGCACTCCGACGCGTCTCCAGCGATATCAGTACATGCTGCAACCACAACACCATCATTGGCGGAAACACTGTTTGAGGTATACACAGTCGTCGCTAACCCATTGCTATCGGTAGTATCAGACGCTGGAAAAATAGAACCTCCGCTCACGTCAAATAAGCGGAAATTAACCGGTCGGTTTTTGACTAAGTTACCATCTTTATCGCGAACAACCGCACTAATGGTCGACTTTTGACCATTCGGTCCAATTGAAAATGGCGAAGCTTGTAAATCGATTTGATGAGCCGTTTCGGCAACAAACTCAAATTCGAAACTTGCCGATAGACCTTCGGCACTAGCAGTCAATATCGCCGGACCAGCGTCAGAGCTGATAATACCAACGGTCACTTGGCCATCTGCACCTGTTGAAACTGCTCCAGTGATAGGGTTGTCTGATGTGTCGACAACTTGCCCGCGAGTGGAGGAAAACAAGACATCGCCATCAAACGCAGCATTGTCTCGCAACCAACTTAACGTAACTTGTCCGCCGGAAAGCGGAACGTCGGTATCATCAACTACTTCGCCCGCGACCGTCAGCGAATCAATCACAAAACTGTCGGGCGACACCGAGATGTTTAAACTTCCAGACTCACCAAGTGCATTTGCGCTAAGAGTATCTACACCGCTGTTATCGGCACTAAATGAGAATGCTGCACTTCCTGTACTGTCTGTAGTGACATAAGTTTGCATAGTGCCACTGCCATCATCGAAGGTAGGTAGCGGTTGGCCAGCAATATTAGTTAACGAGTTGTCCGCCGCTGATGCGATGAATATGTTTGTCTGCGGAATGCCGTTGCCATCGGAGTCTAACAACACAACGGTCATTTCCACTTCATCGCCAGTGACAACCGAGCTATTACCGGTAATCTTTATTGATGTACCGGTAACGTTAATAGTCACTGAATCCGAATCATCACCGACAAATGAGGATACTGTTATCGTTCTGCTTTCAGGGTTGTTCAATGTATTTAACTTAGCGGTCGCGACGCCGTTGTCCGCGGTTGTTGAACTCACCACCTGAATGTTGCCGGAATCGGCATTGAAATCGACCTCAACCCCGCTTAACAAATTGTTTTGATTATCTTTTACCAGTGCCAGTAGCTCTATCTCGTCAGAGCCAGAAGAGGCCAATTGAACGCTCGATGCCAACAGTTCTATGCTACCAATTTCGACTGCTACCTGTTGATTACCATCTCCTGCCGAGGCAAACGCAATTCGATTTGTTGTTCCATCATCGAAACTGACTTGAATATACCCTGCACCACTCACATCCGTGGCAATAATATTCAACGTAGCTATGCCGTTAGCATCAGTCAGTACAGTGCCTAAATCGTTGCTCAAAGTAGCAAGACCTGAGGCTTCATCAAGGAGTGAAATCGTTACTAAACTATTAACTAAAGGGGTACCGTCAGACGTCGTAAATCGAACTAAAACAGTCCCAGGATTCGCAGATGAAATGGTTGTCAGCGTCGAAGCGGATATATTGGCATATTCCGAGTACTCTGTAGAAGACGGCACTAAATAAGCTTCGTAGCTATAGTCATCACTGCCCTGATTCTGACTACCTAACGACGAAAAGGCTAAATTTTGCTCTGTCGCTCCATCTAGCGTTTGTTGAGTGGCGACGGTCACTGTGCCATTTCCGGCTGTAGCGGTGCCAGTTAATGTCACTTCGGCAACGCCATTGCCGTCAGTTGCGACATTTGTGCCCGATAGCTGAGCAAAATCTGAATCTGACAAAGCGAATGTAATTATCTGACCACTAACGCCGGCTCCATCAGCACTGAGCGTCGCACGGATTGTAACCGACGCCCCCTCTGCGAAGCTGTCAGCGGCATTGCCATCACTATTGAGCATTTCCGCAGTTAAGCTGTAAGTTGTGCTGCCACCAGAACCAGTGCCCGAACCGCTACCATCGTCCCCTTCAACCGAATCGCCGCTGCAGGCGCTCAGAAACACGGAGATTAAGATCAATAGGACACTTTGAACCAGCCTCACTCCACCAATTCGAAACATGTAACTTCTCCCTAAAGTAATGAGCAAGTTTCGCTGAACCGCTTTCCTCACAGACTTCAACTACCTTTAAATAAAGCAAAATATTCATATTAAACAAATTTTTTAGCCGAAATTTTGAGCAACTTTGGGTTATGAAAGGGAATTAAGATGAATTTGCGCAACAAATGCGTTTATACTGCCGCCAGTGTTTAAAAAGATAAGAACAAAAACATGACAAATAGTGTATCCGAACAGAAGTTAAGTCTGACCGCGCGAATTTTAATTGGCTTGTTTGCCGGTATTTTCACAGGTTTAACCCTGCAATTTTTAATCAGTCAATTCGGCCTGGAAGGCGACCTTTTAATTCCACTTGGCATTGGCGCACTCTCTATTAATGATTTTCTGGTGAATGGTGTTTTCCACGTCGGTGGTAGCATTTTTGTTGCCAGTTTAAAAATGATGGTTGTCCCCTTGGTTTTCGTCTCTTTAGTGGTGGGTACTTGCAGCCTTAACGACGCCACTAAGTTAGCTCGTTTGGGTGGAAAATCCATCGGCTTGTACTTAACGACAACCGCCATTGCTATTTCTTTAGCGATATTGTTTGCACTTCTCGTTGGACCTGGTCACGGCGTTGAAATGAACACCGAATCTACCTTCCAGCCGAAAGAAGCACCGGGGTTTGCCCAAGTGCTGATCAACATGTTCCCGACCAACCCGCTGCAATCTATGGCCGAAGGCAAGATGTTGCAGGTGATCGTGTTTGCCTTACTTTTTGGTGTGGCTATGGCATTGTCCGGCGAGCCTGGTAAGCGTCTTGCGGGTGTTTTTGAAGACATCAATGCGGTGATTATGCGTTTGGTTATGATTCTAATGAACTTAGCGCCATACGGTGTTTTCTTCCTACTCGCAAAACTGTTCACAACATTGCAGTGGGATCTGATTTTGAACCTAATTAAATACTTCCTACTGGTTATTTTTGTATTAGTTCTGCACGGAACCGTTGTTTACTCGACCTTGTTAAAAACACTGACGGGACTGGACCCAGTCGCTTTCTTAAAGAAGATGAAGGACGCAATTTTATTTGCCTTTAGTACGTCGAGTTCAGCTGCAACCCTGCCGGTAACAATGGAAACAGCAACCAAAAAGTTAGGTGTTAAGAACTCGATCGCATCCTTTACCTTGCCAATGGGCGCAACATTAAACATGGACGGTACCGCTATAATGCAAGGTGTCGCCACAGTATTTATCGCTCAGGTGTTTGGTGTTGATTTAAGTATCGGCGACTTTTTAATGGTCATCTTGACCGCTACCCTAGCATCAATTGGAACCGCTGCGGTACCTGGTGTTGGCTTAATTATGTTGGCCATGGTACTGCAACAAGTTGGTCTGCCTGTTGAAGGCATTGCGCTTATTATTGGTGTTGACCGTCTATTGGATATGACACGTACCGCAGTTAACGTTACTGGAGACTGTATGGTGAGTTGTGTCGTTGCGACATCAGAGAAAGAGTTTGACTACGACACATTTGCTGATCCGGACGCCGGACTCAAAGCGGAAAATGTCGACTTCCATCACATGCAGGAAAAATCATAAAAAAACGGGGCTAAGCCCCGTTTTTTTTTATAACTTGCGGTAAGCCTTGTGGCCCCAGGAAGTTAAAGCTCCGTCTACGAAAATAAGTGGTGTGCACTCATCTTTGGTCGTTTCGCCATCTGAGCGCTTGTGGTTCGTGCGATAAAAAATCACTTGATAACTCTTACCATTTTCTTCGAACGCTTCATTAAACTCTGGCGTACCCATTTCTTCGCGCACATCGCTATAGGATGCCCCCACCTCTAAGTTTGCAATTTTCTTTTTGTTTACTCGTTGCTCTTGTTTCCAATCAGAGCCGCTGTCGTAACTGCTGATCCAATCAGCCTCATGCCCTTCATCAGTAGAGACAATGATACAGCCGGTAAGTGAAAACGTTAGTGGAAGTGCGATTAACGCCATTTTTAATGAATTTTTCATGATAACCTCAATTTTGTATTTATCATTTCCTTGGTAGCCTTACTTAGGCAATTTCGAAACCAACATTGCAAGCCACTGATATTATTGAATATTTTAAAATTACATAAATTCAAGTCACTGATATAATAAGCAAAACCCTAACTATTTAGTCAAATTAACCAAATCCATGTCAAACGCCGAAATAATTTCCATCTGCCAGCAACTTCACGCCGAAGGTAAAACTCCCAGCGTTGCCCTGATCAAAGCTCGTATGTCTGGCCCAAAAATTCTTCCAAACATTATTGCTGGACTTAAAGCTTGGCAGGCGTCGCCGAATCAAAAAGTGACGGTCGAGATTGAAACTGTCGTGCAAACCGAAGAACTTGACCTTGAACAGCGCGTAACGCAGCTTGAACAAATGGTCGAGCAACTAAAAAAACAAATCGCGCAGCTAAAGAGTTAATAGCAGGACTGAGGCGCAACTGCGAAACGTCTGAGCGCCCAAAGTGGCATTGTGAGCGCTCAGTTATGGAATTACATTAGGGGTTGTTAACGAAAGGCTGAGTGCTCGTGATAAACTCAGCTAGGTTTGCGGCAATTTTTTTATGCGGTTCTTTACCGACATATTCTAACCAAACTTCACCTGATTCGTTCACTAATACCAAGTT
>CAXRBI010000088.1:0-27216 GCA_964229075.1 Alteromonadaceae bacterium | reverse complement strand
CCAAGCTACGTAGAAATCTTCCCTGATGAAATGTTTGTGTTGCAAGACACGAGTGATTTGCTTGACCAGTTTGAGGGTGGCGGTAGCGCATTGGCGCCAAACTATTATTACACCTTTAATTTTGATGAAGCGATTTCTCGTCAATTGGCGGTGTTGAACCTAGATCTTCTGGGCGAGAGTAACTACTACACCACCGACCCATATGCTCTGCAAAATCAGAGTAGCTCGGTAGAGGAAACTACGCAAAGTGTCTATCTACAAACGGAATGGGACTTTGAGTTAGGCGACATGCCATTGATTTTCAACTTTGGTGTGCGTTACGAGAGCACGGAAATTGAATCACCATTTGAACTTATATTGCCTGTGCAAGTTAATTGGGTGACACCTTCAGAGTGGATTACCACCTTTGAAGTGCAGGAAGATACCCAGTTCTCTGAGGGCAGTTACGAAGTTATTTTGCCTATGTTTGATTTCAAACTTGAGGTAACAGACGACTTCATCACTCGCTTCTCGTTAGGTCAAACCATGACCAGACCAAATGTTGGCGATATTATCGGTGGTGAAAACTATACGGGTAGTCCGAAAATTGGTTCACGCACAGGTGGCTTAGGTAATACCAATTTGAAACCTTACCTTTCAACCAACCTGGACATCAGCTTTGAGTATTACTATGGCGAGGGCAGTTCCATCGCACTTGGTTTATTCGCAAAAGAAGTCGATGATTGGATTGCAAGCGCTGTGGTTGACGTAGAACTTGAAGGTGTTCACGATGTTTATCTGGGCGAGCGCTGGTTCCAAGCAATTTCGCAAATTGAGCAACGCGGTGAAATAGCATCAACAACCGCTATATTCCAGCAGTTGTTGGTAAACGGTGAAGGTGTGGTTGATGGTGAGATTGTTGCTGACCCTGCGACTGATCCGCTGTTGGTTTGGGGACTAGATACAAAGCTTAACGTCGATACGCGCTCAGTACATGGTTTGGAATTTGCGATTCAGCACCTATTTGGCGATTCTGGTTTTGGTGTTGCAACTAACTTCACCTTAGTGGACGGTGATGTTGATTATGACCCTGAAGTCACCACAAATGATCAGAAGGTGTTAGAAGGCATCAGTAATTCAGCCAACTTCCAAGCGTTTTATGAGGACGATGATCTTTCGGTTAAAGCAACGTACTCATGGCGTGACAGCTACTTGATTGGTGTCGGCCAATCACAAGGGACAACAGCCGATGCACCGCCGCAGTACGCGCGTGAGTTTGGTCAGTTGGATCTGAGTATCAACTACAATGTATCCGAAAACATCACAGTGTTCTTTGAAGGGGTTAACCTCAACAATGAAACTGAATCTGGATACGGCCGTTACGAAGAGCAGTTCTTATTTGCTCGTCAATACGGTACGCGTTATGCCTTAGGCGGACGCATCAAGTTCTAACCACCACCAAGAGCCACCCGAGAGGGTGGCTTTTTCTTTTTTAAGAAGAATAAGAGAGCAACGCGACAGCGATTGCTCCGGTTTTATGAACAACAGAGCTAACTATGGAAATCAATAATAAATTCAGGGCGTTAACCTTAATGTTAAGCTTAACGTTGGCGGCCTGTAGCGGCTCAGGCGAGCCGGATGTTACTACTCCAACTCAGCCTCCTGGCACAGGAACACAACCTGATACTACAGCACCTGTCATTACGCTGGCGGGTGAAACAAGCATAACGCTTGAACAGGGACAAGCTTTTGCCGATCCGGGCGCAAGTGCTAGCGACAATATAGATGGCACACTGTAAGTCAGTGTCACCGGCAGTGTGGATACTGCGACCGTAGGTGTATATGAGTTGGTTTATACCGCTGTTGATGCGGCGGGCAATCAAACCACATTAACGCGCACTGTGAATGTTATTGCGGCGGCCGTTGAGGTTGAAACATTAAGAGTTCAGGCCCAATCCTACAACAATTTTGAAGACTCAGACGTAGGTAACAATGGCGGGCAGTTCAGCAATGACGATGTCGATTTCGAAGCGACCAGCGATACGGGAGGCGAATACAACCTTGGCTGGACCGTTGCTGGTGAGTGGTTGGAGTACACTATTGATGTGTCTTCGGCGACATACAGTGTCGATGCTCGTGTCGCATCAGAAGTAGGGCGCGGGCAGTTTAGGCTCGATGTAGACGGGCAAACGTTGGAATCACCAACTCTGCCAAATACTGGCGGTTGGCAGGCGTTTCAAACCGTCGATGTTGGAAGTTTGAAACTGTCTAGTGGACAACACACATTGCGACTTACCATTCTCGGCGGAGATTTTAACCTCAACTGGATTGAGTTTAATGCCATTGCTGACGCCGACGGCGATGGCGTGGCCGATGGCAGCGATGTATGCCCAGCCACACAAACAGGTGCGAGTGTTGGCAATAACGGCTGCCCAGATTCCGATTCAGACGGCGTCGACGACAGTGTCGACACTTGCCCAGAAACACCAGCGCAAGCTCGCGTAGACGCTCAAGGCTGTGCCGTTGTTGAACCTCTCAATGAAGTTGCCGCGGCGAACAATATCTTGGTCGGCGGTGCAGACAGTAGCCAGCCAGGTTTTACCCTTTATGTTTTTGATAGCGACTTAGAAAGCGACGGTAGTAGCTGTTACGACGGCTGCGCGACAAATTGGCCGCCGCTACTGCTAGCGGATGATGAGGCATCTGGCGTTGCCAGTCTAGCTACGATTACTCGAACCGATGGTACACAACAAGTCACATACAACGGCCGCCCATTGTATTTTTATGCGGGGGATCAAAACCCGGGTAACACCAATGGTGATGGCAGCGTTTGGCACATTGTTGAGCTGGGGCTAGTAGGAGATTTTGTGGCTTTGTACAACGAGTCTACGCAATTAGCGCCGATCGCTTCATTTTGGCGAGAGGATGGTGTCGCAGTAACGAGATTAGCCGACCGCGGCCGAGACCGCCATGCCAAAGACATTACTTTCCAAGATCACTACGATCATTTCTTGGCGCATTACTGGGAATACCGTACTGCGCGAATTCAATTGGAAGATTATACGCCATTGGGTCAAAGTTTAATTAAGGTGACGTGGATCACTGAGGCTGAACTAGGCGCTCGCGAATTTCGCGTTTGGTACAACGGCTTAACAACGACAGGCCAGTTCAATTTTAATCCGCAAAAAGAAGAAGAAAAAGTTAACCCAAATGAAACCGGTACTGTCTATGTTGGCCGGGGTACTTGGGATGATAATTTCGAAAAAGTCAGTGAGGAAGGACATCAGTTTAAATACACCTTGGATATTGTTGATGAGTGGCAATCCAATGGCCCAATTATTCCATTGACGACGGGCCGTCGGATGGAGTTTGAAGCCAGCCAGTTCTTGCTATCACCGCCAGCGGGCACGCGATTAAACTATTATGGCACCACCTTTTTATACCTAACCGGCCAACCGGGTGTGCATCCTTTTGAGTGGGATCGCAGTGAGTTTGACGACAGCTACCCTATCGCACGCAAAGGCCTCTCTGGTGGCGACACCACTTTGGGTTATAACTACAGTGAAGAGCCAGCAGGGCGTTTTATGGGTATGGCAACAAACATGAGCGCCGAGAACGCGCAGCCATGGGTCGAAGGGCGCCGTGTCCATCACACCGACTTTGAAACCGGTGAACACGATGAGCGCGATGACAACATTGTTTGGACTGAGCAGATTGGCAAAGCAGGACCACATTACATCAACCAATCTTGCGCCAATTGTCATATTCGCAATGGCCGAGCTTTAGTGGCCGATGTGGGTGGCAGTTTGGACAAGTGGGTGTTCAAAATTGGCGATGAGAACGGTGAGCCGGATCCGCTCAAGGGCCGAGTTTTACAGCCTGAAATGGCCGACGACGTCTCAGGGTTAACTTCAGAGGGCAACGTCACATTGGGAATGTGGAGCGAACTGGAAAATGGCTTACGATCGCCAAATTACGTCTTCACTGGCGGCACGCCAACGCAATTCTCTGCTCGTATTGCCCCGCAGCTGGTCGGTTTGGGCTTATTAGAAGCGATTCCAGAAGCCGATATTCTGGCTTGGGTCGACAGCAATGATGCCGATAGCGATGGTATTTCGGGCCGTGCGGCGGAAGTTACTGATCCTGTGACCGGCGACAAACGTCTGGGCCGTTTTGGCTACAAAGCCAGTACCGCCAGTTTA
This sequence comes from Alteromonadaceae bacterium, assembly GCA_964229075.1. Classification (GTDB taxonomy): domain Bacteria; phylum Pseudomonadota; class Gammaproteobacteria; order Enterobacterales; family Alteromonadaceae; genus Psychrosphaera. The sequence goes on along the minus strand of CAXRBI010000088.1, from coordinate 23,035 downwards.
TTGCATCAAGTAGCCGCTGCATTTAACACCGACATTGGGGTTACGTCGTCGGTGATGCCAACTCCGGATTGTGGCTCTGAGCAATCGGGCTGTGGCGAGAGTGGTGCTGAAATTGACGATGAAAACCTCAATAAATTGGTTAAATATATTGCGTTGTTGGGGGTTCCGGCACGCCGTGATTACGACGATGTTGAAGGTGAGAATTTGTTTACCGAAATAGGTTGTGCAGACTGTCACCGTCCGAGCTATACCACATCTGCTTTCCACCCTATGGCGGAACTGCGTAGTCAAACTATCTACCCATATACTGACATGTTACTGCACGATATGGGTGAAGGTTTGGCCGACAATTTGGCCGATGGTAATGCCTCAGGCGCCGAATGGCGCACTGCGCCGCTCTGGGGACTAGGCCACGCGGCAGATGTTATGGTAAGAGATGAAAAAGCTAACGACAGTGTGTCATTAGCGCAAAGCGCAGATGACATCAATCGAGTTGGCTATTTACACGACGGTCGTGCTAGAACCATCGAAGAAGCTATTTTGTGGCACGGTGGTGAAGGACAAGCCGCGAAATTGGCCTATCAAGCATTGGAGGATGCCCAGCAGCAGGCATTGCTCAAATTCTTAGAGTCGCTGTAAAACGATAGCACAGCCATATTAAGCACCGGCGAGTTTGAGTTCATTGCCGGTGCTTTTGAGGCAACAAAGTTCCCTCCCTTTAAAAACTGCGACACAAAAACAGCACTAAGGTGCCATATCTATCGCTGACAGAGCTCAAATAGCGCGAGTCATCTATTATCCAGTCACCATTGTTTTTTTTTGTTACATTTCTGTCCACGCCAAACCAACCCGCGTGCTAGCACAACACCGTTTACTTTGTTAAAACAGATATAAATCATAAGTTTGAACGTGTCTTTGTATACTTAAGTTTGCGGTGACAAATAGACATTGTAACAACAAAAGGAAATTGAAATGAGACTTGCAAAATGGGTGCTTCCTCTGCTGCTAAGTTTTGGAACATATGCCACTGAAACCGGCCTTAAACCAACAAAATCGGGGATGTATGATGTTGGTGGGTTTAAGTTGTATTTAGAGTGTTATCAAAACGACAAGCCACAATTGATCTTGGAGCAAGGCTTTGGTCGCTGGGGCTCAGACGGTGTGTGGCTAGATAACATCAAACAACTTAAAGATGAGTTTAGTGTTTGTTTATACGACCGTTCGGGCTTAGGTAAAAGTGAAAAAGGCCCAGTTCCCTTTACTGTGAATGACATGGCTGAACGCTTACATCGATTGCTCGATGCTGCCGACGTAAAAGGTCCATATTATTTTGCCGGCGGTTCATATGCATCTTATGTGGTCAATGCCTACCACAATCTGTACCCACAAGAAGTGCTTGGCGCGGTGTTTATCGATCCGCCGCCGTTTGGCTATTTTTATACGATGGGCACTCGCTGGCCGGCAAACTTCAAAACAGACAACAAAACCTTAGAGCGCTATTTTAACTTCGAACAAAGTGTTCACGATCCGCTTTTTGCTAAAGTGCCGGAGAACGTTGATCATATGAAGAGTCATGCGCTGTTGGCAAAAGCTCAAAACTTTGGAAACAAGCCGGTTATTGTGCTCCGAGCGAAGCAAACAGAAGACAAATACGATCCACCGTTTGTGCCAGAGGATGTTGCCGGTAAAATGGATACGCTGTTCTTGGGCGCGGAAGATTATTTTAAAAGCTTATCAAGCAAAAGTCGGGTGGTGTATTCGGATTCGACCAGTCACCAACTGCACATCGCTGATCGCGAGTTAGTGGTCAAAACCATCAAAACCTTGGTGGGGAAGTAAGTCTTTAGGTATGGAATAAAAAACCGCCCCGTTGGTTGGGCTTTGGGGCGGTTTCACTCTCAACAAAAAGGTTTAAGCTAGAGCTTTCATTGCCAGTTTTGGGGTTCGGTCGACGTAGAATAACCCCCAATGTTTTTCAGGCTCGTCTTCGTGCTCAGAGCCTTTCCACGGCTCGTCAAACGCTTCAAAAAAGAACGTAGTGATTTGATTCTCTTCACTCCATTGTTGCAACTGTTGGTAGTACAGGGCTTGCAATTCAGGCGATGCATTCCAGCATTCGATGCCGCGGCCGTTTGAACGGGTTGTCCAACCGGCCTCGGTGATCACTATTTGTTTGTCTGGGTAGGCGTTTGCAACACTTTGGTAGTTCTCCTTGGTGTACTCAAGCGCGCTCTCAATTGTTTTGTATTCCCAAGCTGGGTAGGTATGAATCGAAATGAAGTCCAAAACTTCGGCCAGTGGCTGAAGTTTTTGGGTCCAAGGGACATAGTTTTCACAGAATGTGACAGGTTGCGCGACATTGGCTCTCACTTTTGATGCGTAATACACCAAGCGCTCGACTGGCACTAAGTGATCTGTCCAATCTACACTGGCTTCGTTGCCGATAGACACAGTCGCGATGATTTCAGGGTATTGGTTGGCCAAAGCGATCAGTTTGTCAATTTGACGTTCATTCGCTTCACGGTTATCCGCCAGTTCTTCATCGGAGTATTGTGCGCCCCAAGGGCATCCTGGGTTAATCAGCTCTGCACCGATATCCGCGCCAAGCATCAATTTAAAGTCAAGTTGCTCCTGACGGATCACATCAATCACAAGTTGCGCGTGTGGACCGCAATCGTATAGCCTGAGGTATTGCCAGTGACCTTGAAGAATCAGCAGGTCTTGCTTAATTTCCTCGTGACTAGGATAAATGCCTTCTCTTGGGTTTTGCCCCTCGCGGTAGCCGCTGTAACAAATAGCGGCGGCAAATTTTAAATTATTATTATTCATTATGTACTGCTCTGTTGTTGCTGACTTTGACTAGTCAAATTTGTAGGTGCCGTTGGCATGCCAAAGACCCCAGTGAGCGCCAACGCCGCCTTCGTCTTTGACTTTCCACTTTTCGTCAAATGCAGAAAAGTAGAACACGTCAATATTGTCTTCATCAGCCCATTGATAAGTGCCGACAAAATATTTGATGGCGTTTAATTCGCTTGGCACCGCGCCCCATTCATTCGGTCCTTGGTCAGGCCACCCAGTTTCTGTGATGATCACGCGTTTACCGTTAGCGGCTTTTGTTGCCCGGCGGAACATGTCTTTCATGTAGATGATCGAATACTCCAGCGCGCAACCTTCCCAAAACGGGTAACAGTTCGCCAAGATGACGTCGCATTGCTCGGTAATTTTTGGATGGTCTTCGAACTCATAATACGCATCGACGTAACCAACTTCGATGCCAGGCAGTGCTGCTTGCACTCGCTGGATGTAATCAATCAGTTGCTCTTCTGTTAACTCTTCACGCAAAAGTACTTCGTTACCGACAGCAGCGACGTCGACCAGTCCTTGACGACCCAGCTCAATCAGGTTTTCAATTTCTTTTTCGTTGTTTTCTAAATCGTCATCTAACCAAGCACCGACTAAGGTTTTTAACCCTTTAGCTTTGGCCAATGATGGAATTTGTTCGTTACCTCGTGTGGTCGAGAAACAGCGAATCCAACCAACTTTATCGGCAATCACCGACAAACGTTCGTTGATGGCCTCAGCAGTGACTTCGTCACCGGGTTTTTGGCCTTCGCCATAAGGGCTGAACGAGATACCGTGTATCTTGTTGTCTAGAATCTGCTTTGCTTGCAGCTTCATTTCCGCTTCGCTCAGATTGGCTACTTCTATGCCAGAGAGTGACATGTATTTGCGTTTTAAACTCGACATCACAAATTCCTATTTAATTGACGATAATTGGTCGCGCGGAATGTCCACGTAGATGCTTTCGATTACGCCGTCGCGCTTGAACAAGGACTGCGCCATTTCGCTGTCAATTAACAACGCATCCGACGTCATTTGACCCGACTTAGTATTTAGAGTCAGTCCCGGCTTTGTCTCTACCAAACGATAAACAATCGGTACTTGGCACCAAGTAAATGCTAATGAGTTTGGCTCTAATTCCAGATTTTGCCACTCGTTATTAATATTCAGATATCGGAATGCCTTAGCGTCTGTGTTGAACTCTCTAACACGCAGAAGAGAAGGTTGAACACTGACTTGACCGTGTCGTACTCGTAAACCCAACTCGCCGAAACGTGTCAGTACTTCTTCTTTTACCTGACCTGTCATGCCTGGCTGCTGGGCTCCACTGTGTTTTGGAGTGTGAGAATACGGATCAACAGGGAAAGCGCCATATTCGTTCGGGGTCTTATTGAAGCCGATGCCTTGGCGCACCTGATAATAATGGTTGGCCAGTCGTTGAATATCGTCTGCATCTGCATTGTTATCAATGGCATCGAAGTAACATTCCTGTACCGCCAATAGTAGCTTGGAGACCATGTGCCAATAAATTGAACCCAGTCCCTCAAAGCCAAACATGCCGCCAGAGCGTCCGGTAAAGGCTTTGTGATTAAACACTGTTTCGTAAATCTTGAAGATCTCGCCACGGTCTTTTTCTACCGCCATTTGCAGTTCCGCAGGCAATGCGGCGAGCGCTTCTTGCAATCTATCGGCGTTGGTCAATTTGCCATTGAAACGACAGTCGCCATTGGCGTCTTTGACCACAATCGTTTGGTTGTCCTGCTGTAACAATGCCGCAATCAGTTCATTGTTGTCAGCCAGCTCAGCAGGCACTTTGTTTTTGTTTAAAAATGAAGGCAACTGTCGGTCTGGATATAACATGAAGGTGTGCTGATCTGGGCGGAACACGTCGCTCGAGAACAGCACGTCTAGGGCGTTGTTGACCGTTGGGGCATCTAAAGCGCCAGAGCTCAGGGCGGCGACCTGACCTTCCAACATCGGGTATAGGTAGTCAACTTCTAAACGGTCGTCGTTCAAAGACAATAAATTGTACGCGTGGTAGAGGCCATCTTGGCGTTGGTTTTGTGCGATGGTGTAATCAATCGCGACTTTCGCGTTGTGTAACAGGTCGATGATTTCATTGACTTCTACGCCTTCTTTGGCGCTGAATCCGGTTTGCTGATAAACCGTATCGCGATAACTCCAGGCCAATTCTCCTAGCTGGTTCGTGATCTGAAAACGGCTTTCATCGTTGACCTCGTCACTCGCAATCAAACCCTTGGCATTGGCCAGCGTCGCTCGAGTACCTTGCAGCCACTGCGCGACTTCTGATGAGACTGATACCTGACCTTTTTCGGTGCTAAGTAGTTGCAACATGAATTCGACGTAACGACGCATGTAGCAAAGGGTTACAACAGACACGCCTTGTCCAACTAACGCATTGTTGGCGTCATTCCATTCTGGCCGCTGAGTGTTTAACCAGATGCCACCACCCAGAATTAGGTTGCCCAATTTAGCCAATAGCGCAACGCTGAGTTTTTCAATCAGGTTAACCTGATACACCTGGCCACTTTGGTCCAAAATAAGTTTGCCGTCGGCGCCTTTGCTTGCAACCACCTCGTCGATTTTGTCCGCTAATGCGTTGTCGTAGGTCACTGTGCTTTTCGCATTTTGTTTGATATCTGCGAAGGATTTGATGCGATACGGCACGTTGGCGTAGCTGAACACATCTTTGCGCAGTAATTCAGTCAACTTGTTTGGATGGAATTGGTGGCTCAATTCCAACAACTTTTGCAAATAGATGATCTGGTGGTCGCCCCAATAGCCAATGTAGCTCCACGGATCATCAGGTTCTTCCACTTCCCAGTCGATGCCTTGTTTTGTGATGCGATAAGGGTTGTAGCCATCGACCGTGGAAGCGTTGACAAACTTAGCAATAACGCTTTCGATGAACTCTGGATAGCTGAAGGTCAGTGCTTCCCAGTTTTGGAAAATGTCACGCCAGTTGCCTTGATATGACAGGATCTTTTGTTTCTCGTCGTCAAGCAATTTGATTTCAAATTGGTTCCAAGGGCGGCTCGGATCTCCGTGGCGACGACCAAAGGTAATTGGCAAATATTCCATGGTCAGGCGTTGTAACTGTGGACAACCAATTTCGTCGACTTGCTTTAACAATTCGTTGTAACTAATCGTATTTGCTAGCTGATGCAACCAGGTACTGTGTTGTTCATACACATCAGCGTTAAAGTGCTTGATAGTACGGATGTAATCCGAGCTTAAAATAACGTATTGGTCGTCGAAAATACCGCCTCTTAAGACATTAAATAGGACATTCGCGTAGTGATGGGCGCTGACGGTTTCCTCTTCGGTCGATTGAAAGCCATCGGCTGCTGCCATTTTGCGCGCCAAACCGTCGCCACCTGCGGCAATGTCTTGTTGAATTTCAGTCATCAAAGCATCAGGTGTATCCAATGCGTGAAGCAGCTCAACTATCTGTGCCTGGCTTTGCTCTATGTTGGCGACAAACTGATAGCTCTTACTGCTGTTCGCCGCAATTAGGCTTTCAAATTGAACTAAATAGGCCGCTCGGATGCCTTTAACTACGGAGTCTTGCTCAACGTTTTGGCCGAGCTTGAAAGCCTCAATTTGTTCATTGCTTAGTAATACCTTTGTGCGCTCTAGACCTAAGCTAAATACGGTGTTGGCGTGAAGCGACTCGCAAGGTTCAGCACGGTCAGTGATGCCAGAGAACAGGCTAAAGATACCTAAGCCAGAGTTAGGCTCGAGTTCTGTCCACTTGTAGGCATCGACCAAGTTACTGGAATTCGCTTGTGTGTATCTTGGTGTACCAGCGGGCAATAAATTTTGGAAGCCATCGAGTACGCTAACATCGGCTTCAGAGCTGCTGCTGTTGACTAGCTCGCAGTGGCGGACAAATCCAAACTTATCACTGGTCTCCCAAAAGTAACGATACGTCAGTTCTAAATCGTGATTGATCTCTTCAAAGCAAAGTTTGTGACCTAAGTTGGTTTTGTAAAGATTGCGGCTGACGTTGTATCGGTGTTGATGTTCTTTGTTGAACGGTTCCCATAACGCAGTGCCATTGGCTGAAGACTTTCGGATCAGCGTCTTGCAACCGGTATGCGGGTGGTTGTCATGAATTTTGTCGGCCGTTTCATACGGGAAAAGAGCGGTTTCTGGCGACACTCGGCCAGCGGTTAAGCCGCCATTTGACGAGATAAAAAGCCAATGGTCACTATCAGATATCAAACTGATGAAAAACGGGGCCATGTTGTCGACATGGTTGATGGCGTAATATCGTTCGCCATTTAGGGTGACAAAATTACCTGTTACTTGTTGATTTTGGTTAGCTGAAGTTTGCATTACTCACTCCGAGTTAAAGTCTGTTTTGATTCAATCTGACGGCACAGATATCACGATTGGGTAAAGAACCGGACATAGTCAATTTCCATCTGTACAGGGAAGATGCTGTCATCGATTGGACCGCCAGCTCTGCCCCACATGCCGCCTATCGCGAGATTGAGAATTAAATGGTATGGATGGTCAAACGGCCATGCGCGCCACCCTGTGTGTTCGTTGATGTAGGTGAAATAGGGGGTGCCATCCATCAGTACGGTGATGTGTTCGGGCGACCATTCCACACTGTATACATGAAATTCTTCGTCGACATTGCGTGCATTGATTGCGCCTTTGCGTTGTTCCCAGTTGATCCAGTAGTACGCTTTGTTGTGCACCGTACCGTGTACGTTGTGCATGTCGAATCCGACGTGCTCCATTAAGTCGATTTCGCCGGAATTTGGCCAAGCATCGCAAGTCTGACTGCCTTGCCAGTCTTCATTGGGTTTGCACGTTGTTGAATATTTGTAGGGATCTGAAGGTAACATCCAAATGGCGGACCAAGTGCCACGGCCAGCGGGCAACTTGGCGCGAACGTCAATGCGGCCATAAAGTAAGTCTGCTGTACCTAGGGTGTGGATTCGTCCCGAAGTATATTCGCCATTATCGTATTGTTCTTTGTGGGCTTCGATGATCAGTTTGCCGTTTTCAACGCGAACGTTTTTTTCTCTTGAAGTGTAAACTTGGTCTTCGTCGTTAACCTTGCGCGCCGGCCACTCGTTGTATGACCATTTACTTGGATCTGGTTGGCCGCTGTAATCGAACTCGTCGTTCCATACCATTTGCCATTGTTGGCTGTCGTTTTGGTACCGGCGTATTATTAATCCAGAAATAACAGGTTTACCTTTCAGCGCTGCCAACTTGATGTCGAGACGCCCGTTATCGACAGCGATTTTCTGTACTGTTTTGTCAAGTGCCGATTTCACTTTGCCATCGCGCATACCTCGAATGTCAATGCGCTCCAGCTCAACCTTGCCGTTGACATAAACGTCGAAGACTCGGTCTCCCACTGCGGTTTCCTCCGGCTCGGCAAACAAGAAGGTGATATCGTAAGTGCCGTTCGGCAGCGCTCGGGAGATTTCAAATTCACCCTCGAAGTACGTTTGATAAAGCCCCGAATCTTGCGACCCCAAAATGCTATCGACTTCACCAATAGGTAAGCTACTGACCGCTGCTCCTTGTTCAAACTCGAGACCGTAACTGGCGCTATAGGCTTGGCCACCGAGGTTGACCGCCCAAACCACGTCTTGTGCAAAACGATTGGCGAAGGGCACCTTAGTCGTTAACAGATTTATCGGTTGTTCTGCGTGCACAGTTGTCTCCACTTCGGGTGATTGATTCTGGTTGTCGCCAAAACATGCCGAGACACTGACCCCAAGGGCAGCAACTAAACAAACGCGAGTGACTGTTTTCTTCATCATTATCGAAACCATAAATCTGTTTTTTTAGCGCAGGCGTGATTCGCCCTACAAAAAATGCATATAACGGCACAATAAGTCTCCACAGCGCGATAGCAAATGAAACGAGCTAAGGTGGACTCGAGCGGCGATTAAGCGGTCGTGAAACGCGATAAAAGTGGGATTTAGAAGGTTTTTTAACTGTGTCATACGGCAACGACGTGAGGAAAAAAAGGATGGCAAAGTTGAGGCATAAGAAAGCGTGATTGCACCGATTTCGAGCAGAGTTTCGACAAAAAGTCCGTGTCGTCTTGTTCAAGAGGACAAGTCGGCTCATTTTGCTCGAATCAATAAGCAAATGACATAGAGTAGATTTTTTCGGACTAAATTGGATTTAAAAGGTGGATTATGTCGCAACTTGAAATCGCGTCTCGTGACCGCGTGTCGTTCGGCCAAAAATCAGCGTATGGAACCGGCACGTTAGTGCTGAATTTGCTGCCGGCATCGTTAGGGATTTTTGCGTTTTTCTTGATCACAGCATTTGGCGTTGACCCAGTTCTGGCGGGTTTGTTAGGGGGCTTACCTCGATTGTTCGATGCCTTGACCGATCCAATCATGGGTTTTATTACAGACAACACCAAATCCAAGTGGGGACGAAGACGTCCTTACATTGTCATTGGTGCGATTTTGAGCGGTACCTTTTTTGCGTTTATGTGGCAGCTCGACCCTGAGTGGTCGCAACAGTACACCTTCTGGTACTTCTTGTTGTTCTCACTGGCATTCACCATTGGTAATACTATGTATGCCACACCGTTTGTGGGTCTGGGCTACGAAATTACCTCTGATTACAACGAGCGCACGCGATTGATGGCGTTTTCTCAGTTCATGGGGCAAATTGCTTGGATGATAGTGCCTTGGTTCTGGGTACTCATCGCCGACCCTGATTTGTTCTCAAGTCAGGCGGAAGGGGTGCAAACCTTGTCCCTGTATGTCGCTGGAGGATGTATTATTCTGGGCTTGATGCCGGGACTTTTCTGCAAAGGTATTGATAGCGACCACATTGAAAACCGCGCTGAGATTTCGTTTGGTACCCTCTGGACCAACCTGGTGGGTGTTGTCAGAAACATTATTCAAACCTTCAAAAACACTGCCTTTGTTAAGTTGTGTGCAGCCACGTTCTTGATCTTTAACGGCTTCCAACTGGTAGCGTCGTTTAGTTACTTCATCATTGTGTTCCATATGTTCAATGGCGATTACGGTGCGACAGGTACATGGCCAGCTTGGTTCTCGACCATCAGCGCTGTAGTGACCGCATTCCTTGTGATTCCTGTGGTGAGCTGGATGGCGAACAAGTGGGGGAAACGTAATGCCTTTATCATCTCGACTGGCTTATCCATCGTTGGCTATGCACTTAAATGGTATGGCTTTAACCCAGAAAACCCTTGGATGATCTTTATGCCTATCCCATTGATGTCGTTTGGTATAGGCGGTTTATTTACCCTTATGATGAGTATGACAGCTGACGTTTGCGATTTAGACGAATTGAAAAATGGCATGCCACGCAAAGAAGGTACCTTCGGAGCAATTTACTGGTTGATGGTAAAACTGGGCCAAGCCTTGGCTTTAGTGCTCGGTGGTGTGGTTCTTAAGTTTGTCGGTTTTGACGCGGGCGCTGCGACTCAATCGGTAGAGACGATGACCAATCTTCGAATCGCTGACATTGTGATACCTGCGGGCACCGCATTGATGGCCATTATCGTCATGTGGAAATACGATTTAACGGAAGAAAAAGCCAATGAGATTAAAGGCGAATTGGTGCTACGTCGCGGCGAAATATAATTCTTTAAGTAACGTGTGAATGGAGCCCGGTTGATCGAAAGCGCTCAACCGGGCTTTTTAATTTGCCCGGTCTTTTAAGTGCCATGCATCGATAGATACACTTTTTCCGCCGTCATTGGCGCGTCAAATTCGAACTTAGACGAAGCAGCCAACTTGGCTCTCTCAGTAACAAGAACCTCCCGTGGCAAGGCGGTGTCCTCGCCCAACCAACTTCCCCAGCCGGGTTTCCCGGGTGGAATAACGTTTCCATCCGAGTCAACATCGCTTTCTGCGGTTCTAATCCAGCCTTTACCAGTGAATTGAAAGTGCCAAGAGACGTAAAGTACGACAGGAAACAGACACATGAGAAAGATAAAAGTGAAAGTGCCAACGATAACATCGACAATCAACATTTGTGAGGCAACGTCAAGTACTTGAAGTAAGAGCCAGCTAACGCCTATATAAGTTACACCTGTTCGAATAACGTCTCGGCGCCTAAGTTCCGCGACAAACTTGGCAAAAATAGAGCGGTTGTTCATGTCGACCCAGTTTTTTCGAACAAAGAGTGAATAGTATTGGTATAGCACATGGGACTGATTTCATAGCGAATTTAGAAAAACTATTCGCTATCCTTTGGTTTCATCTTGGCGGAGTTTTGGTAAAGTACAGCCATTGATTTCTGCCTCATTGAGAAAGACGTGTCACAAGGCTTATTAGAACAATTAATTGAACAACTGCAGTGTTTACCCGGTGTCGGCAGTAAAACTGCACAACGGATGGCATACCATTTATTGCAAAGAAAGCGCTCAGCAGGCTCGGAGTTGGCGGTAACGCTGGCAAAGTCGATGGAGCAGATTGGCGAATGCAAGCAGTGCCGAAATTACACCGAGCAAACCCTATGTCATATCTGCGATAACAGCAAACGTCGAGAAGACAAAACTCTCTGTATCATTGAAACTGCGTCGGATTTAGCAGCGGTTGAACAAAGTGGTCAATACCGCGGGTTATATTTTGTGCTACACGGTGTGTTGTCACCAATTGATGGTATCGGGCCCAGTGATCTCGGGATGACACAGCTCGAGACTTTGTTGTCTGAGCAAGACATCGAAGAGGTGATATTGGCCCTGAACCCTTCGGTAGAAGGGGAAGCAACAAGTCACTACATTGCAGATATTTGTCGAGAAAAAGCAATCAAAGTCACTCGTATTGCCCATGGTATTCCGGTCGGCGGCGAACTTGAGATGGTCGATACGTCAACCATCAGTCACGCCATCATGGGTCGTAAATCACTCTAAGTTAAATTGGCGAATTTCTATTCAGTCATTCGCCAAATTGTCACTTTTCAAAACATTCCCTCTTGAAAACGAGATAAGCGCACCTATCTATTCCACATAATTTTTGTTGAATAGACTAAATTGTTGCAATAGGAGACTTGAAAATGGCCGAGACTGCCACTCAAGGTAAACAAACACACGGCTTCCAAACGGAAGTTAAACAGCTATTACAATTGATGATCCACTCTTTGTATTCGAACAAAGAGATTTTTCTAAGAGAATTAATTTCAAATGCCGCAGACGCGTCAGACAAACTGAGGTTTGAAGCGCTATCAAACACGGCATTATACGAAGACGACGCTAATTTAGCGATTCGCGTGAGCTTCGACGCTGAACAAGGTACCGTCACCATCAGTGATAACGGAATCGGCATGAACGTCGAAGATGCCACTGAGCATTTGGGCACCATTGCAAAATCGGGTACAGCTGAGTTCTTCAAAAACTTAACCGGCGACCAAGCGAAAGATTCGCAGTTGATTGGCCAGTTTGGCGTTGGTTTCTATTCTGCGTTTATTGTTGCTGATAAAGTGGTTGTGCGTTCTCGTAAAGCGGGCGAGCCTGCAGAAAACGGCGTAGAGTGGACGAGTGAAGGTGAAGGTGAGTACACCATTGAGAACATCACCAAGGCGTCTCGTGGTACTGAAATTACCTTGTTCTTAAGCGATGAAGAAAAAGACTTTGCCAACGATCACAAACTGCAATCGATCGTGAAGAAGTATTCTGATCATATTTCCACGCCTGTTGAGATGTTTAAAGAAGGCACGCCAGAGTCGGAAGGACCGGATGGCGAGAAAATCGCAGCGACCGAAGGTCAATGGGAAGTCATCAACAAGGCCGATGCGCTTTGGACGTTAGACAAGTCAGAAATTGAAGAAAACGATTACAAAGAGTTTTACAAGCACATCAGTCACGACTGGGAAGAGCCGTTAACTTGGGCGCACAATAAAGTTGAAGGCAGCAGCGAATATACCTCGTTATTGTACATTCCTAAAAAGGCGCCGTTCGACTTGTGGAATCGTGACAAACAGCGCGGTTTAAAACTTTACGTTCAACGCGTTTTCATTATGGACGATGCCGAGCAATTCATGCCAACTTACCTGCGTTTTGTAAAAGGTTTGGTTGACTCTAACGATTTGCCACTGAACGTGTCTCGTGAAATTCTACAGGATAACAAAATCACCCAAACGTTGCGCAAAGGCTGTACGAGCCGCGTGTTGAAGTTGTTAGAACGTATGGGCAAAAATGACAAAGAAAACTATCAAGTTTTCTGGAACGAGTTTGGTCAGGTACTAAAAGAAGGTCCTGCTGAAGACTTTGCTAACAAAGAAGCAATTGCTAAATTGTTGCGATTTGCATCGACTCATGGCGATGATGCGACTCAAAACGTTTCTTTCCCTGAGTACCTAGAACGTGCGCCAGAAGGTCAAGATAAGATTTACTACTTGGTTGCTGACTCTTATGAAGCGGCGGCAAACAACCCTGCGTTGGAAATTTTCCGCAAGAAGGGCATCGAAGTTGTCTTAATGTATGACCGTATCGATGAATGGTTGATGTCACACTTAACTGAGTTTGACGGCAAACAACTTGTTTCTGTTACTCGTGGTGACTTGGATTTAGGTGACTTAGAAGACGAAGAGACTAAAAAGGCGCAAGAAGAATCCGATAAGGAATTTGAGTCTCAAGTTGCTCGTATGAAAGACGCCGTTAGTGAGCGTGTGAAAGAAGTTAAAGTGTCTCACCGCTTGACGGATTCACCTGCTTGTATCGTCACGGACAATGCAGATATGAGCCCACAAATGATTGAACTGATGAAGCAAATGGGTCAAGAAGTTCCAGATGTGAAGCCAGTGTTCGAAGTTAACATGGATCATGAATTGGTTAAGCACATTGACCAAGTTCAAGACGAAGAGCAATATAAACAGTGGGTTGAAGTTCTGTTGGACCAAGCCACACTTGCTGAGCGCGGAACCATCAACGACCCTGGCTCGTTTGTAAAACGCTTAAACAGCTTGATGTTGTCATTAACGAAGTAAACTCATCTTCTGTCAAAAAGCCCAAACGTCTGTTTTGGGCTTTTTTGTATCTGCGCGTTTCCTCTTGCCCGGTGCCGCAGAAGTAACCGTTTTGTGTTTATTTCCGTCAATTCGTGGGAGAAACAAGCAAACAAATCAGTAAAGCTACCTTTATCGCTGTTCATTCCGTATTATGCGCGCCCTTTTAACTCTAGAGCGACACGTAAAACCCCAAATGAGACGACTTCTCGGTGCCCCTGTAAAAATGGCTTTATCGGATTTAGATAATGCCCTCTACCAACAAATCTTAAAGCAAGCGACAGAAATCAGCCTGAACTTAATGGCCATCAAAGTCGAAAATCGACCGGAAGACTTCTTGTCTTGGTGCAACGAATTAAATCGATTGTGTCGAGATAAACTGAACTTTGATTTGTTGGAGCCTGAACAGCTACCGATTGTAAAGAAATTGCAGTCGTTGCTGCAAAAAGGCATCAGTCTCAACCAACTGAAGATGTTGCGAATAACGCCATGGCCAATTTTTGCTGCTTTTATCGAGCAACATCAAGAGCAAGTGGCATTGGCCGAACGACAAGCTTTACTGCACTACTTGGAAGGACTCCATGCGATAGAGCCGGACCATTGGAATGAACTCGACCGATTAATATTTGCCGGTAAACACACGGCTGCTCACGATCCAGAGGTGTATGGGTTTGACGCTGAATGGTTTGGTTCGACAAGAGGTGCACGTTACTTTCACCAATTGTTTGCTGAACGTGCAAATGAATTTTTTACCGCCTTAGCGGAGATCCCAAAGCAAGGCGAAGTGGAACGTAGTCACTATGCTGCATTTGTTAAAGCTTACAGCAACATATTTGCAACGGACCTAGACGGTCAAGCGAGTTTGGAGAAGCCACCGCTGTTTCCGGCAACTCGGTTGTTAATGGCGTGGCGCCCAGATCAGTTTGTCGCACTTACGGCGCAAAAAGTGGATGTTTTATGTCAAGCCTTGGGTTGTCAAAAACTGGCAAACCAAGATTTCGATAATTATTGGGATGAGTTGATTGAGACTTTACGCAGCAGCGCTTGGTGGCGTCAGGACATGCCAGAGAGCGAAGCTGAACAAGCCCTTTGGCGCAACAGAGCTGCATTAGTCGACGTATTTTTTTACTCTGACATGGACACAGTGTCGCAGTCTAATTACCTGAAGTTAAAAAACAGAGCCGCGAATGCACCTGTTCGCTCCGCAACTGGCGGTGGGCGCAAACGCAGTAAAGAGACGGCAGAGCAAATTGTAGACCGCCGATTAGAAGATCCCAGCTTGCCTGAATATTTGAAAGGCCGCAGAGACTCGTTAGTATACGAAGTTAAAAACGGGAAAAGTGTGGACCAAGCAATTCAGCTGTTCCGAACCATCTTTGGTTAATAAAGTCTGCTCTACTCGCTTTGAGGTATTGGCGGTAGCTGCCGCCATTTACCTTCGGCAATATTGATCACTGCGCTGGTGGCGCCATCTTCACTCATTAAACGAACTAAATTGCCATCTGGGCTCATGGCGGTGGGCTGCCAACCATACATGTTGATTGCTCTATTAAGTAGCTTTCTGGCAACAGGCGTTAAGTGTTTACTCTTTTTCAGTTGCTCCAGATCAAACGTAGTCATTACTTTCACATTGGCGGCATGCTGTGTGGTTTTATGAGCCTCTATTGGGGCAGTAAGAGATGACCTATTCATACATATTCCTTTGTCTTTAAGATGAGCTTCGGCGCAGGTTAATGACCTGCATCAGCTAGTTTTATTCGCCACTGAACTCTGCAACAGACTCGGTCCAAAAAACACATCCATCAGACCTGTCAGAATAAGAGTGTAGTTTATGATTGTTTATTTTGGGTACAGAATGGTCGATTTTTTTAACTAATTTTGTAAAGCGACCAATCTACAAAAATGACCTGTATCAGCACTCGCGATGGTGCGCTTGTTTGGGTTAAACTAACGCTTCTAATGTGAACTGAGTGAACGATGGAAAAACCAGAAAAACCATTGCCGAGTGAGTGTTGTGGTGGCGGCGCTTGTTGTCCCTGCGTTTGGGATGATTATTTCGATAAATTGGATAAGTGGCAGCAGTGGCAAGAGCAACAAATTGCGACCGAAGGTATTGATACTGAAACTGATCAGAATGCTCTTTAGTTAGCAGTTTTTCTGCTTAGCTGTCTGCAATCGTTCCTGTATCAAGCGATGGAATGGTCACCTTTAATAGACATTGTGAGTGATGTTAGGCATATTGGCGCCGTTAATCGGTGTTTCTTGTTTTTTGACGTAAGGAAAATGAATGAAATCTTATATTAAAGCGGTTGCAGGCGTAGTCGCTGCCGCTTTGTTAGCGCCTATGAGTTACGCTAACTCGACGGATGAAACCCACAATATTATCTATTTAATCGGTGATGGCATGGGGCCGGCGCACACCACGGCTTATCGTTATTACAAAGCCAGCAAAAAGCAATTAGTGACCGGCGACACTACCGTAATTGCGCCAACCGAATTTGACCGACACTTGGTCGGCATGGCCAGCACTTACCCAGCAGACAATACGTTGGTTACTGATTCTGCAGCAGGGGCGACCGCATTGGCTACTGGTCATAAGTCATACAATGGTGCCATCGGTATTACCCCCGATCATGAACATCAAGAGACGCTGCTGGAGCGCGCCAAGAAGCTTGGCATGGTGACCGGTGTAGTGTCGACGTCTCAGATTAATCACGCGACTCCTGCGAGTTTTATTGCTCATATCGATAGCCGTCGCAAGTACGATGAAATTGCTGATCAGTACGTTGAGACACGCATAAACGGTAAGATTAAATCCGACATTATGTTGGGTGGCGGCACTCAGTATTATCGCCGCGACAACCGTGACATCGTTGCTGAGTTTAAAAAGGAAGACGTGGACTATATTGATGCGTTATCGGACCTTGATAAACTAACCAAATTACCTGCGATGGGATTGTTTGCACCAAAGGGTTTACCATTTGAAGTGGACTCTCATGAGCAACCAAAACGTCTTACTCGAATGACTAAAAAGGCGCTGGAATTAGCAGATAATTCAAAGAAAAATTTCTTCTTGATGATTGAAGGCAGTCAAATCGATTGGTGCTCGCACGCCAATGATATTGCTTGTGCAATGAAAGAGATGGAAGACTTTGAAAGCACGTTGAAGACAGTTGTTGAGTTTGCACGTAAAGATGGTAACACCACAGTTGTGGTCACCGCCGATCACTCAACTGGTGGTTTAACCTTAGGCGTTGGTAAGGGGTATTCTTGGTTAGCACATTCAGTCCACAAGATCCGAATTTCTGGTGAGTCGTTTGCAGTCAGAGTCATGGAAGGTGAAAAGCCGCTTGAACTTTGGAATAAGTATGTCGACTTACCTCTGGAAAAAGAAGAGCAAAAGCAGCTCGAAGCGATTGCTAAATCCGCGGAACCTAGAGAAGTGCAAAAACTTTTTGTTGGCTTGACGGCTAAGAAAACCGACACCGGATGGACGACGTCAGGACACACCGCAGAAGACGTGCAAGTTTACGCATTTGGCCCAAATGCCGACAAATTTGTCGGTTTTCAAGACAACACCGACATAGCAAAAAAACTGTTTAATATACTCGGTAAATAAGCGTTAGAAACAGACCAATAAAAGCTTCTTTTTAGAAGCTTTTATTTTGCCTGCAATTTGGAAATGGTTTCGCTTAGCTGACCAATTCGTTTCGCCATCCCCTTGATAATTGAGTCTTTGATCAGGTTGGTCATCTCACTGGGAAGTCCATGCAACGTGTCTTGATCGATACAGAGCACCAAACTTTCCTCGCGCGCTTTGGCCGCTGCACTTTTATAATTGCCCGAAATAAAGCTGCCTTCGCCAATAAACTCTCCGGCGTTGATTCGTCCAACCGGTAAAACATCGTCTTTGCGATAAACATCGGCAGAGCCAGAAAGGAGAATGTATAAGTGCGTATTGTGATCTTCAGGTGATTGAATCAGTTGCATCTTGGCGCATTTATATATTTGCGTGCGCTGTAGAAGCAGCTCGCGTTGTTGCAGTGACAAGGGTTTAAAAATGTCCACACGGGCAATAATTTCGAGCTTTTTGAGCTGGCTAACGTTTAATACAGGTAACATCTAGGGACTCAGTGACATACTTCTACCTCCACTTTAACTCAGATTTAGCACTGAAAAAAGCTATGGTTTTGCGTATTCCTGCATGAAACGTTTCATGATTTCTAGCTTGTTCTTATCGGTGTTCTTATAGCCTATGTATTGGAGCTCAGAATGCAACGGGGCGACTAACGGAGCCAGTGGTAAGTTCAATTGAGAAATCATCAGGTTGGCCCAGTTTATATCAATCAAAATGGCGTCGACATCCTTTGCCAATACGTCTTTGAACAATTGTCTAATTTCTTTATGATTGCTGGCGAAATAGCTGGTTTTTTTTAATTTAAAAGGGACGTCCAGCAGTTTATTCATCAAAGGTTTGGGGTATTGGTATTCGTGAGAAATAAGCACTGTTCTTGGGCGGCTACCATCAAATAGTGGAACATCTAAGTTGTCCTTGTGCACCACTAGGGTTAAATCCCAAGTGGTAATTGGTGTGGGTAATACGAAGAGGACATCTTCTTCGTTGGTGAATAAGGCAAAGTCGTATACGCCGCGACGAACGTATTCGACGCAACGAGAATAGGAGGTTTGTTCAAACTGAAACTCTATCTGATGATGGCCAGATAGGGCTTTGAGTTTATCCAGAACCGTGCCCGTTTTTTTCCCCAGTTCATCAATATAAGCATAGGGCTTCCATTCTTCGTAACATACATTGATGGTTGTCGATTGCGCCGAGAAGCAGGCAAGCAAGCCAACAAAAATACAAATAAACTTAATCACTTGTCACAGTTTTAACGTAGTAGGTAGTTAAAGCGTAGACCCCTTTTGTGTTAGGGTCGAAAAAAATTGAAGGTTTTGCTGCTACTGCCGCACCGAACCAGTGTTTTATGAGGGAAAAATGTTGAGAACAAATGCAGTTATGTTGTTGACGGTGGGGGTTTTGCTCACAAGCGCATGTTCAGCGAATTCTGGGTCTGACGAGGAGGCGAAAGGCGATCCTAACTTCAAACAGGGAATATACGTAAACAACCACATTGACCACCCAAACAAATCATTTTGGACGTTCTTAAAGCTGCGTTGGTTTGGTGAAGAACAATGGGCAGACCACGAAAAAGCGGCGGATTTGATCCCTAAAACAATAGTAGATATTAACCAGCTTGAGTCAAATCAATCGCAGGTGACATGGATTGGCCACTCATCATTTCTACTGCAACTAGGCAGCGTTAACATTTTGACCGACCCGGTTTTCTCTGAACGAGCCAGTCCCGTCAGTTTTGCCGGCCCGAAACGCTATACCTTGCCCGCGCTTATGCCTGAGCAGTTACCAAAGATTGATGCAGTGGTAATTTCACACAACCATTACGACCATTTAGACGAAAATAGCATCCGTGCTCTGGGTAATGAGCCTATGTACTTTGTGCCATCCGGATTAAAAGCATGGTTTGTTGACGTCGGTATAGATCCTTCTCGAGTGCAAGAATTGCGTTGGTGGCAGAAGTTAGAACTGGATGGCTTCGGTGTTACTGCGCTGCCATCTCAGCACTGGTCCGCTCGCGGGTTAGGCGATAGGCACAAAACCCATTGGGCCAGTTGGTTGATTAATGCCGGCGGTACAACGCTGTGGTTTGCTGGCGATACCGGATACAACGACAAGGACTTTGTTGAAATTGGCAATTACATTACCAAACAGCATCAACAATTGGACATTGCGTTGATACCCATTGGTGCCTACGGTCCGAGGCATTTTATGAAGACATATCACGTAAATACTGAAGAGGCAGTACAAATCCATAAGGACGTGCAAGCTCGATTCAGTATCGGTATGCATTGGGGCGCTTTTCCTCTGACATCAGAATGGCCAATGGAACCCTACGAGTGGCTAAATCGATTGCGTGATGAGGGTAAAGTGGGAACTTACCCTTTTGAAACCCTAAAAATAGGCGAGACCATTCGAGTCCAACAGTGATTCAAAATTCACCGTTTGGTAACTTTAGCTACGGTTAAGGTTGCCTTTGATTTCAGAAAGCAACAAACTGCTCTTAGATTAATTCAAATACCAAACATTTTTATGTCAGTACAACAGCAAATCGCCGATCTTATCGAACAAATTCAAGCGCTCAATTATCAATATTATGTGTTGGATGAGCCAACCGTACCCGATGCAGAATACGACCGCCTGTTTAGAGAGCTACAGGGATTAGAGCAAGCTCACCCGGAGCTACTGAGAGACGATTCGCCAACCCAGAAAGTGGGTGGCATGGCGCTGGATAAATTTGAGCAAGTTGAGCACGAAGTGCCAATGTTGTCGCTTGATAATGCCATGGTTGAGGAAGAATTTGTTGCCTTTCACAAACGCATTAACGACCGTTTAAAAACACAGCAAGATTTTGAGTTTTGCTGCGAACCGAAACTTGACGGTTTGGCGGTCAGTATTTTGTATGAAAATGGTGTGTTAACGAGGGCGGCTACTCGCGGCGATGGAAGTGTTGGCGAAAATATTACTGCCAATGTCAAAACCATTAAGTCAATACCGCTGCGCTTACGTGGTGACGACTACCCAGAGCGGGTAGAAATTCGTGGCGAAGTGTTCATGCCGTTGGCCGGGTTTGCCAAACTCAACGAAAACGCCAAACAACAAGGCTCCAAAACCTTTGCGAATCCGCGCAACGCCGCGGCAGGCAGCCTACGTCAACTTGACTCAAAGATCACGGCATCGCGCCCACTGGCATTCTACGCCTATTCGATGGGCGTCGTCAGCGACGGTTATGAATTGCCGCAAAAGCATTTTGACCGATTAATGGCTATCAAAGAATGGGGACTCCCGGTATGTCCTGAAATTCGTGTAGCCACTGGCGTAGAAGGCGTTTTGTCATTTTATCAAGATATTGGTGAAAAGCGTTCGCAGCTGAGTTACGAAATTGATGGTACGGTTCTCAAAGTCAATAACATTGATGTTCAGCAAACCTTAGGGTTTGTTGCTCGTGCGCCTCGTTGGGCAATTGCTTATAAATTCCCAGCTCAGGAAGAAATAACCCGCTTAAACGACGTCGAATTTCAAGTCGGTCGAACCGGGGCTATTACTCCAGTAGCGAAGTTGGAACCCGTGTTTGTCGGCGGCGTAACTGTGTCGAATGCAACCTTGCATAATGCCGAAGAAATTGAACGTTTAGGTATTAAAATTGGTGACACTGTGATCATCCGCCGAGCAGGGGATGTGATCCCGCAGGTGGTTTCTGTCGTGCTCGACAAACGTCCAGAAGACGCCAGCGAAATTGTTTTTCCAGAAACTTGTCCAGTATGCGATTCGCACGTTGAAAAACCGGAAGGCGAAGCTGTGACAAGGTGTACCGCAGGGCTTTATTGTGAAGCGCAACGCAAAGAAGCGATTAAACATTTCGCCTCTAGAAAAGCTTTCGATATAGACGGCTTAGGCGACAAAATTGTCGAACAGTTGGTTGACGAAAAGCTGATCCAGTCGCCTGCGGACCTGTTCGCTTTGTATCAAGAGCAAGTTGCCAATTTAGAGCGAATGGGCTCCAAGTCCGCTGAGAACCTTATTAATGCACTGGAACAATCGAAAACGACTACCTTACCTAAGTTCTTGTATTCCCTGGGGATCCGAGAAGTCGGGGAGGCGACGGCCTTAAACTTAGCCAACCATTTCTATACCTTAGATGCGATCAAAGCAGCGGATAAGGAGGCATTGATTGAGGTGAACGATGTCGGTGGTGTGGTTGCTGATTACGTTTATTCGTTTTTCCGCGAAGACCATAATTTGGAAGTTATTGAGCAGTTGCTTGCGGCTGGTGTGACGTGGCCAGCGATAGAACAAAAGTCGGATGATGAGCAGCCATTGACGGGACTAACCTACGTTTTGACCGGCACCTTGAGCCAGATGGGACGAAATGAGGCCAAAGGGGTGTTGCAATCGCTTGGCGCTAAAGTGTCTGGTAGTGTATCAGCGAAAACCGATTATTTGATCGCCGGTGAAAAAGCGGGCTCAAAACTGACCAAAGCACAAGACCTCGGCGTTGCTGTGTTGACCGAAGACGACATGATTAATCTGTTTAGCGAACATGGAGTCGGCTAGTGGATATCATTGTTGAGCTATTTCAACAGTTAGGGCGTTTGCTGCGCCCTTATTCCGCTGACATCGCTCTGGCTTTGATTGCTTCACTGCTGGTCATCACCGGCGGTGACATTAACCGTTTTATCAAAAAACAAGTGGGCAATGCCCACTTTGTGATCAGAACCTTTGTTTTTGTCGTTGTCTGTACCTTTGGTTATGGTGCTCTAACCGTGTTGTTAACTAATCTTTTAAAAGTTCAATTAGCAAGCTTGTCCTCGGCCGCATTCGCGGTGGTTGTGGTCAGCGGCTTCGTATTACTCGGACTCTTTGCCGAACGCAAACGGCAGATTTAGCTACTGACCTCAAACAGTCCATTTATACTCTATATCCACATCCGGTAACTCGAACATTTGGCAGTTCAATCTTGTCGTTTATTTGCAGTTCAGGGTAGCGTTCCGTCAAAGACTGATAGGTGTTTGCAAAGTAAATGCTCAGAACTTTCATTTGAGCGAGGTGAAATTTATCAATCTTAGGTTGGAATTTCATAAGTTGATTTATCGTCGCCTCGAAATGTTCAGGAATTCTGTGCTTAACAATGTTGCTGAGCGCGACGTGAAGCGGGTCCATTCCACCTTTGGTTGGCTCAAAGTCAAACCTTTGATTGTATAAGTACTCAAGTAATCGAGCATTGTGTGAAGCCGCGGCATAAAAAACTAAGCCCTTACCTAAATTATCCGGTTGGTTTAAGTCCATGCCAGCATCTAGTAACTGCTGAATAAAAACTGGTGTGGGGTAAGAGCTGGTTAGGAATCCATTGTAAAACTCAAATGGCTCAAATCTCAGCGGACTGTTCACCACGTCAAGCAGGTGGTTCTTACCAATTTTTAAGATATGTTCCATACCCCTTGCGCGGTTGCTAGGGTCGAACGTGATCGCAAGCAAGGATTGAATAGCTTCCTGCGGCTTATCTTGATCGAAAAGCTCGTGAGCTGCTTCAAGCGCTTGTTTTTCGCGTTTGCTTCGTGAGTAATA